>NZ_JBXAKU010000002.1:0-544357 GCF_058798735.1 Caulobacter sp. GW822-FHT07D08
CGACCGCTTCAACATCCAGTGGCATCGGCACACCGGCGCCTGGTTCTGCCTGCACCGGGGCAAATCACTCGCCCAAGCGCTCAAACTGATCGAAACCGACGGACACCTTCATCCCCTATAGGCGCCATCCTCGCCGCGGCGCTCACCGGATGGGTACGCTAAGCACCCCGCCCGGAATTTGATGACGTCCGCTGACCGGAGCTAGCCGCCGAGGTCCTCACCGGATGCGTAGGGCAGACGAATAACGGGAACATCGGCAGCCAGACAGCGGGCGACCCGTCTGCGGCGTTCCGCCGATCGTTGCGGCATCTCTAATTTTGATTGGTCATTCCCGCATGGAAAGACGTGTCGTCACTCAAGACCGCGGGGATATTGTCGGCGCCTTTCCCTGATCTGGTCGACGAACCATGCCAGCATGGGATCTCGACGATGTTTTGGCCATTGCGCGACGACTGGGGTTCGACGCCTGGTAAAAGGCGCGGTGACGACCTTCAGCGGCATCATCGATGCATAGTGTTGAAACAGCCACATGCTGCCGGTCGCCACCAGATCGCTGCCGATGACGATAGCGGGCAACGTGGCCTGCGAGCTGGTCTGAATGCAGATCCGGCGCGCGCGCAGCATCTCGGCGCCAGCCGCGTCGAGCGGAAAGCTTTCCGTCAATTCGCCGCGCGCCACGATGTGCCGCGCGGCGCGATACTGATCTTCGTTCAGGTCATGGCAGTCCCGCAGCGTTGGGTGCTCGGTCCAGATCATGCAGGAGGCTTGGTCGTTCAGGATCGGCAATGTCTCCAGACCGTCGAGCGCGCACTGTCCGGGAAGCAGCAACAAATCGGCCCCATCATCCAGCGCGCGCCGCGGTCGTGCGATATCGAGCGGTAAAATGCTCACGGTCAAACCGGGGGCGGTCGTGGACAGATTGCGCAGCACCTCCCCAAGCAGCATCTGCTCTATCGCCTCGGACGTGGCGACATGGATGGCGCCGGTGGTGGTCATGGGATCGAAGGCGAGCGAGAAGTTGAAGGCGCCCTCCACTTCGCGCATCACCCGCTGCACTTCGGGACGCAACGCCAGACCAAGGGGCGTGAGCTGCTGCTCGGCGCCCAGGTGGATCACAAGATCATCGGCGAAGTGCTCGCGCAGGCGTCGCAGGGCATGGCTCATGGCCGGCTGACTGAGCCGGACCTCTCGTCCCGCCTCGGTCAGGGACCGCGCGCGCAGGATCGCATCCAGGGGGTAGAGAAGGTTCAAATTCAGTTTGCGCAGCGGTAAGACGTCGGGAGGCGGTGTCCGCACCTCCGCCTCGGGTTGCTTGGCGTTCATCCTGTGCCTGCCCCTTACCGACTTTGCCGGACCGCTGCTTCCAGCAATCTTCCATATGTAGACTGTAGTTGCTTCTGGCGTCCGCAGACCCGTTGGTCGATTGGCAGTTCAATCTTCGCGCGGGCTTGCAATCCACCCGGGACATCACCGTAGGCCATCCATGCGGCTTATGGGGGCATGAACACTTCGAATTTGCCAGTCATGGAACGGACACATAGCGTTTCTTTCGACGGAAAAGTCCCGCCAGGGCTTGGCTTCCAAGACTGGGGGGCGCCGTCGAGCAGGAGGGGGCCGCAGTCGTAGCCGATCTGGAAGCGACTGTTTCGCGCCGTTAGGCGAGTTCGTTTTGTCATAGGGTCTGCGGCTTAGCGGACGGGCAGTCGCGCCCGTGCGGGGATGGCGTGCGGCCCTCAAAGGGGGAACTGCGTGATGCATATGACTGCCAAGACCCGATGTCTGTTAAGCGCCGCAAGCCTCGGCGTTCTGGCGCTGGTGAGCGTCGTCACACCGTCGTCCGCTTCGGCGCAGAGCGCACAGGCCACGGCCATCGACCTGCCCGCCATGCCGATGGCCGAGGCGCTTCAGGCGATCGCCGCGCGGACGGGCGAGACGATCAATTACGACCCTGACGCCGTCCGGGGACTGACCTCCCGGCCGGTGCACGGGGCCACGAACGCCCGGCGGGCGGCTGAAGCGGCGATCAAGGGCAGCAGTCTGGCCGTCCTTTCGGGCGCGAAGGCGGGTCTGGTCGTCGTCATCGATCCGGTCATCCTCAACGAGATTGTCGTGATCGCCCGTCGCGACGAGGCCGAAACCAGCGCGCTGGTCCGCCAGTCGAGCACCTCCGATCGCAACGGCCTGGGCCTGCGCAACCAGCCGCGCAATACGCAGGTCATCACCGCCAAGACGATCGAGGAACAGCAGGCGCTCAACATCACCGACATCCTGCGCAACGCGGGCGGTGTGTCGGCGCTGGTCAACACCCCCAATAGCGGCGCCAGCTATACGCTCCGCGGCTTCTCGGCGGGCGGTCTGGTCAACGGCCTGACGACGACGTCGCAATATGGCGTCAATGCGGGGGCCGATCAGCCGGTCGCCAATATCGAGCGGGTCGAAGTCCTGAAGGGCCCCGACGCGCTGCTGGCCGGGTTCGGCAATCTGGGCGGTAACGTCAACGTGGTGACGAAGAAGCCGAGCGCCGAGCGGCGGCTGGCCGTCGGCTTCGATACCGGCTCGTTCGGGCTGGTGCGCGGCGTGATCGACGCCAACGGTGCGATCATCGCCAACAAAAAGCTGTCGGCGCGCGTCATCGCCAGCGCGCAGACGATGGACCACAATTACGGCGGCTATACGGGTGACAAGAACTGGCTGTTCGCGCCGACCGTGCGGTACAAGGATCGCCTGACCGATGTCGTGATCGGCGCCAGCATCAACGAAGGCTCCAGCGGCATCGGCGCCTTCACGCTGTTCGACAACAAGACCCGGCGGATCATCGATCGCGACCCCTCGCGGCCCATCTATGCGCCCAACCAGGGTATTCACATCAACACCACGCGTGTCTACTTCGATGCGACGCGACAGATCGTGCCGGGTATCGACCTCGTCGTACGCGGTACGCACGACCAGACCCTGCTGAAGCTCCGGGCCGCCAACGTCGGCTACAGCCGTGCAGGCGCTCTGGTGGCCGATACCCAAGGGTCGCGGCAGGACGGCTCATCCAGCGCCATCGACAGCTTCCTGCGGATCAAGACGCGGATCGGCGACGGCGTGAAGGCCAGCTTCAACTTTGGCTACAATTACAGCGACGGCGACAGCGCGCAGCAGAGCGGGCTGGTCTACAACCGGGCCACGAACCCGTCGCTCGACGCCAATACACCCTTGGTCGACATACCGTGGTCAGCGTTTGGCGATGTGCAGATCCGCAACGGCGGCAAGCAAGAGGGGGTCTATGGCCAGGCTCTGATCGAGTTCTGGAAGATCAAGGTCCTGGGCGGCGTTCGCAAGAACTGGTTCGAAAGCACATCGCAGACGTTTTTCGCGGGCCCGTCGCCATTATTGGTGCAACGCAAGAGTGGCGTATCACCGAGCGGCGGCGTCATCTTCGACGCCACGGACAACCTTTCGATCTTCGCCAACTATGCGCGAGGCGAGCAGGCCACGTTCACGGTCGCCAAGGATGGCTCCATCCTGCCGAACATCATCACCAACAACAAGGAAGTGGGCGTCAAGCTCGACGTCTTCCAAAAGCGCGCGACGGTCAATGCGTCCTATTTCGATATCCAGCAGGACAATATCATCGTTCGTGACCCAACGGATCCGACCAACCTCTTCCCCGGACCGGGGCAGCGCGGGCGGGGCGTCGATCTGAACATCGCCGGGCAGTTGTCGCCGGGATGGACGGTGCTGGCGTCGCTGACGCGCACCAAATATGCGCTGCTGACCACGAATGCCCTTCAGACCGTCGTGGCGAACCAGCCGCGTGACACGTACAGCGTCTATTCGACCTATCGCACGAAGATTTCGGAGGGTGTCAGCGGCGGCGTATCGGCCGGCCTGTACGGGCGGTCGAGCTCGTTCGCCAACCTGCTGGGCCAGTATGTCGTACCGTCGTCGCGGCAGATCGATGCGAATGCCTTCCTGAGTGTGAGGGGCTTCGACATCAATATCGGTGTCCGCAATATCCTCGATCGCCGAAACTACGGGTCGACCTCGATCTTCTCTTACGTGCCGGTCGGAGAGCCGCGCAGCGTGCGCCTCAGCATTTCCAAGCGCCTGTTTTGATCGGGTATCGCAGACCGATGACGCCGCCACCTGTCAATGTAGAGGAGACCCGCCGCGAGGCGGGTCTTCGGTTCTCCCAGCCGGGGCGCGAACGCTGGGCCTATGCTTGGCGTTTAAGCACGCGCTATTTCGTGTCGGACGACTGGAAATGGGCGTGGTTCCTGGTCGCCTGCTATTGCGCGATCGAGATCGGCACCACCTACGCCTTTCTGCTGTCCAATCAGTGGCAGCGCCATTTCTACGATGCGATCGAACAGCGGCAGGGCGGGTTGTTCCTGTCGCTGGTCTTCGCCTTCTCGATGATCATCGTTCTCCAGATCGGGACGGCCTTCGCGCACAATCTCGTCGGCTGGACGCTGTCGATGCGGTGGCGCCAATGGCTGACCGAATGGTATCTGGGCCGCTGGTTCGCCCGCGATCGCTTCTATGAGATCGAGCGGTTGCGGATGATCGACAATCCCGACCAGCGCATCGCCGAAGACGTGAAGGAATTCACGGCGATGGGCTTGGTGTACGGGACATCGCCGCTCGCCATCGTGATCGCGCTCGTCTTCAGTCTGGTGCGCGCGATCGTCTTCGCCGCCATATTGCTGCAGACATCCTCGCCGATCAGCATTCCCCTTTTCGGCCATCGCATCCCTCTGCCCGGCGGCGACCTCGTCTGGTTCGCGATCGTCTATGTCCTGTTTGGCACGGTGTTCATCACCTGGATCGGCAAGCCGTTCGTCCGGCGCCGGATGCTTGAGCAGCATTTCGAAGCCGACTTCCGTAGCGACCTGCTGCATGTTCGGCGCAACAGCGAACAGATCGCTTTTTCCGGCGCGCAGGGGATCGAACAGAGCGGACTTCGCATCGCCTTCGACAACATCCGGCGCAATTGGTACCGCATGATGCTGGCCAATGCGGGTTTGCAGGTAGGGCAGGGCGTCTATCAGCAGGTCATGGGCATCGTCCCGCTGTTTCTGGCCGTGCCGAAATACTTCGCGGGCGCGATCAGCTTCGGTCAGGTCCAGGCGGCGCGCGACGCCTTCGCGCAGTTCGCGGGCAGTCTGTCCTATATCGTTACCGCCTATCCGAGCATCGCCCGCCAGATCGCCAACATCAATCGTCTGAAGGCGCTGGACGATGCGATCGATTATGAGCGGCCGCGTGGCATCGGCTTTACGCCCGGCGGCGCGCCCGAGGGCGTGGCGATCAGCGCGACGGGTCTGATGCTGCGTCGCCCGAATGGCGAGCCTTTGCTGTCGGTCGCCGACTGGACCATCCGCGATGGCGAGCGCTGGGTGATCGAAGGGCCTTCGGGCACGGGCAAGACCACCCTGCTGCGCGCCATCGCCGGACTGTGGCCGGATGGATCGGGCCAGGTCGCGATGACCCGGCGCGGTACGGCGATGCTGGTGCCGCAGCGGCTCTACCTGCCGCTCGGCACGCTCAAGAACGCCATCTGCTTCCCCGACCGGACCGAGGATCACGATGATGCGGCCATCGCGCGGCTGCTGGAGCGGGTCCGGCTCGAGGCCCATATCGAGGCCATGCACGAGTCGCGCATGTGGCAGGACGAATTGTCGCCCGGCGAGCAGCAGCGCGTGGCGCTCGCCCGCATCCTGCTTCAGCGTCCGACCTTGCTGGTGCTGGACGAGGCGACGAGCGCGCTCGACGCGGACAATGCCGCGCATTTCTACCAGTCGGTGCTCGACGCCATGCCCGAGGCGACCATCGTCAGCGTGGTGCACGATGAGAAGCTGGCCGCCTATCACACCGATCGCCTGCAACTGCATCACGGCCACGCCACCGCCGCCCGTATCGAGGTTCAGGCGTGACCAGGCTGCTCACCCAGACCGAGACCGAACTGCGCGAGGCCGCCCAGCTGGCGGTGGAGCTGGCGGGCCGGCGTGGCGCTCGAGCCCGCGCCTCGGTCCATCATGACGCCGTCGCCAGGATCGCGGTGCGCGACGGCGAGGTGGAGACGGCCGAGCGCAGCGGCGGTCAGGGCCTGGGCCTGACCGTGTTTCACGAAGGGCGCCGCGGATCGGCCTCGACCGCCGGGTTCGATCGGGCGGCGGTGGAGCGGGTCGTCGAGGAGGCGATGCTGATCGCCGGACATGTCCAGCCCGATCCAGACGCCGACATGCCCTCCGCCGATGCGCTCGCCTTTTCCGGTCCGGCGCCGTTGCTCTACGCCGACAGTCCCCGTGGTCCGGCGACGCTGCTGGACGCGGCGAACACCATGAACCGCATCGCCATCGGCGTCGCCGCCGCCGACAGCCGCCTGCGCGCGGGCGAGTCGGTGGCGGTGGCGACCGAAGGCCTCTGGGCGCTGGCGACCAGCGACGGCTTCTGCCGCAGCGCGCCGCGCTCCAACGACGCCCGCTGGACGGTGATGCTGGCCCAGGACGAGGGTGGCGGCATTTCCGACTTCTGCCAATCGCAGGAACGACGGGCCGACGCCCTGTCGTCCGCTGAACAGCTCGCGAAGGCGGCCGCCAACCGCGCCCTCGGGGCCCTGGGGGCGCGCTCGGTCGACAGCCGTCGCTGTCCGGTGCTGTTCGAGCCGCGCGTCGCCGCCATTCTGGTCGGCGAACTGGCGGGCGCGCTGACCGGCGCGGCGCAACATCGGCGCATGAGTTTCCTGCCCGATCCGATCGGACGCGGCGTGGCCGCCGGGCACCTTGATCTTCACGAAGACCCGTTCGAGCCGCTGGGTCTGGCCAGCGGCGGCTTCGACAGCGAGGGGATCGCCGGATCGCCGCGCGCCATCCTCCGGTCCGGCGTGGTCGAGGGGCTCTTCCTGTCGAGCTTCACGGGGCGCAAGCTGGGCCTGCCCTCGACCGGCAATGCCGATGGCTACTACAATCTGCGGCTGACCAGCACGGCCGAAAGCGGCGAGTGGGCCGAGATGCTGCGGATGCTGGGCGCCGGGCTGGTCGTCACCCAGTTTCAGGGCGGCAAGACCGATCCCGCGAGCGGCAACTGGACCCAGGCGGTGCGGGGCCTCTGGGTCGAGGACGGACAGGTGGTCCATGCCGTCACCGACGTGACGCTGGCCGGGACCATGCCCGCGATGCTGAACGGCGTCCGCGCGGTCGGCCGGGATGTCGAGCGGCTGGGCGCGATCCGCACCGGTTCGATCCTGATCGATGACATGCTGGTGGGAGGCAGGACATGAACGGCGGCGCCCTCGCGATCGACCGCGCACGCTCGGCGTTGCTCGGCCCGGCCGGACTCGACGAAGCGGCGATCGCCCGTGCGCTGGGCGAGCTGGCCGGAGGCGGCGCGGATTTCGCCGACCTCTATTTCGAGACGACCAGCATGCGCAGTTGGGGGCTGGAGGGCGGGCGCGTCACCCAGGGCGGCTTTGTCATGCGCCAGGGCGTCGGCGCCCGCGCGGCCCATGCCGGCCAGGTGAGCTTCGCCCACTCCGCCGACATCCGCGAGGGCGCGCTGCTCGACACCGTGCGCGCGGTGCGGACGCTGGAGCGTCGCGGGGAGTCGCGACGACATCCGCAAGGTGTCGCGCTGAACCGCCGGGTCGCGGGACATGATCTCTATCCCGCGGTCGATCCGGTCGCGGTCGAGGACGCCGGCGCCTGGATCGCGATCCTGAAACGGATCGACGAACAGGCGCGCGCGCACGATCCGCGCATCGTGCGGGTCGACGCCAACGTCCGCGCGACCGACACGACGGTGCTGGTCGCCGATGCCGACGGTTTGCTGGCTGGCGACGTGCGGCCCATGACCATCCTGTCGATGGTGGTGATCGCCGAGCACAACGGTCAGCGCGCGCGCGGACAGGCGGGTCTGGGCCGGCGCGCCGGCCTGGATGGGTTCGATGCGGCCTCGATCGATACGATGATCGCGACCGCGACGCGCATGGCGGTCAACAATCTCGACGCCATTCCCGCGCCGGCCGGCGAAATGCCGGTCGTGCTGGGGCCGGGCTATCCGGGCGTGCTGTTCCACGAGGCGGTGGGCCACGGTCTGGAGGCCGATCACCACCGCAAGCATCTGTCCGCCTTCGACGGCAAGGTCGGCGAACGCATCGCAGCCCCCGGCGTGACGGTGATCGACGATGGCGGCATCGCGGGGCGGCTGGGGTCGCTGGGCATCGACGACGAAGGCGCCGCGCCCGACCGCACCGTGCTGGTCGAGGACGGCGTGCTGACCGGGCTGATGCAGGACCGGCTCAATGCGGGTCTGATGAACGCGCGCTCGACCGGCAACGGTCGCCGGCAGTCCTATGCGCATCTGCCGATGCCGCGCATGACCAACACGTTCCTTGCGAATGGCGCCGCCGATCCGGCCGATATCATCGCCTCGATCGATCGCGGCGTCTATGCGACCGAATTCGACGGCGGGCAGGTCGATATCGTCACCGGCCGTTTCAACTTCACCACGATCGAGGCCTGGCTGGTCGAGAAGGGTCGACTGGTCGCGCCAGTGCGCGGCGCGACACTGATCGGCGTTGGGCACGAGGCGCTTCGCCATGTCTCGATGATCGGCAACGACCTGGCGCTCGACAGCGGCATGGCGACCTGCGGCAAGCAGGGCCAATCGCTGCACGTCAGCGTCGGCCAGCCCACGCTGCGCATCGACCGGATGATGGTCGGCGGACAGGCCGGATGACCCCCTACTTCCCCGAAAGGACAAGTATCATGCGTAACGCGACCGAGCAGGATTTCGACGAGATCGTGATGAAGAACGACAAGCCCGTGCTGGTCGACTTCTGGGCGCCCTGGTGCGCGCCGTGCAAGGCGCTGGCCCCAACGCTCGACGAGATGGCCGAGGAATATGCCGACGAGATGGAGATCGTGAAGGTCGATATCGAGGCCAATCCCAAGCTGGCCGAACGGTTCGCGGTCCGCGGCATCCCGCTGCTGATGATCGTGAAGGACGGCGCCGAGACCGGGCGGACCTTCGGCACCATCTCGCGCAGCCGGCTCGACGCCTTTGTCGACGCCCATGTGGGAACGGAATGATGACGATGGTCGCGTTCCACGGCGACAAGGCGGTCAAGGCGCAGGCGATGGAGCGCCTGCGGCGCCACATCGCGGCGGACAGCTTCGTCTATTTCCCGGCCTGGGAGAACGGACAGGCCAATGTCATCGGCGCCGTCATGGAAGCCGACGATACGCCGGGCTTCGCCGAGCGACTGGGATATCCGATCGCGCTGGCCGAGGCGCTGCCGATCTTCGTCAACGGCTTCCGGCCGAAGGCCGAGGCCGAGCGCTTCGCGTGGGCCTGGCTGGAGCGAACGCCCGTCGGGGCGGATCTGACGCGGATCGTCTCGCAACTGGTGCTGGACCTTCTCGCCAGCGCCGAACTGGCGGCTCTGACCGAACAACGCCCGGATGTGGAGCGGGGCCGTCTGGCGATCATGGCCTTGCATCGGCGTGCGATCGACGGCGATGAACCCGATCGAAAGACGTGGAAAGCCGCCCGGATGGCCGCCGTCGCCGCGACGGACGCTCTGGAGGAGGCGACGCTCGATCGTCGGGCGGGGCAGGTTATCGAGGCGGCGGCCTGGCCGACCTCCATGCGGACCGTCCTGCGTGACACGCTGAACGGGCTGGGAACCTTCGAACTCTATCTCGCCCTATCGAGGATCGGTTGGACCGACCAAGACGAAAGCCGCGTCTTCCATATCCGCGATCAGGCGGAGAAGGACGGATACAAGGCCGAATTCTCCGGGCTCGACCGCGTGCTGGCGATCCTGGACGCCGACCATCCGGCCCTGGCGCGGCAGTTTCGCCTGCGGCTGGAGCGGATGGAGGCGTCCAACGAACGGTATCGGTCGTTCGGCTGGAAAACGATCGAGCTGATGGAGCGCGCGCCGCTTGCCGCCGCGCCGGTTCCCGCACAGTAAGGATGAGGGCATAGGATGCCGGGAATGACCGGGCCGCGCGTGCGGCACAGCAAGATGCTGATCATCGGCTCGGGCCCGGCGGGTTATACCGCCGCCGTCTATGCCGCGCGGGCCGCGCTGGCGCCGACGCTGATCGAGGGGGCGCAGCCGGGCGGGCAGCTGACCCTCACCACCGAGGTCGAGAACTGGCCGGGCGAGGAGAGCGTGCTCGGTCCTGACCTGATGGCGCGGATGGGCGGGCAGGTGCGCAAGGCCGGCGTCGACCTCGTCAGCGACCAGATCGTTGAGGTCGACCTGACCCGCGCGCCGTTCCTCGCGGTCGGCGATGGCGGCGCGCGCTACACCGCCGACACCATCGTCGTGGCGACGGGCGCATCCGCCCGCTGGCTGGGACTGGAGAGCGAAACCGAGTATCGCGGACGCGGCGTGTCAGCCTGTGCGACGTGCGACGGATTCTTCTATCGCGGTCGGGTCTGCGCGGTCGTCGGCGGCGGCAACACGGCCGTCGAGGAGGCGCTGCACCTCACCCATTTCGCCGAGAAGGTCTATCTGATCCACCGCCGCGACACGCTGCGCGCCGATAGCACCAACCAAGCGCGGCTTCGCGCCAATCCCAAGGTCGAGATGGTCTGGAACGCCGAAGTCGCCGAGGTGCTGGGCGATGGCGGCGGCGTGACCAGCGTGGCGCTGCGCGACACCCGTGACGGCGCCGTGTCGCACCTGGCGGCGCACGGGCTGTTCGTCGCGATCGGCCACGATCCCGCGACCGCCTTGTTCAAAGGGCAACTGCAAATGGACGATGAGGGCTATATCCTCGTCGCGCCCGGATCGACCGCCACCAGCGTGCCGGGCGTGTTCGCGGCCGGCGACGTGCAGGACAGGCTGTTCCGTCAGGCGGTGACGTCCGCGGGCACGGGCTGCATGGCCGCGCTGGAGGCCGAGCGCTATCTGGCCGGGCGCAACGCGCACGCGATCGCCGCCGAAGGCGCCGATGTCGGCGTGCTGGTCTGAACTCTCGCCCAAGATGGGAAATTCCATGACGAACGCGCTGCTCGACACGCTGGCCTTGCCGCACTTTGGCGATATCCGCCCCGACCAGATCGCGCCCGCGCTCGACCAGGTCCTCGCCGACCACCGCGCGGTCGTGGCCAAGATCGTCGCGACCCGGCCGGCCGATTTCGCGGACGCCTGGCTGCCGCTGGAACGGGCCGACACCGCGATCGCGGGCGTCTGGTCGGCCGTCTCGCATCTGCAAGGCGTGGCGGACACGCCCGAACTGCGCGCCGCCTATGGCGCCGGGCAGGTGCGGCTGGTCGAGAACCGGCTTCAGGTCATGCAGAACCGGGCGCTCTACGAGGTGCTGGTCGCGCTGACCGCGACAGCGGATTTCGCCGCCTCGCCCAAGGCCAATCGCGCCGCCGTCGAGCATATGATCCGCGACTTCAAGCTTTCCGGCGTCGCGCTCGCGCCCGAGGATCGCGCCCGCTTCGCGACCGTCTCGGTGGAGTTGTCGCGGCTTTCGACGGCGTTCGGCAACGCCGTGCTCGACGCGACCGACGCCTGGTTCGAGCAGGTCGAGGACGAGGCGCTCCTCGCGGGACTTTCCGACGCCGACAAGGCGATGTTCGCCGAGGCGGCCAGGGCGAAGGGGCTGACCGGCTGGGTCGTCACGCTCCAGATGCCCAGCGTCAACGCGATCCTGACCTTCGCCGAGGACCGGGGGCTGCGCGAGCGCGTCTATGCCGCATCGGGCACGCGCGCGTCCGACCAGGGCCCGCACGCCGGACAGTTCGACAATTCCGGGCGGATCGCCGAGATTCTCGACCGGCGGCGCGAGGCCGCGCGGCTGCTCGGCTTCGCCGATCCGGTCGCATGGTCGCTCGCCACCAAGATGGCCACCGATGCGGACGCGGTCCTGGCCTTTCTGCGCGATCTCGCCGCCCGCGCGAAGCCTGCCGCCGAGCGCGAGATGGCGGCGCTGGCGGATCATGCCGCCAGGCGTCTGGGCATCGCCGATCTTCAGCCCTGGGACGTCGCCTATGTCGCCGAGCGGATGCGGCAGGCCCTGTACGCCGTCGACGAGCAGGCGGTGCGCGCCCATTTCCCGGTCGAGCGCGTCATCGCCGGGTGGCGGCGCCTGCTCGACCGGCTGTTCGGCATCCGTCTGATCGCGCGGCCCGATGTCGCCGTCTATCACCCCGACGCCTGCTATTATGACGTGGCGGACGAAGCCGGCGCGGTGTTCGCGGGCGTCTATCTCGACCTGCACGCGCGCCCGGGCAAGCGTGGCGGCGCCTGGATGGCGCAAGCGCGACCGCGGCTCAACGATGGGAATGTCCAGCGCGTGCCGGTCGCCTATCTCGTCTGCAACTTCGCGCCGAAGACCGATGGCAATCCCGCCCTGCTCAGCCACAAGGAAGTCGTCACCTTCCTGCACGAGACCGGGCATTGCCTGCATCACCTGTTCACCCGCGTCGACCGGCCCAATATCGCCGGCATCAGCGGGTTCGAATGGGATGCGGTCGAACTGCCCAGCCAGTTGATGGAGGATTTCGCCTGGGACAGCGCCGTGCTGGGCGACATGTCCGGCCATTATGTGACGGGCGCGCCGCTGCCCGATGCGTTGTTCGAGACGCTGCTCGCCGCGCGCCACTTCCTGTCGGGGATGTTCGTCGTGCGTCAGGTCGAATTCGCGCTTTTCGACCTGTTGCTGCATCTGGGCGTGCTCGGCGACGACCCGATCGACGTGATCGAGGCGGTGCGCGACGAGGTGGCGGTGGTGCGGCCGCCGTCATGGCACCGCTTTCCGCACGCCTTCACCCATATCTTCGCGGGCGGCTATGCCTCGGGCTATTACAGCTATCTCTGGGCCGAGGTGCTGGCCGCCGACGGATTCCAGCGCTTCGCCGAGGCGGGGCTGATCGACCGCGGCGTCGCGGCGAGCTTTTGCGAGGAAATCCTCTCCCGGGGCGCGAGCCGTCCGGCGGCGGAGAGCTTCCGCGCTTTCCGCGGACGCGACGCGGATCCCGCCGCGATGCTGGTCCGGCATGGACTGACCGCCGATGCCCGGTGATCGCGGCGAGACTCCCGTCCAGGCCTGGCGGGCCGACGCGATCCGACGGATAGAGGCGGACTTCAACCGCTCCGCCGACACGCACCTTATCCGGCTGGACTTGGCGCGTTATCCAGGAATCACGCTCTATCTGAAGGACGAGAGCAGCCACCCCACGGGGAGCCTGAAACACCGTCTGGCGCGCTCGCTGTTCCTCTATGCCCTGTGTAACGGCTGGATCAGGCCTGACACCTGCATCATCGAGGCATCGTCGGGATCGACGGCGGTCAGCGAGGCCTATTTCGCACGGATGCTCGGCTTGCGCTTCATCGCGGTCGTGCCCGCATCGACGGCGGCGCCCAAGCTCGATGCGATCCGCTTCCACGGCGGCGAAATTCATACGGTCGACGACCCGCGCACCGTCTATGACGTCGCCCACCGCCTCGCACGCGAGACGAAAGGCCATTATCTCGACCAGTTCACCTATGCCGAACGCGCGACCGACTGGCGCGGCAACAACAACATCGCCGAAAGCATCTTCGCGCAGATGGCGGCGGAGGCGTTTCCGGTCCCGGCATGGATCGTGTGCGGCGCCGGCACGGGCGGGACGTCCGCCACGATCGGCCGCTACATCGCCTATCAGCGCCATGCGACCCGGCTTTGCGTCGCCGATCCGGTTCACTCGGTCTTCCATCGGCATTTCGCCGATCCGACGGTCGTGTCACTGCCGGAAGCGAGCGCCAGTTGCGTCGAGGGGATCGGGCGGCCGCGTGTCGAACCCAGCTTCATCCCCTCGGTGATCGACCGGATGATCGCGGTCGACGACGCCGCCAGCATTGGCGCGATGCGGGCCCTGTCTCATCGTCTGGGGCGTCGGGTAGGCGGCTCCACCGGCACGAACCTGGTAGCCATCGCTCAACTGGTCGAAGAGATGGCGAGCCAGGGCGAGACGGGCTCGATCGTGTCGATCCTGTGCGACGGGGGGGATCGATACAGTTGCACCTATTATGACGATCACTGGCTGCGGGAGCGCGGGGTCGACTGGCGGCCCCATGAGATGCTGTTCAGGGCCCAGTTCGATGCGTGAGCGCTCACGGCACACGCTCGGCGAGCCAGGCGGGGTATCGCCTTGTCGGCCTGGGTGCTGGGCGCGGCGGTTTCGGACCACGCGATAATCTTAGCGCCCGCCCGCGCCGCGCGGCGGGTATCGTCGAGCAGTTGGTCAGCGCTGCGAACCTCGCCTTCCTGGAGGCGTTCCAACGGCAGATGTTGGCGCGAGGCGGCCGCGGAAGTCGCCATCGGCTATGAGCGCCGCTGAGGTGGCCAGGCTGCATCAGGCGTCCCGGCAGCAAAGAACGATCGGCTTGTCCTTGGGGAGCTCGGCCCAGCGCTTGTGCATTTCGGGGCTGGGTATCCATCGCGCTCTAACGACCCGTTTCGCCGGCGTTGGGTGGGGCGAGGTCGACGATCGGGGAGGTTCCTCGACGAACAACGCCGCGATGAAGGCGACGCCCGCCAGGGCCGCGCCCACGAGGGCTGAACCGCCGATGATCACGCCGAGGTTGGCGCCGCGGCGATCGGCCGGCGAGGCCGCCGAGACGGTCGACTGGATCAGCGGCAGCACCGGCCCCTCGAAGACGCCCATGGCCACGCGAAGCAGCAACAGCGCCGCGAAGGTTGAGACCAAGCCCGACAGTCCGCCGACGATCGAAAATCCGATCGTGCAGATGACGATCAGCAGCCGTGGGCGAACGCCCAGCACGTCGCTGGCTAGCGAGAAGAAGATGCTCGACACGGCCCAGGCCAGAGAGGTCGCCGACATCAGCTGCCCGAGCTGAGTGTTGGTCAGGTGCAACTGGCCCTGGATCGCCGGAAACAGGAAGCTGATGCCGGTGCGGTTGAGGAAGACCAGCGCGGCGCAAGTGGCGAGCGCCAGCAGCAGGCCAAGCTCCCCCGCGCCGCGCCGCATTGCCGGCGTCGCGGCGGCCGGCAGGGGGCTGGAGACGGGGGTCAAGGCTTGGCACCTTCGCTATTGACGCCGAAATCGTCGGGCGGGGGTGGGCCCCAGAGATAGAGGCCGTTTTCGGGCGAGGCTTCGGTGCTAGGCCAGTCGAAGTCGGCCGGCACGTAGTCCATGTCGAAACTGTATTCGGCGAAACCGCCCCAGGGATCGCGAACATAGTGGAAATAGTTCGATCCCAGCACATGGCGGCCAAGGCCCCAGCCCTCGGTGTAGCCGGCGCGCGCCATCTGGGCCGCGCCAAGGCCCACCTCGTCGACCGAGCCGACCTCCCAGGCGCTATGATGAAAGCCGGCCTGGCTGGACTGGGCGAAGGCGACCATGTGGTGCTCGCTGCCATGCGCGCCGTGCAGGAACGCGCCCGGCCCCGAGCGGTCCGACAGGCGCAGGCCCAGGACGTCAATGTAGAAGGTCAGGGTGGCCTCGAGATCCGGGGTGAAGAAGGCCGCGTGCGACATGCGCCGCGGACGTACTCCCAGGTCAAGACCCCTGTCTTGCTCACCCAGCACATGCGCGCGATCGACCCGGTGACCGGCAACCTGATCGGCGCGATCAGCGACTTCCAGGTCGAACAGGTCAAGCGCCTCGTCGAGGGCGCCGGCGTCCGCTTCGACTTCGCCCTGCTGCCGGACGCCATGCACCAGATGCACATCGCCGATCCGGCGCGCTACGTGAAGGTGCTCACCGACTGGGCCAAGACCCTGTCCTAGCCTGGCCGGGGGGGACTTGCCGTCCCTCCCGCGCCCCCCCCAAATCGCCCCGTTCCCCCAATCGCCCCGTTCCCTCAGCCGGCGCGCCCAAGCGGCGCGCCCGCGGAAAGCCTCGCCATGTCCAGCAACAAGGTCATTATCAGCTGCGCGATCACCGGCTCCGCGCACGTGCCGTCGATGTCGGACGCCCTGCCGCTGACGCCCGACCAGATCGCCGCGGCGTCGATCGAGGCGGCCAAGGCCGGCGCGGCGATCATCCACCTGCATGCGCGAAACCCCGAGGACGGTTCGCCGACTGGCGATCCGGCCGTCTATGGCCAGTTCCTGCCGGTGATCAAGCAGGCCACCGAGGCGGTGGTCAACATCACCACGGGCGGCAGCGCCACCATGAGCGTCGAGGACAGGCTCGCCGCCGCTCTGGCCTTCGAGCCGGAGATGTGCTCGCTGAATATGGGCTCGCTGAACTTCGCCTTCTTCCCGGCGGCCAAGCGGATCGCGCGGTGGAAATATGGCTGGGAAGAGGCCTATGTCCGGGACTCGGACGGCTACATCTTCCGCAACACCTTCCGCGACATTCGCACGATCCTGGAGACGCTCGCCGGCGCCGGAACCAAGTTCGAACACGAATGCTACGACGTGGGTCATCTCTACAACCTGGCCCATTTCGTCGACGAGGGCTTGGTCAAGCCGCCGTTCCTCATCCAGATGGTGTTCGGCATCCTGGGGGGGATCGGCCCCGACCCCGAAAACCTGATGTTCATGAAGCAGACGGCCGACCGCCTGTTCGGCCGTGAGGCCTACCAATGGTCGGTCCTGGCGGCGGGCCGCCACCAGATGCCATTTTGCACCCAGGCCGCGCTGCTGGGCGGAAACGTGCGCGTGGGCCTGGAGGACAGCCTGTTCATCGGCAGGCGACAGCTGGCGGCCTCGAACGCCGAGCAGGTGCTCAAGGTCAGGAGGATCCTCGGCGAAATGGGGCTGGAGCCGGCGACGCCGGCCGAGGCGCGGGCTTTGCTCGGCCTTAAAGGCGGGGACCGTGTCGGTTTTTAGCGGGCGCTCGGCCCGACGCTAGAGCCCCCTGAGGCAAGTCGAAAGATCTGACGTCAGGGGATCGAGTGGTCATTTTGGACGAGGTGATATCGAAGGCTGGGACGTTGCGGGCGACGCGGCGTTGGCCGGCGGGGTCATCAGGTTCGGCTGATGCCGCCGAGCTCGTAAAGCCCTACGTCAAACGGCAGAAGAACGACGCGACGGATACGGAGGCCAGAGGACGCGGCCGAGAGCGATCTAGCGGGCGGGCCGAGAGTTCTCCAGATACCGGAACAGATCGGCGACGAGGTCCTCCGGATCAGCTTTGCCCTTACCATCCGAAGCTAGGTGTCCGGAGAGTGCGAGATCGGCGGCGCCGTGCGCGAGCGCCAGGAGTAGCGCCGTGAGACGTTCGGGCTCGCCGGGAGGCAGGTCGCCGGCCATCTGCCCGGCGATGACAGCGGCGACAAGGTTCGCGCGGGACTCCTCCGCAGCCTGGGCCAGACCCGGATTGTCCCTCGTCCAGCGGCCGAAGGTCAGTTTGAAGCGCTCCGGGTAGCGGCTCGCCCAGCGAACATATCCGATCATCAGGTCGCGGGCCGTTGGCGCGGCGCCAGTCGTCCGAGACGCCGACGGCGGTTGTCGTTTCAGCTCGCGGCCGGCGACGGCGGCAAGCAGATCATCCTTGTCGAGGAAGTGCTTGTAGGCGGCATTGTGCGAAACGCCCGCAGCAGTCCCCACGGCGCGCATGGTGACAGCCCCGGGCCCGCCGCTGTCAAGCAGCTTGGCAGCCGCCGCAATCAGGTTGTCACGCGTCGTTTCGATCATAAGCCTTCTTGCTGCGGCCGGTTGACAACGTCAACCTCGGTGCGCAAGGTTGACGTTGTCAACCACGAGGCTCGTCATGTCCTATAACAATCCCCCACCGTTGGATTTCCATGCCCGACGTCTCGAGGGGCAGGTCATTTTCGTGACCGGCGCCTCAAGCGGCATCGGCGCCGCGGCCGTCAGGTTGTTCGCTCTGGAGGGCGCCCGGGTCGTCGCGGCGGCGCGGCGGAAAGACCGGCTGGAAATCCTTGCGGCCAGCCTGAAAGCGGAGGGTCTCACGGTCGAGGCCGTGGCTTGCGACGTCACCGACGAGGAGTCCGTGAAAGCCGCGATCGACTTCAGTGTGAAGACCTTCGGCCGGCTCGACGGGGCGTTCAACAACGCTGGCGTGGGAGGTGGGCGAGCGCCGCTTCACGAGGCGGACGCTACCGCCTTCGATCGGGTGGTCGGGGTAAACCTGAAAGGCGTCTTCCACTGCCTTAAACATGAGATCGCAGCGATGCTGGACTCCGGCGGTGGCTCCATCGTTAATACCTCCTCCATCGGCGGGCTTGTCGGCGCGCCGGAGAACAGCATCTACGCGGCCAGCAAGTGGGGTCTTGCGGGACTTACGAAGTGCGCGGCGCTGGACTATGCGCGTCGCGGCATCAGGGTGAACGCCATCGCGCCGGGGCCGACCCGTTCGGAAATGTTCGACCACTGGATGTCGAGCGACGACGCGCGCGCGGCTATGGCGAACGCCTTTCCGATGAACTACATCGCAGAACCGGATGACATGGCCCGCGCCGCCCTGTTCCTTCTCTCCGATGAGTCCCGTTGGACCACCGGCGCCATCCTGCCGTGCGAAGGCGGCGCGAGCGCGGGCTGATCCTGCTGGCTAAGGTCACGATAGAGCGATCTTCCTCGGTCGACCTTGGCCAATGGTGGGAGTCCTGGAGCGGCGTGGAGTCTGCCGTTGGCCGAACCGCCCATGCCGCCCTTGGGCGGACAAGCGCAGGACAAGGCTTGGCGCGATCTTGATGGGCCTAGCGACATCATGGATAGGCTCGGGCGCGCGAGCTTTGGGATTGGACACGGTCAACAGACCATCAATCCTGGGCCGTCGGTCGGATGACGATGCTGCCGACGTCGACATCAGCGGGTTGCTCGATCGCATAGGCGACGCCGCGCGCAATCGCGTCGGGCGAAATGGCGACGTCCCCGATGCGTTTGCTCATGGCCTCCTTGACGGCCGGGTCGGTCATCGAGTCCGCGAAATTCGTCGAGATCATGCCGGGCGATATTTCGGTGACCCTGAGGTGCGGCCCTGCCTCCAGCCGCAAGGCCTCGGTGATGGTCCGCACGGCGTTCTTGGTCGCGGCATAGACGCCCATGGTCGGCAGGATCTTGAGGCCGGCGGTCGACACGATATTGACGATGTGGCCCGATCCTTGTCGCTGAAAGACTGGCAAGGTCGCCGCGACGCCATACAGGGTCCCGCGCAGATTGACGTCAATCATGGCGTCCCAATCGTCCACGCGCAGAGCATCGAAGCGCGAGATGGGCCCAATCCCGGCATTGTTCACGAGTACATCGAGCCGCCCCCCTCGCTCGATAGCCAAATGGACGAGGGCTTCGAGATCGCCGCGCTGGCGAACATCGGTCACCCTATGGATGGCCTTGCCGCCAGCGGCCGTGATCTCTCCGACGACGGCCGCGAGTTTCTCCTCGCGGCGGGCGCCCAACACCACGAACGCGCCGCGCTCCGCAAGGAGCTTGGCTGTCGCCCGTCCGATGCCGCTGCTCGCGCCCGTGATGATGACGACCTTGCCGGTAATATTCATTGCCGTTCTCCTTCGCTCGGGAGATAGGTCTAAGTTGCAAGACGATCTACAGCATGGGATCCATGGTTTTGTCGCGATCGTCTAAATCGTCGGCAGATCCGCTCTCGGACGTTCTGATGGCGCTTGGCGCGAACGTCACGCGTCGCACGCGTCTGGAAGCCTCGGGGCAATGGGCGCTGTCGTTCCCGCCGCTCGATCGCCTGAAGTTTGTCGCCCTGTTGAAAGGGACCGCTTGGCTGACCGTACCCGCGCTGGGGCCGCAGCTATTGAGGGCCGGCGACGTCTGCCTGATCGGACGCACCGCCTATGCGGTGGCCAGCGACCCAAACCTGGCGCTCCGCGACGGCCTGTCCCTTTACGACAGCTGCGACGTGGCGCGGCTTGGCGGCGACGATACGATCGGGCTCGGGGGAACGGTCACCTTTTCGCCGGGGAACGCCGACTTCCTGCTCGACATGCTGCCTGACTTCCTACCGGTTCCACGGTCGTCGCCGGGGTCGGGCGCTGTGAGCACGATCTTGGCGTTGCTGAACGACGAGGCGGCGCGAGGCTCCATGGGCGGCCAGATCGTCAGCGCCCGGCTTGCCGATGTGCTGCTGGTCGAGGCGATCCGCGCGTATGCGGAAGGCGGCGAGCGTCCGCGGACGGGATGGCTGGGCGCGCTCGCGGATCCCCGGCTCGGCAGCGCGCTTCGCGCCCTTCATGACGACATCGCCCGCCCCTGGACAGTGGCGCAGCTCGCCAGCGCCGCCGGCATGTCGAGGGCGGCCTTCTCCGCTGCGTTTACCCGCCAGGTGGGGCAGCCACCGCTGGCCTATGTAAGGGCGTGGCGTCTGACTCTAGCGCGCGCGGCGGTGGCGCGCGGTGACGACATCGCCAGCATCGGCCGCGAACTCGGCTATAGGTCTCAGAGCGCCTTCACCTACGCGTTTCGACGCGCTTTTGGCGCGACGCCAAAGGGTCTGGCCCAGGCTTGAGGGCCTGACCTCGGATGCATCTTGATCGAGGATGACGCGCCAACCGTCCGCTTAGATCAGCCTTCGTCCTTGATGCAATAGGTCGGAGGTCTGGAGGCTGGAGGGATGCCCAGGTCCGCCGTTGGTGCCCAAGAGGCGGCGGTCTGCTGATCCGGCTTCGGCCTAGTCGGAGTCACGATGGGATCATACGCGACAGAGCCTAGGCGGCCAGCCACTTAGCGAGATCGTCGGGTTTGGGCAGACCGCCGGCATGGACAACTTTGCCGTCGATGACGATCCCGGGTGTCGAGAGGATTCCGTATCCGGCGATGGCGGCATAGTCGCTGACCTTTTCGATCTGGACCGCCAGTCCCTGCTTGGCCGCCTCTTTGCGGACCATCTCTTCAGCGGCCTCGCACCGCTTGCAGCCAGGACCCAGGACTTTCACGTTTTTCATGGAGGACGCCTTCTCAGATGAAGAGGAAATTGAACAGGTAGCCGACGGCGAGGCCGCGCGGCTGCCGGGGGCCAAGGGCAGGCGGGCGACCGCCCACTCCGAGAACGGCTTAAGCTGGCCGTAGACGGCGAACCAGACGGCCATGGCAAGCGTCGTCGCGCCAAGCCAGACCAGGCCGGTCCGGTCGAGGGATGGCTTGCGATGGATCGAGGGCGTGTCGGCGCTCATGCGGCCCTCTGGGATTCAAGGCGTGCGCTAGCCTTGATCACGAACACGGCCAGGTCCATGCGCTGCGTCAAATCGGTGCGCTAGACGCGGTATGCGACTGGAAGTTGGGCTTCAAGCCAGTGACCGTTCAGGGCGCGAGAGGCTAGGCTGGCGCAAGCCCCTGGGCGATCTCGCGCGCGGTGTCCCGTGCGGACCGCATGACGCCGGTCAAGGTGGCGGACGCGAATCCCGTCCACTCGCCATAGCCCACCAGCCACAGGCGCGGCTCCTTGATGGACCGCGTGCCGTCGACCGCCACCCGTCCAGAGGGTTCAACCACGCCCAGGGCGGCCAGATGCTGGAGCGCCGGCCGGAAGCCTGTGCACCAGATCACCACGTCGACCTTGGTCTCCCGCCCGTCCGGCCAGACGACGCCGCGTGGGGTGAAGCGCTCGAAGGGGCGAACCGCCTTCAGCACGCCGCGGTCGCGGGCCGCCTTGACCGGCGGAACCACTACGACATCGCCGAGCCCGCCCGGCGGCGGCGCATCGGCGGCGATCCCCTGTTTGGCCTGCCAGCGGGCAGTGGCCCGCTCGAACAGCACGCGCCCGTCGACCTCGTCCGGCAGGAAGGTTGGCGGCGCCTGTGTCACCCACGTCGTGTCGGCGACCTGCGACACCTCCGCGAAAATCTGCGCCCCGCTGTTGCCGCCGCCAACGACCAGCACCCGCTGTCCCGCAAACTCTTCCGGGCGGCGATACTGAGCCGAGTGGATTTGCACGCCTTCAAAACGGGCTTGGTCCGGGTAGGGCGGTCTATAGGGCGCGCGCCAAGTGCCGGTGGCGCTCACCACAGCGCGGGCCCGCCACGTCGCAGGGCAGGTTTCCACGACAAGCGCATCCTGTTCAGCGTGAACAAGTTCGACTTCCGCTGGCCTTATGACCGGCAGATTGTAACGCGCCTCGTAGGCCGCCAAGTAGGCCACCACCTCCTCACGCGTGGGATAGGCTTCGCCGCTGGGGGGCATGGGCCAGCCGGGCAGCGAGCTCCACTCAGCGGGTGAGAAGAGCCGAAGCGAATCCCAGCCATGGCGCCAAGCCCCGCCAGGATCTGGCTCGCCGTCCAAGATTGCAAAGCTCAGGCCGGTTCGGCGAAGGAAATAGCCCGTGGCCAGTCCGGCCGGCGCCGGGCCGTGGGGGCAGGGCGTTCGCGCAGCGCGCCAACGTAATCTCCCATAGGACGGCCGGCGTTAGAACCTTAAGGTCAAGGCTCGTCCACTATACAAGACTGTACGATCGGTCGACAGCGGCCTGAGCGCGCTTGCTCCGGCGGCGCCGATCACCACGATCTTGAGCTTTCGCTGCTTGACCATGCCGACGAACGCGCCGCGCCGAGGTCCCACCGTCAAGGTCCGCGTCGCATCGTTCCAGTTGAGGTCGTAACGCGCCGATTGGCCTTTCTCGTAGGTGTAGGTTTCGTTGTCGTCTTCGTAGAGCGTGAACTTGCCGTCCGCGCCGGGATAGACGCGGACCTCGTAGGGCGCGTCGGGGCGCTCGGTCGCGTATTGCACGACTGGCCCCATCGGGATGATCGCGCCGGCCCGGACATAGAGCGGCATGACGTCGAGCGGCGCCTGGCGCGCGATCGTCTGGCCGCCGCGGTAGCGCTGGTCGCTCCAGAAGTCGTACCAGTCCGCGCCCTTGGGCAGATAGGTTCGCATCGTCAGGTCGCGAGGCGCGCTCATCACCGCGGCGTCCCGCTTCAGTTCGCTGGGCGTGCGCCAGACGAAACGGAACACGCGGCCGCCCTCGGGATGGGAGAACTCCAGCCGGACCGACAGCTTTTCGCCTTTCTTCAGCGTGCGCCGCACCAGACGCGTGCGGGTCGCCGCGCGGGTCCACTCGTCGATCGCCGCCTCATCGCCCAGGGCCAGGCGCATCCCGTCGTTGCCCGTCAGCCCGATCTCGTACTCGCCGTCTTCCGGCGCGATCAGCTCGCCCTCCCATCGCGCGGAGAAGTGGCTGAGCGAGGTCAGGCCCGGCGGAAGCTCCGCCAGGGGCGGATCGGGCCAGGTGTGGTCGATCTTCGCATCGACCGCCTGGCCGCGCGGCGTCTCGAAGTTCTCGCCCGCGAAATACCGCACCGCCAGGCCCGACTGGCCGTCGGCGGTGCGCAAATGCTGCGCCGGCACCGTCGTGGGGACGGATGGGAGGATATTGTACATGGCCCGCGTGACGGGGTGGACCAGCAGCGAGGGTCCAAACATGAAGCTGTCGTTTATATCGAACGTCGCGGGATCCCGCGGAAAGTCCATCGGCAGGGCGCGCATCAAGGTGTATCGATCGGCGGTGACCTTGGCGCTGAGGCTGTAGGTGTAGGGCAACAGCCGGTAGCGCAGATGGGTGGCGTCCAGCAGCGCCTTGTAGACCGGCGGATCCAGCGTCTTGAACAGATAGGGCTCCCGCTCCACGCTGGTCCCGTGGACCCGCATGATCGGGTTGAAGGCCGCGTATTGGAACCAGCGCGCGTAGAGTTCGCGCCAGGCGGGATTCTTCTCGCCGCCGGGAAAATCGGTGACGAAGAAGCCGCCGGTATCCTGGGTCCAGTAGGGATTGCCAGTGATCGTGACGTTGACGCCGCCCGCCACCTGCTGGGCGAAGGTCTTCCAGCTCGCATAGATGTCGCCCGACCATGAGGCCGCGGCCGTGCGCTGCGCGCCGGCCCAGGCCGAGCGCGTCAGCGTGAAGACGCGCTTGTCGCTGGTCGCCCGCTGGCCCTTGTAGGTCCCTTCGGTCGTCAGCAGGGAATAGGGGTTCAGGTAGCGGGTGAAGTCTCCCATGGCGTTGACGCCCAGGGCCTTAGTGTCGCGGACATTGTCGACCGGGTTCCACATCGCCGAACTGACCTCGACCTCGGTCCCGTCCATCCATAGGGCGTCCACGCCCTTGTCGAGCAGGCCCGACTTGATGTGCTTGAAATAGATTTCCCGGCCCAGCGGGCTGTAGGCGTCGTAGACGCGCGCCTGCTTGGAGATCCAGTGCGGCGGCTTGAACCGCAGACCGTGCTGGTCGAGTTCGCGGCCCAGCGCCGTGTCATTGCCGACCGAAGGCCAGATCGACACCATCAGCTTGAGGTGAAGGTCGTGGATCGAGCGCGTCATGCCCACTGGATCGGGAAAACGCTCGGGATCCCAGGTCATGCCTGACCAGGTCCCATCCTTGTCCGATCCCCAGTACTGCCAATCCTGGACGATGTAATCGAGCGGGAACTGGTCCTTGCGAAAGGTGCGCGCGACCTCGAGCAGCTGTTCCTGAGTCTTGTAGCGCTCCTTGCTCATGAACAGGCCGAACGCCTGCTTGGGATACATCGGGGCGTCGCCCGTCAGCCACCGATAGGCGCCGACCACGCCGTCCATCGTGTCGCCGGCCATGAAATAGTAGTCGACGCCGCCCGGCGCGCTTTCCGCCCAGAGGCGCGCGCCTTGCGCATCGTCCTTGAAGCGCATCTGCGAATAGGTGTCCCACAGGACGCCGTAGCGCTCGGTCGAGACCATCACCGGAATGATGATGCCGACATTGGTCTGCACCAGCAGCAGGTCCTTGCCCCGGCGGTTGACCTCGTCGTCGCCGGTGAAGCCGAAACCGTAGACGCCTTCGCCGACCTTGAGCGTGAAGCGGTTCTCGACCTCGTAGGTCGGCGCGTCGCTGATGGTGCGCTTGTCGATCGACTGAGGGGCGTCTGCCTTCTCGCGCGTAAGCAGTCGGCCCGAGGCGTCGTGATAGGTCAGGGCGCCGGTGCGCTTGTCGATGACGACGCGCAGCTTCTGGCCGACCAGCTCCACCTCGGTCGAGGTCTCGCGCACCGTGAAGGCCACGGTCTCGGGCTGGCGGATCACCACGAGGCTCGGCGCGGTCCAATAGGATTGACCCAGATTGGCGTTCACCCGAACGACCGTGGGCGAATAGAAAAGCACCGACTTGGTGACGCCGTTCAGCTGGAATTGCACGCCGTTGCGCAGTCGCTGGAGACGGAACGCGGCGCCGGTCGCGGGCGCCAAGGCCGGCAATTGACCCAGCACGTCCAGACCGGTGGGGGGCGGGGTCTGCCTGGCCAGCGCGGGGGCGGCCACGACCATGGCGACCATGGCCGCCGCAATCATCCAACGTGTCTTCATGCCACACCTGCCCCGCGGTCGCGTTGTCGTCACTGTTCGAAGCGCCAGTAGTCGAAATCGAACAGCGGACTGTCGCCCGAGCCCTTGAACACCAGGAACAGGTCCCGCACTCCAGTCGCCGCCGTGACAAGGGTCGACTGTTCGCGCCACTGGCCCGCCGCGCCGGTCGCCTCGACCCGCAGCGTGCCGATCACCGGGCCATCGACCCTGTCGAGCCGCAGCTCGATGGCCCCGTCGGGCCGGCCGTTGGCGAGACCGGCGACAAAGGTCTTGGCGCCGATCCGGCCGAAGTCGACGCCGGCGACCTTGATGTAGCCGCGGTCGGTGATCCGCGTGACGTACACCTCCGCACGATCGTCCTGCGCCGTCGTCACCCCCGGCGCCCAGGCGTATGGCCGGTCGCGATCGCGTTTGAGGCGGGAGGTCCAGGCGATCGTCTCGGCCTCTACCCGCCTGTAGGGGTTGAGCGTCCCGATCTGCGGCGCGCTGGCCTTGTCCCACCAGCCCAGGTTCGGAATGGTCCCGTCGGCGTTGTAGTCGAACTTGGCCACCGACACCGATCGGCGCTCGTGATGGATCGGCGTCAGCGCGAAATTGTGCTCGTAACTGAAGCCGAAGACATAGGAGCCGCCCTTGTAGTCGATAATGCCCGGGTGATTGCCGGTCGCGCGCGGGTCGTGGTCCATGATCGGACCCTTGTAGGTCCATGGCCCCGTCGGCCTGTCGCTCATCGCGTAGCCGATGCCCTCCGGGCAGCAGGTCGAGGCGAAGGCCATGTAGTAGCGGCCCTGGCGCTTGTAGAACCACGGCCCCTCCTGGTAGTCGCGAACACCAGGCTCGACCTTGGTGATGGGCCCGGAATAGGACACCATGTCCTTGTTCAGCTTGACGTACCAAAGGTTCGGGTTGCCCCAGTAGAGATAGGCTTGGCCGTCGTCGTCGATCCACGCCGTGGGATCGATGTTGTCGCGAGCTGGCCCGATCAGCGGCTTGCCGAGCGCGTCCTTGAACGGTCCCGCAGGATTGTCCGCCACCGCCACGGCGATCACATTCTTGGGCGATCCGGCGACGCTGATCGGAACGTAGAGATAGAACTTGCCGTCGCGAGCAATGACCTGCGGCGCCCAGGCATCGTTGGTCTGCACCGCCCAGGGGAAGGTCTTGAGCGAGGCCACGACGCCCCGGTCGGTCCAGTTGGCCATGTCCGTCGAGCTATAGAGCCGCCAGTCGAGCATCTTAAAGCCCTCGGCGTCGTCCTCGTCATGGCTGGTGTACAGATAGACGACGCCGTCGTGCACGAGCGGGGCCGGATCGGCGGTGAAGCGGGTCTGGATGATCGGATTGTCGGCCCGCGCCTTGGTCGCGAACAGACCGATCATCAGCGCGGCGAGCGCGAACAGGACAGGTCTCGCGAGCAGACACGCCTGCGTGTCGCCGCCGGTCGGCGGCCGAGCCGCGAACAAGTCCGTCGCGCCGCTCATTTGGCCGCTAGGCGCCGGTGTCCGGATTTGGCGTTCTCGTGGCGAATGCAACACCAGCTTATCATTGAACGCCTTCCCCTTTTCTTTTGTCTGACTAATGCTAACGTAGCCATCGAGGCATGCGAAGCCTGAAATGTCGCGAGGTAACAGGCGTGGTGGGTCCTGGCGCCCTTCTAGACCAAAGGCGTAGAGGTTCGCCCACCGGGCGCCGCCGTCCAGGGTTCGGGCGCGGATCACAAAGGGCCCGTCGGAAATTCGTCCAGCTAGCGCCAGACGGGCTAAACTTGTCGGACTAAATATCGGACCTGGCGTTCGGCCCTGGATTTGCGCCCCTCGCCCTCGCTCAACGATCCGAGCCATCTCGCCTTACGTCCCGCGCCCTGAACGTCGCCTTCCTGGAAGTGCGCCAATGGCAGCTCCTGGCGCTGTTCGCCGTGTCACAAGAAGGCTTGGCCGTGAAACGCGACATGGATCTAGTGCGGGAAGACGTCCGGCGCGATGTAGGTGATCGCGTTCCCGCCCCGAGCCGTCGACGAAACCACCGTGAACAAGCACAACCGTCTTGTCCGCGGGCGACGCCTTCCGGAGCGAATCCGAAATGCGTTTCCACGCGTTACGTTGTTTCTCTTAAGTCGCCAGAACTATACATTTCAATGATATCAATTACTTACTGGGCTGCTTGAGGGTGCGCCGACAGCGAGGCGGCGGCGGAATTCTTCCAGCGGGATAGCGTTGCGGTCATGGCCTGGTATGGCGATCGCCGGCCTCGAAACGCGGGCGCCCAGTCGTCTCAACGTCTTTGGCGACTGGGTCTGGTAGTAGACGCGAACCGATCGGTTTCCCGCGTCGTCCACGAGGCTCATGAAGATGAGCGCACCGCCGGGCGGAACGTCGCCCGTGGCGTAGCCGGGCGCGTCGAGGGGGGCGCCGAGCGCCGCCGCCATGGCCGTGACGTTGGTGTCGTGGCCCATGAACACGTCGACGCCGCCTGTCCCTGGCGCGTCGAACGTTTCCAGCACGCGCCGGCTCAGCGGGCCGGCCTGGCGCGCGGTCATGTAAGGCGGGCGGGTGAAGACGTCGAAAAGCGCGGCGTGCAGCGCGCCCAGGCGCTTCAGGGCGCTGGGCTTGATGGCGCGCCAGCTCTTCGGGGCGGGCGACAGCCCCTCGACATATTGCAGGAGCAGCACCTGCGCCGTGCCCGAGGCGTCACGGACGGGGCCGGTCAGGTCGATCCCGAGTCCGTCCGCCGACGGCGTCACGGTGGAGGCGCGGCGTGGCGAGCAGGGCTTGGCCGCGCCGCAGTCCAGCACCTGGTCCAGTTCGTCGAGCGCTGGCCGCAGACGGGCGGCCAGGCGGTCGACGCCGCCCGTATAGGCCTGGATCGAGGCGATGGCGGCGGCCGGATCGAACGGGGCGACGCCCGCGCGCAGAGGCTCGAACAGGGGATCGACTTCGCCTTGCGGGCGATGGCCGACGCGGGTTCCGCATCCCGGCGCGAGGCCCTGGGCGAAGGCTTCGCCGCTGGCGATCGTGCGCTGGGCGGTGTTGGTCCAGATCCGCACCTGACCCTTGGCGGGGCATCCGCGCGCGGGCAGGACCCCCAGGCCGGCCAGCCAGCGGCGGTCCGAACGCCCCAGGACCTCGAGCGCCGTGGCGCCGCGCGCCGTCAGATGTTCGGGCGGGACCGACCAGGTCGGCCAGGGGGCGCCGGTCTGGGTGTCCAGCGGCGCCTCGCCGACGATCCGCGCGCGCACGCCGTGGCGCATGATCATGACGACGCGCTCCACACGCGGAGCGGCGGCCTGGCTGGCGTTGGCGCAGGCCAGGGCCGCGCAGGCGAGCAGCGCTTGCGCCATCAGGCGGCGGGGGCGAAGGCCGAGCATGGGCGATCCTCTGCGGGTTCTGGTCCAAATGCAGCGATGCGCTCCTCGCGGGAGGAGCGCATCGCGTCTTCAAAGCGCCGGAGGTCGTGGCGTCGTCAGAAGCTCTTCTTGAGCGTCAGCAGCGTGGTCCGACCGGAGTCGACGACGTCCGACAGGGCCAGGCTGTCTTTGCCGATGTGCGACCAGTAGCTGTAGTTCTTCAGCAGGTTGGAGACCGACAGGTCGAGCTTGAAGCCGTTGTCGAACGCATAGCCAACGTGCAGATCGACGCGACGCATCGGCCGGACCCACAGATTGTCCCACTCGCCGGGTTGATCCAGAACATCATAGCCGGCCACGTAAGCGCCCGTGTAGCGGTACATCACGTCGAAGCTGAAGCCGCCCTTCTGGTAGAACAGCTGAGCGTTGGCCAGCCAGTCGGGCGCGTTCTGGATGCGGTTGTCGACGCCGTCGCCCAGGTCGACGCTCGTCCACTGGCGGGTGACGTTGAACCCGGCGCCGAAGCCGCTGAGCAGGCCCGGCAGGTCCGAGAACTTCTGGCGCAGCTGCAGTTCCAGGCCGTACACGTCGCCGTCGCCGCCATTGGTCGGCTGGCTGATCGTGGTCTTGCCCTCGGCGTAGGTGTCGGTGTTCACCGAGCTGGAGCCATTGTCGTACATGTAGTCCGACAGGCGCTTGTAGAAGCCGCCGAGCATGGCGTAGCCGCCCTTGGCGTTGCTCCATTCGCCCGAGAGATCGAGGTTGATCGCCTTGATCGGCTTCAGGTCGGGATTGCCGCGCGAGATCGAGACGTTGCCGTCGTCGCTGATCGAGCGGCGCTCGCCGCCGGCCAGCTGGATGAAGGCCGGCCGCGTGTAGGAGGTCCACACCGAGCCGCGATAGACGGCCGCGTCGCCGGGGCGCCAGGTCACGAACACGCTGGGCAGCACTTCATTATATTCGGTGTTGCTCTTGGCCCAATTGCCCGTCTGTTCGCCGGCGCTTGTGGTCGGGATCGCCCAATAGGTATTGTCGATCTTGCTGTGCTCGTAGCGCAGGCCGGGCGATACCTCGACATCGCCGAACTGATAGTTGGCGGCGGCGTAGATCGAGGCCGCGGCCTCGTCGCCCTTCTGGGTGTTGCAGTTATAGTTGTTGATCGCGTTGGAGCCGCAGGTGTCGAACGAGGCGGCGTTCTTGTACTTGTAGAAGTACTCGAACAGCTTTTCCTGGCTGACCTTCGGCACGCGCCACTTGTACTGACCCGGGAACACCGCGTCGTAGTAGCTGGTGGAGAGGCCGAGGCTTTGCCAGGTCAGGCCGCCCTGGCCGATCAGGTTGGCGAAGTGGTCGTTGGTCCAATCGCGGTTGGTCACCCGACGGTGGCTATCGACATATTTGCCGCCCAGCTTGATCCATTGCAGGGCTCCGCCCTCGAACACGCGCTTGGCGTCGAACTTGAATCCGTACTTCTGCTGGCCGCTGTACTGCTCGGTCAGCTGGCCGGCGCGGCGGGCCAGCAGGGCGGTGTTGGCGTTGTTCAGGTCGTCATAGATCGTGCTGGTGAACAGCGGGTAGGGGAGGTTGTCGGCATAGCCGATCGACAGACCGCCCAGGGGACGGTTGGAGCCGTTGTTGTACTTGTCGCTCTGATTGATCCGCACCGAGGTCTCGATGTGGTTCGGGCGGTCATTGGCGCCTTCGCTGTAGAAGACCTGGGGCGAGAGCGTCCAGGCGCCCAGCGTCTTGTCGAAGCCAGCCTGCAGGGTGGCCAGATCGGCCTCCTCGGGGTTGGTTTCGTACCAGACGCGGGTGGAGATCGCGTCGACGCTGAGGGCGTAGCGGCCGCTGCCGGCGACCGCCTCCTTGTAGCTCTTGCTGGTGCTGACGAACTGGCTGAGCGTCGAGTTCTGCTGGGTCTTGGCGTAGGCGTAGGAGCCGCGCAGATAGGCGTCCAGCGTGGCGTCCGGGCGCCAGTTCAGGGTGAAGTTGCCGCCCCAGCGCTCGGTGTAGCCATTCGAGACGCCGAAGTTCACGCCCGTCTGGGTGATGTTCTTCTCGGGATCCAGGCCCGGATAGCTGGCGCCGGCGGCGTTGCGGACCAGGTAGCTCCAGCCGCCGTCGTTCTGGGCGGCCATGACGCCGGCCATCTCGCTGTTGGCGTAGTTGCGCTTGTCGTAGAAGGCGCTGGCATAGAGGCCGAAGCTGTTGTCCGGGCCGAATTTCTTGGCCAGTTCGGCCGAAAGGCCGCCGCCCAGACCCTTGTCGCCATAGTCGCGCGCGCGGCTTTCGACCCGGCCCGAGGCGGTGATCGAGCCCGAGAAATCGTCGCGGAAGTCGAAGGCCGAGGGAGTGCGGAAGTCGACCGTGCCGCCGATGGCGTCGCCGTCCATGTCGGCGGTCGAGGTCTTGTTCAGCACGATCGTGTGCAGGCCCGACGGCGGCATCAGGCTCAGCTGGACCTGGCGGCTGTAGGGCATGCCCTGCGCCACGGTCACGCCGTTGATCATATTGACGTTGAACTCGGCGTTCAGGCCGCGGATCGAGACGAACATGCCTTCGCCGCGCGAGGCGCCGTCGATGCCGCCGAAGAACGACGAGCCGGTGTTCATCACGTTGACGCTGGGCATCATGCCGAGCGCTTCGGCCACGTTGTGGACGGCCGTATGTTCGAGGTCTTCCGCCGACAGCACCGCGATCGCGTTCGCCGCGCGCATCTGCGTCTTGGCCGCGTCGTTGCGCTTGGCGACGATCACCAGCGAGTCGATCGTCTCCGAAGGATCGGCCGGCGAGGCGGCGGCTTCGGCATGGGCGCCGGCGGCCGACGCCAGGCCGAAGACGCTGGCCAGAAGGACGACCTTGATCGCCCTGCCCGTCGCGCGAGCCCCGCGCGCGTCGTGTTCACCCGTCCACTTAAACATGTCAGCCCCTGCCTTGTTCGCCGTTTCGCGACGGCGGGGGTCTTAGCGAGGCGCTGAGACAGGCATGTGACGTTTGTGCGCAATTCAACTGAATACATGTGGAAATTCTTTGCAATTCCACATAAACGCGTCACATATCGTGCAGTTTGAAGACGTCAGAGCCGGGGAGTGAAGACCGATGCTGAGGCGCGAGGATCGTCAGCGCGAAATTCTGCGCAGGCTGAAGCCGGGCGAGAACCACGCCATCGGGCGGCTGGCGCAGGACCTGGTGGTCTCCGAGGAAACCATCCGCCGCGAGCTGCGCGTGCTGGCCGCGCGGGGCGCCGTCGTCTGGACCCATGGCGCCGTCCAGCTGGCGGTAGCCTCCAGTGAAGGCCCCCTGGACCGGCGCATGCAGGAGAACGTCGCGGAAAAGAACCGCATCGCCGCCGCCGCCGCCGAGTTCGTTCGGGACGGCGACACGCTCTTCATCGACGCGGGGACCACAGCCTGTTTCGTGGCGCGCCTGCTGGCGACGTCGCGGCAGAGGTTGAAGGTGATCACCAACTCGCTGGTGGTGGCCGAGACCCTGGGCGGGCGAAACGGCAACGTCCTGTTCCTGGCCGGCGGCGAGCTGGACTACGACTACAAGGCGTTCTCCGATCACGTGGCCCAGACCTATATCGCCCAGTTCACGCCGCATCTGGCGATCCTGACCGTGGGGGGCGTTCATCCCGATCATGGCCTTATGGATCGGCATGCGCGCGAGGCGGTGATGAGCCGGATCGTCTACGAGCGCGCCGACCGCGTTCTGCTGGTCGCGGACCACACCAAGTTTGGCCGCCTGGGCCTGATCCGCACCGCTTCGCCCGAAGAGGTCGATATCCTGGTGACCGACCAGCCGCTGGACGACGCCTACGCCCAGGCCTTTCGTCGCGCCACCGTCGTCATCGCGCCTTAGCGTCGCGCGCCATGATCATCCATGTCCTCAGACTCGCCGCGGCCGCCGTCGCGCTCGCCGGCGCGCACCCCGCGGCCGTTCAAGCCCAATCGCCTTCGTTCTGGGTGATGAGCTACAACATCCGCTACGACAATCCGGACGACCGGCCCGATTGGCGCGCCCGCCGAGGGCCGATGGCGCGGCAGATCAGCTTCTTCTCGCCGGACATTCTGGGCCTGCAGGAAGCGCTGGTTCCGATGGTGGCGGACCTGTCGGTCGCCCTGCCGGATTACGCGCACTACGGCGTTGGGCGCGACGATGGCGACAAGGCCGGCGAAACCACGACCATCTTCTATCGCAGCGCCCGGTTCGAGCGACTGCTGGCGCAGACCCGGTGGTGCTCGCCGACGCCCGAGCGGCCTGGCAAGGCGTACGACGCGGCGCTGCCGCGAACCTATGCGCGGGTCGTGTTGCGCGATCGCGCCAGCGGCGTGCTGCTGGATGTGCGCAACGCCCATCTCGACCATGTGGGCGCGGAGTCGCGGCGGCTTTGCGCCCGGCAGCTACGCGACCAGCCCGCTTGGCCAGGCGCGCGTCTGGTCGTGCTCGGCGATTTCAACAGCGCGCCCGGCGAGCCGCCCCACGACGCCTTGACATCCGGCGTCGACGGGCTGCGGGACGCGCGCGCCGCGAGCCCCATCGTCTTTGGGCCAGCGGGAACCTTCAACGACTTCTCGCCGAGCATCCCGCCGACGGGGCCCATCGACTATGTCTTCGTCGACCGCGCTTTGCGGGTTCTGCGTTTCGCCACCCTGACCGATACGGATGGCGGCCAGGCTATCTCTGACCATTTCCCGATCATCGCCCAGATCGCCGCGCCCTGACCAATTGGTCCAGCCCATGGCGCGCGCAAGGGCGCTGTGAAATTGGCGGACGCCCATGTCCGCATTGCGAGACGAACTCAGAGTCCGCTCAGGCTGGCGTCTGCCGCCGCCGATGATCAGAGAGCCGAATCGGGAGATTGAGCGCCGGGCACTCGACTTCGCCACCGGGCGCATCCGCCAGGGGCGCCACCATCGGTCCGCTGAGAAAGGGCGCTCGCAATCGCCGGCAGAGATCTAGCTCGCGTAGACTGGCGAGCCCAGCGACTCCCTGCCAAACGCGCTTTGCACGATAGGCCTCAGCGGCCTTCAGGAAGCGGGTGATCAAATCCAGGCGGGCCCGCTCATCTTGACCGGTGAGCACCAAGGTGACGCTGTTTACAGCCCCGGCCGGCAGGCTTTCGATCCTAAACCCCGGGTCGCGAACCTGTAGGTCGATCAAGGAAAAGCGAGGCTGTAAAAATGCGCGCAACTGGCTGATGGCGCCGTAGGAAGGCTCGCGCGGCACATCATACACATTGGCGGCCAGCCTGGGGCGGGCGGCGAGAGGGAGCTTCTCGACCAGGGGGCGATAGGTTTCCCGCAGGGTGGGTTTGATCATCGAGGAGAAACTGAACGGGACGAACATGTAGCCGCCCGCATTCGCGCCCTGCAGCGCCTCGTTTGCGGCGTTCAGGCAGATCATGTCTCGCGTCGATGCATCGGAGTCTTCGACAGAGCTGAACGGATCGCCGTCCCAAGCCGCGCGACAATCGACGCCGCTCCCAACGAACCGCTCCCTTAGGAGGTAATAGATTCCCCACCACCCCGTGGTCGCCACCGGCACCCCCAGCAAGCTGCTGGGGCCACCTTTCGGCGGGTCTGGCTCGATCGCCTCCAACTCCTCCGCGGGGGGCGAGCCCTCCACGGGACCATCGCGAGGAATAAGACTGGTCACGCCCTGCGGGGTGATCTTGCAAATCCGGCCTGCGAAGTCTCCTTCGCCCTCACCTGCCATGAGGGCCCTAAGGGCTTCATTCGAGGTTCCGGCAAAGCGCATTACGTCGCTCTGGTCGCCTTCAAACATCAGCAGGGCGATTTCCCCGGCGCCCTTGTCGCCAAACAGCTTATGCTGCAAGTCGACCGCAAGCTGGCGCATCTCCCGAGCATCGAGCCGGGTCGCGCGAGGGTCAGCCAAGACGAAGGAGAAGGGCGCGACGAGGCCGTGACGGCGTGGCCACGTCCAAACGGATTCGAGATAGGCTCCGGCCACCTTGGCCACCAGGCCCGCCATGGCTTCCGTGTCGGCGAATTGTAGGTCGTCCCCGACGAATATCTTAAGGCAGGCGATTGCGGTCATGACGCGCGCTCAAACTCTTGATGGCGAGGCGATGGACGGGGCGGTGGCAGGCTCGTCATCGCCCAATGGCTTGGGCGTATGAGGCGACATTTGCGCCGAGCCTTCCGGCGACTACGCTATCTTCGGTGGGATCAAAGATCGCTAAGCGAACAAGTGTCTGATTAAGCAGGATGTAGGCGAACTCGCCGAACGTTACTGGACCGACAAAGCCCCCTGCGGAGCGCCCTTCCAGGCCGGCGTGCAGGTAGTTGAGTATGCAATTGCAGGATAGCATGCCTGGGGCCTCATCTGGTGGCGCGGCATAGGCATAGGGCAGAGTATGTTCCTGGACCGATCGCGCCAAGCGGTAGGAGACGCCGGGGACGACCGGTGCGTAGAGGCGCACGATCCCCGCCTCCCGATCCACCGCTTGGAATGAGACGTTGATCACGGCTCCGCCATAGTCGGCCACCATGGGCGAGCGCGTATCGAACCCGCCGGCGACAAGATATTCTGCGAAGTTGGCCGCCTGTCCATCGACGAGACAATCGCTCACCGAAAACCCGGCCTCCGGGAAACAAATGACGTCCCCGTCGCCCTCTTCAAACAGATTGACGATGTCGAGATCTGCTTCGAGATGAGGAGGCAACTCCAGCCAGAGCGTGGCCAGGCCATCACAGGCCGCCAGGCCGGTGGCGCCATCGAACACCTTCGGAAGCTGTTGCTGCGCCAGATCCAGCCGAACGCCAGCGACCCAGCCGAAGACGGGTTGATCATACAGCCCGGGCAGGGCGGGCCCTTCCAACGCGTATCGCTGGTGCGCCTCGGCAAAAGCTGGCGTGATGATGCAAGTCACGCCGTGGCTGAAGCGGCCCTCCGTTACAGCCTCCAACCGGCTTGCCGGCAGGATGGCGGTTCGGGCTCGCAGAGCCTCGTCAAAAACGGTGCAAAAAAGCCGGTCCTCGCGGGCTACCCCGCCCGCTTCCGTGACAAAGTATGCGGTTGTGCCGCCAATCCATCGCCCGCGCGGCAAGCCGCGAAGCAGCACCTCGGATCCCGAGATGAACGCCACCGCGCCGGTTGCGATCAGCTCTGCCGTCGCCTCTGGTGTCAGAAACAGATTTCTCATGGCGCGGATCCTGGGTCTCTGTTTCAACAATCTACAAGTCAGGATCGATCAATTTACTAACTTCACGTAGACCGATTGTCGCAGCCACGCCGCGCGCGAGAACCCTGGCGTGACGCGTCGGAGACGCGCCTCGCGCCTGCGGTGCGGTGTCGCATGACCACGTTCGATGATGCTCAACCCGCGCCGGCTTCGACGGGGCGGTGGCGGGACGTTGTGTTCGTCCTGGACCTTCAAACCGTGTCGGCGGCTGGCTTCATGCCATTTGAGCTCCCCTAGATGAAGCGTCGCCGGCGAGGGCCGGTCATCGTTGTCGGCGCACGCCGATCCCGCGTGAGGCGACAGGTCGCAACCTAGGCGGCAGATCCGATCAATGATCGCGACCTACGCTTCGAACCATGACTTTGGCTTTCGATCTTACGACAGACGGTTCGGGATTTGCGCCGCCCCTGGGACATGGAGACGGCGACACCGTCTATGTCTGCGACGGCGCCTTGGCGCGAAAGGCCGTCCTTGTTGACCTCGCCGGGGATGGGGCGCTGATCGATGCCGACGAGAGGCGCTTGCCACAGCGGCTTGTGTTGGTCGATCCGCGGACCGGCCTCAGCTACCTGTCGGCCGTGATCTGGCGACGAGGCGCTCGGGTGCGCGTCAGGTTCTTGGGCGAGGGGCCCCGCTACAGGGTCCTACGATCGACACGCGATCTGGACTGGGATCATCAACGCCAGGCTTCCTGAGCGGTGTCGCGAAGCGACCTTCCCAATCGGGCTGGCGACGACTTATCGGAACAGGTTGCTTGCCGCGGGCGCCTCGCGCCTCTCCGCCAGGATGATCGCGGCCTGCGCTCAAGTCGTCGTCGCCGCTTCAATCGAACAGGGTGGTCAAACCCAATAGGCCGCAGTTGGGATCGTTGACCAGATAGAGTGGGACGTCGCGGAGGTAGGCGGCCATGCGTCCCTTGGCTTCGAAACGTTGCCGGACAATAGCGCGATCTAGCCGATCGCCCCACGACAGCACCGTCGCGCTGATGATGTAGACACCACTTCGCGCGCCGGTGGTCAGCACAAGGTTGCCGCACACCGCGCCCAGCCATCCCGAGACCAGGTTGAAGGTCTCCAGCGCCACGGCCTCGCCGCGGTTGGCGGCTTCCAGCAGTGTTTGGAGGTTGGCTGGACGCCGCGGCGCGCCAGCCAGGGTCGAGACGGCCAGCGCTACGTCCAGCAGCCCCTGGCCCGAAAGCACATGTTCGGCGGAGACATGGTCGTGCCTGTCCCGCAGCACGCGGATAATGTCGGCTTCGCGGTCATTGGCGGCGGCCAGGTCCACGTGTCCGCCCTCGGCGGCGGCGGCTGTCCAGCCGACAAATCCGTCGGGATAAAGGATCGACATGCCAAGGCCCGCTTCGGAGGGGCCCACCGCGCCGACCGGCGCGTCTCGGTGCGGCGCGCCGCCGCCGATCGGTTCTAGCGCCTCGGGCGCCAGCAGCGGCACGGCTAGGGCTCGGGCGGTGAAGTTATTGACGAGGTGTAGGCGCCGCAGTCCGAGCCGGTCGGCGATGAGGTCGGCATCGAGGCGCATATCAGAGTGGGTTAGCTGGATAACGCCATCCAAGTTTGGCCCCGGCGCCGCGATGGCCACGCCGAGCAAAGGGCTACCGAACGATGCGCGCGCTTGGGCCAAGATGTCGATCAGTTGGTCCTGGCTCGTACAATCGACCACGCTCACCGACGCGGGCGCCTGACCGGGCGCGGCCAGGCCGAAGCGGGCTTGAAGTCCGCTCACATCGACCACCAGGATCGGGTGAGTGACGTCTGGAGACTCGATCATCCATCGATTTCCCTTGACCAACCCATCAGCACGCAAGTCGCCCTTTACAGGTCGTGAGCCTGGCCAAAATCACGGGATCGACAATAGGCCGCGATGTCGCATGGCCGCGTCGGATCGGGTGTGGGACCCTCTATCGACACCCGATCTATTGGTCGCCGGGCCTGTCTGCCGGTTCGTCGAAGGCGCTGGGGGCAGCGGCCATTGAGCGCCTGGCCGACGCCGAAGCCGTCATCGCCGGCGCGGCGGGCGCGCAGGTCCGGATGGGCTGAACTTCGTCCCACCGCCGATTTGATCGACGGCAAAGGCTGGCGGCGGCCAGTCTCTACGCTCCCCAGGGCTTATGATGAGAAGGAGATTTCAGATGCCGCGTGTCCTGGTCGCCAGCACCCTGATCCTGGCCCTTGCCGCCCAAGCCCCTGTTCCGGCGCTCGCCCAACCCGGCCGCCACCCGCCGAGCGAGTCGCGTCACGATCGCTGGCGCCCGCCGCCGCCCGGCTGGACCGAGCCGCAGTGGCGCTATCGCCAGGACTATGTCCGCCGCTACCCGGACCGTCGGAACGACCACAGCGACGCGATCATCGCCGGGGTTCTGGGCTTTGCGCTCGGCGCGGCGATCGCCGGCTCCAGCCAGGACAAGGACCGGGTCGAGCCCCGGCTCAACGATCCGGACTGGATCGCCTACTGCGCCCGCAAATACCGGTCCTTCGATCCCCGCAGCGGCACCTATCTCGGACGTGACGGTCTGCGCCGGTACTGCCAGTAGCAGAGGCGAGGCGGCGATGACGGCGTGGCGGGGTTCTGGACACGAGCGGCTTTTTCCGCCCGATTTGCCTGCGATCAAAGGTGACGAAGGCGTCACCTTGTCCGCTTGACCGGCATCAAGGTGGCGTAGGGCAAAGTTCGGTAAGTGGGCCTCAAGTTGCGCCTCTGGACAGGAGGGGACAGTTGATCCACTTCCGAAATATGCTGCGGGCGGCGTCGGGCGGCGTCGTGATCCTGCTTGCCGGCTGCGTTGCGGGCCCCGACTATCACGCGCCGACACTTGCCGAGCTGAGGGTCCCTGAGCAATTCACGGCCGGGGCGCGCGAAATCTCCGCCGACGTTGACCTCGCCCGCTGGTGGCAGGCGTTCGGCGACCCGACCCTGACGGCCTTGGTGGAACGCGGGCTGGCCGCCAACCTGGACATCAACGAGGCGGGATCGAGGGTGCGGGCGGCGCGCGCCGACCTCCGCGCCGCGCGCGGGGCGCTGCTGCCCAGCCTGAACGCGTCCGGCTCGGCAAGCCGTGAGGTCGGAGAGCGCACGTCCGGCGCGACCGGCGCGCGCAAGAACTATCAGATCGGTTTCGACGCGGCCTATGAAGCCGACCTCTTCGGCGGCCAACGTCGGTCGATCGAGGCCGCCCGGGCCACCGCCGACGGAAAGCGGGCGAGCTTGCGAGCCACCCAGCTCACGGTCGCCTCCGAGATCGCTCTCAACTATCTCGACGCCCGCGAGGCCCAAACCAGGCTGCGCATCGCTCGCGACACGCTTTCCACCCTGGACGAGACGGTGGAGATCACTGGCTGGCGGCTGCAGGCGGGTTTGGTCGGCTCCCTCGACCTGGAGCAGGCCCGCCAACTCCGCGCTCAAACCGCGGCGAGCATCCCTGCGATCGAGACAAACTACGCCGCCGCGGCCAACCAACTAGCGGTGCTGCTGGGCGAAGCGCCGGGGGCGGTGAACGGCCTGCTCGAACCCGCCGCCGACCCGCCCACCGCGCCGGTCGCGCTGCCCGCCGCCATTCCCGCCGACGTGATCCGCCGGCGGCCGGACGTGGCGCTGGCCGAACGCACCCTGGCGGCGGAGACCGTCCGCATCGGCGTCCAGGCAGCCCAGCTCTATCCGGCGCTGACGCTGAGCGGGACTTTTTCCGGCTCGGGCGGTTCGCTGTCGAACGCCGCGGGCGACATGGCTGGCGGCCTGGTCGCCGGGATCACCGCCCCGATCTTCCGGGGCGGCCAGATCCGCGCCGCGGTGGAGGCTCAGCGGGCCAGCGCGGCCGGCGCCTTGGCCGCCTATCGCACCAGCGTCCTCACCGCCCTGGAGGAGACCGAAAACGCCCTCGTCTCGGTGTCCGCCACGGACCGCCGGCTGCGGGCGCTGGTCGCCGCCGAGTCCGCCGCCCGCAGCGCCGCCGAAATCGCCCGCATCCAATACCGCTCCGGCCGCACCGATTTCCAATCGCTGCTGGAATCCGAGCGCACCTTACTCTCCAGTCAGGACAGCCTGGCCTCGGCGCGCGTCGCCCGCGCGACTGCGGCGGTCCAGCTCTACAAGGCCTTGGGAGGCGGCTGGCAGGCCGCGCCCGAGCCCTATAGCGTCGCCGCGCCCTAGAGGAACCCCATGGACCAGACCTCCGGCGCACGCGCCAAGATCGACAGCTTCCTGGGCGTGAAGCCCGGCTCGCGCCGGCCGCGGCTGCTGATGATCGCCGCCCTGGCCGTCGGCGTGGTCCTGGCCCTGCTGATCTTCTTCCTGCTGCGCGGCTCGGGCGACGAGCCCCGGTACGCCACCTCTCCGGTCGAGCGCGGCGACCTCCGGGTGACCGTCTCGGCCACCGGCAACCTCGCGCCCACCAACAAGGTGGAGGTCGGCTCCGAGCTCTCCGGCATCGTCAGCGCGGTCTATGTCGACAACAACGACCGCGTAACCAAGGGCCAGATTCTGGCCCGACTGGACACTTCGCGCCTGGAGGACACGGTCCGCGAAAGCGAAGCCGCCCTGGCTTCGGCGGAGGCCAGTGTCGCCCAGGCCCAGGCCACTCTGACCGAGGCGCGGGCAAGTCTTACCCGCATGGAAGAGGTCTATCGTCTATCCGGCGGCAAGGCGCCCTCCGCCACCGAACTGGACGTCGCGCGCGCCGAACAGGCCCGAGCCGCGGCCAACCTTCGCGCCGCCCAGGCCGCGGTGGGCCAGGCTCGCGCGAACCTGTCGTCAAACCGCACCCAGCTTTCCAAGGCCACGATTCGCTCGCCGGTGAACGGCGTGGTGCTGTCACGAGATGTAGAGCCGGGCTCGACCGTAGCCGCGACGCTGAACGCGCCCGTGCTGTTCACCCTGGCCGAGGATCTTTCGAAGATGCAGCTGGAGGTGAAGGTTGACGAGGCCGACGTGGGTCAGGTGAAGGACGGCCAGAAGGCCACCTTCCAGGTCGACGCCTATCCCGGCCGGACGTTCAACGCCGTGGTCAAGCGCCTGGACCTCGGCTCCACGACAACCACGAGCTCCAGCGGTTCAGGCCAGGTGGTCGCCTATACGGCGGTGTTGACGGCCGACAACCCCGATCTTGCGCTCCGTCCCGGCATGACCGGCACAGCCGCCATCGTGGCGACGGAGAAGTCCAATGTGCTGCTGGTCCCGAACGCGGCGCTCAGGTTCGCGCCCGCCGCGGCCGCCGCCCGGAGTACGGGCGGGGCGACCAGCATGCTGATCCAGAGGATGCCGCGCTCGCAGGGACAGACCGCCGACGTCGCGATCGGGCGGGGCAGCCGCCAGACCGTCTATGTCTTGCGGGACGACGGCGAACTACGACCGATTCCGGTTCAGGCCGGCGACAGCAACGGCAGCCAGACCGAGGTCGCCGGCGACGCGCTGAAGGTCGGGATGAAGGTCGTCACCGGCCAGCTCGCCGGGGCGGCGCGATGACGGCCGAGCCGCTGATATCGTTGCGCGGGATCACCAAGACCTTCGGCAACGGCGCGGCGGCGTTCCAGGCGCTGAAGGGCATCGATCTCGACGTCCAGGTCGGCGACTTCGTGGCGGTGATGGGACCGTCGGGCTCCGGGAAATCCACGATGATGAACATCCTGGGCTGCCTCGACACGCCCACCGGCGGCGAATACGTCTTCAAGGGCGTCCATGTGGAACAGCTCGATCGGGACGAGCGGGCCCTGCTGCGGCGGCGCTATCTGGGCTTCATCTTCCAGGGCTACAACCTGCTCGCGCGAACCAGCGCTCTGGAGAATGTCGAGTTGCCGCTGCTCTATCGCGGCGAACCGAAACGGACCCGGCGGGAGATCGCCATGGACGCTCTTCGGAAGGTCGGGCTGGAGGATTGGTCGCACCACATGCCCGCCGAACTCTCCGGTGGCCAGCAACAGCGCGTCGCCATCGCCAGGGCCATCGTCACCCAGCCCGAAGTGCTGCTCGCCGACGAGCCCACCGGAAACCTCGACACCGAGCGCTCGCTCGAGATCATGCGGCTGCTCGAACAGTTCAACGACGAGTTGGGGATCACCATCCTGATGGTGACGCACGAGCCTGACATGGCGGCTTTCGCCCGCACCACGGTGAAGTTCCGCGACGGCCTGGTCGAGGCGATCGAAGCCGGCAGGCCCCGGGTTGGAGCCGCTCCGTGAACGCTGTCCTGGTCACCACATTCGCCCTGGCGCTTCGGGAGATTCGCCGGCACCTGATGCGGTCGTTTCTCACCGTGCTCGGCATCGTCATTGGCGTGGGCTCCGTGGTCACGATGGTGACGCTCGGCAACGGCACCACCGCCGCCGTCCAGCAGCAGATCTCAAGCCTGGGCGCCAACATCCTGCAGATCCGGCCTGGCCAGGGGTTTGGGCGCGGCGGTGGCGGCGGTTCGCAGCCGCAGCCCTTCGAGGCCGACGATATCGAGGCGCTCAGGCAACAGGTGGCCGGCCTGGTGTCGGTCGCCCCCCTTGTCCAGTCGTCGGGCCTGGCGGTCCGCAACGCCGCCAACTGGTCGACCACCATCTATGGCACCAGCAACGACTACCTGAAGGCCCAGTCCTGGAACATGGCCGAGGGGCGAACCTTCACGGTGGCCGAGGAACAGGCGGGCAAGACGGTGTGCCTCATCGGCTCCACGGTCCGGCGCAACCTGTTCCGCGACGAGAACCCGGTCGGCGCCTCCATCCGCATCCGCGATCTTTCGTGCCAGGTGGTTGGCGCGCTGGCGGCGCGCGGGTCCAGCATGGGCCCCATGGACCAGGACGACGTGGTGATCATGCCGGTGAAGGCCGCGCAACGCCGGATCACGGGCAACCAGCACGTCAGCATGATCATGGTCTCGGTGGACCCGGCCTACGACTCCAAGACCGTTCAGGCCTCGATCAAGTCGTTGCTGCGCGAGCGCCGCCACCTGCAGCCGGCCGACGCCGATGACTTCAACATCTTCGACACCCAGCAGATCTCGGAGACCCTGCGGAGCACGACCCAGATGCTGACCGGCCTCTTGGGCGCCGTTGCCGCGGTCAGCCTGCTGGTGGGCGGGATCGGGATCATGAACATCATGCTGGTGTCGGTGACCGAGCGCACGCGCGAGATCGGCGTGCGGCTGGCCATCGGCGCGCTCGGGCGCGAGGTGCTTCTGCAGTTCCTGGTGGAGGCCGTGGTGCTGTCCAGCCTGGGCGGCCTTCTGGGCCTGACGCTGGCCCTATGCGCCAGCCTGATCCTCGCGCCAATGCTGAATGTGCCGTACATCTTCGACCCGACCATCAACACGGTCGCCTTCGTCTTCTCGGCCCTGATCGGCGTGCTGTTCGGCTACTTCCCCGCCCGCCGGGCCGCGCGGCTCAATCCGATGGACGCGCTTCGTCACGAATAGAGGCCGCGCTGGATCGCCTGGGCCTGCTCGGACTGCAGGTCGTCGATCATTTCAAGCATCTCTCGCGGCTTCTCACGCGCGCCGGCGAGCTTGCGGGCGGTGACGAGGTCTTGGCGGCCTGCGAGCTGCCCCTCCCCAGCAATCCTAAGGATTGGCCACCGGCGAGCTGGGTTAGCCGTTGATGGAAATCGTAGCTCAGAGGGCTTTGGCGTAGGCGTAGTGCTCCTCGCCATTCGATTCTGCGCGCCACCTCACCGGGCGAACGTCGTGTTCCTGGAGGTGAGGCAACGTCAGCAACTGGCGTAGCCCCGCCCAACTCCGGACCGGCCGATAGACCGGGTTGCTCCGATGGCGCCGTTAGGGTCAGGCCGCAATCGACGCCAGCGCCAATGAGCGCTTCCGCGTTGCAGACTTAGCCTAAGTCCGGTTGTGGCTTAATCGGCGGAGCGCTAGCGTTCGCCAGAATGATGGCTGCCACTTATACCATTCGCGATATTCGTTGGGTGCTGCGGGGCCCAGTTCTGGTTCGGACCGAAGCTGGCTTCGGCTCTTGCGGCCCGGCATCCCGAAACCTACCGCCGGATGCGCGGACTTTCGCTACCAAATAAGCTCATGTGGTTCGCCCTCTTCCGTCGGGATCGGAGGATGAACGATCCTGATCTGACGGTTCATACCAAACGTTTGCAGGTTCTCAGCAGCGTGGCGCTATCGGCCTGGCTTACGTTCGTTGTGCTGGCCATGGCGGTGCGGACCTGAAGGCGGCTGTCCACCCTGAACGGATGCTGCTGGACAGCCGCTCCCCTTTAACAAAAGTGAGCCCAGGCCCCAGCCCAGACCCAGGTGACCGTGGAGTAGAGACACATGTTCGAGTCGCGCTACATCAGCATCCGCATCCACAAGCCGGCGGAGGCGGTCTACGCTTTCGCCAAGGCTCCGGAGAGCTTCCCCAAATGGGCGGCGGGCCTGGCCTCGGGTCTCACGCCGGACGGCGACCAGTGGCTCGCCCACGGCCCGGGCGGCGATGTCCGCGTGCGGTTCTCGCCGGACAACCCCTATGGCGTGCTCGATCACTGGGTGACCCTGGCGGACGGGACCGAACTCTACATGCCGCTGCGGGTGGTGGCCAACGGCGAGGGGGCCGAGGTCGGCATGGTCCTCTACCGGCCGCCCAACATGTACGACGACGCCGCCTATGACCGCGACGCGGCGGCCGTGGCCAAGGACCTGGCCAGGCTGAAGGCGCTGCTCGAGGCATGAGCATTGTCCTGCGCCCACCCGCGCCGGGCGACCTCGGCTGGATCGTCCAGCGCCACGGCGCGCTCTACGCCGCCGAGGAAGGCTGGGACCATCGCTTCGAGGGCGTGGTGGCCGGCGTCGTCTCCGACTATGTGAAGACGTACGACCCCGCCTATGAGGCCTGCTGGATCGCTGAGCACGCCGGCGAGAAGGTCGGTTCGATCATGCTGGCCAAGGAGAGCGACACGGTTGGCCGTCTGCGCCTGCTGCTGGTCGAGCCGACCGCGCGAGGCCTCGGCGTCGGCGAGGCCCTGATCGCCGCCTGCGTCGCCCGGGCCCGTGAGGCCGGCTATGCCGAGATGGTGCTCTGGACCCAGAGCAACCTGCTGCCGGCCCGCCGGCTCTACGCCCGCTTCGACTTCGAGCTGGAGACAAGCTGGCCTTATGACGGCTTCGGCGAGGAGCTGGTCTCGGAGAGCTGGCGGCTCAAGCTTTGAGGCCTCAAAGCGCCCGGACCATCCGGGGCAGGGGGCGGCCGGGAATGGAGCGCGAGGGCGAGCGACCGACGGTCTCGAAGCCGAGCTTGCGGTAGATGGTCTCGGCGTTTGGATCGGCGTCGAGGCCGATCCGATCCAGGCCGCGCGCGCGGGCCTCGGCCAGCAGGGCGTCCATCAGGGCCGTGCCGACGCCACGGCCCTGGAAGCCCGGCTCGACCATGAAGTCCTCGAGTTCGGCCATGCCGTCGCCCGAGGCCAGGGCGATCATGCCGGCCAGCCGCCCGTCGCACTCGGCGACCCAGACGGTCCAGGTCGCCATCTTCTCCGGCGTGAGGGTCAGCTCGTCGCGGCACTGGGCCATGAAGGCTTCATCATAGCCCCAGGAGGCCTTGGCGCCCATCGCCAGGTCGGTGAGTTGCGGAGCCTCGTCGGGGCGCGCCGCGCGGACAGTGACAGGGTCAGCCATGGATAAGGTGGCCCTTCCAGGCTTCGCGCAGGACCTTCTTGTCGATCTTGCCCGTGGCGGTCAGCGGCACGATGGCGAAGACCACGTCGTCGGGCGTCCACCATTTGACGATCCGGGGCGCCAGATAGTCGAGCACATCGGCCTTGCCAAGGATCGAGCCTTCATGGGCCTCGATGACCAGCAGCGGCCGTTCCTCCCACTTCGGATGCGGCACGCCGATGACGGCGGCGATCCGCACGCCGGGGCAGCCGACGGCGACGTTCTCCAGGTCGATCGAGCTGATCCACTCGCCGCCGGACTTGATGACGTCCTTCTGGCGGTCGGTGATGCGCATGAAGCCGTGGGCGTCCAGCGTGGCGATGTCGCCGGTGTCGAACCAGCCGTCGGCGCGCGCGGCGTCGGCCCCCTGGCGGAAGTAGCGCCGCACCACCCAGGGGCCGCGCACCAGCAGGGCGCCGGAGGTCTCGCCGTCGTGCGGGGCCTCGCTCCCGTCCTCCAGCTCGACGCGTAGCGCGATGCCGAACTGCAGCCGGCCCTGGCGGGTCCAGATGGCCTCGTCCATGGCCTCCTCGCCCAGGGCCGCGAGAGCGGGGGTGGGGGTGGAGACGACGCCGATCGGGCAGGTCTCGGTCATGCCCCAGATCTGCAGGGTCTGGACGCCGTAGAGCCGCTTGAACGCCTCGGCCATGGCGCGCGGCACGGCGCTGCCGCCGATGACGACGCGCTTCAGCGTTGTCGGCGAGGCGTCGTTCCTTTCCAGCCAGTCCAGATACATCGTCCAGATGGTCGGCACGCCGCCGGTGAAGGTGACGCCCTCGCCCTCGATCAGCGCATGCAGGCTGGCGCCGTCCATCTTGTCGGCGGGGAGCACCAGCTTGGCGCCGCAGATCGGGGCGCTGAACGGCAGGCCCCAGGCGGTGGCGTGGTAGAGGCTGGAGCAGGGCATGACGACATCGAAGGCGGTGAAGCCGAACGCGCTGTTCAGCCCGCCGGCCATGGCGTGCAGCACCACGGCGCGGTGCGAATAGAGCACGCCCTTGGGATCGCCCGTCGTGCCCGAGGTGTAGCAGAGGAAGGCCCCGGCGTTCTCGTCGAAGACCGGCCAGTCGAAGCTTTCAGCCTCGCCGGCGATCAGGGCCTCGTAGGAGAGGGCGCCGACCGAGCCGGGGAGGGTCCGTTCGGGATCCGACAGCATGACGAAGGTCTTCACCGTGGTCAGCTGCGGGGCGATGCGTTCGACCAGGGCCGCGAAGCCGCGCTCGTAGAACAGCACGCCGCTTTCCGCGTGATTGATCGTGTAGATGATCTGCTCGTCGAACAGGCGGGGATTGGCGGTGTGCAGCACCGCGCCGAGGCCGGGGACGGCGTAGAACAGCTCCAGGTGCCGGTGGGTGTTCCAGGCCAGGGAGGTGACCCGGTCGCCGGCCTTCACGCCCAGGCGCTGGAGGGCGTGGGCCAGCTGGGCGCTACGGCGGCCGAGGCCCGCATAGTCGTAGCGCCACAGCGGCTCGTCGATCAGCTTGGAGACGATCTCGCGCGTCCCGTGGGCCTGGGCCGCATAGGTGAGAATGCCGCTGATCATCAGCGGCGTCGTCTGCATCAGGCCCGCGATCATCGGTCCCTCCCAACATGTCTTGTTGGGAGGAGCCTAGGGCCTGTAACGGGTGTTCGGGAAGGGGTTAGAGCGCCGCCAGCACCGCGTCGCCCATCTGGGCGGTGGTCAGCGATCCGCCCAGATCCCGGGTGCGCGCGCCGTCATCAAGGGCCTTCTTGACCGCCGCCAGCAGCGCGTCGGCCGCCTCGACCTGACCCAGCGACCAGCGCAGGGCCATTTCGAACGACAGAATCGCGGCCAGCGGATTGGCCAGGCCCTTGCCGGCGATGTCGGGAGCCGAGCCGTGGATCGGCTCGTAGAGGCCCGGCTTGCCCGCCGCGCCCAGGGCGGCCGAGGGCAGCATGCCCAGCGAGCCGGTCAGCATGGCCGCGGCGTCCGACAGGATGTCGCCGAACAGATTGTCGGTGACGATGACGTCGAACTGCTTGGGCGCGCGGACCAGCTGCATGGCGCAGTTGTCGGCCAGGATGTGCTCCAGCTGGACGTCCGGATATTCGCGGGCGTGAAGCTCGGTGATCACCTGCTTCCACAGCAGGCCCGACTCCATGACGTTCGACTTCTCGGCCGAGTGGACCTTGTTGGTCCGGCCCCGGGCCAGTTCGAAGGCCACGCGGCCGACCCGCTCGATCTCGCTGGTCGTGTAGACCTGGGTGTCGAAGCCCTTCTTCTGGCCGTCCGGCAGGTCCTCGATGCCGCGCGGCTGGCCGAAATAGACACCGCCGACCAGTTCGCGCACGAACATGATGTCCAGGCCCGAGACCAGCTCGCGCTTCAGGCTGGAAGCGTCGGCCAGGGCCTCGAAGCAGTAGGCGGGGCGCAGGTTGGCGTAGACGTCCATGGCCTTGCGCAGGTTCAGCAGGCCCGCTTCCGGACGCAGGTGGCGCGGGGCGTTGGCCCACTGCGGGCCGCCGACTGCGCCCATCAGCACCGCGTCGCTGGCGATGGCCTGGTCGCGGACCTCGTCCAGCAGCGGCGTCCCGTGGGCGTCATAGCTGGAGCCGCCATAGGGGGCTTCGGAGACCTCGAGATCCGGCGTGAGGGCGGCCGCCACGCGGCGCACCTGCGCGCAGACTTCCGGGCCGATGCCGTCGCCGGGCAGGAGGAGCAGGGTGGACATGGGAGGCTCTCTCTAGGATCAGATTTCGCGGTAGGCGGAGACGTCGAACGACGACATGCGGCGCTCGCCGACGCCGAGTTCCGGCCAGCAGGCGCGCCAGGCGGCCATGTGCGGGCTGGCGCGGTGGAAGGCCAGGGCCTCTTCGTCGACGAAATGCTCGTAGACCCGGATCAGGCCAGGGTCGAGCGGGTCTTCGGTCAGGGCGTAGTCCAGGCACCCCGGCTCGGCCCGGCTGTTCTCGACCTGGGCGCGGAGGTGGGGACGGAGATCCGCCAGGCGGTCGGGCGCGATGCGGATCGTGCCGGCGAGGATGATGGTCATCGGCTTCTCTCGCTCCCTTCCCCCTCGATGGGGGAAGGGTTGGGGATGGGGGTGAAACCACGCGTCAGAATGGAGAGGGGCCGTGACGATATCCATCGCCGCATCACCCCCACCCCTACCCCTCCCCCATCAAGGGGGAGGGAAGAGATTTAAACCTCCAGCCAGGGCTGGCTGATCGCGCGCTTGCTCTCGAACACATCTATGTCGCCGCCGTGCATCAGGGTCTCGCCGATGGCGTCGAGGCCCTTGAGCATCTTTTCCTTGCGCACCGGATCGATGTCGAAGGCGATGGTCTTGCCCGACGGCGAGATCACGGTCTGGGCCTCGAGGTCGACGCTGACCATGTGGTTGCCGCCCTTGGCCTCGTCCATCAGCAGCGCCAGCTCGTCGGGCTTCACCACCACCGGCAGCAGGCCGTTGTTGAAGCAGTTGTTGTAGAAGATGTCGGCGAAGCTGGTCGAGATCACGCACATGATCCCGAAGTCCATCAGGGCCCAGGGGGCGTGCTCGCGCGAGCTGCCGCAGCCGAAATTGTCGCCGGCGATCAGCACGGAGGCGCCTCTGTACTCCGGCTTGTTGAGCACGAAGTCGCTGATCTCGTTGCCCTCGCCGTCGACGCGGAAGTCGTAGAACAGGCCCTTGGCCAGCCCCTCGCGCTCCACGGTCTTGAGGAACTGCTTGGGGATGATCTGGTCGGTGTCGATATTGGCCAGCTCCAGCGGAGCCGCGCGGCCGTCGAGGCGGGTGAAGGCGCGCATCAGACGGTCTCCTCAAGGAAGGTGCGCACGTCGGTCAGATGCCCGGCGATCGCCGCCGCCGCCGCCATGGCGGGGGAGACGAGGTGGGTGCGGCCGGCGCGGCCCTGGCGGCCCTCGAAGTTGCGGTTGCTGGTCGAGGCGCAGCGCTCGTGTGGCTGCAGCTTGTCGGGGTTCATGGCCAGGCACATCGAGCAGCCAGGCTCGCGCCAGTCGAAGCCGGCGGCCTTGAAGATGGCGTCCAGGCCTTCTTCCTCGGCCTGTTCCTTCACGAGACCCGAGCCGGGCACGACCATGGCCTTGACGTGCGGGGCCACCATGCGGCCGTGCAGGAAGGCTTCCTGAACCACGGCGGCGGCGGCGCGCATGTCCTCGATGCGGCTGTTGGTGCACGAGCCGATGAACACGCGGTCGATGCGGGCCGCCGAGATCGGCTGGCCGGCGGTCAGGCCCATATAGTCGAGCGCCCGGTGAGCGGCCGCGCGCTTGTCGGGCGTGGCGAAGCTCTCGGGATCGGGGACATTGCCGGTGACCGGCACGACGTCCTCGGGGGAGGTGCCCCAGGTGACCATCGGCACGAGGGCCGAGCCGTCGATGACGACCGTGCGGTCGAACACGGCGTCCTCGTCGGTGAAGAAGGTCTTCCAGTGGCTGACCGCCATGTCCCAGGCCGCGCCCTTCGGCGCGGCGGGCTTGCCCTGGATGTAGGCGAAGGTCTTGTCGTCGGGCGCGATCAGGCCGGCCTTGGCGCCGCCCTCGATGGTCAGGTTGCAGAGGGTCATGCGGCCCTCCATCGACAGGTCGCGCACGGCCTGACCGGCGAACTCGATGACATAGCCGGTGCCGCCGGCCGTGCCGATCTCGCCGATCACGGCTAGGGCGATGTCCTTGCCGGTGACGCCGGGGCCAAGCTGGCCGTCGACGCGGACCAGCATGTTCCTGGCCTTCTTCTGGCGCAGGGTCTGGGTGGCCAGGACGTGCTCGACCTCGGACGTGCCGATGCCGTGGGCCAGGGCCCCGAAGGCCCCGTGGGTCGAGGTGTGGCTGTCGCCGCAGACGATGGTCATGCCCGGCTGGGTGCGGCCCTGCTCGGGACCGACCACGTGGACGATGCCGTTGCGGATGTCGCCCATCGGGAAGAACTCGATGCCGTTATCGGCGACGTTGCGGGCCAAGGTCTTCAACTGAAGCCTTGCTTCCTCGTCCGCCACCGCATCGACGCCCAGGGCCTGGCCCTCGGTCGGGATATTGTGGTCGGCCACGGCGAGGGTGCGGTCGGGCCGGCGCACCTTGCGACCGGCCGCGCGAAGGCCGGCGAAGGCCTGCGGCGTGGTCACCTCGTGGATCAGGTGCAGGTCGATATAGAGGATCGCTTCGCCGTCGGTTTCGCTGACGACGTGGGCGTCCCAGATCTTGTCGTAAAGGGTTTTGCCGGACATGGCGGGGATATAGGGCGGATCGTGCGTCGAAATCCAGTGGCGGGCGGCTGGCGGGCCAAATTCTTGCGTTCAGTGTGACCCGGACGACAGAACGACATAGGGCGCGCCAGTGGTTTCGGCGCGCCCTAGCATCATTCTTTGCTTCCGGGGGCCGATGGCTCCGCCCGGAAAGGGCCGTCCACTAGAAAGGAGACGGTCAGGAAGCCCGGCCGAGGCCGGGGGTGGATTAACCATCTCACGGAACGGCGGTTTGTCAAGATAGTGCGTCCGCACGCAAGCTTGACTATGGGGTCGAGCGCGCCAACGGCGAGACAGCCGGTGACTCCAAGGGCGCCATCGTGGCGTAGCGGGCGATCAGCGGATCGGCGGCGGCCTGGTCCAGCACCCAGTCGCGGAAGGCGGCGATCTTGCGCACGCGGGCGCGGTCGCTGGGATAGGCCAGCCAATAGCCGCCGGTGTAGAGAGCGACGACGTCGAACGGCATGATCAGCCGGCCCTCGGCCAGTTCCCGCGCGAAGAAGATCGGCGAGCCCAGGGCCGCGCCGTGGCCGGCCAGGGCGCTGGCCACCTCCAGGGCTTGGGCGTCGGAGGCCAGGGTGGGCGGCGGCTGCTCGGGATTGGCCGCCACGCCAGCGGCCTGGAACCACTCGTCCCATTCGCGGGCGACGCCGATGCGCTGGACGTCCAGCAGGTCCTCGGGCCGGCCGAGGCCGCCGATCCTGGCCAGGAACTCGGGCGAAACCAGCGGCGTCTGGACGGCGGGAATCAGGAAATGCGCGGTCGTGCCCGGCCATTTCCCGTGGCCGCCGCGCAGGGCCATGTCGACGCCCTCGCGCGAAAGGTCGACCACCCGGCTCGAGGCCTCCAGTCGGACGGCGATGCGCGGATGGGCGATCTGGAAGCCGCCCAGGCGCGGGGCCAGCCATTGGCCGCCCAGGCTCTGGACCGTGGTGATCGACAGAACCCCTTCCTCGGCCTCGACCAGATCGGAGACCGCCGAGCGCAGCAACGAGATCGCCTCGGTCGCGGCGCGCGACAGGCGCTCGCCGGCCGGGGTCAGGGTCACCTCGCGCGGCAGGCGGTTGAAGAGCGGCTGGTCGAGCTGCCGCTCCAGCGCCTTCACCTGCCAGCTGACGGCGGCCTGGGTCACGCCCAGGGCGTCGGCCGCGCGGGTGAAGCTCTTCAGGCGAGCGGCCGCCTCGAACACGCGAATGGCGCTGAGCGGCAGGCGGGAAAGGATGTCAGCCATAAGCAGTGCTTATGTGTATCCAAGGAGTCCGCGTTTGTCACTCGGGCGCGGAACGACGATTTTCGCCGTCATGGATAGCCATGGGAGGCCAACATGATGGACGAAGCCTTCAAGACCCATAAGGAAACCACGTTCGGCTGGGTGTTGGCCCTGCAGGAGCTGTGGGCCGCCCTGCGGGCGCCGGCCAAGCCTCGGAAGCATCCGCGTCCGATCGTCCCGCGATAGCCCGGTGGATGTCAGCGGCCGCCGCTGACATCCAGGGTCGCGCCCGTCACGTACGAGGCCGCGTCGCTCAGCAACCAGACGATGGCTTCGGCGACTTCCTCGGGAAGGCCGGCGCGGCCTAGCGGGGTCTGTGCGCCGAGGCGGTGGGCGCGGTCCGGCTGGCCGCCGCTGGCGTGGATCTCCGTTTCGATCAGGCCGGGGCGGACGGAATTGACCCGCACGCCGTCGCCCGCCAGTTCCTTCGCCAGGCCGACGGCGAGGGTGTCGAGCGCGGCCTTCGATCCGGCATAGTCGACATATTCGAAAGGCGAGCCCAGTCGCGCCGCGGCGGAGGACACCACGACGATCGCGCCGCCCTGGGCGCTCGTGAGCGCTCGCGCGGCTTCGCGCGCCGTGAGGTAGGCGCCCAGGACATTCACCTCGAACATCCGCCGCAGGCGGGCGGCGTCCATGTCCGCCAGGCGTTGGGGCGGGGCGACGATCCCGGCGTTGATCACGACGCCAGCCAGGGGGCCAAGAACCGACTTCGCCTGCTGGAACATGGCGATGGTGTCGGGCTCCGAGGCCACGTCGCCGGGAACGAGAACGGCCGGGACGCCGCGCTCGCGCACGGCCGCCAAGGTCGCCTCCGCCGCGTCGCGGTCGGTCCTGTAGTTGATGGCGATCGACCAGCCTTCCTCGGCGGCGCGAAGGGCTGTCGCTCGCCCGATCCCTCGGCTGGCGCCAGTGATGAGAATGGCCTTCATGGGTCCCGCCTTGGTGCTCGCCAGCGGAGACGTCTAGGCCCTGCGTGGCCATCGACCAAGAAAAAGGCCCCGGCGGTTTCCCGCCGGGGCCTCGTTCATTCGCGAAAGTCGAGAAGACTTAGTCTTCCGACGAAGCCGCGGCGGCCGCGGCCTTGGTGTTGCTGTTCGAGCGCTCGGCGATCCGGGCCGACTTACCGCGACGGTCGCGCAGGTAGTACAGCTTGGCGCGACGGACGACGCCGCGACGCTTGACTTCGATGCTTTCGATGCTCGGCGAGAGCAGCGGGAACAGACGTTCCACGCCTTCGCCGAACGAGATCTTGCGGACCGTGAAGCTCTCGTGGACGCCCGAGCCGGCGCGGGCGATGCAGACGCCCTCATAGGCCTGAACGCGCTCGCGCTCGCCTTCCTTGATCTTCACGTTGACGCGCAGGGTGTCGCCGGGACGGAATTCCGGGATCGCGCGGACGGCCAGCAGGCGAGCGGACTCTTCCTGCTCGAGTTGCTTGATGATGTTGATCGCCATGATCATTTCTCCTTGGGCTTACCCGTTTTCGGGCCGCCTTTTGCCTGTTGATTGGCGAGATGCGCTTCCCAGAGATCGGGCCGCCGCTCGCGGGTCGTTTCTTCACGCATACCGCGCCGCCATTGGTCGATCCGCTTGTGATCGCCCGACAGCAGCACCTCGGGGATGTCGAGCCCTTCGAACGTCCGCGGTCGCGTGTACTGCGGATGCTCGAGGAGACCGTCCTCGAAGCTTTCTTCCAGCGTGCTCTCGATGTTCCCCAGCACACCCGGGGCCAGTCGAACGCACGCCTCGATCACGACCATCGCCGCCGCCTCGCCACCGGCGAGAACGGCGTCTCCGACCGAGACCTCCTCGAACCCGCGGGCGTCGAGCACCCGCTGATCCACCCCCTCGAAGCGGCCGCACAGCACCACGATGCCGGGCGCCTTGGACCACTCTCGAACGCGCGCCTGGGTCAGGGGTTTGCCCCGGGCGCTCATGTACAAAAGCGGCCGACCATCGAGCTCCACGCTGTCGAGCGCAGAGGCGATGACGTCCGCTTTGAGCACGGCTCCCGCGCCGCCACCCGCGGGGGTGTCGTCGAGGAAGCCGCGCTTATCCTTGGAAAAGGCCCGAATGTCCAGTGTTTCCAAACGCCACAGGTCCTGTTCCTTCCAGGCGGTCCCGATCATCGAAACGCCGAGCGGGCCGGGAAAGGCCTCGGGGAACATGGTCAGGACGGTGGCGGTGAACGGCATGGGCGCTCTTTAACCGCAGGCGGGCTCGGTGTCGAAGGGGCGTTCATCAGCGGCGTTTTCGGCTTGTTCACCCTCATCGGCGAAGGTCAGGCCGAAAATCACGCCTGGGACCCGACCATGCCGACCGAGAGCCGCTTCCTCCGACGCCTGACCGAGGGCTTCGCCGCCTTCGCTCGCCGTCTGCGGCGCGACGAACGCGGCGCGATCGCCGTGCAGTTCGCCCTGCTGGCCCTGCCGTTGGCGGTGCTGGTGTTCGGCCTGGTGGATATCAGCCGTGTCAGCCTGCAGCGCCGGCAGATGCAGGACGCCCTGGACGCCGCCACCCTGATCGCCGCGCGCTCGACGGCGGTGACCGACGTCGACCTGGACAGCATCGGGGACGCGGCCTTCGCGGCCGAGATTTCCGGCCTGAACCTGGGGCTCTCCTCCGCCAGTTCGACCTTCAAGTCCGGCACGAACAACCGGGTTCTCGGCACGGCCACCGGCGTGATCAAGCCGATCATCGCCAACCTCTGGACGAACGCCAACATCACCGTGACGGCCAATTCGGAAGTCGTCCGCTCGGTCAACAAGCTGGAAGTGGCTCTGGTGCTCGACAACACCGGTTCAATGGACAGCAACCTGGGGTCGGGCGGTAAGAAGATCACCGCCCTGATCACCGCGTCCAAGTCGCTGGTCGACGTGCTGTCCGCCGCGGCCGCGCGGGCTTCCGAAACTGATGCGGTCAAGATCGCCGTGGTGCCGTTCTCGATGACCGTGAACATCGGCTCGACCTACAAGACCTCTTCGTGGATGACGGGTAGCCTGCCCTCGGAATACGGCTCGGACCTCTTCAATGACGGCGCCCGTCCAGATCGTTTCACGCTGCTGAGCAATATGGGTCTTAGCTGGACGGGCTGTGTCGAAAGCCGGCCCAGCCCCTACGACACCACCGACGATGCGCCGAACTCGTCCGTGCCCGGCACGATGTTTGTGCCGTTTTTCGCTGCGGACGAGCCGGACTCTTCGTATTCAAAATATCGCTACAGCAGCGGCTACCAGACTGACAAATATTCCAATAAGCCGGCCAACGACTATCTTCGCGACTACGGCGGCAATCCTAATCCGTACCCTACGCCGACTGATTGGTGGACGCGACAAGGTGTCGTCACCAAGTACATCTCCGCCAACCTGCGCTCAGGCGCCAGCGCCTTTGACGCCGGTCCCAACGACGGCTGCGGCATCACCAACGTCCTGCGGCTGACGAATGTGCGGACAACGGCTAACGCCAATGTCGTGAAGGCCAAGCTCGACCAGATGGTGGCGAGCGGCAACACCAACGTGGCCATGGGCGCGGTGTGGGGCTGGCACATGATCTCGCCCAACGCCCCCTTCAGGGACGGCGCGGCCTACGGCGCGCCGAAGACGCAGAAGATCATCGTGCTGCTGACCGACGGCGATAACGTCATGAGCGGCAACAGCAACAAGAACGACTCGACCTATAGCGGCTATGGCTATGTCTGGCAGAAGCGCCTGAAGAACGCCTCTAATGTCTCGCTCGACGCCGGTTCCTCTAACGACGCACGCCGCGACGCCATCGATAGCCGTCAGACCAAGATCTGCGACAACCTGCGGGACAGGAAAATCCTGGTCTATTCGATCGGCGTGGGGGTCTCGACCCACTCCAAGAGCATCCTGCAGGGCTGCGCCACGACGACGGACATGTACTACGACGTGACCGACGCTTCGCAGCTGACCACCGTCTTCAACGCCATCGCCGGCTCGATCCAGAACCTGCGGATCGCCAAGTAGCGACCCGGCTGTCGCGCAACGAAAAGCCCCGCCGAGCGATCGGCGGGGCTTTGTTCTGTCCGCACGCCGGGGAGTCTACGCCAGCTTGATCTCGCGCAGGCGCTGCTGGAGGAACTCGTCCGCCGTGATCGACTCCGGATAGCGGTCCGGGTTCTCAGGGCTAATGCAGTTGGGCAGGGTCTTGATCTCGTAGTCCGACGCGAAGTGCAGGAAGAACGGCGTCGAATAGCGCGGGATGTGGCGGCGCTCGGGCGGCGGGTTCTGCACGCGGTGGATGGTCGAGGGCAGGACGTGGTTGGTCAGCCGCTCCAGCATGTCGCCGATGTTGATGACGATGCAGCCCGGGGGCGGGTTGATCGGCAGCCAGTCGCCGTTGCGGTCCAGCAGCTCAAGACCGCCTTCCTCGGCGCCCATCAGCAGGGTGATGGTGTTGATGTCGCCGTGGGCCCCGGCGCGCACGCCGGTGGCGTCCTGCGGGATCGGCGGATAGTGCAGCAGGCGCAGCACCGAATTGCCGTTCTCGATGGTCGGATAGAAGAAGTCGCGGTCCAGCTTCAGATAGGTGGCGATCGCCTCCAGCACCTTGCCGCCCATGCTGTCGAGCGCGTTGTAGAACCAGGATACGTCGTGCTTGAAGGCCGGGATCTCGGCCGGCCAGACATTGTCGGCCATGGTGGCGCGGAAGCGGTGGCCGGGCGGCAGGTCGCGGCCCATGTGCCAGAATTCCTTCAGGTCGTGGTGCGTGGCGCCCTTGGCGGTCTCGACCCCGAACGGGATGTAGCCGCGCGCGCCGCCCTTGACCCCGGCATATTGCTTCTTGATCTCTTCCGGCAGGGCGAAGAAGGCCTTGGTGTCGGCGATCGCCGCGTCGATGCGGTCCTGCGGGATGTCGTACTCCGACAGCACGGCGAAGCCGTAGCGCTCGAACGACGCGCCCAGCTCTTGGGCGAAGCGCGGGAAATCCTTGCTGTAGAGGGAGAACGAGATCGGTTCGATGGCGGAGGTAGACACTTCTTCGAGCCCTGAGACAGCGGAATGGGAGATGAGTAAGTTCCTTCTTACTACACCGAGCCAGGGGTGAAACGAAGACCGTTCATCCTGGCGTCAGGTGCGATATTGGAACTTGACCATAAGAAGGGCGTTTGCCCGTCTGACGTTGATCTACAACAAAGCCGTGAGGGTTGCGAGAATGCGCAAGATTGCCTTGGTCGCTGTACTGATGGGCGCTACCGCCCTGGTCGCCTGCACCACCACCGACCCCTATACCGGCATGCCGGTGCGCAACAACACCGGCACTGGCGTGCTGGCCGGCGCGGCGGGCGGCGCCCTGCTGGGCTATCTGACCAACACCAACAAGGGCGAGCAGGGTCGCAAGAACGCGCTGATCGGCGCGGGCATCGGCGCGCTGGCCGGCGGCGCGGTCGGCAACTACATGGACCGCCAGCAGGCCGACCTGCGCCGCAGCCTCGAGACCTCGGGCGTGATGATCCGCCGCAACGGCGATCAGATCGTTCTGGTCATGCCCAGCGACGTGACCTTCGCCGTCGACAAGTCGGACGTGCAGCCGCAGTTCACCCGCGTGCTGGACGACGTGGCCCGTACGCTGAACGCCTATCCGCAGACCACGATCGACGTGGTGGGCCACGCCGACAGCAGCGGCGGCGCGGACTACAATCAGGGTCTTTCCGAGCGCCGCGCCAGCGCGGTGGCCGACTACCTGGTCCGCCAGGGCCGGGTGTTGTCGGACCGCGTCTTCGTGGCCGGCATGGGCTCGCGCCAGCCGATCGCCGACAACGCCACCGCCGCCGGCCGCGCCCAGAACCGCCGGGTGGAGATCATCCTGCGGCCGCTAGTCCAGTGAACACCTAAGGGCGCGGAATTGTCGCGTCTTTGATCCAAACGGTTGCTTTTCCCTCGCGTCGTCGCCAATTCGTCATGCCTGTTACGGGTTTGTGGGCGGCGCGAGGTCGAAGTGAACAAGTTGGCGAGCCAGGGCGTCAGTCTGACCAAGCAGGCCTATGCGCTGACCGATGACCTGATGACGCCGAACGCGGCGATCTACTGGGTCGACATGATCGTCTCGGTCGTCCTGATGTGGGGCGGGCTCTATGTCGCCGCGACGACGGCCAACCTGGCTATCGGCCTGGGCGCGGGCCTGGTCAGCGTGCTGGCCCTCTATCGCGCCCTGAGCTTCATCCACGAGCTGACCCACATCCGCGACGACGAGGCCCCGGGCTTCCGCGTCGGCTGGAACATCCTGGTCGGCGTGCCGCTGATGACCCCCTCGCTGATGTACGAGGGCGTGCACAACATCCACCACATCAAGGACCGCTTCGGCACGGCGCTGGATCCCGAATACATGCCGCTGTCGCGCTTCACGCCGCTGAAGCTGGCCGGCTTCCTGTTCGTGGCCCTGCTGGCTCCGCTGGGCGTGATCCTGCGCTCGGCGATCCTGATTCCGCTGTCGTTCGTGGTCCCGCCGCTGCGCCGTTACCTGAAGACCAAGCTGTCGGCCCTGATCATCAATCCCGGCTTCGTGCGCGACGACCTCAACCGCTGGCGCGCCGCCTGGGTGGTCCAGGACGTCGCCTGCTGGCTGTGGTCGTGGGCGGTGATCGCCGCCACCGTCGCGGGCTGGCTGCCGCTGCGCGCCGTGCTGACGGGTCTCCTGATCTTCTCGCTGGCCACCTTCCTCAACCAGGCCCGCACCCTGGTCGCCCACCACTGGGACAACGAGGGCGACAAGATGAGCCTCGACGAACAGTTCCTGGACTCGGTCAACGTGCCGCCGCCGAACCTGGCCTCGGCGCTGTGGGCCCCGGTCGGCCTGCGTTACCACGCCCTGCACCACCTGCTGCCGCGCCTGCCGTATCACAATCTGGGCAAGGCCCACGCCCGCCTGTCGGCCGCCCTCACGACGGACTCGATCTATCATCAGGCCTCGGAGAAGGGCCTGCTCGAGGCCCTGGCGGATCTCTTCCGCCGGGTGGGCCAGAAGCAGCCGGCGACCTAAAAAAGCGACGCGGACTCGGCGGGAGTCCGCGTCGCGGTAGTTTGGGTTGTTCACGCGGTGGTCCGGACCCTCCAAAAGTTCCCCACCCTGGACGGACCGGACCAAACCGCTCGGCGCGAGTTCGTCACCAAGGGAATGGATCAGACGATTTTCGCGCCGGCCGCTTCCGTAGAGGCTGGGTCTGACGCCTGGCAACGGGGCGCCAGGGGTTTGAGACGGCGGGTCATGAATCTGAGACGCGGCGCGCGTCTGGCCCAGCCGTTGACGGCGGACGGCTTTCGGGATTTGGCTCAGCTGTCCGCTTATCGTTGGTTCGCGTTTCCGGGTTCGAGTTCCATGTCGCAAGCGTCGATGCTTCCCCACTACCAGGCGGGCACCCAGGTCACGCCGGGCCGCCAGGGCGTGCACGCCTATGCGGAGGCCATCGCGCCGATCTTCGACGTCCGGCTGAACGGCGTCGACGCCGCGGGCCCCGACCTCTGGGTAGACACCTTCAACATCGGGCCGATGCTGCTGGGCGCGGCGCACATGACCGGCGGAGCCTTCGCCTATGGCCGCGACGCGCGGAAGGTCGCCGCGACCGGGCTGGAGCTGATCTTGGTGCAGATCATCCTCGAGGGCGGGGATAGCCGCCGGACGGGGCGGGACGAAACCTTCGCGCGGCCTGGCGACGTCTGCGTTCTTGACCTGACCCGCACCTTCCAGTCCCAGGCGGGCGACTGCGTGAACCTGAATCTGGCCTTGCCGCGCGACGCTTTCGACGCTCGCGACATCGACCTGGACCCGCTGCATGGCCTCGTCCTGGGCCGAGAGAGCGCGGGCGCGCAGCTCTTGAAATCGCACGCCGAGAGCCTGATGCGCGTGGCGACCAATCTGCGCCCGGAGGAGGCGTATGGCGTCGGCCGCGCCACGACCGACCTGCTGGCCGGCCTGATCCTGGGCCAGCGCGGCGACGCGGCTCGGCGGGCCTCGGCCGACACCCAGCGCGCGCGGATGCGCCGGTTCATCGACGGCAACCTGCACGACCCAGATCTTGGGGCCGAGATGCTGTGCCGCCAGTTCGGCGTCTCGCGCGCCTCGCTCTATCGGCTGTTCGCGCCGCTGGGCGGGGTCAGCGAACACATCCGCAACCGACGCCTGCGCCGGGTGTTCGAGGCGCTGTCCGATCCGATCCAGCCCCTGGCCATGGCCCAGGTGGCCGAACGCTACGGCTTCACCGTCTGGTCAAGCTTCAGCCGGGCGTTCAAGAGCCGCTTCGGCATGACGCCGGGCGAGGCGCGTGGACAGGGCGCGATGGCGGCGGCGCGGGCCAGCGCGCTGCAGGCCTCGGCCGGCGCGCTGCCGGACTGGCTGAGGGCGCTGGACGCGGCCTAGGGGCCCTTTAGCTTCTGGGGCCTACTCCGCCCCCTCCCGCTCGGCGCGCTCGCGCAGTTCCTCGTCCAGGCTGGCCGTGTCCCAGGCCCCGCCGGCGTCGCCTGGGCGCATGCGGTGGAGGTCGGCGTCCAGCAGGCGGTCCATGGTCTTGGCCGCGTCGCGCGAGGCCAGGATATAGGCCTCCTCCTGGCCCCACATCGGGCGCAGTTCCTCGAACACCCGCCGATCGTGGCGACGGAAGAAGGCGGCCGCCCGGTGCGCCCGGTGAGCGCGGTAGCCCAACTTCTGCAAGGCGGTGGTCCCCAGGGCCAGGGCCGACTCGAAGGTCTCGCGCTCGACCGCGTCGGCGCCGTTGGCCAGCAGGTCGTAGGCGTGGCGGCGGTCCCAGGCGCGGGCCAGGATCACGAGGTCCGGGAAGGCCTTGCGGGCGGTCTCGACCAGCTCGACGGTCTTTTCGCGGTCATCCAGGGCGACGATCAGCATCCGAGCCCGCTCGGCGCCGGCGGCGCGAAGCAGGTCCAGGCGCGTGGCGTCGCCATAGTGCACCCGGCGGCCGAAGCGCTGCAGCAGCTCGATCTGCTCGATGTCGCTGTCCAGAACCGTTGACTTGAAGCCGCTGGCCTGCAGCAGGCGACCGGTGATCTGACCGAAGCGGCCGAAGCCGGCGATGATGATGTCCGGCTCGCCCTCGTCGAAGTCGCCGGTGTCGGGGACGACGTCCGGGATCGCCGCGTCCATCAGGGCGGCGACGCGCTCGTAGAGGATCATGGCCACCGGCGTCAGGGCCATGGAGACGGCGACGGCGGCGGTCAGCAGGGCGGCCAGCTGCGCGCCGATCACCCCTGCCCCGACCGTGAAGCTGAGCAGCACGAAGGCGAACTCGCCGCCCTGGGCCAGGGCCGTGGCCACCGCCATCGCCCCGCGCCTGGGCGCGCCGAACAGGCGGGCGATGCCGTACATGACGATGAACTTCAGCACCATCAGGCCGATGACGACGCCGAGCAGCTGCAACGGCTGGCGCGCCACCAGCGGCAGGTCGACGCCCGCCCCGACGGTGATGAAGAACAGGCCCAGCAGCAGGCCCCGGAAGGGCTCGATGTCGCTTTCCAGCTCGCGGCGGAACTCGCTCTCGGCCAGCACCACCCCGGCCAGGAAGGCCCCGAGGGCGGGTGACAGGCCGACGATCTGCATCAGGCTGGCGACCGCGACCACGATCAGCAGGGCGGCGGCGACGAAGATCTCGCGCAGGCGGGCCTTGGCGATGAAGCGGAACAGCGGCTGGACCAGATAGCGGCCGCCGCCGATCACTCCGGCCACGGCGGCGAACACCGACAGGGTCTGGGCCCAGATCGGCAGGTGGGCCACGAGACTCCCCCCGCCATGGCCGCCGCCATCCGCCGCATGGCCCGCCGCGCCGGTGGCCAGCAGCGGCAGCAGGGCGAACATCGGAATGACCGCCAGGTCCTGCAACAGCAGCACCCCGAAGGCGGCGCGGCCGACCGGGCCTTGCCGAAGGCCCTTCTCGTCCAGTGTCTGCAGGACGATCGCGGTCGAGGACATGGCCAGCACCAGGCCCACGGCCAGGGCCGTCTGCCAGGGTAGGCCCAGCGCCAGAGCGGCGGCGGCGATGGCCAGGGCCGTGCCCAGCACCTGGGCGCCGCCCAGGCCGAAGATGGCCTTGCGCATGTCCCACAGCATCGAGGGCTGCACCTCGAGGCCGATCAGAAACAGCAGGATAACGACGCCGAACTCGGCGAACTTCATGACGTCGGCCTGGTCGCCGACCAGCGACAGGGCGAACGGGCCGATGACGACGCCGGCGATCAGGTAGCCCAGCACCGAGCCCAGCCCCAGCCGCTTGGCGATCGGCACCGAGACGACGGCCGCGCCCAGATAGACCAGGGTCTGGGTGAGAAAGTTCTCCATCCGCCTTAAGCCTCCGCCTTGCCCGAAACCCGCGGCGCCGGCAGCAGCGAGGCCACCCGCGCCTTGTAGCGCTCAGCCTCGGCCTTCAGGGCGGCGTCGTCTTTCACGGAGGCGCCGTGAACCACGAACGGCGTCTCCCATTCCATGCCGCACAGGTGGGCGGTCTGCTCCAGCGGCCGCAGGAACTCGTCCATGCTGAACCGGTTGTAGCCGTGCATGTGGTACGCCTTGGCGCTGGCTCCGGTGGAGCAGGCCACGAACAGCTTCTTGCCCTTCAGCGCCACGCCGTCCTCGCCATAGGCGAAGCCGTGCAGCCAGACCAGATCCAGCCACTCCTTCATCAGGGCCGGGGTCGAGTACCAGTAGAGCGGAAACTGCAGGGCGATGACGTCGTGGGCCAGCAGGGCCGCCTGCTCGGCCTCGATGTCGACCGCGAAGTCCGGATAGATCTCGTAGAGATCCTTGAAGGTGACGCCCGAGAGGGCCTTGGCCGCCTTGGCCAGGGCGCGATTGGCGCGAGACCGTTCAAGCGCCGGGTGGGCCAGCACGAGGAGCACGCCGGAGGCGGCCCTTGGGGTGGCGGGCGTCACGGAGCCGGTGCTAGCGTCGGTCATCAGGCGACCCTTTCGGAAAATAATTCATCAAGGGTTGAATTTCTTCGCGGCTCGGGCGACACGGTTCGCCAAGAGCCAAACAGGTGCGGCGAGGCAGCCTTTTCATCCGCTACGGATAAACAGGCCGACCCCGTTCGGGATAGCCCGCGAGCTCGGGAATAGGGAGACACCATGGTCGACAAGGTGAAGAAGGACGCCGTCGAGGCCCTCGCCGGGCTGTTGTTCGACGGCATGACCATCATGGCCGGGGGCTTTGGCCTCTGCGGCATTCCGGAGAACCTGATCGCGGCGATCCGCGAGGCGGGGACGAAGGACCTCACGGTCATCTCCAATAATTGCGGCGTCGACGGCTTCGGCCTGGGAATCCTGCTGGAGAACCGCCAGATCAAGAAGATGGTCTCGTCCTATGTGGGCGAGAACAAGCTGTTCGAACAGCTCTACCTCAGCGGCGAACTGGAACTTGAGTTCAATCCGCAGGGCACGCTGGCCGAACGCATCCGTGCGGGCGGGGCGGGCATCCCGGCCTTCTTCACGCGCACCGGCTACGGCACCCTGGTGGCCGAAGGCAAGGAAGTCCGCGAGTTCGACGGCGAGATGTACGTGATGGAGCGCGGCCTGACCGCTGACCTCGCGATCGTCAAGGCCTGGAAAGGCGACGCCGAGGGCAACCTGATCTACCGGAAGACCGCCCGGAACTTCAATCCGATGATGGCCACGGCCGGCCGGAAGACCGTCGTGGAGGTCGAGCAGCTGGTCGAGATCGGCGCCCTGGACAAGGACGCCATCCACACGCCCGGCATCTATGTCGATTTCATCGTCAAGGGCGCCAAGTTCGAGAAGCGCATCGAGCGGGTGACCACCCGTCCCAAGGAAACCGCCGCCGCTGGAGTTGAAGTCTGATGGCCTGGACCCGTGACGAGATGGCGGCCCGCGCCGCCAAGGAGCTGCAGGACGGCTTCTACGTGAACCTTGGGATCGGCATCCCGACCCTGGTGGCCAACTACATTCCCGAGGGCATGTCGGTGACGCTGCAGAGCGAGAACGGCATGCTGGGCATGGGCCCCTTCCCCTATGAGGGCGAGGAGGACGCCGACCTGATCAACGCCGGCAAGCAGACGATCACCGAGCTGGACTCGAGCTCGTATTTCAGTTCGTCGGACAGCTTCGCCATGATCCGCGGCGGTCACATCGCCCTGTCGATCCTGGGCGGCATGCAGGTGTCCGAGACGGGCGATCTCGCCAACTGGATGGTGCCCGGCAAGATGGTCAAGGGCATGGGCGGGGCCATGGACCTCGTCGCCGGCGTCAAGCGCGTGGTGGTGGTCATGGACCACTGCGAGAAATCCGGCGCGCCCAAGCTCCTGAAGCAGTGCTCGCTGCCGCTGACCGGCGCGGGTGTCGTGGATCTGCTGATCACCGAGCTGGGTGTCTTCGAGATCAATCGCGGCAAGACGCCGGTGAAGCTGATCCAGCTGGCCCCGGGCGTGACGGTCGACGAGGTCAAGGCCAAGACCGAGGCCGCGTTCGAGGTGGCCGTTTAGACAGCGGTGGCGCGGCAACCTCGTCCTTCGACAAGCTCGGGATGAGGTTGCCGGCTATCGCGGCGCCAACATTCGGACCTCACCCTGAGCCTGTCGAAGGGCGAGGTCCAGGGCGTTACTTCGCCGTTTTCCGTGGCTCCGGCGGCAGTCCCGTGACCGGATCGCGGGGCAGGGGGGCGAAGCCCTCGGCGATGAACAGATCGATCCGGCGCGAGCGCTTCTTGTCGAGGCGCACGCGGCTGATCTGCATGCCGGAGGTCGCCTTGAAGTCCTGCTCGATCTCGGGCCGGTAGCCGCCCTCCAGGCTGACGATCAGGGCGCGGCGGCCGTAGTCGGCGTCGAGTGGGGCCTCGGTTTCGGCCTGGTTCTGCGGTTGGGCCTCGTGCACCCACATCCGCAGCGGCGGCGCGCCCGGCTGGCCGAAATAGTCGCGGCCGTAGTAGGCGGCGGCATTGTAGACGAAGCGGTCGTCCATCGCGACGGCGCTGAGCGGCCCGCGCAGGGCCTGCTCCTCGCGCGAGCGCTCGATGATCGCCTGGACGGTCTGGTCCCAGCCGCGCACGCGCTTGAAGCCGTTCGACAGGCCCACGGCGTCGGCGGCCTTCGGGTTGACCATGCACACCACGAAGAAGGCGGCGAACAGGGCCTCGAAGGCCAGACCCGCGATCAGCCAGCGGCGGGCGTTCCAGCGCAGCAGCCAACCGGCCGACAGCACCGACCCCGCGACGAAGGCGGCCCCGGCCCAGTTGGCGTTGGCGCGCGAGACGAAGGCCTCGCCGGCCACGATGATCAGCGGCGGCGCGCAGAAGCACAGCAGCAGCAGGTCCGGCGACTGAAGCTTCTTCTTCACGCCCAGCCAGACCGCGCCGCCCAGCAGCACGGCGAACGGCACGGGACCGAAGACACCGAACTGCGAGGCGATGAACTCGATCAGCTCACGGAAATTGAACAGCTGATGCGAACCCCAGTTGGCGTTCGAGGCCGTGTGCTTGACCGTCGCGAAATGGTGGCTGGCGTTCCAGGCGAAGTTCGGGGCCAGGGTCAGGACGAAGGCGGTGACGAACAGCACCGCCGCGGCGATACACCAACGATCGCGAGCCGACTTCGAGATGGCGAAGTGGATGACGATGCTGCCCAGGGCGTAGACCGCCGCGTACTTGGACAGGAAGGCCAGGCCCAGGGCCACGCCCATGCCGGCGGCGACGAAGTAGCGGCGGGGCGCGGTCTCCTCGGCCAGGGCGACATAGGCCCAGATCGTCAGCGACAGGAAGAACAGCAGCGGTGCGTCGGTGGCCATCAGGCCCGACGACAGCACCACGCCCGGCATCAGGCTGTAGATCGCCGCCGCGACCAGACCCGTCCAGCCGCCGTAGAGCTTGCGGGCGATGCGGTGGACCACCAGGGCGGTCGCGCCGTGCAGGAGCGGGGCGGAAAGTCGCACCCAGGCCTCGGCGTCGCCGCCGACGTGGGTCGTGGCCCAGATCAGCCAGGCGATCATCGGCGGCTTGGAGAAGTAGCCGAACGCCAGCTCGCGCGACCACAGCCAGTACTGGGCTTCGTCCGGGTACAGCTCAAGAGGCGTCGAAAACAGGGCGATCAGCCGCACGAGCGTGAGCGCGGCGACCATCATCAGCGTCAGGCGCCAGGCGCGGGACTCGATCGAAAATCTCGAAGATTCGTGTGCGGTTACCATGACGCCTAACTAGCCAAGTAAGAAAAATTTGACCAATTCTTCCGCGTTATCCGGCCTTTATGACAGTTTGGGGGATGGCGTGGCCTTTCCGTCACCAAACCTTCTAAAACTTTCGCTAAACGGCCCTCAACGATGCTCATCCATGCCGTCCGCGGCAGGCGTGTCGAATAATGAGGGGATCTTCAAGATGAATATGAGAAATTTCGCCCTGGCGACGACCGCGCTGGTCGGCTGCCTGATGGCCGCCAATGGCGCCTATGCTCAGTCCACGGCCTCGACCGAACTCGATAGCGTCGTCATCACCGCGGCGACCGGTCCGAAGACCGTCGGCGGCATGCTGAACGCCGAAACCGTGGCTAAGAGCCGTGCGACGGTGTCGCAGGAGTTCCTGGCCACCCAAGTTCCGGGCCAGACGGTGATCCAGTCGCTGAGCATTCTCGTTCCCGGCCTGAACTTCACCAACAACGACGCCTACGGCAGCAGCGGCGGCAACATTCGTCTGCACGGCTTCGACGGCAACCGCGTCGCTCTCACGTTCGACGGCATGCCGCTGAACGACACCGGCAACTACGCGACCTACACCAACCAGTTGCCCGACTCGGAAATCATCGCCAGCGCCACGGTCAACACCGGCTCGACCGACGTCGACAGCCCGACCGCGGCCAGCACCGGCGGCACCATCGGCATCTCGACCCTGACGCCGAGCAAGGAGGCCAGCGTCTGGGCCCAGGCCAGCGTCGGCACCGACAACTATCGCCGCTTCGCCGCCTTTGCCGAGACCGGCGAGCTCGGTCCGTGGGGCACCCGTATGTGGGTCGAGGGCTCGTACCAGAAGTACGACAAGTTCAAGGGTCAGGGCGAGATCTACAAGCGTCAGGTCAACGCTAAGATCTATCAGCCGATCGGCGACAACGGTGACTTCGTCAGCCTGGCAGCTCACTACAATGTCAACCGCAACAATGCTTACTACGGCCCGAACCTGCGGACCTCGACCGGCAGGCTGCCGAACGGCGCGGACGCGCCGGACCAGACCGCGACGGACGGCTGGGACGTCGATTTTGCCACCGTCTATATCGCTCCGGCCGTCACCACGCCGACGGGCGTGACCGGTGACGTCGACAACGACAACGGCGCGACGAATTCCAGCTACTACGGCCTGCGCATCAACCCGTCGAACACCGGCAACCTGCGCGGTCAGTCGAAGTTCTCGCTGGGCCATGGCCTGACCTTCACCTTCGACCCGTCGTTCCAGTACGTCCTGGCCAACGGCGGCACGCAGAATGGCACGCTGTCGGAAACCAGCCCGCAATTGCGCGGCTCGACGACCACGGGCGGCGTCGATCTGAACAAGGATGGCGATCTGAACGACACCGTTCGGGTCATGACGCCCAGCAACACCAACACCCGCCGTTATGGCGTGCTGACGTCGCTGATCTGGAAGCTGAACGACAACAACGCGTTCCGCGTTGGCTACACGCTGGACTACGGTCGCCACCGCCAGACCGGCGAGTACAGCACCATCGACTTCGGTGGCTCGGACGGTCCGCGCTACACCTCGTGGTTCGGCGGCAAGGACGGCCACGGCGAGAAGATCATGACCGTGGACGGCAAGAGCTTCATGCGCGCGCGTGACCGCTTCTCGATCGCCACGCTCAACCAGTTCAGCGCCGAATATCGCGGCAAGTTCATGGACGACAATCTGAACGTCAGCGTCGGCGTCCGCGCACCGTTCTTTAAGCGCGAACTGAACCAGTTCTGCTACTCGCAGAACGGCTCGAGCTCGGTGCGCTGCACCACCGAAACCCCGAATCCCACGCTGGCTAACGGCAACGTGACGTTCGCGGCGACCGGCACGACCGAATATATCGCGCCCTATTCCAAGACCCTGAAGTATGACGACGTTCTGCCGAACGTCGGCGCGATGTATCGTTTGGGCGATCAAAGCCAAGTTTACGGCAGCTACGCCGAGTCGACCTCGCTGCCGCGCACTGACAACCTGTACACCGTCAAGCGCCTCACCGACGGTACGGTCGGCAACTCGGACGTGCAGCCGGAAACCAGCAAGACGTTTGAAGGCGGCTATCGCTTCCAGACGGCTGAATGGCTGGTCAACCTGAGCGCTTGGTCGACCCAGTTCCAGAACCGCATCGTCAGCTCGTACGACCAGGACCTGGGCATCAACATCGACCGCAACGTCGGTAAGGTGAAGCAGTGGGGCGTCGACGCCTCGGCCGGCTTCAACCCCGTTGAATACCTGGCGGCCTATTTCTCGGTCTCCTACAACGACAGCGAGGTGCAGGACAACATCGCGACCAGCGCCACGACCTTCGCCGCGACCAAGGGCAAGTCCCTGGCCGAGACGCCGCACTGGACCTTCTCCAACCGCCTGGAGCTGGAACCGATGGAAGGCCTGACGCTGGGCGTCCAGACCAAGTACGTCAGCTCGCGCTGGGTGACCGACGTCAACGACCTGAAGGTTGGTGGCTACGTCCTGACGGACCTGGACGCTAAATATTCGCTGAAGGGGCTCGGTTTCGAGAACTCGTTCATCCAGGCGAACGTGAGCAACCTGTTCGACAAGAAATACTACGGCAACCTGGGCACGCAGACGAGCGCGACCCCGGGCGCCCCCGGCTATGGCCGCCCTTACGCCAACATCGGCTCGCCGCGCAGCTTCACGCTCACCCTGCGGGCCGGCTTCTAGACCGACCATCAGGCAAACCAAGGACGAGGGCGGCCCGGCTTCCGGGCCGCCCTTTTTCTTTGTCATCTAGGCCTGATAGTTAGGCGACGCTTGACCCGGACCCCTTGACCCGGACTCCTTTGGGGGCCATCTGCGCCCCCTTTCGTTTTTCCCCGTCTCTATTGGGCTTTCGAATGACCGTCACCGTCCCCGCCGAGTGGGCTCCGCACCGCGCCATGTGGGTGGGTTTCCCCAGCCATGCCGACCTCTGGCAGGAGAATCTGGAACAGGCGCAGCAGGAAGTCGCCGACCTGGCCCGCGCTCTGGCCGGCCCGGGCGGCGAGCGCGTGCGCCTGATGGTGGTCGGTGACGAGGCCGAGGCCGCCGCCCGCGCCCTGCTCTCCGACACCACGGTCGAGATCGTCCGCGGCCAGTTCGGCGACATCTGGCTGCGCGACACCGGGCCGATCTTCGTCGACGATAAGGGCTCGGCGCGCGCGGCCGGTTTCCAGTTCAATGGCTGGGGCGGGAAGTACAGCCTGGAGGGCGACGACATCGTCGCCGAGCAGATCGCGGCCGCCTCGGGCGCGCCGCTGGTCCGCAACCCCTTCATCCTCGAAGGCGGCGCGCTGGACCACGACGGCAACGGCACCATCCTGACGACGCGCCAGTGCCTGCTGAACGCCAACCGCAACACCGGCTGGGACGAAGCCGCGGCCACGGCCGCCCTCGCCGACGCCCTGGGCGCCAAGAAGGTGCTGTGGCTGGGTGACGGCCTGCTGAACGACCACACCGACGGCCACGTCGACAACCTGGCCCGCTTCGTCGCGCCGGGCGTCGTGGCCTGCCCGATGGGCTTCGGCGCGAACGACCCGAACGCCGAGGTCTATGCCGAGACCGCCCGCCTGCTGGCCGGCATGACCGACAGCCGGGGCTCGCCGCTGCAGGTCGTCCGCATCCCGTCGCCGGGCCTGATCCTGGACGAGGACGGCGAGCCGATCCCGGCCTCGCACATGAACTTCCTGATCGCCAACGAGGCGATCATCGTGCCGATCTACGCCGAGGAGTCGGGGGCCTTCGCCGTCGAGGTGATCAAGGGCGTGTTCCCGGAGCGTCAGGTCATCGGCCTGCCGTCCACCGCCATCCTGACCGGCGGCGGTTCGTTCCACTGCATTTCCCAGCAAGAGCCGGAGACCGCCTAATGGCCCGCACGCTCAGCGTCGCCGCGATCCAGACCTCGTATGGCTTGGATCTGCAGGCCAACATCAAGAAGACGGAAGCCTTCATCCGTGAAGCCGCCGCCAACGGCGCGCAGGTCATCCTGCCGTCGGAGCTGTTCCAGGGCCCATACTTCTGCGTCGCCCAGGAGGAGCGGTGGTTCGCCGAGGCCCATCCGTGGCGCGAGCACCCCGTCGTCAAGGCCATCGCGCCGCTGGCCGGCGAGCTGGGCGTTGTGATCCCGATCTCGATCTACGAGCGCGAAGGACCACACTACTTCAACAGCCTGGTCATGGCCGACGCCGACGGGTCGCTGCTGGGCGTCTATCGCAAGAGCCATATTCCGGACGGTCCGGGCTATATGGAGAAGTACTACTTCCGGCCCGGCGACACGGGCTTCAAGGTCTGGGATACGCGCTTCGGCCGTCTGGGCGTCGGCATCTGCTGGGACCAGTGGTATCCGGAGGCCGCCCGCGCCATGGCCCTGATGGGCGCCGAGGCCCTGTTCTATCCGACCGCCATTGGCAGCGAGCCGCATGACTCCAGTCTGGACACCGCCCTGCCGTGGCGGCGGGCCATGCAGGGCCACGCCGTCTCGAACGTGATCCCGGTGGTCGGCGCCAACCGCATCGGCTTCGAGCCGTGGGACGGCTATCCGAACGGCGGCCAGACCTTCTATGGCTCCAGCTTCATCGCCGACCATCGCGGCGATCTGGTCAGTGAGCTCGGCCGCGCCGACGAGGGCCTGGTCAACGCCACCTTCGATCTGGATTTCCTGACGACGCACCGCGCCGCCTGGGGCTTCTTCCGCGATCGCCGGCCAGAGTTCTACGCCGCCCTGGCCACCGGTCGGCCTGCTTAGTGGAGGGCTTGGCATGATTTCCACCGACCGCCTGGTCCTGCGTCCGGCGGTCGACGCCGACCGCGACGCCATCGCCGCCATGAACGGCGATGCGCGAGTCGGCGCCTGGCTGGGCGGCGTGCGCGGCCGGGCCGAGAGCGACGCCTTCGTCGACCGGGTTCAGGCCCATCAGGCCGAGCACGGCTTCGGCTTCTGGGTCGTCGAGCGCCAGGCCGACGCGCGCGTGGTCGGCATGACGGGCCTCTGGTGGATTCCACCCGAGATGGCCATGCCCAAGACGGTCGAGATCGGCTGGCGTTTCCATCCCGAGGCCTGGGGTCAGGGCTACGCCACCGAGGCGGCGAAGGCGGCGTTGGCCTACGGCTTCGACACCCTGCGGCTGCCCGAGATCATCGCCTTCACCGCCCGTACGAATCTGGCCTCGCAGAGCGTCATGCGGCGGATCGGCATGAGCCATGACCCGGCGCGCGACTTCGACCATCCGGGCGTGGCGGAAAGCGATCCGCTGCGCGCCCATGTGGTGTTCGTGGCGCGCGCCTAGGCCTCGCACCCTCCCGGCGCGCCCCCGGCCTTCGACGCGGTCACCTCCGCCCGCGCCCTGGCCAGATCGGCCATGAAGCCCGGATCGTCATGCCGCCGCGTGACCCTGGCCGAACCCAGGCCGCGCAGCCGGCCAGGACCAGGCCCGTGGCGGCGTCGGCGATGAGCGCGAAACGGGTCATCGGATGCATCCGCATGGTCATTCGCCCACACAGGGGCGGGAAAGTCGCGCGTCGAGAGAAAGCGGATTGACGCGAAGATATGTTATTTCATAACGCGCTCTCGCGGCCACGCCTCCGGCCAAGTTTCAGTCGTTTCAGGACCGCCCATGCTTCGTCGCGTCGCCTTCTCCGCCGCGAGTCTCGTCGCGCTCGCCGCCGCCGTTTCCGCCCACGCCGAGGAGCCGGCCGCTGACCAGCAAGCCAACCAGGTCGACAAGGTCGTCATCACCGCCGCCCCCTATGCGGTGTCGCTGGATACGGTGACCAGCAGCGTCAACATCGTGACCCGCGACCAGTTGGACGTCGCCCCGCCCGCCGGCCTGGGCGACATGTTGAACGGCCAGCCGGGTCTGCGCTCGACCTTCTACGGTCCCGGCGCCAGCCGCCCGGTGATCCGCGGCCTGTCGGGGCCACGGGTGATGGTGCTGCAGAACGGCGTCGGCCAGGTCGACGCCTCGTCGCTGTCGCCCGACCACGCCGTGGCCTCCGATCCGGGCGAGGCGTCGCGGGTGGAAGTGCTGCGTGGTCCCTCGACCCTGGCCTATGGCGGCTCGGGCATCGGCGGCGTGGTGAATATCATCGACGACCGGGTGCCGTCGTCGGCCCCGGCCAACGGCTTCGAAGGCCGCCTGGCCGGCTCGGTCTCGTCGGTCGACGACGGCAAGTCGATCAACGGTTCGGCCAAGTTCGGCAAGGGCCCCCTGGTCTTCGCCATCGACGCGGATCACCGCGAGAGCAGCGACTACGACGTCCCGACCGCCCCGGTCTCGGCCCGCCTGGCCAAGGTCAACGGCCTGACCGTCGATCCGGAGAAGAAGGTTCGCAACGCCGACGTCGAGGTCGACGCCTACGGCGCGGGCGTCTCCTACGTCCACGACAGCGGCTTCTTCGGGGTCTCGGTCAAGAAGATCGATACGACCTACGGCGTGCCCTACGAGCAGATCCTGGCCCCGATCGATCCGAACGCCGAAGGCCCGGTGTCGATCCACCTGCAGCAGACCCGCTACGACGTGCGCGGCGAGCAGGATGTCGACCTCGGCCCGTTCGACAAGGTCCGTCTGTCGGTCGGCCACGCCAAGTACGAGCACGCCGAGATCGGCGTCGACAGCGGCGAAGTCGGCACCCGCTTCCTGTCCGACGGCACGGAGGGGCGCGTCGAACTGGTGCAGAAGGAACGCGACGGCTGGCAGGGCGCGGTGGGCTTCCAGGCCCTGAAGCGCCACTTCGAGGCCATTGGCGACGAGGCCTTCGTGCCCTCGACCGACATCAAGGAATACGGCGTCTTCACGCTGCAGCGCCTGGACAAGGGCGACTGGGGCGTCGACGCGGGCCTGCGCTTCGACAGCCGCGAGCTGAAGACCAGCTTCGCCGACAAGACCTTCGACAATGTCTCGGGTTCGCTGGGCGTGTTCTACAAGCCCGCCGAGCACCAGTTCGTGGCCCTGACCGTGTCGCGCAACGGCCGCGCCCCGACCGAGGCCGAGCTGTTCGCCGACGGCCCGCACCCCGGCACCGGCGGCTACGAGGTCGGCGACGCCGACCTGAAGTCCGAGAAGGTGGTCTCGGTCGAGGCGACCTATCGCTACACCGGCGATCGCCTGCGCGCCGAAGCCCACCTGTGGGGCGCCCAGTACAGCGGCTTCATCGAGGAGGCCCGCACGGGCGCCGTCGAGGATGGCCTGCCGGTGTTCCAGTACAGCCAGACCGACGCCAAGTTCCACGGCGCCGAGGCCGAGGCCTCCTACGTCGCCTGGCGCGAGGGCGAGCGGTCGCTGAAGCTGGAAGGCTCGTACGACTGGGTGCGCGGCTCGACCGACCTGGGCGTGCCGGCCCGCGTGCCGCCGTGGGCCGTGACCGGCCGCGCCATCTGGAGCACCACGCGCCTCGAGGTTCAGGGCGAGGTCCGCCGCGTGGCCAGCCAGAACCGCGTCGCCGCCTTCGAACTGCCGACCGACAGCTACACCCAGGTCAACGCCATGGTGACCTACAAGCCGATCGCCGATTCAGGCCTTCGCGTGTTCATCGACGGCCGCAACCTGACCAACGAGACCATCCGCGAGCACGTCTCGTTCCTGAAGGACTTCGCGCCCTCGCCGGGCCGCTCGGTCCGCGCCGGTTTCGCCTGGCGCTTTTAGCGCCGGGTCGAGGAGCGGCCCTCTCCGCCAGCCCCAGAGAGGTCCCGCCGAGCGCCGGAGCCTGGCCCCTTTCCGCCAGGCTCCGGACTGCGTCTCGCCCCGCGAGGCGGATATCAAGCTTAACCGCTCCCGCGTCCGTTGAATAACGGCCGTCGAGTGTCGCTATGACGGCGGTCCAGATTGCCGGTTCTTTTTGGATCGGCTAGAACGCCGGACCCTTTGCGGTCGTCTTGAAGCGTTCGAGCGTCCGTTTCTTATTTTGTCGCAGAGCTCTTCATGGAAACGAACCAGTCCGCCGGCCAGATCTCCGGCAACGTCCTGTTCTACAATTCGCCGGAGCCGTTGAACCGCGAACAGCACGCCAAGCTGGCCCTGGTCCACAAGGAAAAGCCGTACGCTTTCGCCGCCGCCGGCACCGCCGTGCCGCTGACGGTCTCGGAATTCGGTCCGGCCGCCCTGACCTTCCCGGTGATCTTCGCTGGCGAAGATCGCGTGCCGCTGGCCGTGATGGGCCTGAACAACGCCGAGAACCTGTTTATCGGCGCCGACGGTTCGGTCGAGCCGAACGTCTACATCCCGGCCTATATCCGCCGCTATCCGTTCGTGCTGGCCAATGACGACGGCCAGGACCGCCTGATCGTCTGCATCGACCGCGGCTCGGAGCTGCTGAGCGAGCAAGGCCAGACCCCGCTGTTCGACGCCAAGGGCGAGCCGACCGAATACACCCAGCAGTGCATCAAGTTCTGCGACGACTTCGAGCTGGAGCGTCGCCGCACCGACTCGTTCGTCGCCCTGCTGAAGGAGCTGGACCTGTTCGAGCTGAAGAAGGCTACCTTCCAGCCGCAGGACGAAACCGGCGCCGCCGCTGGCGAACCGGTCACCGTCGCCGAGTACTACGGCGTCTCGGAAGAGAAGCTGAACGCCCTGCCGGCCGCCAAGCTCAAGGAACTGCAGGAAAACGGCGCCCTGGCCCAGATCTACGCGCACCTGGTGTCGCTGCTCGGCTGGGACCGTCTGGTCAACAAGACCATGATGCGTCAGGCCGAAGCCGAGACCGCCGCCGCCGCCGCGAACCTGAACTAAGGTTCGGCGAGCGCTGAAGACAAGAGGGCGGCGGGGCTTCGGCTTCGCCGCCCTTTTTCTTGGCCGCCCTTTTTCTTGGCCGCGGCTACCGTGCGAAGATGCTGCGGGTCAGGCAGGAAAAGACCAGGCGGCCGGCCTCGTCGAGCAGGTCGTGCTGGGCGATGACGATGCCCTTGCCCTCGCCGACCGGGTCCTTGCCCATCACGGTCATGCGGCCGCGCAGCAACTCGCCGACGGGCGGGTTGCGCATCCAGCGCAGCGCGTCGACGCCCAGGCGCTTGGTCTGGGGCCAGGCGGCGCTGGCCTCGCCGTCGAGGCGTGTCCAGATGGCGAAGACCATGCCGTCCGGGGCGCCGTTCTCGACCGGCCAGCCGGGAGTGAAGGCGGCGATGAAGGCGTCCAGCGCCTTGCCGTCCACGGCCCGCGAGCCCAGGTTCACGACCTGGCCGATCTCGATGTCGTCGAACGCGGCGGGCATGGGTCTCTCCGGGTGATTCCGTATTCGACTGTCGGCTGCGTCTTCGCCATTGTCGAGCCGGCTAGGCCGGGCCATGTGTTCGTCCGCAGACTTTACCTTCCGGACCCGCGCATGTTCCTCAAGAGAGCCGTCCTTGCCCTGCAAGCCTTGCTGGCCGCGAGCCTTCTGGCCGGCGCCGCGCTGGCCGGGCCGGTGGTCAATTCCGGGCATATCCAGTCCGAGCTGGTCGCCCAGGAGACCGGCGTCGCGCCGGGCGGCACGGTCTATGTAGCCCTGCGCCAGAAGATCATTCCCGGCTGGCACACCTATTGGCGCAATCCGGGCGACGCGGGCGAGGCGACCAAGATCACCTGGACCCTGCCCGCCGGCTGGAAGGCCGGGGACATGGTCTGGCCGACGCCAAAGACCGCCAGGCTGGGTCCGCTGCTCGACTACGCCTACGAGGGCGAAGTCTTCATTCCCGTGCCGATCACCGCCGCGGCGGACGCTCAGGTCGGGACCACGATCAGCCTGACCGCCGACGTCTTCTACCTGGTCTGCGAACAGGTCTGCGTGCCGGAGGAGGCCAGGCTCTCCCTGCTGCTGCCGGTCGTGGCCGCGCCGGCCGCCGATCCCAAGTGGGGGACGGTCGTCGGTGACGTCCTGGCCAAGGCGCCCAAGCCGGCCGGTCTGAAGGCGGTGTTCAAGCTGGACGGCCAGGCCCTGAAGCTGGCCGTCACCGGGGAAGCCCTGAAGGGCGCCGACATGGCTGGCGCCTATTTCTTCCCCTATTCGCCCAAGGCCATCGAGCACGCCGCCGACCAGGTCGTCGATCGCGGCCCCGAGGGCCTGACCCTGTCGCTGAAGCCGGGCTACGACTTCGTCGGCGGCGGGACCGCGCCGGCCGAGGTGGCCGGCGTCATCGCGACCAAGGCCGGGGCCTGGGAGATCACCGCGACGCCGGGCGACCCGCCCGCGACCGCCGCGGGGATGGGGCCGCCGCCCGCCGAGAAGGCCGCCGGGGACGGCAAGACCTCGGGCGGTCTGGCGGGCGCCCTGCTGTTCGCCTTCGTCGGCGGGCTGATCCTGAACCTGATGCCATGCGTTTTCCCGGTGCTGTCAATGAAGGCGGCCAGCCTGGCCGGCCACGCCCACGACGTTGGCAAGGCCCGCCTGCAGGGGCTGGTGTTCCTGCTGGGCGTCATCTCGACCTTCCTGGCCCTGGCCGGCCTGCTGCTGGCGGTCCGCGCTGGCGGCGCGGCGGTGGGCTGGGGCTTCCAGCTGCAGTCGCCGCTGGTCATCGCGGGCTTGAGCCTGCTGATGCTGCTGGTCGCCTTGAACATGTCGGGCGTCTTCGAGATCGGGACCTCGGTGCAGAACGTCGGTTCGGGCGCCTCGGCCCAGGGCGGCGCGACCGGGGCGTTTTTCACCGGCGCCCTGGCGGTCGTCGTGGCCGCGCCCTGCACCGCGCCGTTCATGGCCGGCGCCCTGGGCTACGCCCTGACCCAGCCGCCGGTCGTGGCGCTGGCGGTGTTCCTGGCCCTGGCCCTCGGCTTCGCCGCCCCGTTCGTGGCGGTGGCCTTCATCCCGGGCCTCTTGAAGCTGCTGCCGCGTCCCGGCGCCTGGATGGACGTGCTGAAGAAGGGCCTGGCCTTCCCGATGTACGGCGCGGCCCTATGGCTGGCCTGGGTGTTCGCCCAACAATCGGGTCCGATCGCCCTGGGCCAGCTGCTGGCCGCCGGCGTCCTGGCCGCCTTCGGCGCCTGGCTCCATGGTGTCGCCCAGAACCGCCGCGCGGCGGGCAAGGGCGGGGCCGTCTCGACCGTGATCGCTCTGCTGGCGGTGGCCGGCGCCATCGCCCTGGCCGCTTCCGGCGCCCTGGCCGCCCAGCCGCCGAGCGCCGCCGTGGCCGGTGAGGCCGCGCCCTCGGGGCCTGGCCTGACCGCGGAAGCCTGGTCGCCGGAGAAGGTGAAGGCGCTGCAGGCCGAGGGCCGGCCGATCCTGGTCGACTTCACCGCCGCCTGGTGCGTGACCTGTCAGGTCAACGAAAAGGTCGCTCTCTCGGGTTCCAAGGTCGCCGAGGCCTTCAAGGCCAGGAACGCGGTCTATCTGAAGGCCGACTGGACCAATCGCGATCCGGTCATCGCCAAGGCCCTGGCCGAGTTCGACCGGGTCGGCGTGCCGCTCTACGTGGTCTATCCGAAGGGCGGCGGCGCGCCGGTCATCCTGCCCCAGTTGCTGACCGAGGGCCTGGTGATCGAGGCGATCGAGAAGGCGGGGGCCTAGTTACTTCTTCTTGTCGTTGCCGAAGGGCAGCCTGTCCTTGACCTTGTCCAGCGGGGTCTTGGTCACGACTAGCGGCGGCGGGATCACCGGGGCGTTGATCTTGACCGGATAGGCCCGCCAGCCGGTCTGGATCAGGGCGCCGAAGCCCTGGCACTTGGGCAGGTATCGGACCATGCCGGTGCGCGGCTTGGCGAACGGCGCCGGCTGCACGAGATCCTGGCGCTTGGGATCGACGAAGCGCCAGTCGGTCGGCAGGCCGTAGCCCTTTTCGCCGCCCAGCCGCACGGCCTGATAGGCGAGATTGGCCTGGAAGGGCGTGACGCCGTATTTCAGCATCGCCCGCAGGAAGATCTGGTCGGCCTCTTCGCGCTTGCCCGGCTCGCCGATCGTGTAGAGCCAGTCGTGGACGATGGCGGCGCGGGCCGTCGGTCCCTGCGGATCGACGAAGCCCTGGCCGTACCAGGGCACGCTGGCGAAGTCGGTCACGTACCAGCGCGGCACCACGATCACCTTGCCGGTCTCGACGTCGCAATAGGGGAACTCGGCGTCCAGGGTGAACAGCTTGCGGCCGTCCTTGGTCTGGTTGAACAGCATGATCGGCTGCGGCGTCAGCGAGCTGGGAAGCACCGGCGCGACGACCGGCACGAAGACGGTGGTGTTCGTCTCGCTGGCGCAGGCGGCGAGGAGCAGGCCGGAGCCGACGACGGCGGCGAGGGTCTTGGTGCGGGACATCGGGCCGGGGAGAGCAGGAAGGGGCAGGGCGATCTTCTGAGCGCCCGGCGGTCAGGTATCAAGCGACCATGGCGAAGTTTCGGCCTTAGGCCGCCGGTTGGGGCGGCGCGGTGATCACTTCGACATTGTCGTTCAGCAGATAGGCCATGTCGCGCAGGGCCAGGTCCTGAGCCTTGATCGTCGTGGCCGCGCCGACGGCGGCGAGCTTCTCGGGCAGGTCCTGGCTGATGCCGCGCAGGATGCACTTGAGATCATCGACCGCGCCGCGTTCCTTCAGGGTCACGTGGCCCTTCATGTCCAGCGCCGAGAGGTCGCCGATCCGGGTGGAGAACGCATCGAAGCTCTTCAGCTTCGTCGCCGCGCCGGCCGGGTCGGCCTTGGCCAGGGCCTGACGATAGCTCTCCGTCTCGGCCTTCAGCTGCCCGGCGCGTTTGACGATGTCGAGGAACAGCGGTTCGCCGGCCACCGATTGGGGAACGGAGGGCTGTTGCAGGACGGCCGGCGCGGGGCCAGTGACCGATCCGGGATTGAACGAAGCCATCCAGAGCATGGCGGAAAAGGCGACGGCGTCACAGGACATGGGGGACTCCCGCAAAAAACGTCATTGGTCTGCCATGACGTGGCGGCAGGCGTTTGATAAGCCCCATCTCGTAAACAGCGATTTACCAAGATTCAGAGGATTACCGATGGCCGATCTCGACGCCGCCTGGACCCGCCTGGAAACCGCCGCCAAGGCCGCGGGCGAACAGCGCATCGTCGACTTCTTCGCGGCCGAGCCGGACCGCCTGGATCTGCTGACCCTGGACGTCGCGGGCCTGCACCTGGATCTCTCGAAACAGGCCTGGGACGAGGCCGGGCTGGAGGCCGCCCTCGACCTGGCCCACGCCGCCGATGTCGAAGGCGCACGGACCCGGATGTTCGGCGGCGAGGCGATCAATTCGTCCGAGGGACGCGCCGTGCTGCACACGGCTTTGCGGGCTCCGGCGGACTCCGACTTCAAGGCCCTGGGCCAGCCGGTGATGGCCGAGGTCGAGGCCGTCCGCCAGCGGATGAAGGCCTTCGCCGACGCCGTCCGTTCGGGCCAGATCAAGGGCGCGACCGGCAAGCCGTTCAAGGCGATCCTGCATATCGGTATCGGGGGGTCGGACCTGGGCCCGCGCCTGCTGTGGGACGCCCTGCGACCCGTGAAGACCCAGATCGACCTGCGGTTCATCGCCAATGTCGACGGCGCCGAATTCGCCCTGACCACGGCCGACATGGATCCGGAAGAGACGCTGGTCATCGTGGTCTCCAAGACCTTCACGACGCAGGAGACCCTGGCCAACGCCGGGGCCGCCCGCGCCTGGCTGGTCGAGGCCTTGGGCGAGCAGGGCGCCAATCAGCACCTGGCCGCCATCTCGACCGCCTTGGACAAGACCGCCGCCTTCGGCGTTCCCGATGACCGCGTGTTCGGCTTCTGGGACTGGGTCGGCGGCCGCTATTCGCTGTGGTCTTCGGTGAGCCTGTCGGTGGCCGTGGCGGCAGGGTGGGACGCGTTCCAGGGCTTCCTGGATGGCGGCGCGGCCATGGACGCGCACTTCCGCGCCGCGCCTCTCGACAAGAACGCCCCGGTGCTGGTGGCCCTGGCTCAGATCTTCAATCGTAACGGCCTGGATCGCCGGGCCCGTTCGGTCGTGCCCTATTCGCACCGCCTGCGCCGCCTGGCCTCGTTCCTGCAGCAGCTGGAGATGGAGTCGAACGGCAAGTCGGTCGGTCCCGATGGCCAGCCCGCCAAGCGCGGCACGGCCACGGTGGTGTTCGGCGACGAGGGGACGAACGTCCAGCACGCCTATTTCCAGTGCATGCACCAGGGCACGGACATCACGCCGATGGAGCTGATCGGCGTCGCCAGGTCGGACGAAGGCCCGGCCGGGATGCACGAGAAGCTGCTGTCGAACCTGCTGGCCCAGGCCGAGGCCTTCATGGTCGGTCGGACCACGGAGGATGTCGTCGCCGAGCTCACGGCCAAGGGCGTGCCGGAGGCCGAGATCGCCACCCTGGCCCCGCAGCGGACCTTCGCCGGCGACCGGCCCTCGACCCTGGTGGTGCTGGAGCGCCTGACGCCCCAGACCTTCGGCGCCCTGATCGCCCTCTATGAGCACAAGACCTTCGTCGAAGGCGTGATCTGGGGGATCAACAGCTTCGACCAGTGGGGCGTCGAGCTGGGCAAGGTGATGGCGAACCGCATCCTGCCCGAGCTGGAGAGCGGAACGACGGGCCAGCATGACCCGTCGACCACGGCCTTGATCCGGCGGCTGAAGAAGTAGCCGCCGCTAGAACGTCTTCCGCACCCGCAGGCTCACAAACGTCCGCGGGTTGATGGCGCGGTCCTCGACATAGGCCACGGCCCGTTCCGGCGCGCGGTTGGCGAACACCGTGCGGCGGATGGTGTAGTCGTCCCAGATGTTCAGCTGGGCGCGGATCGCCAGGGTCGGGGTCGGCTTGTATTCGGTGAAGGCCTCGTAGTAGTTCGCGCCGCGCCACACGTTGGTCTGGTCGACGTCGTAGGTGCCCTGGCCCAGCAGCGGCAGCCAGTTGATCCCCCACTGGATGCGATGCCTGGGCAGGTCCTGCTGGAAGCCGATATTGGCCTGGGTCGGGCGCACCTTGGTGATCGGACGATCCTTGCCGGTCGTCGGATCCTTCACGTGGGTCTCGTTCCAGTCGTTCTTGAACGTGAACCGGCCGCCCTTGATGCCCAGCTTGTCGGTTGGCGCCACGATGTTCAGCGACAGGCGGTCCAGCGTGCCGTCGCCGATATTGCCGGTGGCCGACAGGTTGTCCGGCAGCGGCAGGCGGTCGATCACGCCGATGATCTCGTCGTGGCGATAGGTGATCGAGATGACGCCCTCGCCCCAGAAGCGGCGCTCGTAGCCGATCTCGCTGATCCAGCGCTGCTCGGGCTTGAGGTCGACATTGCCGCCATAGACGGTCTCGTCCTCCAGGTCCGACGAGGCGGCGAAGTCCTCGAAGTCCAGCTGGCCCAGCTCGCGCTCGAAGCGCACGCGCAGCTGGTTGTTGGCCACCGGCGTCCACGTCGCCAGGAAGCGGGGCTTGGCGTAGAAGAAGCTCTTCTCGTTGCTGGCGTCGCCCGACTGCTTGATCGTCGACTTCTCCAGCCGCAGGCCGCCCTCCAGCGTCAGCTTGGGGTTCACGCGCCAGGTGGCCTTGGTGAAGGCCTCGCCGCGCAGCTCCTCGACCTTGACCGAGGCCGAGGGCAGGGCCACCGGCGCGCCGCCGACCGAATAGGCCTGCTTCACGTCCAGCATGTTGTAGGCGACTTCCGCCCCGGCCTCGATCGTGATGGCCTTGGAGAAGTCGTGACGCAGCAGGCCGCGCAGGATCGACTCGGAGTCGTCGCCGTCGGCGGTGAAGCGCTGCTGGGGGCTGGCCGCGCCGGTCAGGGTCTCGTCGCTGGTCGAGGCGTTGTCGAAGTTCTCGAACGAGTACATCGCCCGCGTCTCCAGGGCCCACCTGGGCGCCAGGGGGCGGGTGTAGGTCAGGCCCAGCTCGCCCGAATGGCTCTCCTCGGCATAGTCGCTGCGGCGCAGGGCGACGGGCGAGCTCAGCTGCTGCCACTGCCGCCAGTCGTTGACGCCGAAGCGCGCCGTGGCTTCCAGCTTGCCGCCCTTGAACGGGGTCGACAGGTTGCCGCGGACGCCGCGCCCGCCGCCATAGCCGTCGTTCAGGTATTTCTCGTCGCGGATCAGCTTGCCGGTTCCGTCGTGGCGGACGTTGGTGCCCGGACCGTTGCTGTCGCTGCTGCTCATGCTGTCGCTGAGCGTCACGCTCCAGGTCTTGTCGCCATTGGTGGCGGTGAACTGGTAGTTGCCGCCGTAGAGGTCGTGGCCGCCGTCGAACAGCATGGCGTTCCAGGTCAGGATCGACTGCCGGCTGACGCCCTTCTTCAGGATCACGTTCACGATCACCGAATAGCCCTGCATGTCGACGCCCGGGGCGCCGCCGCGGATCAGCTCGATGCGCTCGACCCGGTTGGCCGGGATGCGGCCCAGCACGTTGGAGCTGGTGTCGTTCTTCGACGCCGGACGGTCGCCGTTGATCAGCACGTTGCCGACCGCGCCCTCGAAGCCGCGCGTCCCGGCGCCGTCGTTGATGATGAAGCCCGGCACCCGCTGGACCATGTCCTGGGCGGTGTTCGGACGCTGGGCGGCGAAGAACTCCGGCTGGAACACCAGCACGCCGCGCTGGCTGGCGTCGTCCAGCGGGGCCTTATCGGTCGGGCCGGTCGGCACGGGGGCCAGGGCCGCCTCCTGGCCGGCGGGAACCGGAGTGGCCGGAGCCTTGTCGGCGTCGCCGGCGTGAGCCGCGCTGGCGATGCAGAGCATGGCCGCGGTGGCCATCAGCATGGTCTTGGTCATCAACGTTCCCCCTCTGTGCGGGAAGCTGTGACGGCGTGGGCGCGCAGCCTCAAGTTACAAGACCGAAATGTGCATTACTTTTGGGTTATATTACAGGGCGTTCATCTTTCTATACCGGCAGAGCGTGTGGATAAGTCTGGGCGCGTTCCGGCTTTGACTTAACAATTCGTGTATAGAGCGGCGAAGGCCGCGCTTTAACCGCTAGGACTCGTGATCTTCGGGCACGGGCGGCAGTTGGGCCAGCTTGGCGCGCAGCGCCAGAAGGTCCTGGTAGCTCTGCCGTCGCAGGAGCTCCAGCTGGATCCTGATCTTCTCGGCCATGATGGCGGTGGCGGGGCTGTCGGCGGTGGTCGGCGCGACCGAGGTCGCGGTCTTTTCGCGCATGGATTTGGACTTGGACGGCTTGGACATGAGGGGACTCCGTTGCTGAGGAAAGAAGGCGCGAGGCGACGGTCTTCCGCCGGGAAAGCCGGCGGGCTGGGGAGGCGGCGAAGCGTCCGGGCGACGCCCGGAGGGGATAGTGGAGTTGACCGTTTCGACGTGACCCGGGCGCTCCGCGCGGTTGTCGATGCGGAAGCCCTCGGGGCGCGGGGTTTTAACCCGCTCCCGATGAGAGGCCTCCGGCGGGCGGGAAGCTGACGTTGCTCCCCGGACCGCGCGGGCGATTTCAGCCCGCGCCTTTGGCGCTCGCCAACCTTCGCCGCCAGGGCTTCGTCCCATGTTTCAGGGAGCCCGCCTCTGGATCCGTCGCGAAGGCGCCTCCGAAGAGACCCCGACGAGCGCCGCCCGCTCAACCGCCCCCGCCGCCCGTCAGGTCGCCAGCTGGACGGCCTCCCCTGCGGTGGGGCGAGGAGAAGTATGGGGGGCATCCGGAGCGCGGATCATTCAGCGGCGCATAAAAGTGAGAAGCGATTGATTTCGTGGGATTCGGCGCCGCGAACGCCGGGGATACAGCGCGCTCAATCCCCGCGAGGGCGCCTTTTGAAACCCTCTCTCCATGAGAGAGGGCTTCCGGTGCGCGACTTCGTTCAGTGGGAAAGCCTTCCGACCCGGAAGAGCGCCATCCTTACATCTCACGGCGAGACGATCGCAGGGCTGTAGGGGTTGCTCAAGGACGACGCTCCGCGTCGCCGCGCGCGGCCGCCGGAGGCGGTCCTTGACCAACCCCTACAGCCCTGCACGCTGCAGCCTCCAAGAGATGAAAGGCTCGCCCCGACCAAGGTCGGCTGGCGACCCCTGGGGCAGGCCGTTGGACGTTTCCGCTCTCCTCCCCCTCTTGGGGGAGGGGGACCGGCGAACGCCGGTGGAGGGGGGCAGCGCCCCGCACTGCCTCGCGACCCCACCCCCGTCATTCCCGCCCGAGCGCTCACGGGCACCGACTGCGCGCGGCCTTGAAACCCGCCGATGGCTTCCCGCCGTTTGCCTCCTTGCTCGTCGGACCAAGCCAGGATCGTCTCAAGGTCGCCGTAGAGGGTGGCGAGAACCTGCCCCCGCTTGGATCCAGGCTCCAGCACGATCTTGTCGATGACCGCCCGCAAGGCCTTAGCGGCCTCGTCGTGCTCGTCGGGCTCCTCCAGCGCGCGGGACAGCCGTTCGACCTTGCGCCGGTAGAGTTCAGCGACGTTGGGGTGAACATCTGGCACGTCGGCCGGCGCTTGATCTAGCCGACGCTCGATCTCGTCGGCTTCGGCTTCCAGCACCTTCAAGCGCTCCATGAGCGGCCGGCTATAGCCGCCGTCCTCGATGGCCGTGACGATGCCAGCCACGGCCTTACGAGCCTTCTCCAGGCGCTCCACCTCGGCGCCGCGATTGGCCCGGCGCATGTGGTTGAGGCGGTTGGTCTCCTCGATGAACGAGCGCATGGCCTGGGCGAAGGCCACCGGCTCCATGAGCCGATCCTTCAAACCCGCGAGCACCCGCTCCTCAAGCACGTCGCGAACGATGGTGCGGCTGTTGGTGCAGCCCTTGCCCATCACATGGCTGACGCAGCCGAACCGATTGTTTCCGCGCTTTGCGACTGAGCCGCCGCACACCCCGCAGACCAACAGACCCGACAGCATGGTCTTGGGGCGCACCGTCGCGGAAATCCCGGCCTGGCGACCCTTGGCGAGGTTGGCCTCATAGATCCCCACGATCCCGGCTTGCTGCGCCCTAGCGGCCTGCCAAAGCTCGTCCGAGACGATCCGCAGGTGCGGGGCCTTCACATGCACCCACTCGCTTTCCGGATTGAACCTCGGCTCGGAACGGCCGGTGTCAGGGTTCTTCATCCGGCGACGGCGGTTCCAGATCATCTCGCCGATATAGAACTCGTTGTTGATGATCCCCGAGCCCAAGGCGCGGTTGCCCCGGATTGAGCTGTCGCCCCAGGTGGAGCCCCATGGCGCGGCCACGCCCTCGCGGTTCAGCTCAATCGCGATTTGGCGCGGGCTCTTGCCGGCGGCGTAGTCGCGGAAGATGCGGCGGACCACCTCGGCTTGCTCGGGAATGATCTCCCGCTCGCCCGTCGTGACCTTGCCCGAAGCGTCGATGGTTCGCACGACGCGATAGCCGTAGGCGTTGCCACACCCGACCTTGCCGGCCTCCACGCGGCCCCGGATTCCGCGATGGGTCTTGGCGGCGAGGTCTTTCAGGAACAGGGCGTTCATCGTGCCCTTGAGGCCGACATGCAGCTCGGTGATCTCACCCTCCGAGAGGGTGATAATCGGCACGCCCGCGAAGCGCAGGCGCTTGAAGGCGGCGGCGATGTCTTCCTGGTCGCGGCTGATGCGGTCCAGCGCCTCGGCCAATACCATCTCGAACTTGCCGGCCAGGGCGTCGCGGATCAGGGCTTGAACCCCAGGGCGGAAGATCACCGTCGATCCCGATATCCCCGCGTCTGAATAGGTCTCGACCACCGTCCAGTCCTGCTTGTCGGCGTGCATCCGGCAGATGCGGAACTGATCGTCGATGGAGTGCGGCGACTGCTTGTCGTCGGAGTAACGGGCGTAGAGCGCAACGCGGGTCATGACCAAACCTCCAAGCTCAGGCCTCGCCGCTTTCGGCAGGGGCGTTGGCGGCCTCTTGAGCCGCATAAAACTGCTCGCGCGCCATCTGCCGTCCCAGCAGCCGGGCGAAGGTCATCACCACGGCGTCGATGGCGACCTCGGGCGACGTCTCGTCGTTGGCGGCGGTGATGGTTTGGGAAGGCGGACCCTGCGTGTCGTCCATGCTTGGCTCCTCAAAGGCGGGAGCCAAAAGCGTTCGGCGCGTGTCGGCAGCGGTCAACGCAAGGGGATGAGTTGGCAGTGGCGCGGACGTCGCATCAGCGGCGTCAAAGGGGGACGGCTGGGAAACTCCCGGCGTCAACGGGACAGGAACGACAAAGGCGAAATTAAATCGCCTTCCAACGCTCAGACGCGCGAAACCGGCAACGATCGCAGAGGCGATACGCAACGATTTGGGGTGCGACTCCCAAATCATTGCGGCTAACCCCGCAACGATCCGGCGGGCGCGAAGACCGCACCGCAGCCAGGACAACAGGCCTTGGAGAGCAACTTGTGGGCTTCGCGAATGAACGGCCAAGCCTCGCCGTCCTCACAGTAGTTGAGGCGAAAGGCGATCGAGAGCATTGCGGTCGCGTCTTGGACCGTGCGTGGTTTGAGCTTGGCCAGCACAGCAAGGGCCGCGTCGCGGACCTCGTAGAGGCGGTCGCATTCGGCGGCGATGGCGTCCATCTCCTTGCCCTCGGGCAAGGCGCTGGCCTGACGCTCCGTGAGTTTGAAGTAGGGATATTGGGCGATCAACGAGGCCTCTAACTCCGACGAGCGTCGGCCAAGGCGGTCGATCTCCTGATCCAAGGCGAGCCAGCTGGCGCACTGCGCGGGGATGCCTGCGGCCTCTGCGGGCGCTGCTCCCCGCGCAGGCCCCGCCAACGGAATGACGGTCGCGCTGATTACCGCACGACGTGAGATAACAGGCAGGCGCGTGCCGTCGCCCGTCTTTCGACGCTGGCCCATAGCGTAGGTCCTGATTCAGTGGTTATGATTTTCCTATCAAATCGCTTGTTTCAAATCAATAGAAAATCATCATACGAGGTGAAAATTGTCACGAAAGCTGACAACCGCCCATATTCGAGCTGCTCGGGCTCTCCTCGATTGGAGCCAACCCAAGCTTGCCGAGGCGGCGAAGCTGTCACTTCCGACAATCAGTCGTATGGAGGGGCCGCTTGGGCCTAGCCGCAGTACACTGGCAAACGTAGAGGCAGTCCGCCGAGCGTTTGAAGACGCGGGCATCGTATTTCTTGATGTGGATGAGCCGACGACCGGCGGCGGGCTAGGCGTTCGCCTGGCCAAGTAGGCGACGACTTCCGCCGCCGCCTCCATTTCTAGGCCTTCTTGGCGCGGCTCTTGGGTGCTTGCGCTCCGGCTTTGCCCTTCCGTCCGCCCTGGCCCAGACCCAAGGCCTTCGCCATGACGCTACGGGCCTCACTGTAGGCTGGCGCCGTCGTCGGGTAGTCCTTCGGCAAGCCGAAGCGCGCCTTGTACTCCTCAACGGTCGAGCCGTGTGTGGTGAGGTGGCGCTTGAGAGTCTTGTAGGGCCTGCCGTCAATGAAGCTGATCAGGGCGTCGGGCGTGATGCTCTTGCGGATCTGGGCGGCGGTCGCCTTGGTGGCCGGTTCGCTGGGCGCGGCCTCAGGTGTGCCGACGCTCGCGAGGGCGTCGTGAACGGCACGGATCAGGCCGGGCAGGTCAGAGACCGCAACGGTGTTGTTGCCGACATAGGCGGCGACCACCTCAGCCGCCAAAGAGATCGTGGCGTTCTTGTCGTCCATGGTTTGGCCCTCAGTTCAAAATTCCAGGTCGAGGACTTCGCACTGATTTGGCCGGGGTCACAACTGAGCGTCTCTGGGAGCCTAGACCGGACACGGTCGGGGCTCGCCCTGAAGCGCTTGGAGAGCCTCTTGCCGGGCGGGCTGGTGAGGGTCAAGGGCGGCTTCGCCGTCGCTCCGCGATGGCGCCAAAGGCGCCACCCTTGACGCTCATCAGCCCGTCCGGCCCTTGCTCCGCCAAGCGCTCCAGGGCGGGAACCGGCGAGTGGAAAGACGCCCAAAAAGGACGAAGGTCCCGGTCAAGGTATTGAAACTATAGGCGAAGCCGTTTGATGAGGAACCTCGGGCTTTTGGCAGGTTCCTGCAAAAGCCCAACACCATCAATGACATGGGGCCGCTAGGTCCCTGTCCTTTTATCTCGCCCTAGAAAATTGGGGCCAGTTCGCGCCTTGAAATCCATGAATTTTGGGCTCTTCACGGGACCACGCCCCAGGCGACAGGCCAGGAAAATCCAGTGTGAAGACAAGCGCATCCCGGCCACCTGGGCCGGATGCTTCAATCTTGCCGTACAAATCGGCGGACAGTTAGACAATCAGGCACGAAGAATGAAATCGCTGGCCGCAATGGCACGATTGGCAATCACATTGTTGAACATGGCCGGCGTGACGCTGTCTGACCTTTCGATCAGCACCTTGAGCTGACGAATTGCGTGCTTCTGCCGAGGAGACAGACCCCTCACATCACTCCGAATCTGAGAGGCTTCAGTTCGACTGGCGTAGGTGATCAGGGGCGACTTACACATCCACAGTGTCGTGGGCTCTCACGACGTCTCCGATCCACAGGCGACGCCCGAGAATATCGTCCAGACGGCGATCGACAACGGCCTGTCCGTAATCGCGATCGCAGATCACAACGAGATCACCGCTGTTGAAACGGCGATGGCCGCCGCAGCAGGACGTGCCTTGCTTGTGGTCCCTGCGATCGAGTTGAGCACCATACAAGGCCATCTGCTCTGCTATCTTCCCGACCTTCGATCGCTTCAGCAGTTCTACGCTCAACTCATCGTCCGCGACTCGGGTAACGCGAACTCGCGCGTCGAAAACAGCATGATCGACTGCTTGAACAAGCTACAGGCGCACGGAGGCTTTGCCATCCTCGCCCACGTTGATGGGCCAAAGGGGTTCGAGCGAGAGGTGCCTGGAGCCGGCCCGCACAAACTCGACGTCATTTGCCACCCCTCACTCCTCGGCATCGAACTCAAAAACGCGGCATCTGACATTACCTACACGCCGAAGGATCCCGACGCAGTCAGGGCCGGTATTGGCCGAGAACGTGAGGGCCGCGTCGGCGCGACGACCAGTTGCCTTGCCCGCGTGTTGAATTCCGATTCCCACACCCTTGCCGCTTTGGGAAGGAACGCCGCGGGCGATCAACGTGTGACCCGCTATAAGCTTCAAGTTCTAAGCTTTGAGGCTCTCAGGCTCGCGCTTTCTGACTCGGAGGCACGCGTGAGGCTTGAAGACGAAATTCCGCGATCCGTTCCCACCATCACTGGAATTCGTTTCCGGGGCGGGTTCATCAAGGATCAGGCGATCCACTTCAGCAAAAACCTCACTTGCATCATCGGCGGGCGGGGCACCGGAAAATCTACTACCTTCGAGGGGGTCCGCGCCTTCTCGAAATATCCAAGCGGCAATTCAGTCGTAAATTCTGACGTATGGCCTGAGCGTATCGATGTGGTCTTTTCCGATGAGGTTGGTGAGGCTCACCAACTCGCATGGAGCAAGGGCGACGCCTCCGCGACGAACGTGACCGATCCTCTAGAGGGGCCGGAGACCCTCCCAATCGAGTGCTACGGGCAAGGTGAAACTCAAAAGATAAGCCAGAAGGCACAAGAGGACCCCGGCGCTTTGCTTGGATATCTTGATCGTTTTGTCGATGTCACAACGGAGCTAGCGACAGAGGAGTCGGCACGAGTCCAACTCTTTGAAATCGAGGCCAAAATCGCGGAAGCGCGGGCCAATGTCGCGCTCATTCCAGCTAATGAGAGGGAACTGGCGATCGTGCGCCAGCAAATCAAGAAATTCACGGACGGGAATGCGAAGGAGCTCATCCGCCTGAGCCGTCAGGTAGAAGCCGAGAGGCAATCCAGGACGCGCGTTGTCGAGCAGGCTCGACAGATCTCGACGAGCTTGGATTACCAGACAGTCAAAGACGCACTTGTGGCGTTGAAGGGGGCGGCAGACATATCCACGCTTGTTGTGGGCAAGGATGAGTTCGGCGCTATCCAAACACTCGCTGTGGAATTCGAAAAAGGGCTTGCCGCCTCTGAAGGGGATTTGCGGGCGAAGTCCGATCACCTTGCTGAAGTCGTGCGTACCAAAGTGGCCGAGTGGACGGCGAAAGAGAAGACGCTGATTGCTTCGATAGATCAGCAAAAGGCGGCCCTGATGGCCCAAGGCGTTGTCGTTGACGTCTCATACATCACGAAGCTGACAAAGGACGAAGCAGGCTTCGTTCAGAACATTTCCAACCTGAAGACCTGGGAGCCGCACCTCCTTAATTTGCAAGCCAGCCGCGATAAACTGATCGCTTCCAGATGGGTTGCGAGAAAGGCCGTTTACGCCAAGCGAAAGGCTTTCGCCTCCGTGGCGACGACCAAGCTTCGCAAAGCGCTCGTTGATCTCAATGTCACCCTGAAGTTCGAAGAAAACGCCCTTTCGCCGCAGGGTTATGACTTACTGGTCGAGATCATGGGGTGGCGCACAACACAGGTTCCCCGAGCTACGCTGCTGACACGACAGCTTACCATCCCGAAGCTCATAGCCAGTGTGAGGGCGAACGACACCGGACCAATTCAGGCGATAGCTACCCCAGAGGGGATTGCTATGTTCAGCAAAGCCGAAGCGCAAAATATCATCGACCGTTTTAAAGAACCCGCCGTCCTGGCGCGTCTGGAAAGCGTGCAGGTTTTTGACCGCCCGCGTCTAACCGTAACGCGCGTCACGACGGATGAAGCTGGCGGTGTAAAGCCGATCATCCGCGAATTTGGTCAACTCTCTTTGGGACAACAACAGTCAGTTCTATTGGCGCTGATGCTTTCGTCCGAAAATCCAAACCCTCTACTGATTGACCAGCCGGAGGACAATCTGGACAGTGAATTTATATACTCGCAGTTAGTTCCCGTCATCCGCATGGCTAAAGAGCGCCGGCAGATCATCATCGTGACGCACAATCCAAACATCGCCGTGCTTGGCGATGCAGAACAGATCATCATTTTGAAGGCTAATAACGAGAAGGCCGTGATCGTCACACGAGGTTCCATCGATCATCAGGAAACCAAAGAGCTAGCGTGTGCCGTGCTCGAAGGGGCGAAAGCGGCGTTTACCCGGCGAGGTCGGATCTACAATTTGTAGTGCGCTTCAGCTTCCTGCCGACAAGATGTCGTCGATCCGTGTTGTGTAGGCTGGTCAGCTGTCGATCGCCTGTGATCTGAGCTCGACGGCACGAGCTGCCGCGAGAGCATTTTCGCCGAGCGTCGCATGCTCCAGCCACGGGCGGATAATGGCCAGATCCGATGACCGTCCGTGGAGACTTAGAATGGACAAGGCGTAGCCTGCGTGATCTTCGCGAAGTTCGCGAAAGCGCGTCTTTGCCTCGAAGATGGAGACCGGCATATATCCTGGCTTGAGCGCAAGCCGGCACAGACGCATCAGTCCGTCTTTGAATTCCTCTCGAAACGCAACGCGGACTTTCAGCCAGTGCATCACCGTGGCGTCGATCCGCCAGATCGGATCGAGTGCGTACCCGCTCATACCTTCCAGCTCATCCCACACTTTCGACAGATCGCCTGGCGGTTCGTCAAGATTGAAACCATGGACTAGCTCTGCTGCCTTTCTCCACGCGGCAGATGCGCCGGGTTGGGGAGGAGGCAAGTCGCTAAGCGGCACTCCAAGACGCGCAAGGGCTCCTGCTGCATTAGCAAAAATGCTCGTCGAATCTTGCAATGACATTGTGTCGATCTGCGGTTCCGAGGCGTGTCGGAGCAACGCCGGGACGGCTTCAGGCGTCGGGTTTTCTGCGACTTCACAAACCGCGACCGACATGAACATTGTCAAGCGGTCGTGCGCGCCGGCTGCACGCGCCACGAGCGCTCTTCGCTCTAGGTCATTTAAGTGTTCGGACCAGGCCTCGCCGTAAACCCGTTGATACGGCCCATCCATAAGCTGAATGTAGCTTGTTAGCGCCTCCTCGCAGACCTCAGGCGTCACTGGGCTTGCGATGATCCGACGATACTCTTCAGCAGCCGCTTCGACGTCGCCCCCGGAATCCCAGTGATCGATCATTTGGAGGACGTCAATAATTGAGGAATTCAGCCAGGGTGATGAGTTATTGAGCCACCCCTCCATCAGTTCGCCTAGACGCTTGAGATCATCACCTTCCAGACGCCTTCCAAAGCGTTGCCCAAGATCGATGGCTTCCAGCGACAGGTGATAGACCCGCCGCGACCAACAGGTCTTCATGATCTCGTACAAGTTTTCGGGCGGGGGTCCGCCCGCTCGACATCACCATCGCGTCGATGATCGCGAACCTCGCGTCCATCGCCTGCATATACGGGTTCTTTTCGCCCAGTGATCGGGTCGCGCCGTCCGGAAGTTTCTGTCTCCAGGTGCCGTTGAGATCTCCGGTGACAGGAAGCTGGTAGCTCTTTACCTCCACCACGCATGCGGTCGTCTCTGTCGCAACCACTAGATCGATCTGAAGCGACTTCGGACCGATATTGAAGTTGGCGAGCACGACGGCGTCGCTTTCGCCCTGGCTAAGATCGGCCTGCAGTCGCGTCACGAACTCACGTTCCGACTGCTCGGAGGGAGGAGCGCCAAGATAGATTTCTATTGTCGGGGCGGAGTTGGCCATGGCCTTAACCTATGGCGTATTCTTCTTTTGTTCCAGGGCGTTGAAGCGGCTATCGTCATCAGTTTCGCTGGCTCAAACAGCTCCAGCAAATTGATCCAGTCTAGCTGTGTCTGAATCGGTCGTGGCGGCGAAGACGTGGGCGTGGCCGACTCGGCTCCATTCGGCCGCTGGCAGAAATCGTAGCTTAGAGGGCGACGGCATAGGCATAGCTCTTCTCACCGTTCCTTCTGCGCACCAGCGTTGGCGCGCGCCGGGCGCAATTCGAACGTCTAGATCGCGACCGCTAGCAATTGCCGGTCTCGGTGGACACCCGCCCTCGTGGCGGGAACCCCTCTGTCCGCCGCAGGTGCGGAGATGTGGCGGGCCAGCCCGCCAAGGCGCCTCACGTCTCCGCTGAACCAGGGGTTCCCGCCACAAGGGCGGGAATGACGGGAAGAAGAGGATGGGCCGTGCTCTAACCGTACCGCCGTCCAACCTCTCGGAGGTCGACGCGAGCCTTATATCTCTTGGAGGCTGCAGCCCTGCGATCGTCTCCCTGCGAGATACGGGTTAGGTAAGTTGAAGCGCTTTTCTTAGAGATTTGTGAAAAAGAATGGCGCCGCCGAATTGCGGCTCATATGAGTGTCGAAATACCCATGCATCTCGAACCACTTCGCTGTTTCCATTTTTTCCAGTAAATTGTGTCCCTATTGCTCCTACACGATATAGAGATTCTAGTAGGTTTCTTATTTTAGGCCTTGATCCAAGTATAGATCTGGCGACGTCGTCTTGTTGGCAATATTTAATTATATGATTTTCCAAATTCTGGATATTTGTTCTAATCTTTATTCCACGCAAAGAGGATTTAATTGTTCTAACGCTTTCGGCGTCATAGCTAGTGCGTAGTTCTTCTTCTACCTCTCGCCACATTTCGTTAGCAAAAGTTGTTTCAACTTGCTTGAGTATTTCCGAGTTGACTTTTTCTGCATCCGGAACCTGCTCTGATATCGTCGACATAAGCATTACAAGCGTTCTCGGCTTAAACATGGATATATCAAGAAGGTATTGTTTTGCAGAAGTGCCTTGGAGAGATTCTTCAAAATACCCATTCCAGATATCTTGTGTCTGAATGCCGTCCGAATTCAATTCCGCATATTGAATTTTTGATTCAACAATTTTTAAAATGCTCTGATCTGGCGTGCTTCTGGTTCCGTGCCAATCGATTGAGACGCCGAAATCGCTCACTTCGCGCGAAATCTCGGGATCAATTCTATTGATTTCATACATTACCTCAGACCGAACAGATGCATACGCGCATATGCTGGAATTCTCCGGACCAAAACCCTGATTGATACGCGATACGGCGTATAGAAGGTCTCGTATAAGGTGAAGGTCTCTTTCCTTCTGATCTATTTTTCCGATGAAAAGCTCAAGTTCATCAAAAAAGAGACAGGTGCGAAATCCTGGTGCTGGTTTCAGCGAATAAAGTAGGCGTTCGCAGATATCGACTAGATGAATAAATTTTTCTTCTTTCGGCGCAGATATGGCCTCTATTTCGGCTTTAACTCCTGTTTTTAACGGTCCAGCGCTAAGCGCGGTTTCAAGTGTCGCTTTGATTTTTGTCAACTGAAGGCCGGAAAACATAGATCGCGAGCTTGGTTGCTTTGCTCCCGTTAGGATCTTTAGATCGTGAAGCTGATCTTTGCCTTCAAGTAGATCGGACGGCTCGATCAGCCGTGAAAATTCGCTAATTATATACCAGAGCCAATTAACTTTATATTCGTGCTCAAATTTGATTTTGTCTTGGTCTATAAATGCTGTGAGGTCGGCAATCGGAGCTAGGCGTTGGCGTTCCGCGTCAGTGAGTTTGCTTTTAAATAGAATGGCGTGACTCCTGCCGCCAGACTTATCTATTTGATCTTTTAGATAAAGAATTAGAGATGTTTTTCCTGTGCCTTTAAGTCCCGATATAAAAAACTTGGCACCGGTGAGAAGTTTCTCGAATTTCACTGATGGTGGCATCTGAAATGCGTTGAGAAGCACATATGTACCCTCTCTAGCTTGTGCGAAAACTTCGTGTTTGGCGTCAGTCTCTCCGAATTCAATATCGCCGAACGTTAGTTTCATTCGCTAGCTCATCCATTGGCGTTGGGAATTCGGTCAGCACGCTACTCACATAGACGTTAGGTCGTCATCAAAGCGCGTATAGCGTGTAGCTAAGCATGCATAGGCTTGTCGGCGCAACTCAGCTGCCGTTGAGCAGGTAGGAGTATAGAGGGGAAAATTCCCACCTTCCCCCGCCGCCCCTCATCCGCTACACCCCCGCCCGATGACCCGCCTGCCGCACCACCACGGCTGCCACCACCATCCGAACTCGCCTCGCGGGATCGGCCGGGTCCGCGCGCTCTAAGCCGAGCGACCCAGCCAGAGCCCCGCCTAGCGGATGGGGCTTGGCTAAAGCGCCATCCGTCGAAGCCTTGAAGATCTAAGGACCGACGATGACCGACGACTCTGTGAACACCCCGCAAGACTTCCGCCCCGAGGCCCGCGCCCCGCGCGGCTTCGCCGACAAGCGCGCCCGCGACCTGCGGGCCGAGCGGGCGATCCTGGAGGCGGTGTCGGCGGTCTATGAGCGCTACGGCTTCGAGGCCCTGGACACCGGGGCGTTCGAATATGCCGACGCCCTGGGCAAGTTCCTGCCCGACAGCGACCGGCCCAACGAGGGCGTGTTCGCGCTGCAGGACGATGACGACCAGTGGATGGCGCTGCGCTACGACCTGACCGCGCCGTTGGCGAGGTTCGCGGCGCAGAACTGGGAGACCCTGCCCAAGCCGTTCCGCCGCTACGCCTTCGGGCCGGTGTGGCGCAACGAGAAGCCGGGGCCGGGGCGCTTCCGCCAGTTCATCCAGTGCGACGCCGACACGGTGGGCTCGGCCCGTCCGGAGGCCGACGCCGAGATCATCGCCATGGCGGTCGAGGGGCTGGAGGCGGCCGGCCTGCCGCGCGGGGCGGCGGTGCTGAAGATCAACAATCGCAAGCTGCTCAATGGCCTGCTGACGTCGGCGGGGGCGGAAAGCGCCGGCCAGAAGCTGGCCGTGCTGCGCGCGGTCGACAAGCTGGATCGTCTTGGCGTCGAGGGCGTGCGGCTGCTGCTGGGCGAAGGCCGGCTGGACGAGAGCGGCGACTTCACCAAGGGCGCGGGCCTCAAGGGTAAGGCGATCGACTCGGTGCTGGACTTCGTGTCGGCCGGAACTCTTGGGGGAAGCGCCGGTGGCCGCGCGGCGACGCTGGACAATATCGCCAAGGTGATCGGCGGCTCGGCCGAGGGCGACGAGGGCCTGCTGGAGCTATCGCGGATCGACGCGGCCCTGACCAGCCTGGGCATCGCCGACGACCAGGCCTTCATCGATCCGTCGATCGTCCGGGGGCTGGAATACTATACCGGCGCGGTGTTCGAGGCCGAGCTGCTGCTGTCGACCACCGACGAGAAGGGCAACAAGGTCTCGTTCGGCTCGATCGGCGGCGGCGGGCGCTATGACGACCTGGTGGCGCGGTTCACCGGCGCCGTGACGCCCGCGACCGGCTTCTCGTTCGGCGTTACCCGCCTGGCGGCGGCGCTGCGGGCGGCCGGACGCGAGCCGGGCGGCGCGGCGCGCGGGCCGGTGGTGGTGATCGCGTTCGACCAGGCGCACATGCCTGAGTACTTCTCCGTGGTCGGACAATTGCGCGCGGCGGGCATCGCCGCCGAGGTCTATCTGGGGACCTCGGGCATGAAGCCGCAGATGAAATATGCCGACCGCCGGGGCGCGCCGGCCGTGGTCATGCTGGGCGGCGACGAGATCGCCGCCGGCACGGTGACCATCAAGGACCTCGACGCCGGCCGCCAGGCCGCCGAGGGGGTGACCGACAACGCCGCCTGGAAGGCCGAGCGTCCGGGCCAGCAGACCATTCCGCGCGATCAGCTGGTCGCGGCGGTTCAGAAGATCATCGAGGGCTAGGTCATGAGGCTCGAGCGTTCCATTCCGGCGGAGGCGCTCGACGCCATCCGCGCGCCGCTTCTGGCCGCCGGCGCGACCCTGACCGACGCGCCGGTGCTGCAGCCCCTGGGCCTGCTGCTGGACCTGACCGGCGAGGCCATGCGCTCGCGGCTGTTCGTCGTCTCCGGCGACGGCGGCGAGGAGGCCTGCCTGCGCCCGGACTTCACGGTCGCCGTGGCCCGCCAGCACTTCGAGAACGGCGCCCAGCCCGCGCGGCGTCGCTACGAGGGCAAGGCCTTCCGCGTCGCCCCGCGCGGCTCGGACCGGGCCGAGGAGTTCCTGCAACTGGGCGTCGAGGCCTTCGAGGCGGGCGACCCCGTGGCCGCCGACGCCGAGATCGCCGCCTTGGCCTGGGCGTCTTCCGCCGCTGGCGGACGATCGGACCTGTCGATGATCCTCGGCGACGTCTCGCTGTTCGCCGCCTTCGTCGACAGCCTGGACCTGGCGCCGCCCCTGGCCGCCCGGCTCAAGCGCGCCTTCGCCAAGCCGCGCCAGCTGAAGGCCGAGCTGGACGGCGACGTGGCCGCGCCCACCGGCGAGCAGTCGCGGATCGCGTCGCTGCTGGCCGGCCTGCCCGAGACCGAGGCCTCGGCGGTGCTGCAGGAGCTGTGGTCGCTGGCCGGGATCGAGCCCGTCGGCGGCCGCCGCCCGGCCGAGATCGCCCACCGCCTGGTCGAGCGCGCCGAGGCCGCCAAGGCCGGTCGTCTGGACGCGGAGCAGGCCGACAAGATCCGCGCCTTCCTCGCCGTCTCGGATCGTCCGGACGCGGCGCTGGACGCGATCACGGCGCTCGCCGGTCCCAACGACGGTAGCCTGAAGGCCGCCATCACCGGTTGGCGCGCGCGCCTGGCGGGCATGGTCGAGCGGGGCGTCCCGCTGGACCGGGTCACCCTGGCCGCCGCCTTCGGCCGGGCCTTCGGCTATTACGACGGCTACCTGTTCGAGGTGCATTCGGCCGCTCTTGGCCCCGAGCGGCCGCTGGCCGCTGGCGGCCGCTACGACGGCCTGCCCCTTAAGCTAGGAGTAGGCAAGCTGGGCGTCTCCACCAACACCGGCGCGGTGGGCTGCATGGTCCGTCCGGCGCGCGCCTATGCGGGAGGCGGCGAATGACTGCGACTCCAATGATCTTCGCCATCCCCTCGAAAGGCCGCCTGAAGGACCAGGTCGAGGCCTGGCTGGCCGACTGCGGCTTCCGGCTGGAGATGACCGGCGGCGCGCGCGGCTATTCGGCCGAGCTGGCCGGCCTGCCCGGCGTCTCGGTGCGGCTGCTGTCGGCGGGCGACATCGCCGCCGGCCTCGACAGCGGCGACCTGCACCTGGGCGTCACGGGCGAGGATCTGCTGCGCGAGCGCGGCGACGACATGGACAGCCGGGTCATGCTGCTGCGCGCCCTGGGCTTCGGCCGCGCCGACCTGGTGGTGACCGCGCCCAAGAGCTGGCTGGACGTCGACACCATGGCCGATATCGACGAGGTCGGGCACCTGCATCTGGCCAAGACCGGCCGCCGCCTGCGCGTGGCGACCAAGTACGTCACCCAGACCCGCGCCTTCTTCGCCCGCCACGGCGTCGCCGACTACCGCATCGTCGAGAGCAGCGGCGCCACCGAGGGGGCCCCGGCCGCCGGCGCGGCCGAGCTGGTGGTCGACATCACCACCACCGGCGCGACCCTGGCCGCCAACGGCCTGAAGATCCTGTCGGACGGCGTGATCCTCAAGAGCCAGGCCCAGCTGACCGCCTCGCTGATCGCGGCGTGGTCGCCGTCGCAACTGGACAGCCTGAAGCGCCTGCTGGCCGTGGTCGAGGCCAAGGGCCGGGCCGGCAAGCTGGCCGCGCTGGTCTGGCCGGCCGAGCAGGACGCGGCGGGCCAGGCGGCCGTGGCCGCGTTCGTCGCCAAGGGCGGCTCGCGCCGGGCCAACGGCGCCCTTCTGGCCACCGGCGACCTGTTCGACGCCGCCGCCGCCCTGGCCGCCGCCGGGGTCGAGCCCGTCACCGTGTCGCGTCCGGACTATGTGTTCGAGTCGCGCTCGGCCGTGCTGGATCGCTTCACCGCCGCGCTCGGCTGTTGAGTTTTTGACGATATAGTCAAAATATAACATCGATTCACAAGGTAAAATCGACTTTCCGGTCCAAACTACGGCGCTCGCGTCAAAAATTCGGCCAAACCTTTGCGAAAAAGGGATTTGCCGCGTTGACACCGTCATGAATTTGACGTTTCTAGACGATGCAAGAGCGAAACGAGCCCAACAGAGAGCTCCCGTTCTTCGGCGTTTCGGGGAGGAAACGCCCGCCTAGATCGAATGATCGAGAAAATAGCCAGCCCGTCGCGATTATCCCCCGCGACGGGTTTGGTGTATCTGGGCCTTGGCTAAATCTTTTGACGAAAGGGTCAAAAAGTACCCCGGCCTAAAATCTCCCCCCAATGCTCCGACGGCCCTGGATGGCGGGACATTCCCGCCCAACGCGGAGGGCTCGTGTCTCGACCTGGGGAGACCGGGATCAGGGGTTCACCCCTTCGTGCGAACGCGCCATGGCGCGCTTGTAGGCGTCGCGGCCCGTGGTACGGGCGAGATAGGCCTGTTCGACCTCGCCCAGGGTGATCCCGCAGGTCCGTTGGCCCAGGTCCAGGGCGTAGGTCACCGAGATGTCGGCGGCCGTGAAAGCCTCGCCGGCCAGGTAGGGCGAGTCGGCGAGCCTCTGGCTGACCAGCCGCAGCCGCTTGTGGAACGACCGCAGACACCAGGTCGCGCCCCAGTTCTCGCGCTCGGTCTCGGGCGCGATGAAGCGGCTGACCACGACGGGCATCATCAGGGTCGCGAGGCCGGCTTCGCCCAGGTGCAGAAATTGCTGATAGGCGGGGAAGGTCGGATCCCGAGGCGCGGGCGCCAGCGGCGTCGGCCCGTAACGGGCCATCAGGTACTCCATGATCGCGATCGACTCGACCATGACGACGTCGCCGTCCTGGATCGCCGGGATGTAGTTGGCGGGGTTGATCGCCAGGAACTCGGGGTCCTGCTCGGGCGCCAGCATGTCCACCTGCCGCACGCGATAGGGCAGGCCCATCTCCTCCAGCACCCACACGACCCGCATCGATCGCGAAGTCTGTCCGCCCCAGACGGTGATCATGCGCGGGTCCTTTCCGGGGTGTGGGTGGCGATCGAACCTTATCCGACCGCGGGGCTCAAGCCATACGGGGCGACCTGAAGGTCGGCATGTCGGCAAGGCGCCGCTTTTGGACTCTGGCCCGCTTCGGACGGCCCCGCCGCGCCAGACTGCGCCAACGCTCGATCAGATCGGCATCGATCGCCAGTTCACCGTAAGCCCAAGCTTTGGACATTGATAACGCTTGATCCCCACTCTACACGCGGTTGAGCATCCGGGGGCGGCGATGAAACGGGCGAAATGGCTGTTGATGGTTGGCGCGCTGGCAACGACGCCGGCCTTGGCGCTCGCCGCGCCCGCGCCGAAGGCGGCGGATGCCGACGGCCAGGGCGTGCACCTGTCGCGCATGACCATGGGCTACAGCTATTTCAACAGGCCGGGAGCGAGCGTCCCTGAGCACAATGCGGACGTCCTGGCCTGCCTTTCGCAGGCGGTGACGACGCGCTCGTTCGACCAGGTCATCAACAACGGCGCCAATATGGGCATTGCAGGCATGCTCATCGGCGGCGCGATCGGCGACGCCTATTACCACGGCACGGTCGGCGCGGGTCTTGAGAACTGCATGGTCGTCCGGGGCTGGCGCGTCGTGAGTCTCGCAGACGCCGAGGGCAAGGCCCTGGCCGCCCTGCCGCCGGCGCCGCTGATGGACCGGCTCGCCCCCTGGATCGGCGCCGACGCGCCGCCCGGGACCGTTGTCCGCATCTGGAACAACGACGCCGCCAACGCGGCGATCCCGCGCTTTTCCATCCGACCGGCGCACCAGAACGACGGCCCGCTGAGCCTGAAGGCGGTGAACGGCCAGACCCTCGACCAGGCCACAGGCCCCAACTTCGTGCCGCCGCAGCGGGTCAAGGCTGACAAGACCTTTCCCAGCAAGCCCGTGAAGCCCGCAGAGATCGCGGCGGTGACGCCTCAGGCCGGGATCGTGCTGGTCCGCGTGTCGAACGGCGGCATGCGCAATGGGGCCGGTCTGAGCTTCGCGCGCGTGGGTCCAGATCCGGGGACTCCGCCTTCGACCTTGGATCGTCGACCCGATATTGTGAGCGTCAACGCCAACGGCAAGTTCGTCGCCATGCCGGTCGCGCCCGGTCGCTGGCGGATGAGCAGCCTGGGCTACATGCCGGTGCTGAGCCTTTGCCTGGGTTCGCCCTCCGTCGAGGTCAGGGCGGGTGAGATCGTCTATCTGGGTAGTTTCGACCTGGGCGCGGCGGCGATAGGCCCTGATCTGGATCTGGCGCCCGTGCAGGCCTACCTGGCCGGCCAACCGGCCGCATCGAGCGTCAGGCCTGCCGCCTATACGAACGGCAGCACCTCGATCTGCACCGATCCGGGGATGTACGCCCTGGAGGTCCCTGGCGCGCCGTTCGAGGCGGGCTACAGGTTCGGCGGGGCGCGCCTTGCGGCCGCAAGCCCGATCCGTGCGCCGACAGTCGCCGCTTGGCCTGCGCCGGCTCCAACCGCGCCGGCTCCACTCACGCCGGCCGCCAGACAGACGCCGCGCGCGCCGGTCTCGCCACCGCCCAGGCCCCCGTCCGATCCCGAACCGCGTCCGTCACAGTCAATAACGAGATCGGTCGCGACTGCCCCCGAGGGCCTTGTCGGCTTTGCTCCGCCCAAGGGGCCTCCGCCCAAGGGGCCGACGCTGGCGGGCAACCAGATCGACGGACGGGGGCTGCTGACGCGCGAGGGCCAGACCCGGACCTGCGCTGGTGGCAAGGCTTGGATCATTCCCGCCTCCGGCAAGGCGGACGCGTTCCTGCAGCAGGCCTTCGGCCCATCACGCAGCGGTCTGATTCTGACGACGCGGTGGGAAGGCTTACCGTTCGATGGCCAGCCGCAGGCCACGACCTGCGACGTCCAGGGCCGATTCCAGTTCTCCGGACTGCCCGATGGCGCTTACCATCTCGCCGTGGTCGTCAGCTGGGAACTCCCGTCCCAGCAGGGTGCCTACCTGGAGCAGCGGGGCGGGACCATCGTCGCTCCGGTCATGCTGTCCGGCGGCGGTGTCAGGTCCGTCATCATCGCCAACTGAAGGGATGAGCGCCGAGCGCTCGCCACCCTCCTCAGAAGTCCAGCGTGGCTGCTATCGTCAGCGGCAGCGCCCCCTCACAACCCTAGTCACACGCCGCGCAGTGCGAGTCGTTGTGCCGGCGGCGCCAGTTGGCCAGGTGCGCGCCGGCCAGCAGCAGGCCGCCCAGCACGGTCAGCGCGCGCTCGTCGGCGGCGACCGGAAACTCCAGGGCGCCGGCGATCATCAGGGCCAGACCCAGGACCGCCGCGGTCGCCAGCGGCCAGGAGCGCGGCCGGCGCGTGGACAGGTCGACGAACGACAGCGCCGCGACCGGCGCGGCGACCAGCACGAAGGCCACGTGCACCCACTCGGCCCGCGCCCACAGGCCCAGCACCGGCAGCAGCAGGGCCAGCGCCGGCAAGGCCAGGCAGTGGACCAGGCACAGGGCCGACAGGCCGACGGCGGAGGCGTCGAGGGCCTTGGCGAGGGTGGGGGTCATGAAGGCGTTCCTGATCTACGCGTCGCGGGACATTCAGACGCGGCCTCCGCCGACACCCGGTCCTGCCCGATGCCTCCTATCTAGTAGTGATATAATATAACACAAGGCCGAGCGGCCCTGGCGGAACGGGCGCGCCGAAAGACCGTTGTGGTGAAGGTTCGCGGCGCATCGGCGCCAACCGGAACCGGTTGACTGGGGTTGAGCCTATGGCTGGCGCGTTCAGAGACCGCTATCTCGATCTTCTGTGCTCGATCTACATCTACAACGAGCACCGCGGTTACACGGCGATCGACCGCATGCTGTGGGCGGTCCGTTCGAGCTGGCCGGACGATCACAGGCTGATCGATCTGATCGAGAAGCACCGCGCCGACGAGCGCAAGCACTACATGATGTTCCGGCGCTGGTTCGAGCGGCGGGGCGTCATGCCGCTGAACGTGGATCGCGCCTGCGGCCACATCGACCGCTTCGTCGAGATCATGTTCAGGTCGCCGATCGACGCGCTGGACCCCGCGCTGATCGGCCGCGAGGATCTGTTCGAACGCCTCTGCCGGATCATCTCCCTCACCGAGAAGCGCGGCTACCGGCAGGTCGAGGTGCTGCTTCGCAACCCCTGGGTCCTCGGGGATGGGTCCCTGACCAAGATCTTCCGTGTGATCGAACAGGACGAACCCAGCCACTGGGCGCCCTATGACGGCTGGCTCGCGGACCATGGCCGACGCCAGGCGAACGGCTACGAGCGCGCGGTCGACGGGTTCATCCACGGCGAGTTGCTGGCCGTGAAACTGCCGCTGCTGTTCCTGTCGCCGCGCCTGGCCCGCCGGACGACCTGGCCGGACGCGCATGACGATGAGCGGCTGTCCGGGCCGCCGGTCCCGACCCTCGTCCGAACCCTCAGTCCTCGTTGACCACCGAGGTCAGGGTGCGGCCCTGGCGGGCCTCGAAGCGCTCATGGGCCAGGTCGATCATGGCCTTCAGCGCGCTGAGGAAGTGGGTCTGGTCAATAATCAGCCGACAGCGTTCTCGCTGCGGGCCGCGCCAGGCGTCCAGGGTCGCGGGCGTGTCGATCAGCGTCGCCAGGCGGGCGAAATAGTCGTCGGGGTCCTGGGCGCGATGCTCGGGCGGGGCCATGGAGGCGACGTCGCCGTCCTTGGTGGTCAGCAGCACCGCGCCCGCCGTCAGGGCGATCATGGCGCTGTTGCCGCCGCCCTGGCGGAACGGGTTGGCGAACACGTCGACCGTGGTCATCAGCCGGGCCAGTTCCAGGTCCTGGTAGATGTAGCGGAACTGATCGCCGAGGATCGCCTGGCAGGCGTCCAGCAGATTGTCGGGCAGGCCGCCGACCACCAGCCAGATGCAGTTGGGACGGTCGCGCAGGATCTTCTCCATCCCGGTGACGAAGGTCTCGTCCAGATCGACCGCCAGGCGGTTGCCGACCGTGGCGATGACGAAGGCGTCCTGCGGCAGGTGGACCTCGGCGCGGGAACGCGGGGCGGGCGGACCCTCGTCGTAGAACGGCCCCGACAGGCTCTGAACATAGTTGCGGATGAAGCTGGCCGGCGCGCCCCGGCGCTTCCAGATCGGCGCCATGTGCTGGGGCTCGTGGAAGTACCAGAAGACGTCGGCGTACTGCGGCGGCGGCTCGTCGCCGCAGGTGAACATCACCGTCGGGCCCAGGCGGCTGGCGATGGTGATCTGCGGGGCCATGATCGGCTCGCACCAGAAGTGATAGGTGCACGGTCCCTTGCGGATCGTGTCGACCAGGTAGTCGGGGTGTTCGACCGTCGAGATCAGCCGCACGCCGCGCTCGGGCGGGATGTGGCCCAGGCGCTCGTCGATATAGGCCTGCATATTGTCCTTGATATCGCCGCCATGGTGCAGGTCGATCCGCTCGACCGTCGGGTCCATGGCCAGGGCGGCGACATAGTCGATCGCGCCGCGCGAGGGCGAGTGAAACGGGCCGGCCAGGTCGCCGGCGAAGACCACGTGGGCGCGCCGGACGGCGCCGAGCGGAATGTCGCGCGGCGGCAGGATCAGGGCGTCGGCGCCGTTCAGGTGCAGGCGCCGCGCCAGGGCCGCGACCCGGGCCGCGTGGCCATCGCCCAGATGCGGGCCGCGCCACCAGGCGATCGAGCCGAGGTCGGAGATCACCTGCAGGATGAAGTCGGCCGGGTATTTGCCGCTTTCCAGCAGGTTGATCACCCTCTCGGCGAAGGTATAGTCGTTGACGCCGTCCAGGGCGTCTTCGCCGAGCATGATGTCCCAACGCTCGGCGATGATCTGGATCGAAGGCAGGTACCGCTCCTGGGCGCCTTCCTGAAGGAAATCGAACAGAGCCATCAGGGCAGGTCCTCTTGCTGGGTCATCGCCGTTAGGATCGCGTGCAGGCGCGCGACGCGGGTCTCGCCGGGCGAGAACACCCGGTCGGCGGAGGTCAGGTCATAGTGGGGGCTGACGCGGGCGCAGATCGCGTGATCCTCGTCGAAGATCTGGCGGTTGACCCGGGCGCTGGAGTCGAGGAACGCCGCGACGGCGGTCTCGTAGCCGGGCTTGATCTTGCCGGCCAGCTGGTCTTCCAGGGTCTGCGCGGGCGCGATCCCGACGAAGAGGAAGTCGCCGCACCAGGCGGTCTGGAAGCGGCGCAAGGCCACCTTGTCCAGGGCGCCGGGCGGGAAGGTCTTGGCCAAAGGCACGCGCACCTGGCCGCCGCGATAGCTCCAGCCGTGATAGGGGCAGACGGCCCGGCCGACGCCGTGGTCCTCGACGAAGAACCGCCCGCCGCGATGCGGGCAGACATTGTCGAAGGCGACGATCTGGCCCTCGTCATTGTGCAGCACGAGGTCGCCCAGGGCCCAGTCCAGGCGCAGGAAGGCGCCCGGCTCGGCCAGCTCGCCGCGGTGGGCGACGAGGCGCCAGAAGCCGTTCAGCAGGGTGGTGTCGAGAGGGCTCAAAGCCGCCTCGCCGGCGCCGCGTAGAGGGTCACCCCGTCCTCGCAGCCGCGCACCACGACCGCGCCCGCGCCGATCGTGCAGTCGGCCCCGATCGTCAGGCGCGGCAGCACCCGCGCGCCCGAGCCGAAGAACGAGCGCGGACCGACCGTGACGCCGCCGGTCAGGTCGACATAGCCGCTGAGGGTGACGAAGTCGCCGAGGCTGGCGTCGTGGCCCAGGCCCGAATGGGCGTTGATGGTGACGAGGTCGCCGGCCCGGCTGTCGGCCGAGACATCGGCGAACGGACCCACGACCACGCCGCGTCCGAGCCTGGCCGAGGCCGAGACCCAGGCGCGCGGATGCAGCAGGGTGGCGAAGGCGTCGGGGCCGCCCAACCGTCCGGCCAGGGCGACCTTGCCGGCCGGACCGGCGACCGCCATCACCAGGCGCTGGTTGGGGGCGAGCGTATAGGCCCTGGTGTCGCCCAGCTGCGGCAGGTCGCGGCCGAAGGCGGCCATCGGCCGGTCGCCGTCGTCCAGATAGCCGACGAAGCGGTCGCCCTCGGGCAGGCCGGGGGCGAACCAGTCGTGGATCTCGCGGGCGAAGGCCCCGCCGCCGACCAGCACATAGTCCGTCATCGCGCGCCTTCCCCTCAGCTGGCCAGGTAGCCGCCGTCGACGGCCCACACCGCGCCGGTCACCCAGCGGGCGGCGGGCGACAGCAGGAACACGGCGGCGCCCGCGACGTCGTCGGGTTGGCCGAAGCCCAGCGGGTGCTGGGCCTCATACGCGCTCATGCCGGCGTCGGAGAGGCCCCGGGCCAGGCGCGCGTGCATCTCGGTCTCGACCCCGCCGGCGGCGATGGCGTTGACGCGGATGGCCTTGGGGGCCAGCTCGCAGGCCAGGGAGCGGGTCAGGCCCTCGATCGCGGCCTTGGCGGCGGAATAGGCCATCATGCCGGCGCGACCGCGCTGGGCCGAGGCCGAGGACATCAGCACGATCGACGCGCCGGGCTTCATCACATTGGCCTTGCCGGCCGCGCGGCCGAGACCCAGGGCGCCGTGCACCGCCGCCCCGAACACGCCGTCGATCTGCTTGGACTTGGTCAGGCGGGCCGGCAGGACCAGCTCGCTGCCGGCCGAGTGGAAGACGCCGTCCAGGCCGCCGGCCTCCGTGGCGATGGCCGAGATGCGATCGGCGACCGCGTCGGCCTCGTTCAGCTCGGCGGCGAAGGCGGTGTGGCCGTCACCGGGGAGGGCCTCGAGGGTGGCGGCCAGACGCGCTTCGTCGCGGCCGGTGGCGATCACCCGGCCGCCGCACCGGGCGATCAGGGCGGCGGTGGCGCGGCCCAGCCCCGAGGAGGCGCCGGTGACCAGGATGGAGCGATCCTTCAGCGCGTCAGCCGAGAAGGTCATGCGGAGATCACCTCGGCGCAGGCCAGCGGCCCGAACTCGGCCAAGACCGCGCCCCACGACAGGCCGACGCCGAAGCCGACCAGCATCAGCGTCTCCGCCCCCGTGGTCAGGCGCTGGGCCATGTCGTCGGCCAGCAGCAGCGGAATGGTCGCCGAACTGGTGTTGCCATAGCGGTCGATATTGATCGGCAGGCGGTCGGTGTCCGTGGCGCCGATCTTCTTGCCGATATGGCGCAGCATGAAGCGGTTGGCCTGGTGCAGCAGATAGGCGTCGACCTTGTCGCCGGTCATGTCCGCGTCGGCCAGGGTGTCGGCCACCAGCCTGGGCACTTCGCGCAGGGTGAAGGTGAACACTTCGCCGCCGTCCATGTGCAGGCGGGTCGGATCGAGGGTGAAGGCGCGGTCGGGATCGACGGGGCGGAAGCCGCCCTGCGGCACCATCAGCGCGCCAGCCCCCGAGCCGTCGGAGCCCAGGCGGAAGCGCATCACCGGCGCGGTGGGATCGTGCTCGATGGCCGAGGCCGAGCCGGCGTCGCCGAACAGGACGGCCGTGCCGCGATCGTTGGGATCGACCAGGCGGCTCATGGTCTCGCCGGCCAGCAGCAGCACGCGCTTGCAGCCGGACTGGATCAGGCTGGCCGCCAGCCACAGGCCGTAGACATAGCCCGAACAGCCCAGATTGACGTCGAAGGCCTGGCAGTCAGCGGCCAGGCCCAGGCGGCCGTGCAGCAGGCAGGCGCTGGCTGGCAGCGGATGGTCCGGGGTCTGGGTGACGAAGATCACGGCGTCGACGCTGCCGGGGTCCCAGTCCAGCTTCTGGAGCAGATGCCGGGCGGCCGCGAAGCACAGGTCGGCGGTGGTCTGGTCCGGGGCGGACCAGTGGCGGGTCTCGACCCCGATCATCTTGACGACGTCGGCCACGGCCTGGTCGCCCAGGGTCTCGGCGATCACGGCGTTGGGCACTGGCGCGCCGGGTACGGCGCAGACCACGCCGCGCAGGGCGACGCCGGACAGGGCGTAGCCGCCCCGACGCGGACGCTCACCGGCGGCTGACGTGGCCGTGGTCATGATCAGGCCGCCTGGGCCTGGGGGATCAGGGCGACGATGTCGGCCACCGTCACGCATTCGGCCAGGGCCGAACCGTCCAGCAGCTCGCCGCGGATCTCGTCGACCAGGGCGATGGTCGAGACGATGGCCAGCGAGTCCCAGTTGTGGTTGGCCAGGACGGTGTCGGCGTTCACCTCGGCGGTGTCGGTCTCGAAGATCTCGGCCAGGCCGGCGTACAGTTCTTGCATAAGGGGCTCCTAGAGAAGGGCCTGGGCGGCGGCCCAGGAATAGCCGACGCCGAACCCGACCAGCAGGACGCGGCGCGGACGCCCGTCCCTGACCAGCGGTTCCAGCGCCATGGGAATGGTGGATGAGACGGTGTTGCCCCGGTCGCGCAGGGCCACCACGAAGCGGTCCTCGGGCACGGCCAGCTTGCGGCGCAGGCGGTCGAGGATGAAGGCGCTGGCCTGGTGCAGCACCACGGCGTCGTAGTCGTCCAGCGTGGCGCCGGCGCGGGCCAGCAGCTTGTCGATCGCCGCCGGAACCGCCCCCAGGGTGAAGGTCATGATCGCCGCGCCGTTCATGTAGAGATGGTCGGCCGAGCGCAGGTTGCCCGAGGCGTCCTCGGTGACGACGGCCGTCTGCGCCGTGCGCGGCTGGCGAAAGCCCCCGGCCGGGACGATCAGGTTCTCGGCCCCCGATCCGTCCGTGCCGAACACGAAGGGACCCAGGGCTGGCGTATCGGTCTCGACGGCTTCGATCAGGGTGGCGGCCGCGCCGTCGCCGAACAGGCTGCGCACGCCGCGGTCCATCGGATGGATCAGCTTGGAATAGGTGTCGGCGGTCAGCAGCAGCACGCGCCGCGCCTGGCCGCTGGCGATCAGGGCCTGGGCCATCGACAGGCCGTAGACGAAGCCCGAGCAGCCAAGGTTGAAATCCAGCGCGCCGATGTCCGTCCGCAGCCCCAGCCGCCGCTGCAGGATGCAGGCCGAGGTCGGCAGGATGTGATCCGGCGCCTGGGTGCAGAACAGCAGGTAGTCGATATCGCCGGGCGCGACGCGGCCCTGGGCGAACAACGCCTCGGCGGCGGCCTGCGCCAGGTCGACGGCGGTCTCGTCGGGGGCGGCGATATGGCGGGTCTGGACGCCGGTCTTGTCGAGAATCTTGTCGGCCGGCCAGCTGGGATACAGCGCGGCCAGGTCATCATTGCTCAGCACCTGCTCGGGCAGGTGGCTGGCGATCGCAACGATTTTTCCGCTCGTGCCCACGGGACGCAGACGCTCCTCAACCGACGGCTGAGACTAGGGTTCCAAGTTCTAAAGACCGGTTAACCATAAGGTCCGGCCGCTGCGGCGCGGCGTCGCAGCGGATGGCTTTCAGGCGTTCAGGCGAGCGCTTCGGCGAGCGCCAGGGCGACGCGATTGACTTGGTCCAGGTCCATGTCGGCGAAATAGGGCAGGCCCAGGGACGCGGCCGCCAGGCGGGCGGTGACCGGCAGCGGATCGGCCGGGCAGGACGCGAAGGCCCGGCTGGTGTGGCAGCCCGCGCCCCACCAGCGGCGGGTGTCGACGCCCTGCGCGCGCAGCGCAGCCTCGACGGCGTCGGCGGACCCGGCGGGCAGTTCGACCACGCAGGTGCTGGACACCCACTCCGGGCCCCAGCCGGGCTGGAAGACGACCGACGGCGTGTGCAGCAGGGCCATGCGCAGGCGCTGGGCGGTGGCGGCGTAGGCCGTGCGGGTCGAGGCCCACTGATCCAGGGCGGCCAGGCCGACCGCGCAGGTATATTCGCTGAGCTTGGCGTTGTTGGCTGGGAACCGCGCCTCGCGGTCGCCCATGAAGCCAAAGCTGGTCAGGCCCCGGAAGCGGGCGATGAAGGCTGGGTCTTCGGAAGCGATGAAGCCGCCCTCGCCGACGCCCAGCGACTTGGTGGCGTGCAGGCTGACCATGGTCGGGACCGGGGCGGCGCTGACGCTGTCGAACGAAGCGGCCGCGTCGATGACGACCGGCAGGCCGGTGTCTTCCCGCAGCCTGGTCCACGGCGCGGGATCCAGCGGCCGGCCGAACGAAGCCACCGGGATCACCGCCGAGACGGGGCCGGGCGCGTGCGCCAGGCGCTCGCGGACATGGTCGGCGTCCAGCACGCCGGTGACGGGATCGACGTCGACGAACCAGGGCACGAGACCCGCCTGGATCGCGGCATGGGCCGTGGCGACGAAGGTCCAGGCCGGCATGAGGCACAGGCCGCCCGGCTTGGCGTTCAGGGCCAGCAGGGCCAGGGTCAGGGCCTGGGTGCCGTTGGCGGCGGTGCAGGCCAGGGTCGGACGCGTGAACCGCGCCGCCAGGCGGGCTTCCAGCTCGATCAGCAGCGGGCCGAAATTGGAATACCAGCGCTTGGCGTCGATCCGCTGAAGATACGGCAGGATCGCCTCGGCCGACGGCATGAACGGCCGCGCTACCGGGACGGGGGCGTCCTGCGGTGATGGAGCGCCAGGGCCCGAGGCCTCAACGGCCGAGAGGAGAGCGGACGAATGCACGAAAGCGGATCGCTCAAGGTTGCCGGAATGGCCGAGTAAGCGCCTCGATGGTTAACCGAGAATTGCGGGGGCGGGGCGCGGAGGTGCGACCGACTGACGCCGCCGGCCGCTACGGAACGAACACCTCGGCGGTGTCCATTCGCACGGTGCGCAGGGCGCGGGTGGCCGCGTCGACCGCCCGGTCGGCCTCCGGACGGAAGCTCAGCAGCAGGGAGCGCCGCCGCGCGCCGACGCGGTTTCGGGTGGCCCCGTGCGGCAGGTCGGCGTCGAACACCAGGATATCCCCCGCCTCGCCGGCCAGGGTCCGCGCCAGGGACTCATCCAGCGCGCCGTGGTCGAGAGGACGCGGGACCACGCGGGTCGCGCCGTTGTCCGGACCATAGGCGTCCAGGAAGATCAGGGCGGCGACGCAGCGCTTGCCCAGGCCATCGCGGTGCAGGGGCTGGTGGCCGGCGCCGGGCAGGGGCTCGCGGCCCTCGACCTGGCTGAAATAGAATGGGCCGCCCACCAGCCGCCCGGCCGCCGCCAGCAGGGCCGGCGCGCGGCACGTCCGCCGCACCAGGGGATCGAGATCGACCAGGGCGTGGCGCCAGCCCGGCCCCTTGGGCGCGCCCCACTGGTCCGGGGTTCCGACGCCGGCGTCGAACGCGTCGCGCAGGCCCTGGCGCCAGGCCTCGGGTACGGCGCCGCGCAGCAGCAGATAGCCGTCGCGATCGAGGGCGGCCGTCTGCTCCGTCGCCAGCGGCTCGACCTGGGTGGGCGACAGGGGGGCGGTCATCGGCGCCTTTAAAGTTCCCGCAGCCAGGACAGCAGCTTGTCGACCTCGGACTGGCCGGCGACCTCGACCGGGCGGCGGCCGTCCTGGCCGAAGCTGCGGGCCTCGCCCGGGCGCATGTCGAAGCGGGCGCGGAAGGCGCGGCTGAAATGGGCCTCGGACTGGAAGCCGTGGGCATAGGCGATCTCGGCCAGCGAGGCCGCGGGGGGCGCATGCTGGGCGATGGCGCTGAAGGCGCGGTCGAGGCGACGTTGCTGGATGTAGCCCGCGACGCCGTGCTTGCCGTCGAACAGGCGGTAGAGCGTCCGGCGCGAGACGCCCAGATGCGCGCCGACGGCGGTCGGGGTCAGGTCGCGGCTGTCCAGTTGGGCGTCGATATAGCGGCGGGCGATGGCGAACAGCCGGCCCTCGACGGGACCGTGCTGGGCCGGATCGAGGCCGGTCCGGCCGCCGATCAGGCCGGCGGCCAGGGCGCAGGCCGCGTCGGCGGCGGCCGCCGCCTCGTTCGGGGTCAGTTCGGGCGCGGCCCGGGCCAGACCCTCCAGGTGGGCGACCAGCAGCCGGGCAATGGCGGCGCCGTCGGGAAAGACCAGCCCGTGAGCGTCGCGGCCGCCCGTCGCCGCGTCCAGCCGCTCGCGGGCCAGGCTCAGCTCGATCATCTCGCCGTCGCTCTCGGTCAGGCTGAAGGGACGGCCCATGTCCAGCATGCGGATCGCGCCGGGGCCGCCGTCGATCTCGCGTCCGTCGCAATCGCCCTGGAATGTCCCGGACAGCTGCAGGATCACCTGCACGGAGTCGACCCCGTCCAGCCGGGCCAGGGCGCGCGTGCGGGTCAGGATGCGGGCCGATGACCGGCGGCGGGCGACCACGGCCGGGCCCAGGTGATAGCCCCGCAGATGATCATGGAAGACCATGTCGTCGGGCAGCGCCACGTCGAGCAGCGGCGCCATGCCGGACCGGTAGCGCTCCGCCCCCTGATGACCGGACAGCATCCACTCCACGCGCTGCGCGGAGGTCTCGGACGGCGCGTCGGTCTCGTGGCGCGCGGCGGGTCCGGGACACGGCGTTGGAACTGAAAATATCGCCATAGTTGTCTCGAATATATCGCACAACCGACAGATTGGCACGCTGGTGCAAGATTAGTGGCACGTTCAGTCAAAGACGCCAATGTGTTTTCGCGGCCAAAATGGCGACGGCTGGGCAAAAGTCTCAGACGTGCTTTGACTATGGCAAGAACATCACGCGCGCTAGAAAGCGAAATGGCGGGCGGGAACGGAAAGCCGGATGTCGAAATCACGACACATGGGTGGGAAGAGCTAAGGACGTTCGGAGTCACGAACAACAAATACGTTGCCTATCCGGTCTCTGAGTTAAATATTCGCCAATTAAGTGTGGTGAATGTCTTGGGTTGCGTTAGTCGCCAACGGCGAAAACCCAGGGTTGAACAGTGCATCGGCCAGGAGATTCGTGGAGCCGAGTGAATATTGTTCTTGGGGCAAGCGCGTTTAGTAAGCGCCCGCGAGAATCTTCGCCATCCAGGACAGCCCGATAGTTTCAAGGCGCCACGCCGCGCGCCTGTTCAAATTTGGGGTTGATCCATGGCGCATGTAAACACCAACGGTGACGGCACCGACAACGCTCCGCAACGGGCCGGTGGCGCGGCCTTGACGGGTCAGCTCTGGGTGTTCACCGAAGGCGGCGATTCCGACACCCGCCTGTACCGGATCAACAGCGACGGAACCAGCCAGACCACCGTCGCCAGCAACGGCGTGGGCGGTGCGGGCGACGACCAGTTCAGCTCGTCGTTCACGTCCGACATCGGCGTCGATACGGCGGCGGGCTTCTACTTCGCGGTGATCGGCAGCCAGATCAACGACAACGCCGTCCTGGTGCGCGGCCAGATCGGCAGCGCCGCGGCCCCGACGGCCGTCGTGACCCTCCCGACCGCCGCCATCGTCAACACGATCGAGGTCGATGCGGTCAACCGGAAGATCTATGTCGGCTCCCAGGACGGAGCCGGCACGCCGGACGGCGCCATCACCGGAATCCGCGTCTACAGCTACGACGCGGCCGGCGTGGTGACGGATAATGGTTTCCTGACCACGGCGGCGAGCGACAACCGCGCCGATGAAGGCGGCTTCTCCGTCCTCGATCCGCAGGACATGGCGCTCGATTCCTCGATCGGCCGACTGTTCTATACCGAGCGTGTCGATGGCCTGGCGGCGGGCGTCTTCCGTCTCGATCTGTCGAACCCGAACGTCCATACCCAATTGGTCGCCCAGTCGCAGTTCCCGGACGGCAGCACCTATTTCGGCGATATCGAGGTCGATGAGAGCACCGACCTCGTCTACTTCGTGACCCACTCCCAGAACCCGTCCGGCGGCGGCAACTACACGGCCTCCGAGAACGCGCTCTGGTACATCAGCGAGAACGCCTCCAACGGCACGGCGACGCAGGTGACCCTGGTCGGCATGCCGGGCGGCAATACCTTCTATCCCGGCGACATGACGTTCGATCCGAACCTGCGCCAGCTCTATATCGAGAGCGAGGAAACCGACGGTTCGCACACGGACGACGTCATCTACGTCTTCCAGCTGGACGGCGCGGGTACGACGGCCACCCTGATCGACAGCCTCTCGCCGGGCTTCACCCACACCGGCGCCAATATCGAAGGCCTGACCTTCGCGCAGCTGCCGGTGCTGAGCGGCCTGAGCGGCACGGGCGTGGCGGCCGTCGAACAGGCGGCGACCAAGACCACGCTGCTGACCGGCGCGCCGACCGTCGCCGACAGCGACGGGGGCTACCTGACCAGCGCCACGGTGCGGATCACCGGCGGCACGTTCGCGACCGGCGAGACCAGCGCCGCCGACGATCACCTGGGCTACGGATCATCGGGCCAGATCACCGGCACGATCGCCACCACCAACATCACCGTGTCGTGGAACGCGGCGACCGAGACCCTGACCTTGTCGGGCTACGACACCCTGGCTCACTACCAGACGGCCCTGGCCGGCGTCAGCTACTGGGCCACGGGCGACAACCCGACCAACCACGGCGCCAACACCAGCCGCACCATCACCTGGACGCTGAATGACGGCACGCCCGACATGGCCGGGTCGACGGTCAACACCGGCACGACCACGCTCAACATCAGCGGCGCCAACGACGCGCCCGTCAACAGCGCGGTCACCAGCGCCACGGGCGCCGAAAGCGCGAACATCGCCATCACCGGCCTGCAGATCAGCGACGTCGACGCCCTGGCGTCGCAGACCATGACGATGACGCTCGGCGTGTCGAACGGCGTGCTCACCCTGCGGACCAATGTCGCCAACGGCCTGACCGCGGGCGGCATTACCGGCAATGGCACGGCCAGCGTCACGATCACCGGCACGCAGGCGGCGATCAACAACACCCTGGCGGCGTCGAACGGCCTCGTTTATCTCGGCGACAATGGCTTCAGCGGGACGGACTCCCTGTCCGTCGTCACCAGCGATGGCGGCGGCTCCGGCGCGGACGGCGTCAAGAGCGACAGCGACAGCTACGCGATCACCGTCCTCGGCGTGAACGACGCCCCGACCGTGGGTGGCGACGGCACGGAAACCCTGGCGGCGACCGCCGAGGATGTCGCCAATGCGGCCCTGACCAACACGGTCTCGTCCCTGTTCGGCGGCCAGTACAGCGACACCGATTCGGACGCCTTCGCCGGCGTCGCCATCGTCGCCAACGGCTCCGCCGGCGGCGCGGGCCAGTGGCAGTACTGGAACGGCGCGACCTGGGTGAACGTCGGCGCGGCCTCGGGCGCGGCGTCGGTGCTGCTGGCCGCCTCGACGGCGATCCGCTTCGCGCCGGCCGTCGACTTCAACGGCGCGGCCCCGACCCTGACGGCGCGGGTCGTGGACGCCAGCGGCGGCGCGCTGACCAACGGCGCGATCGTCGACACCACCACCAGCGGCGGCTCGACGGTCTACAGCGCCGGAACGGTGGTGCTGGACCACGGCGTCACGGCGGTCAACGACGCGCCGGTCACCACCGGCGGCGCGACCGTCACCCTGACCAGCATCGGCGAGGACTCCGCGCCCGGCGCGGGCCAGACGGTGAGCTCGCTGTTCAGCGGCCACTTCTCGGACGCCAAGGACACGGTGTCGGGCGGCAGCTCGGCCAACGCCTTCGCGGGCGTGGCGGTGACGGCCAACACGGCTTCCGCGGCCCAGGGGGTCTACCAGTACTATGACGGCGCGGTCTGGCATGACCTGCCGGCCGTCTCGACCGCCTCGGCCTTGATCCTCGACGCCGGCGCCCTGGTGCGCTTCGCGCCGGCGGCCGACTATGCGGGCTCGCCGCCCAGCCTGACCGTCCACATGATCGAGGACTCGGCGGGCGCGGTGACCACCGGCGCGACCGCCGACCTGACCGTCACGGGCGGCTCGACCCAGTACGGCGCGGCCATGACGCTGGGCGTCACGGTCACCGCGACCAACGACGCTCCGATCCCGACCGGCTCGGCCACCTTGGCGGCCGTCGACGAAGACACCGCCGCGCCTGCCGGCCAGAGCGTTTCGACGATCTTCGGCGCGCACTTCACCGATATCGACGGCGGCGACACCCTGGCCGGCGTCGCCATTACCGGCAACGCCGCCACCAGCGAAGGCGTCTGGCAGTATTTCAACGGCGCCTGGGTCACGATCGGCGCGCCCACCGAGAGCGCCGCCCTGGCGCTGGCGGCCGGCACGCTGGTCCGCTTCCTGCCCGCCGCCGACTACAACGGGACGACGCCGGCCCTGACCGCCTATCTGATCGACAGCTCGGGCGGCGCGGTGACGGCCGGCGCGCTCCTGGACGTCAGCGTCAACGGCGGTCAGACCCGCTTCAGCGACACCAGCCTGACCCTGACCACCACCATCACGGCGGCCAACGACACCCCCGTCGTGCCGGCCACGGCCACCGCGGTCGGCGCGACCGAGCAGACGGCGGCGACGCTGCTGGGCTCGCTGGCCGTGTCCGACCTGGAGCTGGACGCCCGCAACGGCGGCAATGGCGACTACGGCGGCGCCAGCTTCACGGTGCAGCGCGCCTCCGCCAACCCCGCCGACAGCTTCGCCTTCGCCAGCGGGGGGGCGTTCACGGTCTCCGGCGGCGACCTGCAGGTCGGCGGGCTGACCTTCGCCACGTTCACCAATAGCGGCGGCGCGCTGACGATCAGCTTCACCAGCTCGGGCGCATCGGCCACCACGGCGCGGGTCAATGACGTCATCAACCATATCACCTACACCAATGGCAGCGACGCGCCGCCGCCCAGCGTGACGCTCAACTATCTGCTCGATGACGGCTCGCCCGGCGGCGGTCAGGGCTCTGGTCCCACGTCCCAGGCCGGCGGCGCGGTGATCGTCAACATCACCGCCGTCAACGACCTCCCGACCGGCGCGGTCACGATCACCGGCGCGACGACCGAGGGCCAGGTGCTGACGGTCAACACCGCGGCCCTGACCGACGGCGATGGCCTGGGGACGCTGCACTATCAGTGGCAAAGGTCCAATGGCGCCGGCTACGACGATGTCGGGACCGACGCGACGACCTACACCCTGGGCGACACGGACGTCGGCAAGGCGATCCGCGTGGTGGTCAGCTACACCGACGCCAAGGGCGCGGCCGAGACGGTCAATGGCGTCGCGACCGCCAACATCGCCGGGGTCAATGATCCGCACACCGGCGGGGCGTCGATCACGGGGACGGCGACCGAGGACCAGGTCCTGACCGCGGTCTCGACCCTGGCCGACGGCGATGGCCTGGGGACGCTGCACTACGACTGGCGGCGCGACACGGGCGGCGGCTATGTCAGCATCGGCGCGGCCGACCAGGCGACCTATACGCTGGGCGACGCCGACGTCGGCGCCACGGTCCAGGTGGTGGTCAGCTACACCGACGGACAGGGCTTCTCGGAGTCGGCGACCAGCGCCGCCACCGCGACGGTCGCCAACGTCAACGACCTCCCGACCGGCGCGGTGGTGATCGCCGGCGCGGCGGTCGATGGGCAGACCTTGACGGCCAGCAACACCCTGGCCGACGCCGATGGCGTCGGCGCCATCCACTACCAGTGGAAGGCGGGCGGGGCCGACATCGTCGGCGCGACGAACGCCACGCTCGTGCTCACCGGCGCCGACGTCGGCAAGGCGATCAGTGTCTCGGCCAGCTACACCGATGGTCACGGGGCGGCCGAGTCCGTCGCCTCGACGACGGTCACTGTCGGCAGCAGCACGCCGCCGTCGACCACGACCGGTACGGTGATCGACGGCGCGCCGGTGGAGGTGACCAAGACCGCCAACGCCGATGGCTCGGTGACCCAGACGACGGTCATCGCGCCGGTCACGCCCTCGGCCACCGACCAGACCGCCGACATTCCGCTATTTACCGAGAACGGCCAGTCGCTGTTGTCGGTGTCGGCGCCGGTGGGCTTCAGCATGACCGTCACCGGCAGCGACAAGCCGGAAACAGCGGGAAGCTCTTTGAGCAACCTGATCACGGCTATCGTGGCCGCGGGCGGAAACAACAGCCAGACCGGGGCCGGCGGCGATTTCCTTTCCAGCCTGACCAGCGACTCGCGCATCCTGGTGCAGTCGGTGACCCCGACCGTGTCGCCGGGAGCCCCGTCGGACACCCCCCTCACCTTCGACGGCGGCCCGACCACGGACGGCGTCATGACGGCCCTGGTGCTCGACGTCACCAAGCTGCCGTCCGGCACGGTCATCAATCTCAACAACATCGACTTCGTGACCATCGTCGGGGCGGTCAAGGTCGGCGGCGGCGACGGATCCCAGGTGGTCTTCGGCGACAACCAAAGCCAGTACATCGTGCTGGGCGCCGATGACGACATCCTGCACGGCGGCGGCGGCGACGACACCGTCGGATCGAAGGGCGGTAACGACAAGCTCTATGGCGACGCCGGCGACGACACGCTGTTCGGCGGCGACGGCAACGACCTGATGGACGGCGGCGTGGGCAATGACACCGTGCTGATGGGCGGCAACCTCAAGGACTACATCTTCACCCACAACGGCGCGGGCCTGCTGGCCACAAGCTTCGAGGGCGACGACACCATCCTCGGTGTCGAGACGCTGAAGATGGTCGACGGCTCGACGGTCACCGACCTGAACAAGCTGGTGGCCGGGACGACGTCGGTGGCGGTGATGACCTACGCGTTCTTCACCGGCAAGACGCCGACGGCGGCGGGGCTGACGTACCTGCTGCACGCGGCGGACACCGTCAACGCCAGCGACCTGAGCGACGCCTACTATCAGAAGTTCAATGCCGATAACCGCTACATCAACTTCGCGGTCAACCTGGCCTCGCCCCAGGGCCAGGCCCATGACTGGTTCGAGACCAACTATGGCGCGCTGAACGTCGAGCAGACCCTGACCAAGGCCTACAAGGAGATCTTCGGGGTCACCCTGACGAACGACAAGGTCCAGCACCTGCTCTACGATCAGGTCGGCCAGGGCATGACCCGCCTGCACTATTTCGAGCTTTTCGCGGGCTCGGCGGAGGGCGCCAAGGCCGGGATCATCGGCTGGCTGCTGGCCGCGGCGGTGCTGGAGAACACCGGGCGCTACGCGGCGGCCAACACCGCCTTCCTCAACGACTTCGCCGACGGCGACGCCAAGCTCAATGTCGACCTTGTGGGCGTCTACGGCGACGGCCACGCCTGGGGGACGTTCGGCTGACGATCCGCGCCCGCGCGGCCTCGGCCGCGCGGCGTGAGGTTCAGGGTCCAGGGGGCCGCCGGGTGACCGGCGGCCCCTTTTGCCTTTCCAGGCGCCCCGCGGGCTGGACGCCGATGCGGCCCGGCGAGGCCGCTGCCCTTTCGTCGTACGCTGATCGCGCCTGGTCGATTTGACCGTCCCACTCGTCGCAAGGGAGTCCCGCACGCGCCGATTGCATGGCTCTGCGAGGGCAGGCGGCCCCCACCGCCCCCCTTTCATCCCCAAGACAGTGAGGCACACGTGGCGGTTTTCACGGGCGGCGACGCCGACGATATCATCCAGGGTACGGCCAGCGCCGACCAGCTCAGCGGCGGCAAGGGCAATGACCAGCTCAGCGGCCTGGCCGGCAACGACCAGATCTGGGGCGGCGACGGCGCGGACACCCTGCTGGGCGACGACGGCGACGACTATCTGTACGCCGGCGGGACCAACGACTCCGACGCCTTCGCCGACATCCTGAGCGGCGGCGCCGGCTATGACCGCCTGTACGGCGGGATCGGCGACCGCTTCGACGGCGGGACCAACCCGGCGGACCAGGGCGACTTCGCCTATGTGAACCTGCAGGCCATCAACCAGTCGGTGATCCTGGACGCCGGCGCGGCCGGGGTGCAGCAGATCGCCGGCGGCGGCGGCATCGTCAATGTCGAGGCGGTCGAGATCTGGACCGGCAGGTTCGCCGACCGGATCAAGGGCGGCGAGGGCGCCGACAAGATCCACGCCGGCGACGGCCACGACGCGGTCTATGGCGGCGGCGGCCAGGATTTCCTGTACGGCGACCTCGGCAACGACGTGCTGCGCGGCCAGGGCGGCTTCGACAATCTGTCCGGCGGCGGCGGTCACGATCGCCTGATCGGCGGCGACGGCAATGACACGCTCTTCGGAGACCAGGACGCCGTCTCGCTGAACACCGATGGCGACGACCAGCTGGACGGCGGCGCGGGCGACGATTTCCTCTACGCCAACGACGGCAATGACATCCTGATCGGCGGGACCGGCAATGACGAATTGTGGGGCGGCAGGGGCGCCGACCGCTTCGCCTTCTCCGGCGCGGGCCAGGGCGCCGACAAGATCCGCGACTTCTCGGCCGCCGACGGCGACCGCTTCGACCTGGACGGCAAGGCGTTCACGGCCATGGCCAGCGACGGCGCCGGCGGTACGACCCTGACCTGGGACGGCGGGTCGATCCGCGTCGAGAAGGTCACGGGCCTGAGCCTGGCGCAATGGAACGATCTGGTGGTCAAGGGCGCCAACACCCTGGTGCGGCTGACCAACGCTTTCGACAATATCCAGCGCTACAGCCCCGCCAGCGACGCCGACCGCGCCTATGTCCAGGGACTGACCGACAAGGTCGTCAGTGGGCAGATGACCGAGGCGGTCGCGCTGAAGGCCATCGTCAACCTGGCCGACAGCACCGCCGGCGTGGCCAATCTGAGCTACCAGTTCTTCACCGGCCACACGCCGGGCGAAGGCGGCATGGACTTTCTGCTGTCGCCGGTCGGTCCGAACCCGACCAATCTGAACAGCGACTACTACGCCCAGTTCAACACCGTGAACCGCTTCATCAACTTCGCGGTCAATCTGGGCAAGAACGGCGAGGGCAAGGACGCCTTCGCGGCCAAGTACGGGGCGATGAGCCTCTTCGACGCGACCAAGGAAGCTTATCACATGATCTTCGGCAATACGCCGACGGACGAGAAGGTCCACACCCTGATCGACACCCGCGTCGACTACCTGGCCTATTACGGCAATGACGGTCCCAACGGCATCGGGACCAAGGCGGCGATGGTCGGCTTCCTGCTCGCGGCGGCGGCCACCGAGGACGTCGGCCAGTTCGCCAATGCCCACAACGCCTACCTGACCGACGTCTCGGACGGGGCGACCTTCGCCATCGACCTGGTCGGCCAGTACGGCAAGCCGGAATACAATCTCTAGGCTGGGACCTCTCCGGCCGTCCCGAAGACGGGTCACAGAAAAGGGCCGCCGGTCGATCCGGCGGCCCTTCCCTTGGTCAGTGATCCGTAGGCGGACCTACCAGATCTTCACGCGGTCCGCCGGGGCGACGTACAGCTTGTCGCCCGGCTTGACGTCGAAGGCGGCGTACCAGCCCGGCTGGTTCCGGACCGTGCCGTTGACGCGGTAGACGGCCGGCGAGTGCGGGTCGCTGGCGATCTGCTGCTTCAGCGCGTCATCGCGCGACTTCTGGCGCCACACCTGGGCCCAGCCCAGATAGACGCGCTGGTCGCCGGTGAAGCCGTCCAGGACCGGCGAGGGCTTGCCCTGCAGCGACACGTGGTAGGCGTCCAGGCCAAAGCCCAGGCCCGACAGGTCGCCGATGTTCTCGCCCATGGTCAGGTCGCCGTTGACGTGCATGCCCGGGAAGGGCTCGAACGCCGAATATTGAGCGCCCAGCTTGTTCTTCTGCACGTCGAACTTGGCGGCGTCCTCCGCCGTCCACCAGTCGCGCAGCACGCCGTCGCCGTCGGACTTGCGGCCCTGGTCGTCGAAGCCGTGGCCGATCTCGTGGCCGATCACGCCGCCGATGCCGCCGTAGTTGACGGCCGGATCCGCGTCCGGATGGAAGAACGGGGCCTGCAGGATGGCGGCCGGGAACACGATCTCGTTGTTGACCGAGTTGTAGTAGGCGTTGACCGTCTGCGGGGTCATGCCCCACTCGGTCTTGTCGACCGGCTGGTTCAGGCGCTCGACGTCGTGGCGATAGTCCCAGGCGGCCTCGCGCAGGGCGTTGCCATAGGCGTCGCCTTCCTTGATCTCCAGCTTGGAATAGTCGCGCCACTTGTCGGGATAGCCGATCTTGACGGTGAACTTGGCCAGCTTGTCCTGAGCCTTGGCCTTGGTCTCGGCGCCCATCCAGTCCGACGCCTCGATGCGGGTCTTCAGCACGGTGCGGATGTCGCCGACCAGGGCGACCATCTTGGCCTTCGAGGCCGGCGGGAAGTAGGCGGCGACATATTCCTTGCCGACCGCTTCACCCAGCAGGCCGTTGACCTGGGCGACGCCGCGCTTCCAGCGCGGGCGCTGCTCGGGCTGGCCCGACAGGGTCTTGTTGCGGAACTCGAAGCTGGCGTCGACGAAGCGCTTGGACAGCATCGGCGCCGCGCCGTCGATCACCTTGAACGCCTGCCAGGCCTTCAGGGTCTCGATCGGGGTGTCGGCATAGATCTTGGCGTATTTCGGGAACGAGGTGTTGGTCGTCACGATGACGCGGCCGATCTTCGGCAGTTCCGTGCCGACCAGGTAGCGGTTCCAGTCGTAGCCCGGGGTCTGGGCCTGCAGTTCGGCCAGGGTGGCCGGATTGTAGGTCTTGTCGCGGTTGCGACGCTCGACCCGGCTCCACGAGGCCTCGGCCAGCTTGGTCTCGAAATCGACAATGGCCTTGGCGTTCTGCGCCGGCTTTTCCCAGCCGCCCAGGGTCAGCATCTTCTCGACATAGGCCAGATAGGCCGTCTTCTTGTCGGCGAACTTGGCGTCCAGATAGTAGTCGCGGTCGGGCAGGCTGAGGCCGCCGGTCGCGGCGTAGACGGCGTAGGCGTTCGGGCTCTTGGCGTCGGTCGAGACGCCCAGGCCGATCAGGGCCGAATAGGGCGTGGTCGAGCTCTTGCCCATCAGGGCGGTGAACTCGTCCTTGGTCTTGACCTTCTGCACGCCGGCCAGCCACGGCTTGATCGGCGCGGCGTCGAGCTTCTCGATGGCGGCTTCGTCCATGAACGCGCGGTAGGCGGCGCCGATCTTGGCCTTGTCGCCGGTGGCGGCCTTGTCGGCGGCCGCGGCCTCGATCAGGGCCTTGGTGCGGGCTTCCGACAGTTCCGCCAGCTTGTCGAAATTGCCGTAGCGGGTGCGGTCCGACGGGATCACCGTCCTGGCGTCCCAGGCGCCGTTGGCGAACTTGTAGAAGTCGTCGCCCGGCCTCACCGAGGTGTCCATGCCCGAGAGGTCGAAACCCCAGGTCCCGTAGCGCGGCGACTCCAGCGAGGTGACGTCGCCCGAGGCCACGCCCTCGGCGAGCGCCGGGAGAAGCGATTGCACCGTGCAGGCGTCGTTGACGCAGGGGTGCTCCTCATGGGCTTGCGCCCCGAAGGCCGACAGAGACAACGCCGCGATCGCCGCGGCGCCGAACCAAACTCGTTTCATGGAAAGTCGCATCCGTTGGTGTGAGCTGGAGCGTGGCAGCCGAAAGTGTGAGCGGTTTCGGCGGCCGCCACGCTCCAAGTATTTGAGGCAGAGCCTGTTTATCCGTTTCCGATTTTCATCGGAACCGGACAGGCTCTGGCGGCAATCTGCACGGACGCGGAATATTTGCTCCCTTAAAAAAAATTCATGTACCCCATTTTTACAGCGGTCAGTGCTTGTGTTCGGCCATGGCGGGAGCCTGCCTGCCGGACGGCGGGACCAGTTGGACGGTCAGGTCGACCCGCGCCTTGCGGCCGTTGTCGAAGACCAGGGTCACGGGAACTTTTTGCCCCACGGTCTGGGCCGCTTTCAGCGACAGGATCATGAGGTGGTAGCCGCCGGGGGCGAAGGCGACCTGACCGCCGGCCGGGATCACCACGCCCTTGTCCAGCTCGCGCATGGTCATGACGCCGCCCACCATGGCCGACTGGTGGATCTCGACCGAGGCGGCGGCCGGGGTTTCCACGCGCCTGAGGGTCACCGGCGTCTTGCCGGCGTTGTCGATGGTCATGAAGCCCACCCCGTTCATGCCGGCCTGGGCCGGGCGGCTCCAGGGCTGGCGGATGGTCAGGGCGCCGAGCTTGTAGTCGCCGGCGTGAGCCAGCGGGGCGGCGACGGCGGCGGCCAGGATGGCGGTCAGGGCGATGGCGAACGGACGCGACATGGGCGCTCCTCCTCAGTGATGGTCGGGCGTCAGCCCTATGAAGCCCTTGGCTGGCGGACGCTAGTGATGTCCGGTCTGCGCCGCCGGCTTCTTCTTCGGCGCGCGCAGGAGCATGCCGCGCGCGATCTCTTCCTCGCCGATCAGGGCGTGGGTGGCGCCCATCTGCTTGAGAAGCGCGACGTCGGCGTCGGTATAGGCCCGGGCGACGATCTCGCAGTTGGGGTTGGCGGCGCGGGCCTGTTCGATGATGCGGCTGGCTTCGAACGGGCTGGGCACGGCGACGAACAGGTGGGTGGCCTTTTCGAGGCCGGCCTTCAGCAGGACCTCGGGCTTGACCGCGTTGCCGCCGATCGTCTCATAGCCGGCCTTGCGCAGTTCCTCGGCGCGCTCGGGGTCGTCCTCGATGACGACCAGCGGGGTCATGGCCTTCAGGCCCTCGGCCACCAGCTTGCCGACGCGGCCGTAGCCGACCAGCAGGGCGTGCGGCTTGGCGGCGGCCAGGATCGGCGGCTCGCCGGCGGCCTTGCGCTCCTTGGCGATCATCTTGGGCAGCACGCGGTCCAGCAGGGCGAACAGCAGCGGGTTGAGCAGGATCGACAGGATGGCCCCGGCCAGGATCAGGTCGCGCCCCTCGGGCGGCAGCAGTTTCAGCGAGACGCCCAGGCCCGCCAGGATGAACGAGAACTCGCCGATCTGGGCCAGGCTGGCCGAGATGGTCAGGGCGGTGCTCATCGGGCGGCGGAAGGCCAGGACGATGCCCAGGGCGAAGATCGACTTGCCGATGATGATGATCGCCACGGTGGCCAGCACCGCCAGCGGCTGCTGCAGCAGGACCTGATAGTTGAACAGCATGCCGATCGAGACGAAGAACAGCACGGCGAAGGCGTCGCGCAGCGGCAGGGTCTCGTTGGCGGCCTGCTGGGAGAGCTCGCTCTCGGCCATGATCATGCCGGCGAAGAAGGCCCCCAGGGCGAACGACACGCCGAACAGCGCGGCCGAGCCGAAGGCGACGCCCAGGGCGATGGCCAGCACGCCCAGGCGGAACAGCTCGCGCGAGCCGGTGTGGGCGACGCGGTGCAGGATCCACGGGATCACCCGGCGACCGACGATCAGCATCAGGGCCACGAAGGCCACGACCTTGCCGATGGTGATGGCGAAGGCGCCCAGGACGCCGCCGCCCAGGAAACCGGAAGCGGCCTGGTTGGCCGGCGCCTCGCCGCCCAGCATGCCGGACAGGGCGGGCAGCAGGACCAGCGCCAGCACCATGGCCAGGTCCTCGACGATCAGCCAGCCGACCGCGATCTTGCCGCGTCCCGTCTCGATCAGCCGTCGCTCCTGAAGCGCGCGCAGCAGCACGACGGTCGAGGCGACCGACAGGGCCAGGCCGAAGACGATCCCCGCCCCGACGCTCCAGCCCAGAAAGACCGCCAGGCCCAGGCCCATCGCCGTCGCCGCCGCGATCTGCACGACCGCGCCGGGGATGGCGATGTTCTTCACCGCCATCAGGTCCTTCAGCGAGAAGTGCAGACCGACCCCGAACATCAGCAGGATCACGCCGATCTCGGCCAGCTGCGGCGCCAGCTCCTGGTCGGCGACGTAGCCGGGCGTGAACGGCCCGACCACCACGCCGGCCAGCAGATAGCCGACCAGCACGGGAAGCTTCAGCCGGTTGGCGATGGCGCCGAAGATGAAGGCCAGGCCCAGGCCCGCGACGATGGTGGCGATCAGCGAGGTGTGATGCACGAGTTCTCCTTGACGGTCATCCTTTTCGAGCGTACTCAACCAATATGGGTGATGAAGCCCGGGTACGCCAGATGCCGCACGCAAAAATTCTCCTCCCGGCGCAATGCCGGGCCGCTCGCGGGCTGATCAATTGGTCCCAAGGCGAACTCGCCGATCGGGCGGGCGTTTCGCGCAGCACGGTCAAGGACTTCGAGACCGAGCGTCACGCCTTGCACCATAGCACCGAACGCCTCCTGATCGATGCGATCGAAGCCGGCGGGGTGTCGCTGATCGTGGCGGATACAACCGACGGGAACGCGGCGGGGCCGGGCGTGCGCCTCAAGAGGCCAACTTAAACAACGCAGGAGGGCGCGTGGCGCACGAGGTTTCCCCAGAGAGCTACAAGGACCTGGTCCTGTTCCTGGCGACCGCCGGTATCGTCGCGCCGCTCTTCAAGCGGCTGAAAATCAATCCGATCCTGGGTTATCTGCTGGCCGGGGTCATCCTGGGGCCGTTCGGCCTGGGCCGGTTCATCCCCTACGCCCCGTGGCTGGACTACGTCACCGTCGACAATCCCGATGAAATCGCCCAGCTGGCCGAGTTCGGGGTCGTGTTCCTGCTGTTCATGATCGGGCTGGAGCTGTCGTGGGAGCGCCTGCGGCTGATGCGCCGATGGGTGTTCGGCCTGGGCGCGATCCAGGTGATCGCCTGCTCGCTGGGCCTGGGCGCGGTGGCCATGCTGCTGGGCCAGAGCCCGGTGGCGGCCCTGACCATCGGCGCGGCCCTGACCCTGTCCTCGACCGCCATCGCCGTGCCGGTGCTGGCCGAGCGTCGCCGCCTGCATTCCGAAGCCGGCCGCGCCACCTTCTCGGTGCTGCTGTTCCAGGACCTGGCCGTGGCGCCGATCCTGATCACCCTGGCCATCCTCGGCCGCGGCCATGGATCGTTCCAGGTCAAGGACCTGCTGGCCCTGGCGCCGGCCGCCGTCGGTCTGGGCGCGATCGTGCTGGTCGGACGCCTGGCCCTGCGGCCCATGCTGAAGTCCGTCGCCAAGGCCAAGAGCGAAGAGATGTTCATGGCCGCCTGCCTGCTGGTGATCATCGGCGCGGGCCTGGTCAGCGCGCTCTCGGGCCTGTCGATGGCGCTGGGCGCCTTCGTCGCCGGCATACTGCTGGCCGAGACCGAGTATCGCCACGAGGTCGAGGTCAAGATCGAGCCGTTCAAGGGCCTGCTGCTGAGCCTGTTCTTCGTCTCGCTGGGCATCCGCCTGGATCTCTCCCTACTGGCCGCCCAGCCGGTGGCGATCCTGGCCACGGCCGTCGGCCTGATGCTGCTGAAGACGGCCGTGGTCTTCGTCGGCGGCCTGGCCATGGGCCTGAACCGGCGCGCGGCGATCGAGGCCGGCCTGATCCTGGCGGCCGGCGGCGAGTTCGCCTTCGTGCTGCTGGACAAGGCGATCGACGCCGAGGTGGTGTCGCGGCCGCTGGGCCAGGCGGTGCTGGTCTCGGCCACCCTGACCATGTTCCTGATCCCGGCCCTGGCGGCGCTGGGCGGCTATCTGGGCCGCAAGAGCGCGCCGCTGCCGATCAGCGAAACCCCGCCGTCCACGCCGCGCGAGCCGGACCGCGTCGGTCCCGAGCCGGCCGGCCAGGTGCTAGTCGTTGGCTATGGCCGGGTCGGCAAGCTGGTCGGCGACATGCTGGGCCGCCACGAGCTGTCGTGGATCGCCGTCGATCGCGACGCGCGTCTGGTCGAGCAGGGACGGCGCAACGGCGAGCGCATCTATTATGGCGACGCCTCGCGGATCGAGCTTCTGGAGCGCTGCGGCCTGGCCACGGCCAAGGCGGTGGTGGTGACCATGGACGCCTTCGAGGTGGCCGAAGCCGTGGTCGCCGCCGCGCGCGGGGCCCGGCCGGACGTGCCGATCGTGGTCCGCGCCCGCGACGCCCACCACGCCGCGCGGCTCTACGAGCTGGGCGCCACCGACGCCGTGCCCGAGACCATCGAGGCCTCGCTGCAGCTGTCCGAGGCCGTGCTGGTCGATATCGGCGTGCCGATGGGCCTGGTCATCGCCTCGATCCACGCGCGCCGCGACGAGTACCGCAAGAAACTGAACCGCCCCGACGCCCTGGGCGGCCGCCGCCGGCGTCTGCGCGACGCCTCTCTGTGAGAAGACGCTACACCGCTTCCGCCCGGTACCCCCGGCGGTGATGGCCCGCCGCCTTCACGAGGCGCAGGAAATGCGGGCAGTCCATCAGTAGCGGGACCTTGCAGTCGGCGGCGTGGGCCAGGCCCTCGCGCAGTCGGGTCAGCTGTTCGATGCGGCGGTCCAGGTCGACGGCCTTGGCGCGAAGGGCCGCGCGGTCGATGTCTCGGCCGGTTCGCTTGGGGCCGTCCAGCATCCCGCCGATCTCGTCCAGCGAGAAGCCGCAGGCCCGACCCAGGGCGATCAGCGACAGCCGCTCGATCACGGCCGGGGCGAACAGCCGCTTGAGGCCCCGCCGGCCGGTCGAGGCGATCAGCCCCTTTTCCTCGTAGAACCGCAGGGCCGAGGCGCGCACGCCGGTCCGTTTCGCCAATTCCGAAATATCAATCTCGAACACCGCTTGACCTCAAGTGCGCTTTAACTTGCAGGATGCGCGGGGAAGACGACGATCGCAACAACAGGGAGACGCGCGTGAGCGACCAGGACATGGCGGCCTATTGGGACCGCGCCGGGCAAGTGTGGGTCGAGCAGCAGGGGCTGCTGGACCGGATGTACCGGCCCATCGCCCGGGCGGTGGTCGACGCCGCCGACCCGCGCGCGGGCGAGGCGGTGCTGGACGTCGGCTGCGGCGCGGGCGCGACCACCTTCGAGGCGGCCTGGCGAGTGGGTCCGGAAGGGCGGGCGGTCGGCGTCGACATCTCGCCGGCGCTGCTGGCGCTGGCGCGACGCCGGGCGGGCGAGGATGGTCTGGAGGGCGTGGACTTCCTGCAGGCCGACGCCCAGACCCACGCCTTCGAGGCCAAATTCGACGCCATCGTCTCGCGGTTCGGGGTGATGTTCTTCCCCGATCCCGTCGCGGCCTTCGCCAATCTGCGCGCGGCCTTGAAGCCCGGCGGCCGCCTGGCCTTCGCCTGCTGGCGCGGGCCCGAGGACAACGCCATCACGACGGTCCCGCTGGCGGCCGCCGCGCCGTTCCTGCCGAGCCTCCCGAAGTTCGAGAAGGACGCGCCGGGCCGCTTCGGCTTCGCCGATCCGGACCGGGTGCTGGCGATCCTGCAACAGAGCGGCTGGCGCGATGTGGTGGTTGATCCGCTGGACGACCCGACGCCGGTCAGCGCCGAGGAACTGCTGACCATGAGCCTGCGCGTCGGTCCGCTGAACCCGATCCTGGCTGGCCAGGACGAGGCCGTGCGCGAGACGGTTGGAGCAGCGGTGACGAAGGCGCTGGAGCCTTACGTGAAGGATGGCGTCGCCGAGATGAACTCGGCCTGCTGGCTGGTGACCGCGAAGGCTTGAGTTTCGGCCTGTTCGCCTCTAATGACTTCTGGGTCATTAAAGGCGAACAGGCATGCAGGCCGGAAATCCCAAATGGCGTCGACGCGCCGAGGCGCGGCCGGGCGAGATCGTCCAGGCGGCGTTCGAGGTGTTCGCGGAGAAGGGCTTCGCCGCCGCCAAGCTGGACGAGATCGCCGCCCGGGCCGGCGTCTCGAAGGGCGCGCTCTATCTCTATTTCGAGACCAAGGAGGACATCTTCCGCGCGGTGGTCCGCGAGGCGGTGGCCCCGAACCTGGACATGGTCGAGGCCATGCTGGCCCAGGCCACGATCCCCTTTCCCGACATGCTGCGCCTGATGTTCGCCCGCCTCGCCTCGGTGATCGCGACCACGAGGCTGGGGGCGGTGGCCAAGCTGGTCATCGGCGAGTCGCGAAACTTCCCGGAGCTGGCCCGCGTCTGGCACGACGAGGTGGTCAGCCGCGCCCTGACGGCGATCGGAAACGCGATCCGACGGGGCCAGGAGCGCGGCGAGGTCCGGCCGGGCGACCCGCGCCTGCAGGCCTTCAGCATCATGGGGCCCATCCTGACCGGCGTGATCTGGCGCGAAACCTTCACCCCCGTCGGCGCGCCCCCCGTCGATCTGGAGGCGCTGATCGCCCAGCACGCCGACACGGTGCTGCTGGGCCTGACGCCGCGCCTGGAGGGCAAGTCTTGAAGCCCGCGGCCCACCCCTCTCCTGGCCGTATCGTCGCCGTCGTGGCGGGCGTCGGTCTGGCCGGCTTCCTGGGCTGGCGACTGTTGGGGCCGGACGCCCATCGGCCGCACCGGCTGTCGGGCTATGTCGAGGGCGAGACGCTGTATGTCGGGGCCGCGAACGCGGGCCTGGTCAGCACGGTGGCCGTCCAGCGCGGCGATCGGGTGAGAGCCGGCCAGCCGCTGTTCGCCCTGGACGCGGCCCAGCTGACCGCCGCCCGCGACCAGGCCGCCGCCCAGGTGGCGATCGCGCAGGCTCAGCTGCGCGACGCCGAGAAGGGTCAGCGCCCGCAGGAACTGGCCGTCTATGACGCCGAGCGCGCCGCCACCGAGGCTCAGATCCGCCAGGCCCGGTCGGACTATGACCGCATCGCGCCGCTGGTGGCCAAGGGCATCTATGCGCCGGCGCGTCTCGACCAGGCCAAGGCCGCGCTCGACACCGCCCGCGCCAACGCCGCGGCCGTGGCGCGGCGCAAGACCGTCGGCGGGCTGGGCGCGCGGCCGGACGCCGTGGCCGCGGCCCAGTCCGCCGTCGCCTCGGCCCGCGAGACCCTGACCGCCGCCCAGTCGCGTCTGGATCAGATCAGCCCCAAGGCCCCGGCCGCCGCCCGGGTGCAGGACGTCTTCTACCAGCCCGGCGAATGGGCGGCCGCCAACCAGCCGGTCGTGGCCCTGCTGTCCGACGACCGCGTGCGGCTACGCTTCTTCGCGCCCGAGGCCGAGGTGGCGCGCTATCGGCCGGGAACGATCGTCCGCTTCTCGTGCGACGGCTGCGGGGCCGAGCGCTCGGCGCGGATCAACTATGTCAGCCCTCGGTCGGAATTCACCCCGCCGGTGATCTACAGCCGCGAGGCCCGCCAGCGCCTGGTGTTCCTGGTCGAGGCGAAGCCCGAGCCCGGTCCGGCCCTGGCGCCGGGCCAGCCGGTCGACATAGTTCCTCTGGACGGCTCGTCCAAGGGGGATGGCCGGTGAGCGACCTGGCCGTCGATGTCCGGGGGCTGAACAAGAGCTTCGGCCCGCGCCACGTGGTGCGGGACCTGGCGATCCAGGTCGGGGCGGGCAAGATCACGGGCTTCCTGGGACCCAACGGCTCGGGCAAGACCACGACCCTGCGGATGCTGTGCGGCCTGCTGACCCCGGATAGCGGCGAGGGGCGGGTTCTGGGTCTCGACTTCCGCAAGGACGCCGAGGCGGTCAAGCGCCAGACCGGCTACATGACCCAGAAGTTCTCGCTCTACGAGGACCTGTCGATCGAGGAGAATCTCGATTTCGTGGCCCGGGTCCACGAATTGGACCGTCGCCGCGAGCGGGTGAGGGACAGCTTGGACCGCCTGGGCCTGACCGCCCGCAGGAAGCAGCTGGCCGGCAGCCTGTCGGGCGGCTGGAAGCAACGCCTGGCCCTGGCCGCCAGCGTCATGCACGAACCCAGGCTGCTGCTGCTCGACGAGCCGACCGCCGGCGTCGATCCCAAGGCGCGGCGCGAGTTCTGGGACGAGATCCACGCCCTGTCGGCCGAGGGCCTGACCGTGATGGTCTCGACCCACTACATGGACGAGGCCGAGCGCTGCCACGACATCGCCTACATCGCCTACGGCAAGCTGATGGCGCGGGGCACGGCCGAAGCGGTGATCGCCGAGAGCGGCCTCATCACGTTCCGCGCCGAGGGGCAGACGGCCGAAGGACTGGGCGCGGATCGCCTGGCCGGGGATCTCGCCACGGCGCCCGGCGTGCTGATGGCCGCGCCGTTCGGGTCGGCCCTGCACGTCAGCGGAACCGACCGCGCGGCGCTGGAGGCGGCCATCGCGCCCTATCGCAAGCCGCCCCTGGAATGGATCGAGGTCCAGCCGACCCTGGAGGACGTGTTCATCCGGCTGATGGATCAGTCGTCGGACAATTTCCAATGAGCGCCCGAGGCGGCAGGGGGAGGCGGCTCTCCGGCGCGCGCATCCTGGCGGTGCTGATCAAGGAGTTCATCCAGCTCACCCGCGACCGGCTGACCTACGCCATGATCCTGGTCATGCCGATCGTGCAGCTGCTGCTGTTCGGCTACGCCATCAACAACGACCCGCGGAACCTGCCGATGGCGGTGCTGGTGCAGGACCAGGGGCCGATGGCGCGCTCGACTCTCTCGGCCCTGGTCAACAGCGGCTATTTCGAGATCGTCCGCACGGCGACGTCCCCCCGGGAGCTGGACGAAGCCGTGGCGCGCGGCGAGGCGCAGTTCGCCCTGACGATACCCGCCGACTTCACGCGGCGCGTGGTGCGCGGCGACGCGGCCCAGATCCTGGTCGAGGCCGACGCCTCGGACCCCGCCGCGACCGGCGGGGCGCTCGCGGCGCTGTCCAGCCTGCCCCGGACGGCCCTGACGCGCGATCTGGTGGGGGCGGTCGCCCCAAGGAGCCAAGGGGCGGCGGGCGGCGACCCGTTCGAGGTGGTGATCCACCGCCGCTACAATCCGGAGGCCATCACCGCCTACAACATCGTGCCGGGCCTGCTGGGCGTGATCCTGTCGATGACCCTGGTGATGATGACCGCGCTGGGCGTCACGCGGGAATATGAGCGCGGCACCATGGAGAGCCTGCTGGCCACGCCGGCCCGGCCGATCGAGGTGATGATCGGCAAGCTGACGCCCTATGTCGCCGTCGGCGTGATCCAGACGGTGGTGATCCTGGTCCTGGCCAAGGCCCTGTTCGCCGTGCCGATGGGAAGCTCTGATCTTCTTGGGGGCTGGCTGGCCCTGAGCCTGGGCGTCCTGCTGTTCATCATCGGATCGCTGGCCCTGGGCTTCCTGATCTCGACCGTGGCCCGCACCCAGCTGCAGGCGATGCAGATGTCATTCTTCTACATCATGCCCTCGATCCTGCTGTCGGGCTTCATGTTCCCGTTCCGGGGAATGCCGCAATGGGCTCAGGCCCTGGGCGGCGTGATCCCGGTGACGCACTTTCTCAGAGTCGTGCGCGGCGCCTTGCTCAAGGGGCTGGACGCCGCCGAGCTTTGGCCAAGTCTTTCCGCGCTCGGATTGTTTGTCGTCGCGATCTCCGGCCTGGCCATGGCGCGGTACCGGACCACTCTGGATTAGGTTGACGTTCTCCAGGACCTGACTGAAGAGGTTGAAATGTGCGGTTTTTAGGCGACGCTTTGCGAATGCTTGATCGTTTCCCGCCTTCAAGCCCTTGCGCGCGACCTGTTCACGTGCGAACCCAGCGGAGCTGACGCTTATCTGCAGTGGATGTCGGCGGGCACGCTCGGAAGTTGATTTCTGAGGGGCGGTCTTGTTTGGCTTTCCTGAGCAAAGGGCAGGGGGGCGAAACCTGACGAGTGTGTCTTTGCTGACACTTTCCCGTGGCGTTCGCCTTGGTATAACAGTGCTCGGTCGGTATCCGGCCTGGGCAGGGCAATAGAGGGCTCTTCAACGATGAAACTCAACCTCCTGGCAGGAGCTGCTCTGGTCGCGGTGTTCGCCGCGTCGGGCGTTTCGGCCCAAGAGACCGGCTGGTACGGCGCGGTCGACCTCGGCTATCACTGGCCGCAAAGCCTGAAGACCGAGTCGGACACCAACGCTCCGGACGGTGCTCACTATCACTATGCCTGGAAGTCGGACAGCGACTGGACCGGCTTTGTCCGCCTGGGCTACCAATTCAACCCGCACGTCCGCGCTGAAGTCGAAGGCGGCTATCGCCCCGGCGACCTGACGGGCGTCCGCGGCAACGCTGCTCGCGCTCAGCCGATCGCGCTCTGCACCCCCGGCGTGACCCGCACCGTCGCGGCTCCGACCTGCGGCGCTCCGAGCGGCTCGATCGACTCGTGGACCTTGATGGCGAACGTCATTTATGACTTCGCTCCGGACTCCTGGCTGAACCCGTTCGTCGGCGCCGGCGTCGGCATCAACCGTCTGGATGTCAAGGCCCTGGGCCAGTTCAGCGCCGTTCCGGGCCCGTACACGGCCGCGAACCCCGCGATCCAGAACCTGACGGTCGACGACGACGATATGGCCGTCGCCTGGCAACTGCTGGCCGGCGCCTCGATCAAGGCGACCGACAAGCTGAAGATCGACTTCACCTATCGTTATCTGACCGGTGAAGACCACACGTGGCAGTCGAGCGGCTCGGGCGTTCTGCAGCCGGGCGCGTTCGCTGGCCAGTATCGGGACCAGTCGGTGACCGTGGGTCTCCGCTACTCGTTCGCGTCGCCGCCGCCGCCGCCGCCGCCGCCGCCGCCGCCGCCGCCTCCTCCGCCCCCGCCTCCGCCGCCTCCCCCGCCGCCGCCGCCTCCGCCGCCGCCGCAGTATGAGGCCCGCGAGTTCATCGTGTACTTCCCGTTCGACCAATCGGTCCTGACGCCGGAAGCGCAATCGGTGGTCACGGAAGCCGCGAAGTACTCGAACGACGGTCACGCGACGAAGATCATCGTCGTCGGCCATACCGACACGTCGGGTTCGCCGAAGTACAACGTGAAGCTCTCGGAACGCCGCGCCAAGGCCGTCGCTGACGCCCTGGTCTCGCAAGGTGTCCCGGCCGCCGTGCTCGGCGTCGACTGGAAGGGCGAAAGCGCTCCGGCCGTCGCCACCGGCGACGGTGTGAAGGAACCGCTGAACCGCCGTTCCACGATCTCGATCAACTTCTAAGATCGAATCGACTGAAGACTTGGGAGGGCCCGGCGGCAACGCCGGGCCCTTTCTCTATGTCTGGCGCCGAGCGGGCGCCATTTGAGCCGTCCGGCGACGCTTGGCGGCGCGGCCGCCGACCCCATATCCGGCCTGAAGGCCCGGTTTGCTGGGCTTTAGCGGCGGTCGCGCGAGAGGCGAGCTCGCGAGCGCCGTCCACCGCCGACCACCATCCCTTGTGGCCCTCCTGTTAACGAACGACGTTGTCCGGGGGCGGATGTCCTGGAGCGCCTTGCGGCGTCCTGTCGCGGGTGAAAAAAGTTCGCCTATGCAACCCCTTGATCCTGCCTCACAAGTTCGGGGCGTTCACAGGTTGTTAACGAAAAACTCAGGGCGCGGCCGTTGACGAGTCATTCACCACTGTGGCCCCATATGTGGGTTGAGGGGGCTCCTCAGCCACAAGATATAGCGGCTGACCGGGGCATGTCCCTTCTCCGGAACACGCTGATTGAGCAATGGATTTGGTCATGAACGGCAGTGAAGCGGCGAAGACGAACATCCGGAACGAGGCCCGTCTGGCCGCGATCAAGCCCGCCAAGCGCCCGCAGCTGGCGCTGGTGCAGAAGGTGCTGGTCGATCGCTCGCGCGACGCCCTGCTGACCGACTTCGGCAAGACCACGCTGGAAGACCGCTACCTGCTGCCGGGCGAGTCCTACCAGGACATGTTCGCCCGCGTGTCGACGGCCTTCGCCGACGACGCCGACCACGCCCAGCGCGTCTACGACTATATGAGCCGCCTGTGGTTCATGCCGGCCACCCCGGTGCTGTCGAACGGCGGCGCCGATCGCGGCCTGCCGATCAGCTGCTTCCTCAACGCCGTCAACGACAGCCTGGACGGCATCCTGGGCGTCTGGAACGAGAACGTCTGGCTGGCGGCCAACGGCGGCGGCATCGGCACCTACTGGGGCGGCGTCCGCTCGATCGGCGAGAAGGTCAAGGGCCAGGGCCAGACCTCGGGCATCATCCCCTTCATCCGCGTGATGGACTCGCTGACCCTGGCGATTTCGCAGGGCAGCCTGCGTCGCGGCTCGGCCGCCGTCTATCTCGACATCCACCACCCGGAGATCGAGGAGTTCCTCGAGATCCGCAAGCCGTCGGGCGACTTCAACCGCAAGTCCCTGAACCTGCACCACGGCCTCTCCATCACCGACGATTTCATGCACGCCGTGCGTGACGGGACCAAGTTCGGCCTGCGCTCGCCCAAGACCAACGAGGTCCTGCGCGAAGTCGACGCCCGCGCCCTGTGGCAGAAGGTGCTGGAGCTGCGCCTGCAAACCGGCGAGCCCTACCTGATCTTCTCCGACACGGTGAACCGCGCCATGCCCTCGTTCCAGCGCGAGCTGGGCCTGAAGGTGCGCCAGTCGAACCTGTGTAGCGAGATCATGCTGCACACCGGCACCGACCACCTGGGCCAGGAGCGCACCGCCGTCTGCTGCCTGTCGTCGGTCAACGCCGAGACCTATCTGGAGTGGCGCGACCACCCGACGTTCATCGAGGACGTCATGCGCTTCCTCGACAACGTCCTGCAGGACTTCATCGATCGCGCCCCGGACGCGGCCTCGACCGCCGCCTACGCCGCCATGCGCGAGCGTTCGGTGGGCCTGGGCCTGATGGGCTTCCACAGCTTCCTGCAGAGCCAGAACGTGCCGTTCGAAAGCGCCCTGGCCAAGAGCTGGAACATGCGGATGTTCAAGCACCTGCGCCGCGAGGCCGACAAGGCCTCGATCGCCCTGGGCGAAGAGAAGGGCCCGTGCCCGGACGCCGCCGATCGCGGCTCCAAGGAGCGCTTCTCGCACAAGCTGGCCATCGCCCCGACCGCCTCGATCTCGATCATCTGTGGCGGCACCTCGGCGGGCATCGAGCCGATCCCGGCCAATATCTACACCCACAAGACCCTGTCGGGCTCGTTCGCGGTGAAGAACCCCTATCTGGAGAAGCTGCTCGAGGAGAAGGGCCAGAACACCGACGCGGTGTGGGGTTCGATCCTGGAACAGGAAGGCTCGGTCCAGCACCTGGACTTCCTGAGCCAGGACGAGAAGGACGTCTACAAGACCGCCTTCGAGCTGGACCAGCGCTGGGTGGTCGAGCTGGCCGCCGACCGCACGCCGGAAATCTGCCAGAGCCAGTCGGTCAACATCTTCCTGCCGGGCGACGTCGACAAGTGGGACCTGCACATGCTGCACTGGCAGGCCTGGGAGCGGGGCGTGAAGAGCCTCTACTACCTGCGCTCCAAGTCGGTGCAGCGCGCGGCCTATGCCGGCGCCGAGGACAAGGTCGCGGCGGTCCCGGGCGCGGGCGGCTTCGACGTCCCGGAAAAGACCGACTACGACGAGTGCCTTGCCTGTCAGTAGGCGACGGCCCGTCGGTAAGCCCGGCGACCAGGATCTGTGAAAATGACGGCGGCGCGAGAAATCGCGCCGCCGTTTCACGTTCCGGGAACCTTGGTCTGTCACAACGGGTTCAGACCCTGTGCGTTTTCGCCGCGATGGACACGCGGGGAAACGGGCGTAGGCTGAGTGTCCGATTGGATTGGGGAATCCGTGATGCGGGTCGCTGGGGAGCGTACCGTTTTCTGCCTGATGGCCGTGATCGCGGGCATGGCGGCCGGCCACGCCGGCGTCGCTTGCGCGGCTCAGAAGGTCGGCAAGGCCGCGCCCGCGCCGGCTCCCAAGCCCCTCGCGCCGATCTCCTTTCAGGTAAAGCCCGAGAGCCTGCGTCCGCTCGATCCCGAAAGCGCCACGGGGTTCGCGGCCCGCGATCTCGACGCGCCCCAGGGCAAGGTCGAGGGCGGCTTTACGCTGTCGCCCGCCGCCCTGGCCGGCGACGCCCGCATCCTCGACGCCGATCGCTTCTATGACGGCGCGGGTCCCGTGACCTGGCGCTCCAACGCCTTCAGCCACCAGGCCAAGGCCGGCGGTCCGATCGACTCGGTCCGCGTCTCGATGGCCGGCATGGCGCCGACCGCCGCCTATGCGCCGCTGACCCTGGTCCGCCCCGACAACGAGGACGGCTACGCGCTGCGCGAGGTCGACGTGACCGTGACGCGCGGCTGGCCCTCGGCCATGTCGCTGGAAGGCCGCAGGTTCGCCCTCGACGTCACGCCGCACGCCGGCATCGGCTATGGCGGGGCCGGCGGCTCGGCCGAGGCCGGCGCCACCGTGCGCCTGGGCAAGAAGAAGAACATGGGCGCCCGGGTGAACGACGCCCTCGGCGTCCAGGACGGCAATGCGGCCTTCGGGACGCGCGGACGCTGGTACATCTTCGCCGCCGCCAGCGGCCGGGCCGTGGGCCTGAACATGCTGCGCGGCCAGAACGGCGACTGGAGCCGCGCGGGCCTGACCCAGGACGCCACCAGCAAGCTGATCGGCGACAGCCAGGCCGGCATCGCCTGGCGCCGCGGGCCGATGCAGGCCTCGCTGGGCTACATCCACCGCGCGATCAAGGCCAGGGAAGGCATCATGGGTCTGGCCACCCAGAAAGACGACGTGGTGGCCCTGTCGTTCAGCCTCAAGCCCCAGTGGTAGGCGCGCTCAAGCTGCTGGCGAGCGGGCCAAAGGCCTATTAGGCTTGTGTTCCGGGCCGCTTTCATGCAGCTAGCGCCGTCCCTTCCACCAGCCGCCAAGCGAGATCATGAGCGATAGCGAGCCCCCGCGCCGCAAGACCCTGAGCCTGAAGAGCGCGGTCGCCGCGCCCGGCGGGCCGCCGCCGCTCGAGCGTATGGTCAAGCCGTCGGCCCGCGCCACCGTGTTCACGCCCCATGCGGCCCCGCCGCCGCCGGCTCCCGCGCCAACCGGCGACTGGAAGTGCAAGCCTTGCGGTACGCGTTTCGATCCGCCGACGGACATCCCCGATGAGGACTCGGTCCGCTGCCCGTCGTGCAACGCCCGCCTGGGCCTGGCGTCGGACTTCCGCGCCGATCCGCCGAATGTCGAAAAGCTGCGCGCCCGGCACCTGAAGAAGGCTTAGGGGCGCTCACCAGCCGCCGTAGCGGGGCGAGAAGCGGGCTCTGAGATCGTCGACCTCGCGCTCGGCGTCACGGATCGCCGCGTCGGCGCGGCGGCCGTCCTCGATCGCCTCCCGACGCTCGCGACGCAGCCGGTTCAGACGATCGCGCAGTTCGCGGATCTGCTCGTCGGTGAGCTTGGGATTGCGCAACTCATCCTCGACCCCGTCGGCCTGGCGGGCGCGTTTGTCGGCGCGCGCATCGGCCGAGCTGAGATCCGACCGCGCCGACTCCAGCCGCTGCGTCGCCGCGTGGACCCGCTCGCCGTCCGCGTAGCCGCCCAGGAATTCGGCCTCGACCGGCGGCGGGCAGACCCCGGCATAGGCCTTGCCCTCGCGGCCGACCCGGAAGCCGTTCGGTTCGGTGCAGTAGCGTTTCAGCCCCTCGGCGCGCGCCGCGAAATAGGGGACGGGCTCCGGCGTCACCCCCACCTTGGCGCAGGCCTTGGCGTGGGCGTCGAGGCGGCTCATCGGGCGGCCGTCCACCCCGTCGCCGTAGCCGACCGCGCCCCAGTCGCCGCTCAGGCACTGCTCCTTGCTGATGGTCGCGCAGCCGACCGTGGTCAGCGCCCCAGCGACAGCCACCCCGACGATAAGGCTTCGCATCGATAGGCTCGGCATCCGAAAGCTCCCCTGGTGTCGGGCGAGCATAGAGCTTGGCCGTGTGAACCGTGGCTGAACGGCGTTCAGCGGCCGTCTCCGGGAAACCTAGGGCTCCAGCGGCGCCGTGATGCCGACCGGGCCCGGCTCGTCGCGGATGATCACGCCCGTGCTGCTGGACGGGGCGGGGAGCTGTTTCTTGAACAGGCCGCGCCACAGGCTCTGCTCCTCGACCGCGCTGGTCCACACCGTGCCCTCCAGCGCCTGCTGGCGCCCCGCGTCGTAGATGCGGCGCATCAGGTCGGTCTCGAACTTCAGCAGGTTGGTCCCCTCGAAGCTGTTGGGGATCGAGGCCACGCTGAGCGGCAGGTTGTGGCGCGAGCAGAAGCCGGCGGCGAGACTCAGCGCCTGGCGGTACGAGAACCGCAGCATGGTGTCGAAGCTGCGGGCCATGATCGAGGCCACGCCGGGCGGGGTCGACTGGGGCGAGGGATCCAGCACCGTATTGACGATCACATGCACCCGGCCGCGCCGGAAGCGGGGGCCGAGGTTGCGCCAGTGCAGCAGGGCGTCGGGCATCAGAAAGAGCGGCGCGGCGACGCCGCCGTCGACGTGCATTTCCTGGTGATGCTGGCCGTCGACCTCGACGTCGATCAGCTTGGGCGGGAAGATGCCCGGCACCGAGGACGAGGCGACCAGCAGGGTGCGGAACAGCTTCAGGGCCGCGTCGCCGCCGTGGTTGGCGATCTCGCCCATGTCCCAGACGACGGCCCGCTGGCTGTCGAGATTGGTGGTGGCGATCAGCAGGCGCCGGCCCTTCAGGTGCTCGAGCGCGACGGCGTCGACCATCTCCTGGTCGACGAAGGTCTCGACCAGGGCGTCCAGGCTCTCGCCCTTGAAGATGCTGGGGCCCAGAGCGGTCCCCAGGCGGCGGAAGCTGAGCAGTTCGGCCGCGTGGCCGCCGACATAGGCGTCGGTCAGGCGCTCGTCCCAGGCCGGGCCGAGGAACGCCAGGGGCGCGATCAGGGCCCCGGTGCTGACGCCGGTGACGATGGCGAAGTCGGGGCGGCGGCCCGCCTTGGTCAAACCCGCCAGGACGCCCGCGCCATAGGCGCCGCCGGACGCGCCGCCGGACAGGGCCAGGATGTTGAACTCGTCGCGGCCGATCAGCGAGCGCAGCGGCGCCAGGCGGTCGGCGGCGCTCTTCAGGGCGTCGTCGGCCTGGTCGACCGAGAGGCGCACGCCCGGGAAGCCCTGGGCCTCGACGTGGCGCTCCGACGTCGGCGCGGGCAGGCGCTTGCCGCGCAGCGGATCGGTGGCCTTCCTGTCCTTGAAGAAGCCCTGGAGGTTGATCTTGCCGGCGGGATCCTTTTCCAAGGAGCGCCTCTAGCGCGCGCCGGCCAGCACCACGCCCACCAGGACGGCCGCGTAGTGCAGGCCCGCGCCGCCGATGACGTGGCCGTGCCAGATGGCGCGGCGGAACTTAAGCCGTTGCATCAGGTAGAAGATGGTGCCGGTGGAATAGACCAGGCCGCCGATGGCCAGCAGCAGCAGGGCCACCCAGGACAGGCCGTCGATCATCGGCTTGATGGCGACCAGCACCAGCCAGCCGAGGGCGAGGTAGAGGCCGACCCAGAAGCGCTTGTCCAGGCCCGGCAGGAACAGCTTGGCCAGCACGCCAGCGCCGGCGACGGTCCACACCGCCGTGGTCATGCCGATCGCCCACCAGCCGTGCAGGTTCTGGGTGGTGAAGGGCGTGTAGGAGGCGGCGATCATCACGAAGATGCCGGCGTGGTCGAAGCGGCGCAGCAGCGGCCGCCAGCGGGCCTTGGCGAAGTTATAGGCGGTCGACAGCGACAGCATCAGGATCAGCCCGACGGTATAGACGCTGACCGCGGCCACCTGCTGCAGATTGCCGATCCCGAAGGCCAGGCCCAGCAGGATGCCGCCGCCCAGCAGGGCGCAGGCTAGGCCGGCCAGGTGCACCACCAGGTCGGCGCACTTGGCGGCCGGGGTCGGATAATGCGTGGCGACCTCGGTGGCGATGATGTCGGTCGTGGTGGTCGTCATGGCCCGCTCGATACGAAATGCAGTACGTCCGAACGCTAGGTTCGTTCCGTGACATATAAGCGTCGATCATCGTGGCCGCGAAAGGGCGTCGGCGACACGATCGAGGTAAAAATCAGCGGAACCGAAAAGCCCCGTCCTTCGACAGGCTCAGGATGAGGTTTTCTACTGAAGCGATTTTGGTCCTCATCCTGAGCTCGTCAAAGGACGGGGACCACGCAAGGCGTCAGAAAAAAGAGGCCCCTCTAAAAGAGAAGGCCTCTGGCCCCGTCGAACACCAGTTTGCCGCCGACCGCGACCAGCAACACGTAGATGACCTTGTAGAAGCCCTCGGCCGGAACGCGGCGCACCACCCAGACCCCGCCCCAGGTCGAGGCGATGGCCAGGGGCAGCAGCACCCCGGCGGTAGCCAGCACCTTGGGCGTGAACTGGCCCAGGGCGGCGTAGGCCGGCACCTTCATCCAGTTCACCACGGCGAAGAAGATGGCGCTGGTGCCGATGAAGGCGTCGCGCGGCAGGCGTCGCGGCAGCACGTAGATCTGGAACGGCGGGCCGCCGGCGTGGGCGATCTGGCTGGTGAAGCCGGCCGCCGCGCCGCATAGGGCGCCCAGCCACGGCCGGCCTGGAGTCGCCTCGACCTGGGCGGCGGCCTTGACGGCGCGCTCGGCCCACAGGCGCTGCAGGGCGAAGGCCACCGAGATCAGACCGACGGCCAGCTCCACGGCGGCCTCCTTGACGAAGGCGGCCAGGGCCCAGCCCAGGAAGATCCCGACCGCGGCGGCCGGCAGCATCAGGATCAGCAGGCCCTTGTCCCAGCTCTTCCGGAAGGCCCAGACGCTGACCACGTCCTGAACCAGCAGGATCGGCAGGGTGATCGAGGCGGCCATGACGGGCGAGACGGCCAGGGCCATCACCGGCACCGCCACCACGCCGATCCCGGCGAAGCCGCCCTTGGCCAGGCCCAGCAGGATCACGGCGGGAATCGCCACCGCGTAGAAGAACGGATCGGTCAGCATGGCCGGTGCTTAGCAGCAAGCCCCGCCCCTGCCTATTCAGGCCGCTGCCAGTGCTGTCCGACGCTCCAGGCTCAGGCTGAAGGCGGCCAGGGCGAGCGCGGAGAGCGGCACCACGGCGGCGACCAGGGGCACGGCGGCCAGGCCCGGGCCGTGGTCGATCACCGCCCCGCCCAGCCAGGCGCCGAAGGCGTTGCCCAGGTTGAAGGCGGCGATGTTCAGGCTGGAGGCCAGGCCCTGGCCCGCGCCGCCGGCTTGAGACAGCACCCGCATCTGCAGCGGCGCGACGGTGGCGAAGGCGGCCGCGCCCAGCAGGAAGGCGGCGATCACCGCGCCGACCTGGCTGTGGAAGGCGAAGGCCGAGGCGCCCATCACGATCGTCAGCAGGATCAGGGTCCCGGCCAGGGCCGCGTTCAGGCTCTTGTCGGCCCAGCGGCCGCCCGCCAGGTTGCCGGCCACCAGGCCCGCGCCGAACACCAGCAGGATCGGCGAGACGGCGGCCTGCGAGAAGCCGGCCAGCTGGGTGAGGATCGGCTGGATATAGGTGAAGACCGCGAACACCCCGCCAAAGCCCAGCACGGTCATGGCCAGGCCCAGCTGCACCTGCGGACGGGCCAGCACGGCGAACTCCTCGCGCAGCGGGGCGGGCTCGGCCGTCTCCCTGGCGCTGGGAACCAGCACGGCCAGGACCACGAAGGCCAGGGCGCCGACGGCGGCCACGGCCCAGAAGGCCATCCGCCAGCCGAAGGCCAGGCCCAGCCACGCGCCGAACGGCACGCCCAGCAGGGTGGCGAGGGTCAGGCCGGTGAACATGATCGAGATCGCCGAGGCCTTGCGCTCGGGCGCCACCAGGGAGACGGCGACCAGCGCGCCGACGCCGAAGAACGTGCCGTGCGCCAGGGCGGTCACGAGCCGCGCGGCCATCAGGATGCCGTAGGTCGGGGCGATGGCGGCCAGGATGTTGCCCAGGGTGAAGATCGCCATCAGCACCAGCAGGGTGGTCTTCTTCGGCAGGCGGCGCGTGGCGAGGGTCAGGATCGGCGCGCCGACGAAGACACCCAGGGCGTAGCCGGTCATCAGCAGGCCGGCGGTCGGGATCGAGACGCCGAGATCGGCGGAAACCTGCATCAGCAGGCCCATGATGATGAATTCGGTGACGCCGATGCCGAAGGCGCCGACGGTCAGGGCATAGAGGGCGAGGGGCATGACGGCTCTCGTATTGGGTTCGGACCCCCAGATAGCGCCGGCATGTTCGATGAATTAGATTGGATGAAGGAACTTTACTTGTGAAATGAGGGCACAATGGCGCGCTCGGAGATCAATCGCTCGGGGGAGATGGAGGTCTTCGCCCGCGTCGTCGAGGAGGGCGGCTTCACGGCCGCCGCCAAGGCGATGTCGATGACCCCGTCGGCGGTCAGCAAGCTGGTGGCGCGGCTGGAAGCGCGGCTCGGCTCGCGGCTGATCAACCGTTCGACCCGCAAGCTGCAGCTGACCGCCGAGGGCCTGACCTTCCACGAGCGGACCCTGCGGGTGCTGGCCGACCTGGACGAGGCCGAGCGCTCGGTGGCCGCCTGCGCCGTGCCGCGCGGCCGGCTGCGGATCAACGCCAACGTGCCGTTCGGCCTGCACCACCTGCTGCCCGTGGTCCCGAAGTTCACGGCCCTGAACCCCGAGGTCCAGGTCGACGTGACCCTGACCGACCAGGTGATCGACCTGCTGGACGAGCGGACCGAACTGGCGATCCGGGTGGGGCCGATGCGGCCCTCGCAACTGGTGGCCAGGAAGCTGGGCGACAGCCGCACCGTGCTGGTCGCCTCGCCCGACTATCTGGCAAGGCGCGGGACGCCGCGGCATCCCGACGACCTGGCCGATCACGACCTGATCACCTTCAACTTCTCGCGCCAGTGCGACGAGTGGCCTTTCAAGATCGGCAACGAACGGGTCTGCTATCCCGCCCACGGCCGCGCCATGGTGGGAGACGGTGAAAGCGCCACGCACCTGGCCCTGGCCGGGCAGGGGATCACCAAGCTGGGCATCTTCCACATCGTCGATCACATCCGGGCGGGCAGGCTGGTCCCGGTGCTGGACGACTTCAATTCCGGCGAGCTGGAGACGGTCAGCGCCGTCTATGTCGGCCACGCGGGTCCGCTGCCGGCGCGGGTGCGGGCGTTCATTGACTTCCTGGCGGCGGAGGTCGATGTGGACTGGCCGATGGGGCGAGCGGTCCAAAACTAACGTGTCATCCCGGCCGCAGCGAAGCGGAGAGCCGGGACCGCGACAGGCTCGGAGTTCCCGGCGGTCCCGGCTCGGCGCGCTTCGCGCTTGGCCGGGATGACAGGTTTCAACGGTCGAGCATCACCTCGGCGATCTGCACCGCGTTCAGCGCCGCGCCCTTGCGCAGGTTGTCGCCGACCACGAACAGGGCCAGGCCATGCGCGACGGTCGGGTCGGGCCGGATGCGGCCGACGAACACCGGATCCTGGCCGGTCGCCGCCAGCGGGTTGGGCACCTCGTCCAGCACCACGCCCGGGGCGGCGGCCAGCAGCGCGGCGGCCTCGGCCGCGGAGATCGGCCGCTCGAACTCGACATTGATCGACAGCGAGTGGCCGGTGAACACCGGGACGCGCACGCAGGTGCCCGACACCGGCAGGCCGGGGATCTCGAGGATCTTGCGGCTCTCGTCGCGCAGCTTGACCTCTTCCTCGGTGTAGCCGTCCTCGACCACGCGATAGTTCAGCGGCACGACGTTATAGGCCAGAGGCACGGCCCACTTGACCGGGGCGGGCAGGGGCGCGGCGTCGGGCGAGCGGGCCAGGCCCTCGATGTCGCCGTCCAGCCCCGCGTTCAACTGCTGGCCCAGCACCTGGATGCCCGCCACCCCGGCGCCCGAGGCGGCCTGGTAGGTGCTGACGGTCAGGCGCTTCAATCCGGCGTGGTCATGCAGGGGCTTCAGCACCGGCATGGCGGCCATGGTGGTGCAGTTGGGGTTGGCGACGATGCCCTTGGGGATATTGGCCAGCGCGTGCGGATTGACCTCGGCCACCACCAGCGGGACGTCCGGGTCGGAGCGCCAGGCCGAGGAGTTGTCGATCACCACGGCCCCGGCCGCCGCCGCGCGCGGGGCCAGCTCCAGCGACGTGCCGCCGCCGGCCGAGAAGAACACGATGTCCAGGCCGGCGAAGTCGGCGGTCGCGGCGTCCTCGACCACCACCTGGGTTCCCTTGAAGTCGACCTTGGTTCCGGCCGAGCGGGCCGAGGCGAACAGGCGCAGGTCCGCCAACGGGAAGTCCCGCTCGGCCAGCAGCTCGCGCATCATGCCGCCGACCAGGCCGGTGGCGCCGACGACGCCGACGCGGGGCGGGTTGGCTCGGGAAAACTTGAAGCTCACGGGTCTACGTCTCCTGAAAAGTGCGGAGGCGCGGGCTTGGAGCTCTCAAGGGTGTGAGAACCGGCCCCGCGCATCGGCGGGGCTGGTTGGGGATGCTCGCTAGTTCGCGCACAGACCCGACCACGCCCCGCCGAGGCGGGTCGTTTTCGGGGTAATAATCATGGTCGCGCGGACTTGCATCGGCGCGGTGAATAGCGGGGAAGCGTGGCCGCGTAAAGGGCGGCTTTTGGGGGACGAGGTTGCGGCGGGGCGGAGCTGTGGCGGTCGAAGGGGTAAGTTCATGCCGCGCCGTCATCCCGCGCATAGAGCGCGGGATGACGGGGTTTGGGGGTGTGTCGCTTCCTTCTCCCCGGAGAAGGAGCCCTCCTTACATCTCACGGCGAGACGATCGCCGGTCTGGACAGGTCACTCAAGGACCGGTCTACGACCGGCCGCGCGCGGCGGCCCGGAGGGCCGTCCTTGACTGACCTGTCCAGACCGGCACGCTGCAGCCTCCAAGAGATTCAAGGATCGCACCCGACCGGTGGTCGTGGCGGGCAAACAGGGGCTCGGCCGTACTCCAGTACGTGCAAGATTGGTTAGGAGAACTGCTTGGCGCGGCCACCTCTGAGATCATCTAACAGCTTAGATGAAGCGATCAGCCGTCTCCGTCATGCGACGAAGCGCATTATGTACGCCGTTGCTTGGGCTCGGGCGGTAAATGAGACATGGCGGGCGTTTAACCGTCACGAAGCTCGACAAGACGTCGCTGATAGTCCTGCATCCCCTGCGGCTCACGTGTACGAACGAGCAACGCTAGATGCGCAGATTATGATGGTGTCCCGCGTGTTCGACGCGCCAGGGCGCGGGCATATCCTTGTGCAAAATCGAATGAGTTTTTCCGTCTGTCGAGAGCTTCTGGCTCTGCCGGGCGTCACGCATCGGCTGCTAGAGGAAAGCGAAGACTGGAATGAACTTGGCGCTGAAAATCGCGATCGCCTGACGGCGCGCTATCATAGCTTCCTCGAAGCGCTCTCCAGGCTTGAGAACGAGGAGCCAAATCGCGTTCGGCTAGTCAGAGGCTTTCGAGACGAGAACATCGCCCACGATCTGCGTTTCGACGTACTGCCACAACGCCCGCAATACGATCACATTCACGGTTTGGTTGATGAGGCTTCAAACCTCATCGGCCACCTCTCGATGGTATCCAATGGAGCAGTGATCCATTGGGGGGATGCAGATATTCAGAGCAGTACAACCTGGATGTGGAGCGCGGTGGCGGAGGCCCAGCGACGCAGCAGTTAGCCCCTCACCCCTGCTGCCCCAACCGTTCCCAGCCCTCGAAGAACGGGAACCGCTCCGCCCAGAACTCTACCAACCTCGGATCCGCATCCACCCGCCTGACCACCTCGCTCATCCGCGGCGCCGCCTCGTAGAACCGCACGCGGCGCGGGCCCCAGCGGCTGAGCACCGTGACATAGAGGTCTAGCACGCTCAGCTCGTCGCCCAGCAGATACCGCCCCCCAATCTTCTCGCTGAAGGGCGTGATCTGGCTTTCCATCATCGCCCAGCAGTCGACGATCCGTTCCTTGATCGCGGCCTTGATCCTGGCCTGGAGCCCGGCGTCGGGGCCGGCCAGGCGCGAGGGTTCGTCGCTGATCCAGAACAGCGAATAGATCGAGGCCGGTATGAAGGTCATCCAGCGCAGGAACTGAGCCCGCGTAGGATCGTCGAGCGCGGGACCGAGCCGCGCTTCCGGATAGCGGTCGGCCAGCCAGATCAGGATGGCGGCGCTCTCGGTGATCGTCTCGCCGTCGGGGGTGACGAGGGCCGGAATCTGCTTAAGGGGATTGATGGCGGCGACCTTGGCCTGCTCGGCCTCGCCCTCCCAGGTCGGGGCTTCGACGATCTCATAGGGCAGGCCGATCAAGGACATAGCCGCCTCGACGGGCACGCCGCCCGAGCCGAGAGCGCTGAAAATCGTGAACGGTTTCTCCACAAATCATCCCCTATGTTGTGGGCGCGGCCCATTGTCACACTAAATGTAGTGGGTCACTATCAGGGTGCGTCGGGCGTCGGCCTGCCGTAGCCTTAAGCCTACCCCGTCCGCTCGATTCTCGCTCCCGAGGCCCGCCATGTCTGCTCCGTCGTCGCTCATCCTGCCCGGCCTGATGACCCCGTCGGGCGGCTACAAGCCGTTCCGCTATCCGTGGGCCTACGACTTCTGGAAGACCCAGCAGCAGGTCCACTGGATGCCCGAAGAGGTGCCGCTGGGCGAGGACCTCAAGGACTGGGCCGTCAAGCTGAACGACAAGGAACGGAACCTGCTGACGCAGATCTTCCGCTTCTTCACCCAGTCCGACATCGAGGTGCAGGACAACTACATGGAGCGCTACGGCCGGGTGTTCAAACCGACCGAAGTGAAGATGATGCTGGCCTCGTTCGCGAACATGGAGACGATCCATATCGCGGCCTACGCCCTGCTGCTCGAGACCATCGGCATGCCCGAGACCGAGTTCTCGGCGTTCATGGAATACGAGGCCATGAAGGCCAAGCACGACTACATGCAGACCTTCGGCGTCGACACCAATGCCGACATCTGCCGCACCCTGGCCATGTTCGGCGGCTTCACCGAAGGCCTGCAGCTGTTCGCCTCGTTCGCCATGCTGATGAACTTCCCGCGCTTCAACAAGATGAAGGGCATGGGCCAGATCGTCTCGTGGTCGATCCGCGACGAGAGCCTGCACTGCGACGGCATCATCAAGCTGTACCACGCCTTCAACAAGGAAACCGGCGCGGTGACCAAGAGCGTGGCCGACGACATCGTTGACTGCTGCAAGCACGTGGTCGGGCTGGAGGACAAGTTCATCGACCTGGCCTTCGAGGCCGGCGAAATCCAGGGCATGACCCCCGAAGACATCAAGGCCTATATCCGCTTCATCGCCGACTGGCGCCTGCGCCAGCTGCAGCTGCCGGAAGTGTACGGCGTGAAGGAAAACCCGCTGCCCTGGCTGCAGTCGCTGCTGTCGGGCGTCGAGCACGCCAACTTCTTCGAGGCGCGCGCCACGGAATATTCCAAGGCCGCGACCAAGGGCCAATGGCACGGCGCCGAGGGCGTCTGGACCAGCTTCGACGAGATGATGAAGAAGCGCACGGACCTGACGCCGGCGCAGTGATCGCTTCACGAGGGGCGTGAGCAGAGGGCGGGATCCGGAAGCCGGGTCCCGCCCTTTGTTGTTTCGCTTCCTGGGCGTCAGGGCCGACGGAGGGCGGCGCCCGGCGGCCTTACGGCTGATACTTCTTCGGGATCGCCTTGATCTCTTCCGGCGTCAGCTTGGTGATGGTCTTGGCCCGGATCGGGATGGCCATGCCCAGGCCGTCGCCGACGCGCAGATCCAGGTCCAGCGGACCGCAGACGCTGTCGGGGCCGCGCACGATCGACACCAGATGCGTGCCCGGCCAGGTCAGCTGGTTGGAGCCCCACGCCAGGTCGACGCGATAGACGTCGCGACCGCGGACCTTCATGTACAGGGTGTTCTTGTCCGGCGCGGTCCAGCCGCGCCAGTCGGACAGGTAGAAGCACTGGCGGGCGGGCTTGGCCGCCTTGACCGGGACGTCGCCTTGCGCCGCCGAAGCGGCCGCGGCGCCCATGCCGGTCAGAGCGAGCCCGATCAGCGCCGAGCGCGCGATGTGGGTGATCTTGCTCATGACGTCATCGTCCTCAAAGGCCCCTCGCCTCAAGAGATTGGACCTCGCCGGGGCCTTGTCAAGTTTTTACTGTACATTTGAAACTGTACACGAAAAAGCCCGCCAGGTTGGAAACCTGACGGGCTCGGGGAGCGGGCTGTGATCGAAGCCGTGCTGGAAGGGCTTTAGGCCTTGGCGGGCTCGGTGTCGGGCTGGATCTCGTCCAGCTCGCCTTCCCACTTGGCGACCACGGCGGCGGCGACGCTGTTGCCGACGACGTTGGTGGCCGAGCGGCCCATGTCCAGCAGGTGGTCGACGCCGAGCACCAGGGCGATCCAGGCTTCCGGCAGGCCGAAATAGGTCAGGGTGGCCATGATCACCACCAGCGAGGCGCGCGGCACGCCGGCGATGCCCTTGGACGTCACCATCAGCAGCAGCAGCATGAAGATCTGCTGCTGGACCGAAAGGTGCACGCCGTGCGCCTGCAGGATGAACATGGTGGCGAAGGTGCAGTAGAGCATCGAGCCGTCGAGGTTGAACGAATAGCCCAACGGCAGGACGAACGAGACGATGCGACGGCGCACGCCGATCTTGGGCAGGCTGTCGAGGATGCGCGGATAGGCGGCTTCCGACGAGGCGGTCGAGAAGGCCAGCAGGGCCGGCTCGCGGATCACGCCGAACAGCGGGATCACCCGCTTGCCCAGCACCAGGAAGCCGGCGACGAACAGCAGCAGCCACAGCGTGCCCATGGTGGCGTAGAAGCCCAGCACGAACTTGCCGTAGACGGCCAGCATCGACAGGCCCTGGGTGGCGATGGTCGAGGCCAGGGCGCAGAAGATCGCCAGCGGGGCCAGCTTCATGACGAAGCCGGTGACCTTCAGCATCACCTGGGCGCCTTGCTCGGCCAGTTCCAGGATGTGCGGGGCCTTGTTGTCCAGCGAGGCGACGGCGGTGCCGACGAACAGGCTGAAGACCACGATCTGCAGGATCTCGTTCTTGGCCATGGCCTCGAAGATCGAGGCCGGCACCAGATGGGTCAGGAAGCCCTGCAGGGTGAAGGTTTCGGTCGAGGCCGCCGGGGCGTTGGCGGCGCTGGAGAGCTCGGTCAGGTTCAGGCCCGCGCCCGGGTGCAACAGGTGCACCATCAGCAGACCCAGCAGCAGCGATACGGCCGAGGCGCTGATGAACCAGGCCATGGTCTTGGCGCCGATCCGGCCCACGGCGGCGGCGTCCTCCATGTGGGCGATGCCCGCGACGAGCGTCGTCAGCACAAGCGGGGCGATGATCATCTTGATCAGCCGCAGGAAGAGGTCGGTTCCCATCTTGAACCACTTGACCGCTTCTTCGGTCTGGGCCGGATCGAGGAACTGATTACAGGCCCAGCCGACCATGACCCCCAGGATCATGGACGCGATGATCAGATAGGCGAAGCGCTTGTTCATGAATCCCCCTGGCGTCTGTCTCGACGTCGACGGCCTTGTTCTGGTGTTCGGAAGGAACGACGCGCGAGAACGCTCGCGCCGCCATTCGCCCCTCCTTGAGCATTTCAGCCCTTGTGGCCGACCGGCGCCGGTTCGTCCATGCCCTTGCGATGACAGGGCCTAGCTTCCGGCAAACCAAGCCGAAGAATTAGGCTCATACTGAAGACGGAAGTCCGCGCGACTTCCTCACCTTCGCTAAGTAATAAATCATTCCCATTCGGCCCGGCCGGCGTCTCGCCAACGTCGCAAAACGTCGCTATAAGGACCCATGTCGAACCAAGAAAAAGCAATCGCCGTCGTCGAACGGCTCAATGACGAATACGAACGCGCCGTCGACGCTCTGCGGACCGCCCTGCGCGCCTATCTCGAAAACGGAACCCGCCCGGACCCGCAGACGCGGTTCGACGGCACGTTCGCCTATCCCGAGCTGCGCCTGACCTATGACCCGGAGGCCCTGCCGCCCAAGCTGGCCCGCTCGTACGCCCGCGTCAGCCGCCCCGGCGTCTATTCGACCACGGTCACCAAGCCGGCCCAGTTCAAGGACTATCTGGTCGAGCAGCTCAGCCTGCTGATGGACGACTTCGACGTCGAGATCGAGGTCGACCGCTCCAGCCAGGAGATCCCCTATCCCTACGTGCTGGACGCCACGATCGACCTGAACCAGGCCGACGTGCGCAGCGAGGACATCGCCCGCTTCTTCCCGACCACGGACCTGGCCTTCATCGGCGACGAGATCGCCGACGGCGTCTGGAACCCGGCGCTGGAGGAGACCCGCCCGCTGTCGCTGTTCGACGGCCTGCGCACCGACTTCTCGCTGGCGCGCCTCAAGCACTACACCGGCGCCCCGGCCGAGGACGTGCAGCAGTTCATCCTGTTCACCAACTATCACCGCTATGTCGACGAGTTCGTCCGCTGGGGCATCGAGCAGCTGCAGCAGGAGGGCAGCCCCTATACGGCCCTGTCCTGCTCGGGCGGCCTGACCATCACCGCCGACACGGTCAATCCGGAACTGGCGATCGCGGAGTCGACCTGGCGCAAGCACCAGATGCCGGCCTACCACCTGATGGCCCCGGGCGGCGCGGGCGTGACCCTGCTCAACATCGGCGTCGGCCCGTCCAACGCCAAGACCATCTGTGACCACCTGGCGGTGCTGCGCCCTCAAGCCTGGCTGATGATCGGCCACTGCGGCGGTCTGCGCGACACCCAGACCATCGGCGACTATGTGCTGGCCCACGCCTATCTGCGCGACGACCACGTGCTGGACGCCGTGCTGCCGCCGGAGATCCCGGTGCCGTCGATCGCCGAGGTGCAGCGCGCCCTCTACGACGCGGCCAAGGCGATCAGCGGCGACAGCGGCGACCAGCTGAAGAAGCGCCTGCGCACCGGCACCGTCGTCACCACCGACGACCGCAACTGGGAACTGCGCCACAGCCTCTCGGCCCTGCGCTTCAACCAGAGCCGCGCCGTGGCGATCGACATGGAGAGCGCGACCATCTCGGCCCAGGGCTATCGCTTCCGGGTGCCGTACGGGACGCTGCTGTGCGTGTCGGACAAGCCGCTGCACGGCGAGATCAAGCTGCCCGGCCAGGCCAACGCCTTCTACGAGCGGGCGATCAGCCAGCACCTGCAGATCGGGATCCTGACCTGCAAGCTGCTGCACGCCGAGGGCCCGAACCTGCACTCGCGTAAGCTGCGAGCCTTCGACGAGCCGCCGTTTAGATAAGGGCGGCCTGGACGATGCTCCCCCGTTGTCGGGGGGGCGTCTGGAGCGTCACTCCTCGCTCCACGCCTTGATCAGTTGATGGGCGATCGCCAGCGACGGCGGGCAGAACACGCCCTCGATCTCGCCCTTGATCAGCCGGACAGCCTCGTCCTTCGAGAACCAGCGGACTTCCTCCAGCTCGGTCTGGTCGGGCGCGGCTTCGGCGCTGTCGACCTCGGCGATCAGGCCAATCATCAGCGAGCCCGGCCATGGCCAGGGCTGGCTGGAATGGTAGCGGACGGCGGTGGCGGTCAGCCCGGCCTCCTCCTTCAGCTCGCGGGCGCAGGCCTCCTCGATGGTCTCGCCGGGCTCCAGGAAGCCGGCCAGGGCCGAGAACATGCCCTTGGGCCAGGCCGCCTGGCGGCCCAGAAGGCACTTGCCGTCATGGACCGCCAGCATGATCGCCACCGGGTCGGTGCGGGGGAAGTGCTCGGCGTCGCAGGCGGGGCAGATGCGCTTCCAGCCGCCGTCGGCGACCTCGCTCTTCTCGCCGCAGTTGCTGCACCAGCGATGGCGGCGACGCCATTCGAACATCGACTTGGCGGTCGCGAGAATCCCGGCGTCGGCCGGCGGCAGGGTCGCGGCCGCGCCGCGCAGTTCCTCGAACCGGCCCAGGCCCTGCAGCGGGCCCTCGGCCGGGTCTGCGGCGGTGTCGATATCGACCGCGAACACCGCGATGTCCTTCCACAGGCCCAGATAGAGCAGCTTCTCGTTCCCGCCGGCCAGGTCCTGGGCCATGTCGGCGCGCAGATAGGCGATCTGGACGCCGACGGGCTTTCCGTCTTCGCCAAGGACGTCCTCGACCAGCGGCTTGCCGTTCCACAGCGCCACGGCCAGCGACTCGGGGTCGGCCAGCCTTTCGGCCAGCCAGGCTTCGTCCCCCCGCCGCTCGCTGTCGCGGTTCAGGGGGTTGCCGGCGAAGGTGTTGGTGATGATCGACAGAGCCATTTCGACTCTCTAGCGCGAGCGTGATTGTTCGTCACGACGTCGCATGTGCGTCATGCGCCTTGCATCCGCCGCGATGAGTCGCGATATAGGCCTCGGAGATCGGCGCGGACGGAGTCCTCGCCAACTTGGTCAGGGCCGAGAGGCAGCAGCCACAACGAGATCAGCTCTGGGTCGCTGTCGGTCTCCACCCTTCCCCTTTTCCTGAAATCGTCATCGCTCTACAGCGAGGCCGCAATGGTCGCTGGACCAAACCCTCGTCCTTCGACAAGCTCAGGATGAGGATTTGGACTGCCCTCGGCTCATCCTTGGGACCAGTCCCTGTCAGTAGCCCTCATCCTGAGCTTGTCGAAGGACGAGGGCGGCGTTACCGGACTGTCCATGGCCGACCTCGACGATCTCTCGCCTGATTCCGCGCCGCCGTGGGACGAAGCTCCCCCCAAGGAAGACTTGGCCGAGCGCGACGAGAACACCGCCGACATCTTCGGCGAAGCGCCAGCGCCCGCGCCGGTCGCGGAGGCGCGTCCCGTGGTCGAGTCTCCGCCCGAGAGCGAGAAGGGCGACGCCTATACCGTGCTGGCGCGGAAATACCGCCCGCGCACCTTCGAGGACCTGATCGGCCAGGAGGCCATGGTCCGCACCCTGGCCAACGCCTTCTCCACGGGCCGCATCGCCCACGCCTTCATGCTGACCGGCGTGCGGGGCGTCGGCAAGACCACGACCGCGCGCCTGCTGGCCCGGGCGCTCAACTACGAGACCGACACCGTCAAGGGGCCCTCGGTCGACCTGACCGTCGAGGGCTATCACTGCCGCTCGATCATCGAGGGGCGGCACATGGACGTGCTGGAACTGGACGCCGCCTCGCGCACCAAGGTCGACGAGATGCGCGAGCTGCTGGACGGGGTGCGCTACGCCCCGGTCGAGGCGCGCTACAAGGTCTACATCATCGACGAAGTGCACATGCTGTCGACGGCGGCGTTCAACGCCCTGCTGAAGACGCTGGAAGAGCCGCCGCCGCACGCCAAGTTCATCTTCGCCACCACCGAGATCCGCAAGGTGCCGGTGACGATCCTCTCCCGCACCCAGCGCTTCGACCTGCGCCGGGTCGAGCCGGACGTGCTGGTCAAGCACTTCGACAAGATCTCGGCCAAGGAAGGCGCGCGGATCGAGATGGACGCCCTGGCCCTGATCGCCCGAGCGGCCGAGGGCTCGGTGCGCGACGGCCTGTCGCTGCTGGACCAGGCCATCGTGCAGAGCGATCGCGGGGCCACGGTCACCGCCACCATCGTCCGCGACATGCTGGGCCTGGCCGATCGCGGCCAGACCATCGCCCTCTTTGAAAACGTCATGGCCGGCAAGACCAAGGACGCGCTGGAGGGCTTCCGCGCCCTCTGGGGCTTCGGGGCCGATCCGACGGTGGTGATGCTGGACGTGCTGGACCACTGCCACGGCGCGGCGGTGGCCAAGGCCCTGGGGCCGGACGCCCTGTCGATGCCCAAGGAGCAGGCCGCCCGTCTGGCCGCGATCGGGGCCCATACCTCGGCCGGCACGCTGTCGCGCCTGTGGCAGATGCTGCTGAAGGCCCACGAGGAGGTGCGCCGCGCGCCCGACGCCATGGCCGCGGCCGAGATGGCCCTAATCCGCCTGTGCTACGCCGCCGACCTGCCCGGCCCGGAAGAAGCCCTGAAGGCCCTGCGCGACGGCGCGCCGCCCGGCGGAATTGGCGGCGGCGGTTCGGGCGGCGGTGTCTCGATGGGCGGCGGCTCGGCCGGCGGCGCGAGCTCGGCCGCCCATGCGCCCATGACCATGGCCGCGCCCGGGGCCCTGGCCATGCCGGTGGTGGCCTCGTTCGACGACGTCATGGCCCTGATCGCCGCGCGGCGTGACATCGGCTTGCGGCTGGACGTCGAGCAGTATGTCCGCCCGATCAATTTCCGGCCCGGCGCCATCACCTTCGAGGCCGCGCCCGGCGCGCCCGGCAACCTGGCCGGCCGCCTGGTCCGCTTCCTGAAGGAAGCGACCGGCCAGCCCTGGCTGGTGGCCGCCGAGGGCGGCGGCGGGGCCGAGAGCCTGATGGAGCGCCAGAAGCGCGAGGAGCGCGAGGCGCTGGCCGAGATCAAGAAGGATCCGTTCGTCGCCTCGGTGCTGTCGGCCTTCCCCGGCGCCGAGATCGTCGAGATCCGCAAGCTCCTCACCCCCGAGACCCCGCCTCTGGAGCCGGACGAGGAAGAGGGCTGACGATAGAGGCTGTCATCCCGGCCAAGCGCGCAGCGCGCCGAGCCGGGACCACGGCAAGCGCCGGTCTGTCCGGCGGTCCCGGCTTTCGCCGGGATGACAACCAAGGTTGGAGATTGAGACCATGAAAGACCTCGGCGGCCTGATGAAGCAGGCCCAGGCCATGCAGCAGAAACTGGCGGACGCCCAGGCGCGTCTGGCCGAGAGCACCGTCGAGGGAACCTCGGGCGGCGGCATGGTCACCGTCACCCTCAAGGGCACCGGCGAACTGGCCAAGGTGGTGCTGGACGAGAGCCTGATCGAGCCGGGCGAGGGCGAGGTCATCGCCGACCTGATCGTCGCCGCCCACGCCGACGCCAAGAAGAAGCTCGACGCCAAGCAGGCCCAGATGATGCAGGAGGCCGCCGGCCCGATGGCGGGCCTGATGGGCGGCATGCCCGGGATGAAGTTCTAGGTTGGCGGAACCGATATCCTCGTCCTTCGACACGCTCAGGATGAGGATATCCACCGACTCGACAATCACCCTCACCCTGAGCCTGTCGAAGGGCGTGGGTGAAGCACCGCCTTCGCAAAGGACCTGATGGCCGCCTCCGCCGGACCCGAGATCGAGCGCCTGATCGCTCTGCTGTCCAAGCTGCCGGGGCTGGGGCCGCGCTCGGGCCGGCGGGCGGCCCTGGCCCTGCTGAAGAAGCGCGACACGCTGCTGGCGCCGCTGGCGGCCGCCATGGCCGACGCCCAGGCCAAGGTCCGCGCGTGCTCGGTCTGCGGCTCGCTGGACGTCACCGATCCCTGCGCCATCTGCTCGGACGGCTCGCGCGACGGCCGCCTGCTGTGCGTGGTCGAGGAGGTCGGTTCGATCTGGGCCATGGAGCGCGGCGGCTCGTTCAAGGGCCGCTACCACGTGCTGGGCGGGCTGCTGTCGGCGTTGGACGGGGTCGGGCCGGACTCGCTGCGCATCGCCGAGCTGGCGGCCCGGGTGGCCGAGGGCCCAGATGAGGAGCGAGTGGCCGAGGTGATCCTGGCCCTGCCGGCCACGGTCGACGGCCAGACGACCGCCCACTACATCGCCGACCGCCTGGCCCGCACCAATGTGCCGGTGACCATGCTGGCGCGCGGCGTCCCGGTCGGCGGCGACCTCGACTGGCTCGACGACGGCACCATCGCCCAAGCCCTGCGCGCCAGACGTCCAGCTTGAGCGAAATCCTGGGGATCGCCCTGGAAACCGGCTGACAGCTTGGCCTTCCCGCGCCAAGCTCCGCATCGTCGCGTTCGGCCGGTCGCCGGCGCGCGCCAGTGGAGGGACTGATTACATGAGCACGCCCGAGGACAAGGCTCCGGAAACCGAAGCCGAAGCGCCGCACCCGGCCAAGGTCGGCGTGGTCGACCGCGGCCACAACGTCACCGGCTTCGGCGGCGAACCGATCAGCGGCATGATCGCCGATCTCGCCGACGGCGACGACTGATCCAGGCGGCGGCCGGGCGAAGAGCCCGGCCGCCTTCCGTTTTGGGCCGACTCCCGCTAAGAACGGAGCATGAACTTTTCAGATCCGTTCCTGATCCTGGCCATCGTCTTCGCCCTGGCGACGATCGCCTGCGCCCTCTGGGCGTTCGCAGCTCAGCGCCGGGCCGCCAAGGCCGAGGCCCAGGCCTGGATGCTGAACGAGAAGGTCGCCCAGGCCGAGGAGCGCACGCGCCTTCTGGAGGACCAGACCGCCACCCAGATCGAGCTGATCAAGGCCCAGGCCGCCCAGAGCGCCAACGCCATCGCCGAACAGCTGATCAAACGCGCCGACGAGAACGCCAAGAGCCGCGACAACCTCACCCAGGCCCGGCTGGAGGCCCAGCTGAAGCCGGTGGCCGAGACCCTGGCCAAGTTCGAGGCTCAGGTCACCGCCGTCGAGAAGGCCCGCGCGGAAGAGACCGGCGGCCTCAAGGCCCAGATCGCCCAACTGCTGGAAGCCTCGACCGCCACCCAGACCGAGGCCCGCAAGCTGTCGGCCGCCTTGCGCCGCGGGGCCGGCGTCCAAGGCCGCTGGGGCGAGCAGATGCTACGCAACGTGCTGGAGATGGCCGGCCTCAAGCACGGGGTGGATTTCACCGAGCAGGTCCAGCTCGACTCCGGCCGGCTGCGCCCCGACGTGGTGGTGCGGATGCCCAAGAACGCCGCCTTCGTGATCGACGCCAAGTGCTCGCTGACCGCCTATCTTGAGGCCCAGGACGCCAGCGACGAGATCGCGCGGGAGGCGGCCTATGTCCGCCATGCCGCCAGCCTGCGCACCCACGTCCAGCAGCTGTCGGCCAAGGCCTATTGGGACGCGCTGGAGATCTCGCCCGACTTCGTGACCATGTTCGTGCCCGGCGACGGCATCCTGACCGCCGCGCTGGAGCGCGCGCCCGAGCTGATGACCGAGGCGATGGACAAGCGGGTGATCATCGTCACGCCCTCGACCCTGTTCGCGCTCTGCAAGGCCGTGGCCTATGGCTGGCGGGTCGAGGAGCAGGCCAAGAACGCCGTCGAGGTCGCCGCCCTGGGGCGCGAGCTCTACAAGCGCATCGCCGACATGGGCGGCCACGTCGCGGGCGTGGGCCGTTCGCTGTCGGCGGCGGTCGACAAGTATAACGCCTTCGTCGGGTCGCTGGAGAGCCGGGTCCTGCCCAAGGCCCGCGAGTTCGAAAAGCTGAAGGTCGACCACGGCAAGTCGATGGACGAACTAGAGGCCATCGAGACGGCCGTCCGCCCCATCACCAAGCTGGACGTGGGACAATCTCCCACCTTGACGCTCGGAAATGACCCCACTACCTGAGGGGGACCATGGCTATCCGTCGCATCCTCACCGTCGATAACGCCGCCGACCTGGCGACGCTGAAGAAGATCTCCGCGCCCGTGGAGACCGTCACCGACGCGCTGCGCGCGCTGATGGATGACATGCTGGAGACCATGTACGACGCCCCGGGCATTGGCCTGGCCGCCGTGCAGGTGGGCGAGCCCGTGCGGGTGATCACCATGGACCTGGCCCGCGAGGGCGAGGAGCCGGCCCCGCGCTACTTCGTCAATCCCGAGATCCTGTCGACCTCGGAAGACACCCTCGGCTACGAGGAAGGCTGCCTGTCGGTGCCGGAATATTTCGACGAGGTCGAGCGTCCGGCCAAGGTCACCATCCGCTACATGAACTACCAGGGCGAGACCGTCGTCGAGGAGGCCGAGGGCCTGTTCGCCGTCTGCATCCAGCACGAGATGGACCACCTGGAAGGCGTGCTGTTCATCGACCACCTGTCGCGCCTGCGCCGCGACCGCGCCATCACCAAGGTGAAGAAGGCGCGCCGGGCGGCTTAGGGGGCGGCTTTTTCTGGAAATCCAGAGATAGCCGTCATCCCGCGACGTGTTCGCGGGACCCATCTGTCCGCCGCAGGTGCGGGGCAAGGTGTCCTCTCAAGCGAGAGCTGAACCATGGGTCCCGCGCATGAAGCGCGGGATGACGGGGGATTATGTCTGGGTTTCGAGCGTCCTTCCTCGCGGAAGGGAGCCCTCCTTACATCTCACGGTGAGACGATCGCAGGGCTGAGCGGGCTCTAGAACCCCTCTCCTTTAGGGAGAGGGAGGGGCCCGCCGCGAAGCGGTGGGAGGGTGAGGGGTTACGAGGTTTGACGGGGTGCCGGCACTCCGTCAAACCTCGTAACCCCTCACCCCAGCCCTCTCCCTATGGGAGAGGGAGCATGCTCGACAACCATTCATCGCAGACTTGCGCGCCCCTACCGCTTCCGCCCCTGATCCGTCTCATACGGCGTCCCGTCGCGGTGACGGTAGACATCCTCCCCCTCCCGCAGAACGAGATCGATATCGGGATAGTCGCAGCCGTCCGTATCCGGCCGCCGCGAGCCGATCTCCAGCAGCAGCACGTCCCTGTCCGAGCGGTTCTGGAAGCAGTGGCCGTTGGCCACCCCGGCCTTGAAGCCCGCGCAGTCGCCGGCCCGCAGCACCGTCTCGCCGTCGTTGTCGACCAGCACGACCTCGCCCTCGACCACCCAGGTGAACTCGTCCTCGGCCGTGTGCCAGTGGCGCTGGCTGGACCAGGCGCCAGGCGGCAGGCGCAGGAGGTTGACGCCGAACTGGTCGAGCCCGACCGCGTCGCCCAGCTTGGTGCGATGGCGTTGCAGGCAGGGCGCGTTGAACGGCGCGGGATAGGCCGTGCCGACGCGGGTCGGGGCCGAGGCGATATCGATCTTGGGCATCAAGGACCTTGGAAGAAGTTTGCCGGGTTTGCGTCCCGCCGGAGGGAAGCCTAAACCCCGCACCATGACCAGCCCCGCGCCCGTTTCCGTCAGCATCGACGCCGTAGAGCTTGCTCAAGCCCTGATCCGCCGCCCTTCGGTGACCCCGGCCGACGCGGGCGCGATGGATACGCTGCAGCGCCAGCTGGAAGCGCTCGGCTTCACCTGCCGGCGCATGACGTTCGGCGAGATCGAGAACCTCTACGCCCGGCGCGGAACGGCCAGGCCCAACCTCTGTTTCGCCGGCCACACCGACGTGGTGCCGGTCGGCGACGACGCGGCCTGGACCGCCGGTCCGTTCGAAGCCGAGATCAAGGCCGGCGTCCTCTACGGCCGGGGCGCGGTCGACATGAAGAGCGCCATCGCCGCCTTCGTCGCCGCCGTGGGCAAGGTCCCAGAGCACGCCGGTTCGATCAGCTTCCTGATCACCGGCGACGAGGAGGGCGTGGCCGAGGACGGCACGGTCAAGGTGGTCGAGGCCCTGGCCGCCGAGGGCGAGGCCATCGACCACTGCATCGTCGGCGAGCCGACCTCGGCGAACCTGCTGGGCGACATGGTCAAGATCGGCCGGCGCGGCAGCATCAACGCCTGGATCGCCGTGGACGGCGTGCAGGGCCACGTGGCCTATCCGCATCGCGCCGCCAACCCGATCCCGGTGATGGTCGACATCCTGTCGCGCCTGCAGAGCCGAGTGCTGGACGAGGGCTATACGGGCTTCCAGCCCTCGAACCTGGAAGTGACCACGGTCGATGTCGGCAACGCCGCCACTAATGTCATTCCCGCCAGCGCCAAGGCGCGCATCAACATCCGCTTCAATCCCGCCCACCAGGGTAAGGATCTGGCGGCCTGGATCGAAAGCGAGTGCCGCGAAGCCGCCGAGGGTTTCTCCGGCCGGGTCGAGGCGCTGTGCAAGATCAGCGGCGAGGCCTTCCTGACCGCGCCAGGCGCCTTCACCGACGTGATCGTGGCCGCCGTCGGCGACGCCACGGGCCGGGTGCCCGAGCTGTCGACGACTGGCGGCACCAGCGACGCCCGCTTCATCCGCGCCCTGTGCCCGGTGGTCGAGTTCGGCCTCGTGGGCTCGACCATGCACCAGGTCGACGAGCGGGTCCCGGTCGAGGAGATCCGCCAGCTGGCGGGCGCCTACGAGGCGCTGATCAACCGCTACTTCGCGGCCTTCGCTTAAGAGCCGGCGCGTCGACATGAAGGCGCTCTCGATCCCCGACGTGCTGGCCGAGGTGGCGGTGCTGGTGAAGCCGCACTTCGGCAAGGGCCGCGCCGCCGACTACATCCCGGAACTGGCGACCGTGCCGGGGCGCAAGTTCGGCATGGCCGTGCGCACGGTCGATGGCGGCGAGCACGTGATCGGCGACGCCGACGAGGGCTTTTCGGTCCAGAGCATCACCAAGGTCTTCGCGTTGGGGCTGGCGCTCAACCGCCTGGGCGACGAGACCTGGACCCGGGTCGGCAAGGAGCCGTCGGGCACGCCGTTCAACCACCTCTCCTTGCTGGAAGCCGAGGGCGGGGCGCCGCGCAACCCGTTCATCAACGCCGGCGCCCTGGCTATCACCGATGTGCTGTTGGACGTCACGCGCGATCCGGCCGCGTTGGTCCGGGACTTCGCCGGCTTCCTGTGCGACGAGCGGCTGGAGATCGACGGGGCGGTGGCGGCCTCGGAGCTGGCCCATGCCTGGCAGAACCGGGCTATCGCCAGCCTGATGCGCGGCAAGGGCACCCTGACCCACGAGCCCGAGGGCGTGGTGGCCGCCTATTGCCGCCAGTGCGCCCTGACCATGAGTTGTCGCCAGCTGGCCCGGGCCTTCCTGCCCCTGGCGGCGGGCGGCTTCTCGCCGGTGGCCCAGGAGACGGTGTTCCCCGAGCGCCTGACCCGGCGGCTCAATTCGCTGCTGCTGACCTGCGGCATCTATGACAGCGTCGGCAACTTCGCCTACCGCGTCGGCCTGCCGGCCAAGAGCGGCGTGGGCGGCGGCATCGTCGCGGTGATCCCAGGCAAGGCGACGGTGGCGGTGTGGTCGCCGGAGTTGGACCGGTTCGGCACCTCGGTCGTCGGCACGGCGGCGCTGGAAGCGTTCAGCCAGATCACCAACTGCTCGGTGCTGTAGAGACTTTGACGCGGCTCAAGGGCGCCGGTTCGCGCCTGGGCCACCCTGATCGTCATGAGCCGGCGTATTCTCATCCTGGTCGGGCACCCCGACCCAAGCCCCGATCGTTTCGGCGGCGCCTTGGCGAGCGCCTATGCCGACGCCGCGGTGAAGGCCGGCCACACCGTGAAACGCGTCGACCTGGGAGGGATGGATGTCCCCTACCTGCTCGGCCAGTCGGAGTTCGAACAGGGACAGCCGCCGGCCGAAATTCGCGCCCTGCAACAGGACATCGAGCGGGCCGAGCATATCGTGCTGCTGTTTCCCCTGTGGCTGGGCGGCGTTCCGGCCAAGCTGAAGGCGCTCCTGGAGCAGGTGTTTCGCGGCGGCTTCGGCTTCGCCATCGGCGAGCGGGGCTGGATCTCCAAGCTCAAGGGCCGCTCGGCGCGCCTGGTCGTCACCATGGGCATGCCCGGCCCGGTGTTTCGCCTGGTCTTCGGCGCCCATGGCGTGAAGGCGATCGAGAAAGGCATCCTGATGCTGGCCGGCGTGCGGCCCATCCGCAGCTCGATCATCGGCGGGGTCGAGTCGATCGGACCGGCCGGCCGGGCGCGATGGCTGGCCAGGATGCGGGCGCTGGGCGCCAAGGCCGCCTAGTGTGCTGGATTTGAAGTTCGCCCGCACTTGGATCAGGCTCTGAGCGAACTTAAAATCCAAAAAAGCACACTAGAAACATAAACTTACTAGTGTCCTTATCGATTCCGAAGCTCGTCGGAGCTTGCCACAAACGCTTGCGAACTTCGGAATCGGGACACTAGGCGCCGTACCCCACGCCCACCAGATACAGCCCATCGGCCGGGGCCACGGGTCCGCATTCGCGGCGATCCCTGGCCTCCAGCGCCGCCTTGACATCGTCCGGCGTCCAGCGCCCGGCGCCGACCTCGACCAGGGTCCCGGTCATCGACCGCACCTGCCGATGCAGGAAGCTGCGGGCCTCGAAGTCCAGATGGATCTCCTCGCCGGCCTGGCGCACGCGGGCGACGTCGAGCGTCTTCACCGGGCTCTTGGCCTGGCAGTGCATGTCACGGAAGGTCGTGAAGTCATGCAGGCCGACCAGAGCTTGCGCGGCGGCCTGCATGGCGTCGGCGTCCAGGTCCTTCTTCACGTGCCAGACCTTGCCCTTATCGAGCGCCGGCGGGGCGCGGCGGTTGAGGATCCGGTAGAGGTAGCGACGTTCATTGGCCGAGAAGCGGGCGTGCCAGCCCTCCTCGGCGAGCTCGGCGGAGAGGATCGACACCGCCTCGCGGGTCAGGTGGGCGTTGAGGGCGTTGAACACGGTCTGGGCCGGCCAGTCCTTCTCAAGGTCGACATGCACGACCTGGCCGGTGGCGTGGACCCCGGTGTCGGTGCGGCCGGCGGCGGCGATGCGCACGTCCTGGCCGCTGAACGCCTTTACCGCCGTCTCGATCGCGCCCTGCACCGACGGCAGCACGGCCTGGGCCTGGAAGCCGTTGTAGGGCCGGCCGTCATACTCGACGAGGAGGCGGTAGCGGGGCATCAGGCCAGCACGGTTCCGGCGGGGATCGGGAAGCCGCGCGTGAACGTCTCGGCGTCCTGGACGCCCTTGCCTTCGCGCTGGGCCTTGAGCAGGCGGACGGCGCCTTCACCACAGGCGATGAGCAGGCCGTCGTCCAGCGCGACGCCCGGGGCGCCGTCCTGGTCTTCCGGACGCGACAGCAGGGCCTTGACGCGGACGGGGCCTTTGTCCGACGGCGCTTCGAACCAGGCGCCGGGGAACGGCGAGAGGCCGCGAATATGGGCGTCGACCTCGCCGGCGGGGCGGGTCCAGTCGATGCGGGCCTCGGCCGCCTTGATCTTCTTGGCGTAGGTGACGCCCTCTTCGGCCTGCGGAGTCTCGATCGCCCCGCCGCGCTCGACGGCGGCCAGGGCCACGGGCAGCAGGCGCGCGCCGACAGCGGCCAGCTTGTCGTGCAGCGAGCCGGCGGTCTCGAGCTTGTCGATCCGCACCTGCTCGGACATCAGGATCGGACCTTCGTCGAGACCCTCGCTCATCCGCATGACCTGGACGCCGGTGACCTGGTCGCCGGCCATGATCGCCCGTTGGATGGGGGCCGCGCCGCGCCAGCGGGGCAGCAGCGAGGCATGCAGGTTGAAGCAGCCGTATGTCGGCGCGTCGAGCACGGCCTTGACCAGGATCTGGCCGAAGGCGACCACGACCGCGGCGTCCAGCGCCAGGGCCTGGAAGGCCTCGATCTCCTCGGCCGTCTTCATCGAGACCGGCGTGCGGACCGGCAGGCCCAGGCCCTCGGCGAAGGCGTGGACCGGCGAGGGCTTCAGCTCATGGCCGCGCCCGCGCGGGGCCGGGGGCTGGGAATAGACACAGGCGATCTCGTGGCCCGAGGCGACGAGTTCGGCGAGGCACGTGACGGCGAAGTCCGGGGTGCCGAGGAAGGCGATGCGCATGGCGGGGGTTTAGCGGTCTAAGCGGCTTCACGCAAAGCCCAGAGCAAGGGGGCCGAGACGGAACCTTGGCCTTGGGGCTTCGTTATGCAGCCGACTTACTGAACCTCCATTGGGAGCCCGACCATGCGTTCCAAGCTGATGCTGATCGCCGCCGCCGGCGCGGCCCTGACCCTCGCGGCCTGTTCGCGGGAACACGCCACCGAGGTGAAGGAAGGCGCGAAAGCCGCCGCCTCCGACATCAAGGACGCCGCTCACAACATCGCCAACGACCCGGACGTCAAGGAAGCCGGTACGGCGATCAAGGAAAGCGCCAAGGAGACCGGCGCGGAGCTGAAGGAAGCCGCTGGCGACGCCACCGACAAGGCCCAGGAACTGGGCGAAAAGGCCGGCGACAAGGCCAAGGAAGCCGGCACGGAGCTCAAGCAGGACGTCAAGGAAGGCGCGGCCGACAGCAAGCGCCAGGTCCACGAAGCGACCCGCTAGGAAGCGCTCTCCAACGCGGTGCTTGACCTGCCAGCAAGAGTGCGCAATACAGATCGTTCAATAGTTCTTGTTTTGTTCCATTGACGCCGAGAATCGAGAAGCATCAACTCCGATTCGGAGAATGATCGTGCCTGCGACCCCAGTTCAGTTCGACCGAGAGAAATTTAAGGAGGCTATCCTCCTTCTGACCACGTATTGCCCGCCGGAAGAGTTGGGCAACGTGAAGCTTCATAAGATGCTCTACTTCGCGGACATGATGAACTTCCTCGAGGAAGGGAGACCGCTGACGGGCGTTGATTATCTGAAACAGAAATTCGGTCCGACCGCCCGGCATCTCACGTCCGCCGTGGACGAACTCGCCCGCGAAGGACGCCTCTCCGTGCGCGAAGCTGAGTATCACGGCTTCTACAAGAAGGATTATGTTGCGGTCGCTCCATTCGCGGCGATCCGGCTCTCAAGCCGTGAGCAGGAGCTTTTGCGAGAGGTCGCTGATTTCGTGCGCGGCAAAACGGCCAAGCAAATCAGCGAGATCAGCCACAATGCCGCCTGGGAAGCCGCAGAATTGGGTGAGGTGATCCCTTACTTCACAGCGCTCCAGCTCGTGCCGGTCGAGATTACGGAAACCGATAGGGCGTGGGCTCTAGAGACGGCGAACGCCCATGCGGGTGCGAGACCCTTCTGATCAACCGCCTTTCTCGATCAGCCACTCAGAGCTTTTCGAGGAGGCGGTCTTCGCGCTGCAACGCCAGTTCCCCTTCATCGACGAAGGCGTGCAGAATCTCGAATGGATGCTGCGTCGTACGCCTTTCGGAAACGAAAAATGCCCCGCCTTCGAGGGGCGGGACATCTTCATTGTCGTATCGCCACGGACGCCACGATCGCCGAGCTTTCGCGTGCTCTACGAAGTCGTTGGGCGGCGAGTCTATCTCTGGCACCTGGCGGTGCGGAACCCTTAATCCCGCAGCAGGTCGTTGATGCTGGTCTTCGAGCGCGTCTGGGCGTCGACCGTCTTGACGATCACCGCGCAGTAGAGGCCCGGGCCGCCGTTCGGGTCGGGCAGGTTGCCCGGGACCACGACGCTGTAAGGCGGGACCTTGCCGATGTGGATCTGGCCGGTCTTGCGGTCGACGATCTTGGTCGAGGCGCTGATGAACACGCCCATCGACAGCACGCTGCCTTCACCCACGACCACGCCCTCGACGACTTCCGAGCGGGCGCCGATGAAGCAGTTGTCCTCGATGATGGTCGGGTTCGCCTGCAGGGGCTCCAGCACGCCGCCAATGCCGACGCCGCCCGACAGGTGGACGTTCTTGCCGATCTGGGCGCACGAGCCGACCGTGACCCAGGTGTCGACCATCGTGCCTTCGTCGACATAGCCGCCGATGTTCACGAACGACGGCATCAGGATGACGTTCTTGCCGATGTGGGCGCCGCGACGGACGATGGCGCCGGGTACGGCGCGGAAGCCGCCGGCCTCGAACTGCGGGGCGTCCCAGCCGTCGAACTTGTTCGGAACCTTGTCCCACCACGGACCGACCGCGCCGCCCAGCGTGCCGGCGCGCATGACGGTGTTGGGATTCAGGCGGAACGACAGCAGCACGGCCTTCTTCAGCCACTGGTGGGTCACCCACGCGCCGTCGACCTTCTCCGAGACGCGGACCTTGCCGCTGTCGAGCAGCAGCAGGGCTTCCTCGACGGCGGTGCGGACCGGGCCGGCGGTGGCGGCCGAGACCTCGGCGCGGGCTTCCCAGGCGGCTTCGATCTCGGTCTGGAGGTCGGCCAAAGAAATGGAAGGGGGGCTCACGGCGGTCATTGCGGGCTTCCTTGCAGGCGGGCCGCGTTCAGGAACGCGGCGAGGTCATGGGTGCGGAAATGGACGTGTTCCGAGGTCGAGTCCTTGGCGTGCGGCCCGACCAGGATCGTGGTCATGCCCATCCGGGCGGCCGGGACCAGGTTCTTCTCGCTGTCCTCGAAGAAGGCCGCCTGGGGCGGGCGCACGGCGTGCAGCTTGGTGATCTTGTCGAAGGTCGCCAGGGCCGGCTTGGGCAGGTAGTCTGCCGTCTCGATCGCGAACAGGTCGTCGAACAGGTCGTGCAGGTTCAAATGACCCAGCACGCGCTCGGCATGGCCCAGCGAGCCGTTGGTGAAGATCAGTCGCCGCCCCGGCAACCGGGCGATCGCCTGGCGCAGGGCGGCGTCCGGGACCAGGCAGTCCATTGAGACGTCGTGCACCTCGTCCAGGAACGCCTTGGGCTCCATGCCGTGATTGATCATCAGTCCGGACAGGGTGGTGCCGTGTTCGGTGAAGTACCGCTTCTGTAGCGCCCGGGCCTCCTCGCGCGGAAGGCCGGTCATGCGCGCGACGAAGTCGGTCATCCTGGCCTCGATCAGGCCCATGAACTCGCTTTCCAGCGGGTACAGGGTGTTGTCGAGGTCGAACAGCCAGGTGTCGACGTGGGAAAGGTCAGCCGACATCAGCGGGAGATCAGCGTGCCCGCGCCGTGTTCGCTGAACAGCTCGACCAGCATGGCGTGCGGGCGGCGGCCGTCCAGGATGACGACGGCCTCGACGCCCGATTCCACGGCGTGGATGGCGTTTTCCAGCTTGGGGATCATGCCGCCGCTGGCCACGCCGCTCTCGATCAGGCCGCGCGCCTCGTCGATCGTCATCTGACGGATGAGGTTGCCCTCACCGTCCAGCACGCCGGCGATGTCGGTCAGCATCAGCATCCGCTTGGCCTTCAGCGCGCCCGCCAGGGCGCCGGCGACCGTGTCGGCGTTGATGTTGTAGGTCTGGCCCTCGGTCGAGACGCCGATCGGGGCGATCACCGGGATGTAGTCGGTCTCCGAGGTCAGCAGCGCCTGGATGATGTGCGGATCGATCTTGGTCGGCTCGCCCACGAAGCCCAGGTCGACGACCTGCTCGATATTGCTGTCGGGATCGCGCTTGGTGCGGGTCACCTTCTCGGCGGTGATCATCCGGGCGTCCTTGCCCGACAGGCCCACGCCGCGGACGTCGGCCTCGGCGCCGGCCAGCGTGATCCAGTTGGCGATTTCCTTGTTGATCGCGCCCGACAGGACCATTTCGGCCACTTCCATGGTGGCCTCGTCGGTGACGCGCAGGCCGTCGACGAAGGTCGACTTGACGCCGGCCTTGTCCAGCATGCGGCTGATCTGCGGACCGCCGCCGTGCACCACCACCGGATGGACGCCCAGCAGCTTCAGCAGCACCGCGTCGGCGGCGAAGACCTTGGCCACGTCTTCCTGGCCCATGGCGTGACCGCCGTATTTGATCACGACCGTTTCGCGGTCGTAGATCTGGATGTAGGGCAGGGCCTCGGCCAGGGTCTTGGCGGTGGCCCAGCCGGCTTCCTCGGCGGCTTCGGTCAAGGCGACTGTCCCTCAAGCAAGTTGGGATGCGGAAATAGGCGCGCCTCGATAGCGGACCCCGCCCCCCCTGTCATCAAAAAGGGGGGGCTCAGGCCTTGTGGTCGAACCGCCACTTCATGACCAGCACCGCGCCGGACATCAGCAGGCAGGCGGCGTTGGAGGCGATCACCGGCCAAGCCTTGACCAGGCTCCCGTAGACGATCCAGCACGCGAAGCCCGTCACCGTGACGATGTAGGTGCGCAGCGAAACGGACGAGGCGTCCTTTTCCTTCCAGATCTTGACGATCTGCGGGGCGAAGCTGGTGATCGACAGCAGGGCGGCGGCCGTGCCGACGACCGCGGCGACCGGGGGTGTCGCCATCAGGCGATCCGGGGCAGGTTGCCGAGACCCCAAAGCTGGGCGTAGGCCGGGGCCAGAGTCAGGCCCACCGGGACGGGCCCGGGGGCATGGCCTTCCTGCAGGCAGTAGGTCAGGTACGACAGGGCGGTCCGAACGCCGTGCTCGGAATAGGGCTTGCCGATCACGCCGCAGGCCCCGGCGTAGTCGTCGGGCAGGCGCTTGACGTTGGCGGTCATGAACAGGGCCACGCCGCCGCAGTCGCTCGATATCTTGCGGGCCACCTCGACGCCGGTCGGTCCGTCGCTGAGGTGGACGTCCACGAGCGCGAGGTCTGGGTGCAGCTTCTCGGCGAGATCGACGGCTTCGTCGGAGCTCATGGCGCAGCCGAGCGAGTGGCAGCCCACTTCCTCGATAAGATGTTCGAGTTCGATCGCGAGGAGCATCTCGTCCTCCACGATCAACACATCGAGCGCACGCCCGGTCATACTGAAACCTGTCCTTTTAGCGCGCCCCATTCACGGGCAGCAGAACGACAACGCGGGCGCCAGGTTCCGCATCGGTGGTCTCACTCTTGGCTTTCAGCTGCTGACACAGCAGCTGAACAATGGTGAGACCGAAGCCGGGTGGCGTGGTGTCCTTATCGAACCCAACGCCGTCGTCGGCGATTTCGATCCGGAAATCGCCATTCTCGCGTCGGACGCCGACGAAGATCCGACCGCCGCGACCTTCGGGGAAGCCGTGTCGCAGAGCGTTGGTCAGCAGTTCGTTGACCACCAGGGCGAACGGCGCGGCCTTGGCGGCGGGGATCTCGACACGCTCCAGATCCAGCTCGATGCGGATGTCGTCGCGGCTGGCCGAGCCCATGAGGTCGGCGACCATGTCGCGGATGAAGGCCGAGACGTCGAAGCGCTCGACGTCCTCGCTCTGGAACAGGCGGCGGTGGACGGTGGCGATGGCGTTGACCCGGCCCAGCATGCCGCGCAGCGAGGCCTTCAGCGCGGGGTCGGTCACCCGGCGGTTCTGCAGCAGCAGCAGGCTGGAGATCAGTTGCAGGTTGTTCTTGACCCGGTGGTCCACCTCGTGGAGCAGAGCGGTCTTCTGCTCCAGCGCCTCGGTCAGCTCGCGGGTGCGCGCCTCGATGATCGCTTCGAAGTCCTCGGGACGACGGGCCGCGGCCTGATCGGTGTCGCGCGCCGGTTCCGAAATGTCGTTCATGCGTAAGGCTAAGCTCCCGCCACCCCGTGGACGCTCAACGTACCTGATCGTGTCGAGTTCCCAACATAGACCTAGACGGGAAAGGTAGACGGCGGAGATCCCAAGGCTGGATCTCCGCCGATCCGAAGGCCGACCCGCGCTTCCCGGAGCAGGCGGGCCGTTGGAAGGTGTTATTTCGGCTGATAGATGCGGTCGAACACGCCGCCGTCGTTGAAGTGGGTGGCCTGGGCCTTCTTCCAGCCGCCGAAGGTGTCATCGATCGTGACCAGAGGGATCTTCTTGAAGCGGGCCGCGTACTTGGCCGTCACGTCGGCGTTGCGCGGGCGATAGTAGTTCCTGGCGATCAGCTCCTGGGCCAGCGGGCTGTACAGGAAGTTCAGATAGCCTTCGGCGACGGTGCGGGTCCTGTGGCGATCGACGTTCTTGTCGATCAGGGCGACCGGCGGCTCGGCCAGGATCGACAGGCTGGGATAGACGATGTCGAACTTGCCGGGCAGTTCGTCCTGGGCGAGGTAGGCCTCGTTCTCCCAGGCCAGCAGCACGTCGCCCAGGCCGCGCTGGGTGAAGCTGGTGGTGGCGCCGCGGGCGCCGGTGTCCAGCACGGGCACATGCTCGAACAGGGTCTTCACGAAGGCCTCGGCCTTGGCGGGATTGCCGCCCGGCTGCTTGAGGGCCCAGGCCCAGGCGGCCAGGTAGTTCCAGCGCGCGCCGCCCGAGGTCTTCGGGTTCGGCGTGATGACGTCGATGCCCGGCTTCACCAGGTCGCCCCAGTCCTTGATCTTCCAGGGATTGCCCTTGCGGACCAGGAACACGATGGTCGAGGTGTAGGGCGTGGAGTTCTGCGGCAGGCGCGACTGCCAGTTAGCGGGCAGCAGCCTGGCCCTGCCGGCGATCTCGTCGATGTCATAGGCCAGAGCCAGGGTGACGACGTCGGCCTGCAGGCCGTCGATCACCGAGCGGGCCTGCTTGCCCGAGCCGCCGTGGCTCTGGTTGATCACCAGGGTCTGGCCGACCTTTTCCTTCCAGTACTTGGCGTAGGCGGCGTTGATGTCCTTGTAGAGCTCGCGCGTCGGATCGTAGCTGACGTTCAGCAGGGTGACGGGCTTGGCCTGGGCGAAAGCCGAACCGCCCGCGGCAAGGACCGCCGCGCCCGCGCCGGCGCCGGCCAGAAGACCTCGACGGGTCGGAGCCTGGGTGAAGTCGCTCATCGAGACGGTCCCTTCCGGAGGTCTTCCAAGGATCTGTGGAGCCGGCGCGGCGCCCGAGACGCCGCGCCGACGGCTCTAGAACGCGTATTGGCTGCGCAAGTTGACCACCTGGTAGTCCTGGCTCAGCGGAACCGCGCCGCCGGCTGGGTCCAGGCGATCGATCGAGACATCGTAATAGCCCAGCGAGAACTTGGTCACGGGGTTGGGGAACCAGTTGATCCCGACGGTGGTGATCTTCTGCTCGCCGCCGCGGACGCGGTCGGCGGCCAGGGTCGCCAGCGCATGATAGTTCAGGTCGGAGACCGAATAGCGCGCCGCCAGCTCCCAGGCGCCCCACTGGCGCTTCTTCGGGTCGAACGGGTGCGCGATGGCCGGGGCGTCGAACGCGAAGGTGTTGGCGTTGTACTTGCGGGCCTCGCCGGTCAGCACCCAAGAACCTTCAAAGTACCAGGCCTTGAGCTTCGGATCGGTGACGCCGGCCGCCGGGTTGCGGCGGTCGATGGCGATGTCGAAATATTCGCCCTGGATCAGGAAATTCTTCTTCTGGGCGGCGGCCTCGAAGCCGTAGTGGCGGGCGCCGGTCGAGTCGATCGCGCCGGTGGTGATCAGCTGTGTCCCGTCGACGCGCAGCTCCGGACGGTCGCTGACGGCGACGGGATAGGCGCCGCCGACGGCGGTCTGGGCCGGAGTGACCACCTTGCTGGCGTTGGCGCCGACATGGACCAGCCAGTCGAGGCCCTTGAACGGCACGAAGGCGACGCGGCCCAGATAGCCCAGTTGCTCGTCGAAGGTCTGGCCGTCGCCGGCCTTGGCGCCGGTGATCGCGCCCGACAGCAGCCAGCGCTCACCCAGGGCCTGGCCCTGCAAGGCGATGCGCTTGTCGGCGCCGGCCAGGCCGCGCGCCAGCTCCGAGCCCGACGGGCGTTCGGCGAACAGCGAGCCGTTGGTCGAGGCCGCGTCCTCCAGGCCGACGTTCGGGGCGAAGGCGCCGACGCGGACCTTGAACGGGGCGTAGTTGTACTGGACCCACAACTCCTGCAGCGTGCCCTGGCCATCCGTGCCGGCGCCGCCGAAGTCCAGCAGGGCGTTGTATTCGAAGTTCTTGTAGAACTTGCCGTCGACGCCGATGCGGGCGCGGCGGAAGTTCGTGCCGCTGTTCAGGTCGCGGGCGTTGCCCAGCACGGCGGGCAGGCCCTTGTCCTGATAGTACTGGGCGGCGTCGAGCTGCATCACCGCGTGGATCGTGGCGCTGAAGGCGCCATCCCCGGAGGCGATGGTCGGTTTGCCGGCGGCGATGCTGACGGTGGTGGCGCTCTGGGCGGCGCGAACGTCCTTGAGGCTGGCGGCGGTGGCGGCCTTCAGGTCGGCGACCTGCTGGGCCAGCGTGGCCAGCTGGGCTTCGAGCGCGGCGATGCGAGCCTCGGCTTCGGCGGGCGAGCGCGGCGCGGTGTCCTGGGCGGATGCGGCGCCGGCGGTGGCCAGCAGAGACGCGCCGGCGATCAACGCCACGCGAAATGCGATACAGGTCTTGGTCATCGTGTCTGTCCCCTTTCGGCGCCGCTGGGCGGGCCGACCTGCCGAGCTAGGGAAGACGATTATCCCTAGTTGCGGAATCGAGATTTAGGAAAACCGGCCGTGAGTTTTTCTGTAGGCGCGGCAAAGTGTCGCGAAATACGCTGCGAATCTTCAGCCTTATCAGACATTTAAACCCGTAAAGGTTCCGTTCACGGAAAAGGCCGCCGCGGTTTCCCGCGACGGCCTGCGACATTTTTGCAGAGAAGGGTGAGGGGCCGCTGGACCCTAGAACATCGCCCGGCCAGCGAGGCGCAGGTTGTAGCGCTTCTGCTTCTTGGTGGCTTCGACGCCGCCTTCGATGCCCACGTAGGACATCGCCGTGCCGGCCCGCAGGGCGAAGCCGGCGGTCACCGCGCCGTCCTTGTCGTTCAGCGCGGCCAGGGTGAAGGGGTTGCCGCCCTTGAAGGCCGCGACCGTATCGCCGACCGAACCGGCCAGGGTCTGGCGATAGCCGACCCGCACTTCCGGGCGCCACCAGACATTCTTACCGAAGTCGGCGCCGACCACCACGCCCAGCTCGCCCGAAAGGTTGCTGGAGGTGCGCTTGGCGACGGTCAGGTCGAAGCCATCGCCGCCGCCGCTTTCGGCGCGCTTGCCTTCGCGCAGCCAGACATAGTCCACGCGGCCTTCCGGACGGGCGAAGAAGCGGCCGAACTTCTGCTCGTAGGCCACGCCCGCGAAGGCGTTGGCCGTCAGGCCCTTCCAGTCGGCGGTGTTCTTCAGGATCAGGTCGGCGACCCCATCGGCGTTGCCGTCCGGCGAGATGAAGCGGCGGTCGCCCTTGAAGAAGCCGTAGCCCAGGCCGCCGCCGGCGTTCATCCGCCAGCCGCCGACCGAACGACGCCAGTAGGCGCCGGTCTGGACGAACGAGGCGGTGGTCTGCTCGCCGACCTTGGCGACGGTGTCGTGTTCCTCGAGGCTGGTATAGGCCAGGGTCAGGCCCAGCGCGCCGCCGGCGTCGCCCATGGCCTCATAGCCGGCGACGAAGCCGAACGCCTGGGTGTCCGAACCCAGGGTCTGGCCGGTGTCGCGACGGGTCAGCGAGGTGATTTCCTGGACCCAGATGCTGTCCGGACCATAGCGGTCGCCCGGATCGGGGCGGAACATGGTGGCCTGCGAGACCTGCTGGTTGACCGACTGCAGGGCCGCGAACAGGCCCTCGCCCTGGTCGGGCAGCATCTGGTCGTAGAGGTCGCGGTAGGCGTCTCGCGTCGTCTGGTTCAGGAACGTCCCGGCCAGGGCCGAATCCTTGCCCAGCGCCTGGTAGACGGCGTCATAGGCCGAGGTCTCGGACCGGTTCAGGCCGATCTCGGCGGCCGTCTTCTGGCGGACGTCGATATAGACGTTGTTGGTGTCGGCGCGGCTGGTGGCCACGTACATGAACGGCGCCTGGGCCAGCAGGCCGTTGCCGATCGAGCCGACATTGACGTTGCTGCCCTGGATCACCGTGAAGGTGGTGGGCTGCTTGACCAGATTGGCCAGGCGGATGCCCAGCTCGGCGCCGGAGGCGATGTTGGTCGCGCCCGAGACCACCAGCTTGGTGTTCTGGCCGGCGGCCGGATCGGCCGAGAACAGGATCTTGCCCTTGTCGCCGACCGTCAGGCTGCTGACGTTGATCGTGTCGGTGTTGACGATGCCCAGGCTGCCGTTGGCTATGGCGATGTCGAGCTTGCCGTCGCTGTCGGTCAGCTTGCCCAGGGCCACGCCGCCGCCGTCGATCGACAGGCGATCCTGGCCGGTCCCGAACGACATGGCGCCCACCAGGGTGCCGCTCCACAGGTTCAGGGTGTCATTGCCGCCGCCGAACAGCACGTCGCCGACGGTCACCGGCGCCGAGGTGGTGCTGGTGGCGTCGGCGCTGGTGACGGTGTCGGTGCTGGGGAAGGTCGAGGTCGAGGCGTAGTCGGTCGGGCCCTTCTGGGTGAAGGTCACGCCCGAATTGTTGGCGCGCAGGTCCAGGGCGATCGCCTGGCCGCTGGTCGTCACGGTCACGGCCGTGCCGTCGGCCTTGTAGGCCGGCGCTGTCAGGGTGGCGCGGATCGAGCCGGTGTTGGTGATGGTCTTCAGCGCGCCGGCTTGGTCGAGGATGGCGACCGCGTCGCCCGCCTCGCCCGTTCGCGTGGCGACCAGGGAGCCGCTGTTGTTGATGGCGGTGGTGTTCGAGCCCGCGCCCAGCACCACGGCCCGCGCCGTGGCCGTGACGCCCGAGCTGGCGAACGAGCCCGCGGTGGCCGTGATCGAGCCGCGGTTCAGGATTTCCCCGACGCTGGCGCCGGAGTTCAGGATCAGGCCGGTGGCGTCGGCTTCGTAGGTCGTGGCCGTGACGGTGCCGTCGTTGCGCAGGCCATTGGCCAGGGTGGTGGTCTTGCCGCCGCCCGCCCCGATCGAGACGCCGGTGGCGGTGACCTTGTCATAGACGCCCGCCGCGGCGATCGCCCCCTTGGCCACCAGGCCGTAGGCCAGGTCGCCGGCGCCGACCGCGCCCAGGGTGACGTTCTGCGTGGCCGAGCCGATCTGCAGGGCCGGCGCCGCGCCGAAGGCGCTGATGCTGGACGAGCCGGTGGTGCTGGAGGTGATCGTCGTCGTGACGGTGTTGCCGTCCGCGCCGACCTTGGAAGAGTAGTTGGTCCCTTGCAGCAGCACGCCGCCGGTCACGTCGCCGGCGATGCGGACGGCCGGGCCGCCCTGCAGCAGGTCATCGGCGTCCAGCTTGCCCAGCGCGTCGGTCGTCGTCGGGCGCGAGGTGTAGCGATAGCCGGTCGCGCTGGCGCTGCCTTGCAGAACCAGGGCCCCGTTGATGTTGGCGTCGATGGCCTGGGCCACCGCGTTCGCGCCCTGGACGGTGGTCGAGCCCCCCAGGGTCACCTTGCCGGTGACCGGCGCGGCGATCCGCGCGCCGTAGCTGTTGTCGCCGATGACGCTGATCGCGCCCAGGTGGGTGACGTTACCCAGCACCGGGCCTTCCAGCAGGATGCCGGCCGAGTTGTTACCCTCGATCGTGATCGTGCCGGCGGCGTCGTTGATGATATCGCCGGTGAAGGTTCCGGCGTTGGTCAGCCGGATGCCGAAGCGGCCATTGCCCTGGGCGAAGGGGCCGTCGAGGTCGCCATCCGAATCGCTGTCGGTCGGCGTGTAGTCCTCGTCCAGCGTGATCGCCAGCGAGTTGGTCAACGCGCCCGTCCTGCCGCCGATCACCAGCACGCCGACGCTGTCGTTGACGCCCGTGGTCTGCAGGGTGCCGGCGTTGGTCACCTTGTTGTTGCTGTCCAGGGTGACGATCGCGCCCGCGGTGGTCGGCTTGATCGAGCCGTCGGCGGTGATCTTGATGTCGTCGGCGGTCGTCGCGCCCGCAGCCGTGCTGGTGGCGATCGGCGTCGTCCGCGCGGTGGTGACCGTGGTTTCAGCCAACGCGGCGAAACCCATGGCCAAGAGAGGAGCGGCCGCGACCGTCGCGACCAGGACCTTGCGCTGCATTACGAACGACACCCCATAGAAACCGGCGCCATTAATTCATGTCATGATGCGGCGAAATTGCGGTGAGTCCCGCTCGCGACACGTACTAAGGCGCCAACCGTCTATCGCATGGCATGGCGGGGCGCCATATCTGGATCGACGAATCGCCTCTCGCTTGAATCGAAGAGCCTTCCCATGCCGCTGGCGCAGACGCCCCCGGACGGACAAGACAGCGCCGCGACGAGCGCGTTCTGGCCCGTGATGATCGGGCCCGGCGCCATTCTGGGGCTGGCCGTCACGGGACTGGCCCAGCCGGCCCCGGCCCTGCTGGCGGCCGCGGTCGCCGGGGCGGCCGGCGTCTTCCTGTCGCGGCGCGCGAGTCGCGGACGGGTCCGCCCGATCATGGGCGCGGCGCTGGCGCCGGCCGCCGCCGTCGAGGAGACGCCGCCGTTCGTGGCCATTCTCGACCGGCTGCCCGACCCCCTGATGGTCATCGCCGCCGAGGAGGCCGACGACCTGACGGGTCGCCGCTTCCTGTTCGCCAACGCCGCCGCGCGCGAGTTGTTCAAGATCCAGCACCAGGGCGGGCTGCTGATCACCGCCGTGCGCAATCCGCGCGTGCTGGAGGCCGTGGATGAGGCGCTGTTTGGCGGCGTCGAGGGCGTGGCCGAGTTCGAGACCGGCGGAACCCAAGGCCGGGCCTGGCTGGCCCACACCCGGCCGCTGCGCGAGACCAACGGCCGCTCGCGCCTGGCCCTGCTGGCCCTGCGCGACGAGACCGACGCCCGCCGCAGCGAACGCACCCGCGCCGATTTCCTGGCCAACGCCAGCCACGAACTGCGCACGCCGCTGGCCTCGCTGTCGGGCTTCATCGAGACCCTGCGGGGCCACGCCAAGGACGATCCGGGCGCCCGCGACAAGTTCCTGGGGATCATGCTGGCCCAGGCCGAGCGCATGTCGCGTCTGATCGACGACCTGATGAGCCTGTCGCGGATCGAGCTGAACGAGCACATCGCGCCACTGGGCCGGGTGGACCTGGCCATGGCGGCGGTCGACGTGATCGACGCCCTCGCTCCGCAGGCCCGCGACAAGCAGGTCGCCTTCGATCCTGTCCTGCCGCCGCGCGGCGGCGCGGTGGTCGACGGCGATCGCGACCAGATCATCCAGGTGATCCAGAACCTGATCGACAACGCCATCAAATATACGCCCAAGGGCGGGACGGTGCGGGTCGAGATCTTCCCCGGCCTGTCCGCCGAGGCCGCCGCCGCCGCCCGTGACCCGGCCGCCGCGCGGATGTCGCTGCTGACCCCGGACCACGACACGACCGAGCGCTACGCCGTGCTGCGCGTCACCGACCGGGGGCCCGGCCTGGCGCGCGAGCACCTGCCGCGCCTGACCGAGCGCTTCTACAGGGTCGAGGGCCAGAAGAGCGGCGACCGCTCGGGCACCGGTCTGGGCCTGGCGATCGTCAAGCACATCATGAACCGCCATCGCGGCGGGCTGACGGTCGAGAGCGTCCAAGGCGAGGGCGCCACGTTCGGGGTCTACCTGCCGATGGCCAAGGCCGGGGCCGAGATCGCGCCGCCTCCGCCCGTGACCACCGAGGCCTGACCCTCCAGCCGAGCGCCGCGGTCTCGAACCCATGTCACGCCACCCGTCGATCCTCCGGCCGAAGAAACGCGCGCGGCGAACGGGGCGCTGTCGTCAAACTGTCACATATCCGTCGCATAAGCTCAGTGCCCGCCCGGCATAGATCGGGACGGGGGAAGGCGCGCGATCGTGCGGGGCCTTCGACACACTTCGCGCAAGATTAGCCTCACGCATGCTGACCTGGCTCTCGCTCATCGTCTTGACGCTGTTTTCCAGCCTGGCTTTCGCCGCCGGACGTCGTCGCGCCGTGGCCGCCGCGGGAGGCCGCGCCCGCGTCCTCCACTCCCTGCCGGACTACTACGGGACCTATGCCGCCCTGTGGGCCGGCGTTCCCGCCGCGCTGTTGCTGCTGCTGGGGACCGCCTTCGGCGGCCGCGTCGAGGACGCGATGCTGAAGACCACGCGTCCGGCGGCCGTCTCGGCCCTGGATCCGGACCGTCAGAACGTCTTCTTCAGCGACGCCCACGCGATCGCCGCCAAGCAGGCCCCGTCGGAGGTCGCCTACGAAGGCGACCTGAAGGTGGCGCTGGACGCCAAGGTCGCCGAAGCCAAGCGCATCGGGATGACCTTGAACGTCGGCATGCTGGCCGGCGCCGGCGTGCTGGCCCTGGCGGGTTTCCTGCTGGCCTTCCCGCGCATCAAGCCCGATTTCCGGGCCCGCAACCGGGTCGAGGGCTGGACCAGCATCCTGCTGATCGGCTGCTCGGTCGCGGCCGTCCTGACCACCCTGGGCATCGTGCTCTCGCTGGTCTGGGAAAGCTGGCGCTTCTTCCAGAGCGTCAACCCGCTGTCGTTCCTGTTCGGCACCGAGTGGAGCCCGCAGATCGCCATGCGCGCCGATCAGGTCGCCTCGGCGGGCGCCTTCGGGGCCGTGCCGCTGTTCGCCGGCACCTTCCTGATCATGTTCATCGCCATGCTGGTGGCGGCTCCGGTCGGCCTCTACTCGGCGATCTACCTCTCGGAATACGCCAGCCGCACCGTGCGCGGCGTGGTCAAGCCGCTGCTGGAGATTCTGGCGGGCGTCCCGACCGTGGTCTACGGCTTCTTCGCCGCCCTGACCGTGGGGCCGATCTTCCGCGCCGGCTTCAACGCCATCGGCGCGGCCCTGCCGCCCGGCCCGCTCGCCACCTACCTGATGGAAGTCCAGAACCAGATGGCCCTGGTGGCCGGGGTGGTGATGGGGATCATGCTGATCCCGTTCGTCTCCTCGCTGTCGGACGACATCATCAACGCCGTGCCGCAGTCGCTGCGCGACGGCAGCTACGCGATGGGCGCCACCAAGTCGGAGACGGTCAAGAAGGTCGTCCTGCCGGCCGCCCTGCCCGGCATCATGGCCGCCATGCTGCTGGCCGTGTCCCGCGCTGTCGGCGAGACCATGATCGTGACCATGGCCGCCGGCCTGCAGGCCAAGATGACGATCAACCCGCTCGACACCGTGACCACGGTCACCGTCCAGATCGTCACCCTGCTGACCGGCGACCAGGAATTCGACAGTCCCAAGACGCTGTCGGCCTTCGGCCTGGGCCTCACCCTGTTCGTGGTGACGCTCTGCCTGAACATCGTCGCCCTGCGCATCGTCCAGAAGTACCGGGAACAATATGACTGACGCGACCCTCGGCGCGGCCGCCCCGCGCTCCGCCGCCTCGACAGCCATGCAGGCCCGGCTGAAGAAGCGCCACGCCGCCGAGCGCACCTTCAAGGCCCAGGGTCTGGCCGCGATCATCGTCGCGCTGATCTTCCTGGTGGTGCTGGTCGGCCGCATCGTGGCCCAGGGCTACACGACCTTCGAGACCCACACGCTCAGCGTGCCGGTCTACCTGAACCCGGATCGTATCGACCGCTCGGACCTCTCGGGCGTCAATTACGACTATATCGTCGCCGAGGCGATGATGAAGAAACTGGGCGTGCAGGACGACGACCTGGGCACCACGTCGACCAAGGTCCAGGATCTGCTGTCGCGCGACTTCGGCTTCCAGCTGCTGAACAAGCTGAAGGCCGACCAGTCGCTGATCGGCAAGACGATCACCGTCACCGGCCCGCTGAAGGCCGACGCCGACCTCTATTTCAAGGGCGAGATCAAGCGCTCGACCGCCGAGGGCGACCGCAAGCTCGACAACCAGCAGCTGGACTGGCTGGACAAGCTCGAGAAGGACGGCTCGGTGAAGTCGGGCTTCAACTTCGCCTTCTTCACCCATTCCGACTCGACCGAGCCCGAGCAGGCCGGCGTGCTGGGCGCGGTGGTCGGCTCGGCCATGATGCTGATCATCACCGCTCTGATCGCCGTGCCGGTCGGCGTGATGGCGGCCACCTATCTGGAAGAGTTCGCCCCGAAGAACCGCTGGACGGACATCATCGAGGTCAACATCAACAACCTCGCGGCCGTGCCGTCGATCGTCTACGGCCTGCTGGGCCTGGCCCTGTTCATCAACTGGCTGCACGTGCCGCGCAGTTCGCCCCTGGTCGGCGGTCTCGTGCTGGCCCTGATGGCTCTGCCCACCGTGATCATCGCCACCCGCTCGGCGCTGAAGGCCGTGCCGCCCTCGATCCGCGAAGCCGCCCTCGGCGTCGGCGCGTCGAAGACCCAGACGGTCTTCCACCACGTGCTGCCGCTGGCCATGCCCGGCGTGATGACCGGCGCCATCCTGTCGCTGGCTCACGCCCTGGGCGAGACGGCCCCGCTGCTGATGATCGGCATGGTCTCGTTCGTGCCCGGCGTGCCGGAAGGCTTCACCGGCGCGGCCACCGTGCTGCCGGTCCAGGTGTTCATCTGGGAGAACGCTTCCGAGCGGGCCTTCCATGAACGCACGGCCGCCGCCATCATCGTCCTGCTCGTCTTCATGATCGTCATGAACGCCGCGGCCGTCATCCTGCGCCGCCGCTTCGAACGCCGCTGGTAGGTTTCACATGACCCTGATCCTGAACCCCAACGCTTCGCCCCTTCTCCGCGGACACGCCATGACCGTCCAAAGCCCCGACGACAACGCCCACACGCCGGTGATCCACACCACCGTCTCGCACGCCCAGGCCGCCGCCTCGGTCGGCGAGGCCAAGATCAAGGCGCGCGACGTCAAGGTCTTCTACGGCGACAAGCAGGCGCTGTTCGACGTCAACATCGACATCCCGGCCAAGTCGGTCACCGCCTTCATCGGCCCGTCGGGCTGCGGCAAGTCGACCTTCCTGCGCTGCATCAACCGCATGAACGACACCATTCCCTCGGCCCGTGTCGAAGGCGTGATCGAGATCGACGGTTCGGACGTCAACGCCAAGAGCGTCGACCCCGTGGTCCTGCGTTCGCGGGTCGGCATGGTGTTCCAGAAGCCGAACCCCTTTCCGAAGACGATCTTCGAGAACGTCGCCTACGGCCCCAAGATCCACGGCCTGGCCACCGGCAAGGCCGAGCTGGAGGCCATCGTCGAGAGCAGCCTGAAGAAGGCCGGCCTGTGGAACGAGGTCGCCGACCGTCTGCACCAGCCGGGCACGGGTTTGTCGGGCGGCCAGCAGCAGCGCCTGGTGATCGCCCGCGCCATCGCCGTGTCGCCGGAAGTGATCCTGATGGACGAGCCCTGCTCGGCGCTCGATCCGATCGCCACCGCCAAGATCGAGGAGCTGATCGACGAGCTGCGCAGCCAGTTCTGCATCGTCATCGTCACCCACTCGATGGCCCAGGCCGCCCGCGTCTCGCAACGCACGGCCTTCTTCCACCTCGGCAAGCTGGTGGAGAGCGGTCCGACCGAGGAGATGTTCACCAATCCTCGCGACAGCCGCACCCAGGACTACATCACCGGCCGCTTCGGCTAACCAGGCGCGCGGGAGCGACACAGATGACTGAACATACCGTCAAGTCGTACGGCGAAGAGTTGGCCCACCTCACGGCCGAGGTCACCCGCATGGGCGGCCTGGTCGAGGCCCAGGTGGCCGACTGCATCGCCGCCATCGCCCGTCGCGACGGGCCTCTCGCTCAGGCCGTGGTCGCTGGCGACGAGCGCCTGGACGTCCTCCAGGCCGAGATCGAGCGCAAGGCCTTCAAGCTGATCGCCCTGCGCCAGCCGATGGCCGTGGACCTGCGTCACGCCGTCGCGGCCCTGAAGATCTCGATGAGCCTCGAGCGCTGCGGCGACATGGCCAAGAACATCGGCAAGCGCGCGCTGATCCTGACCGAGGCCGACCCGATGACCGCCCTGACCCGCTCGATCGAGCGCATGGGCCGCCTGGTGCAGAGCCGCCTGAAGGACGTTCTGGACGCCTATACGAGCTCGGACCTGCAGCGCGCCATCGGCGTGTGGAGCCGCGACGAGGAAGTCGACGAGCACTACAACTCGATCTTCCGTGAACTGCTCACCTACATGATGGGCGACCCGCGCACGATCAACGCCTGCGCCCACCTGCTGTTCGTGGCCAAGAACCTCGAGCGCATCGGTGACCACGCCACCAACATCGCTGAAATCATCCACTTCGAGCTGACGGGCGACGAGCTGATCTCGCAGCGCCCGAAGCTGGACGTGCTCTCGCAATAATAACTTAGGGGCGGCCTGAAGTGACTCCGTACGTTCTGGTGGTCGAGGACGAAGACGCCCTGGCCACGCTGCTGCACTACAACCTCGACAAGGAAGGCTATCGCGTCGGCGTGGCCGGAGATGGCGAGGAAGCGCTGATCATGGCCAACGAGCGGGCCCCGGACCTGGTCATCCTTGACTGGATGCTACCCAAGGTCTCGGGAATCGAGGTCTGCCGCCGCCTGCGCGGCCGGTCGGAAACCCGCAACGTGCCGATCATCATGCTGACGGCGCGCGGCGAGGAGAGCGACCGCATCCGCGGCCTCGACACCGGCGCCGACGACTACGTGGTCAAGCCGTTCTCGATGGTCGAGCTGACCGCCCGCGTCCGCGCGGTGCTGCGCCGGATCCGTCCGGGTCTGGCCGATGACCGCATCACGGTCGGCGACATCGTCATCGACCGGGTCGCCCACCGCGTGAAGCGAAGCGGCAAGGAGATCCATCTCGGCCCGACCGAGTTCCGCCTGCTGGACTATCTGATGCAGCACCCGGGCCGGGTGTTCAGCCGCGAACAGCTGCTGGACGCCGTCTGGGGCTCGGATGTCTATGTCGAGGCCCGCACGGTCGACGTCCATATCGGCCGCCTTCGCAAGGCGCTGAACGGCACGTCGGACGGCGACCCGATCCGCACGGTCCGTTCGGCGGGTTACTCCCTGGACCTGGACGCCGCCTGACGGGCCATCGGCGGCCGTCGCCCGAGATCGAGAGACCAAGAGACCGCGCGCCATATCCTGGCGCGCGGTTTTTTGTTTTGGCCGGGCCGCGCCCGCCGCGGCGCCGCGGCGGGTAGCCTGACGTGTTTTCGCAACGAAGCCGCGACTTCGCCTGAGGGTGGTGAGGCAGAATGTCGCTGCCCTTGGGTTGTTGAATTCATGGCCCGTTAACCGCGCGCGACTGAACCTCGAGAAGTAATTATCGCGTGCCTTGGGTCTATCCGGGGCAGTGCGGAAGTTTGTCGTCGACGGGTCATGAGTAAGTCCGCTTAGGCATAGAAGATTATCGAAACGCTTGTTCGCAATTTAGTGATCGAAGTGCTCAATTTATCGCACCTGAAAGTGGGCGTGGAGATCAGGGGGATTGTCTCCATGTCGCTATGAAGAAGAATAGAGATTCCTTCCGCTGCTTTTCCATTTCCTCAGCCAAGGCCCGAAGCTGGCCGGAGTCTTCCATGCGTATGACGATCAAGCTCAAACTTACCCTGACCATAGGGGCGCTCATTCTGATGATGGCGGGCGCGACCCTGTTCGGCGTCCGCGAACTGTGGCTGTTGAACGCCGGTCAGAAGGCGATGGTCCAAGGACCTGTCGAGCAGCTGCGGCGGAGCCAGGGGCTCAGCATTGCATTGCTGCAAATCGGCCGGGCGCAGAAGAACATGGCCTTGGCGAACGACGCCGAGGAACTGCGGAGCCAGAACGCCAACGCCGAGGCTAACAAGCAAAAGGCCCAGAAGCTTTTGGAAGCTGGGCTCGGCAACGCCAGCGACGAGGGTAAGGCCAAATGGGAGGCCTTGGCGCGGGGCTGGACTCTCTACGCCGAAAGCGACGAGACCTTGCGCAGCGATATCCTGGGCGGACATCGCGACCGCGCTCTGGAGCAAATGAGCACCTCCCAACGTAAGATCACCAACAATATCACCCAGGCGGTCGATGATCTGGTCGAGTCTCAGGAGGCGCGCTTGCGGGCATCGGTGACCGCTAGCGAGCACGCCTATGCGACGTCGCGCAACGCCCTGATCGTGCTGGTTCTCGCATCCATCCTGATCGGCGCCGGCGCCGCCATCTGGATCGGCCGCACCATCGCGCAGGGCTTTGGGAAGATCGATGGCCTGGCCAAGGCGGTGGCCCTCGGCGACCTCGATCAGAACGTGACCGTCAAGGCCAATGACGAGATCAAGGACCTGGTCGAGACCATCAACCGGATGACCGTGAATCTGCGCGCCACGGCCTCGCTCGCCGACAAGGTAGCCTCCGGCGACCTGTCGGTCGAGGTCAAGCCGCTGTCGGACAGGGACGTCATGGGCCATTCTCTGCGCGGCATGGTCGTCAATCTGCGCCAGAGCGCGGATGTCGCCGACAAGGTCGCCGACGGCGATCTCACCGTCCAGGTCAAGCCGCTGTCGGACAAGGACATCATGGGCCTGGCGCTGGAACGGATGATCGCGCGCCTGCGCGGCGTGGTCGGCGACGCGATCACGGCCTCGGAGAACGTCTCGGCCGGCAGCCAGGAGCTTTCGGCGACCTCTGAGCAGATGAGCCAGGGCGCCACCGAGCAGGCTTCCGCCGCCGAGCAGGCCTCGGCCTCGATGGAAGAAATGGCCGCCAACATCAAGCAGAACGCCGACAACGCCACCCAGACCGAGAAGATCGCCCGCCAGTCGGCGATCGACGCAGAGACTTCGGGCATGGCTGTCAACAAGGCCGTCGACGCCATGCAGACCATCGCCGAGAAGATCACGATCGTTCAGGAGATCGCCCGCCAGACCGACCTGCTGGCCCTGAACGCCGCCGTCGAGGCCGCCCGCGCTGGCGAACATGGCCGTGGCTTCGCGGTCGTGGCTTCGGAGGTGCGCAAGCTGGCCGAGCGCTCGCAAATCGCCGCGTCCGAGATCAGCGCCGTGTCGTCCGACACCGTCAAGGCCGCCCAGTCGGCCGGCGAGATGCTGACCAGCCTGGTGCCGAACATCCGCAAGACGGCCGAACTGGTCGCCGAGATCAGCGCCGCCTGCCGCGAGCAGGACATCGGCTCCTCGCAGATCAACGAGGCCATCCAGCAGTTGGACAAGGTCACCCAGCAGAACGCCAGCGCCTCGGAAGAGATGTCGGCCACCTCGGAAGAGCTCGCCGCCCAGGCCGATGAACTGCAGGCCTCGATCGCCTACTTCCGCACGGGCGACGAAGAGCGCGGGCGCCGGGCGCCGGTCCGCGCCGCCGTCAAGCGTCCGGCCGCGCCGGCCCGCAAGGCCCCGGCCCGCGCGGTCGCGACCCAGCAGGCCCGCGTCGCCGGCTTCGCCCTGGATCTGACCCAGGGCGGACCGGACGAGGCCGACGCCGATTTCCGCGACTATGCCTGAGCGCGAGGCGCGCGCCGTTCGGCCTTGACCCGCCGGGCCGCGCGCGCCACACCCCGCGCTCATGGAAAAGCTGACCATCCTCCTCGTCGGGTCCGGCGGGCGCGAGCACGCCCTGGCCTGGAAGATCGCCCAGTCGCCGCTGTGCGGCCGCCTCGTCGCCGCCCCGGGCAACCCTGGCGTCGCAGCCGTCGCCGAGCTGCGGAACGTCAAGGCGACCGACGCCGACGGCCTGGTGGCTCTGGCCCGGGAGATCGGCGCGGACCTCGTGGTGGTCGGCCCGGAATCGGCGCTGGAGGTCGGCCTGGCCGACAAGCTGGCAGGGGTCGGCATCCCCTGCTTCGGCGCCAGCCAGCGCGCGGCCCAGTTGGAGACCTCCAAGGCCTTCACCAAGGACTTCTGCCAGCGCCATGGCCTGCCGACGGCGGCCTATGGCGTGTTCGAGGACGCGGCCTCGGCCGGCGCCTTCCTCGACACTCTGGAGGCGCCGTTCGTGATCAAGGCCGACGGCCTGGCGGCCGGCAAGGGCGTGGTCATCGCCGCGACGAGGGATCAGGCCGACGCCGCCGTGCTCGACATGCTGGGCGGCCGCTTCGGCTCGGCCGGCGCGCGGGTGGTGATCGAGGAATTCATGCACGGCGAGGAGGCCTCGCTGTTCGCGATCTGCGATGGCGAGACTTCGGTCTTCTTCGGCGCGGCCCAGGACCACAAGCGCGCCTACGACGGCGACGAAGGCCCCAACACCGGCGGCATGGGCACCTATTCCCCGCCGCCCGTCCTGACCGACGCCCTGATCGACCAGGCCTGGCGCGAGCTGATCGTGCCGACCGTCGAGGGCATGGCCGCCGAGGGCAATCCGTATGTCGGCGTGCTCTATGCCGGCCTGATGCTGACGCCCGCGGGTCCGAAGCTCGTGGAATACAACGCCCGCTTCGGCGACCCCGAGTGTCAGACCCTGATGCTGCGCCTGGACAGCGACATCGTCCCGATCCTGCTGGCCGCGGCCAAGGGCGAGCTGGCTCAGGCCGAGCCGCCGAAGTGGCGCGATGAGGCGGCGATCTGCGTGGTCCTGGCCGCCGAGGGCTATCCCGACGCCCCCAAGACCGGCGGCCTGATCCAGGGCGCCGAGGGGGACTTCGGCGACGAGGCCGTGGTCTTCCACGCCGGCACGACCCGCGACGCCGAAGGGAGCCTGCGGGCCTCGGGCGGTCGGGTGCTGAACGTCTGCGCTCTGGGCGCGACCCTGAGCGAGGCCCGCGACGTGGCCTATGCGGCGTTGGGGACGATCTCGCTGGAAGGCGGCTTCTATCGCCGCGACATCGGCTGGCGGGCGCTTAAGCAGCACTAGGCTTGCGCCCCGCGCTTCACCCTCTAAACTCCCCGTTCAAACAAGCGTTGGGGAGAACCGCCATGGCCGAAGCCGCCGAACAGTCCGCCCAGGACCTGAACTCGGGCACCAAGCCGGTCGACCCGCGCCACGCGATCGATGAGGCCAGGCTGGCCGCCTGGCTGGAAGCGAACGTCGAGGGCTATGCCGGTCCTCTGGAGGTCCGCCAGTTCAAGGGCGGCCAGTCGAACCCGACCTACCAGCTGGTCACGCCGGGCAAGAAATACGTCCTGCGCCGCAAGCCGCCGGGCAAGCTGCTGCCCAGCGCCCACGCCGTCGACCGCGAATACAAGGTGATCTCGGGCCTGAACAAGGCCGACTTCCCCGTCGCCAAGGCCTATGCCCTGTGCATGGACGAGGACGTCATCGGCACGATCTTCTACGTGATGGAGAACGTCGAGGGCCGGATCCTGTGGGACGGAACCCTGCCCGACTACCAGCCCGCTGAGCGCCGGGCGATCTACGAGGCCCAGATCGACACCCTGGCCGCCTTGCACAATGTCGACTACGCCGCCGTCGGCCTGGCCGACTACGGCAAGCCCGGTAACTATTTCGCCCGCCAGATCGACCGCTGGACCAAGCAGTACCGGGCCAGCGAGACGACCAAGATCGACGAGATGGACCAGCTGATCGACTGGCTGCCCAAGAGCTGCCCGGTCGACGACAAGACCTCGATCGTCCATGGCGACTACCGCCTCGACAACATGATCCTGCATCCCACCGAGCCGCGCGTCATCGCCGTGCTGGACTGGGAGCTGTCGACCCTGGGCAACCCCCTGGCCGATTTCAGCTATTTCCTGATGAACTGGGTGATGCCGTCCGACCAGCGCGGCGGCCTTTCCGGCGTCGAGGACCTGACGGCCTACGGCATCCCGACCATTCCCGAGGCGGTCGAGCGCTACTGCAAGGCCACCGGCCGCGACGGCCTGCCCGAGCTGGACTGGTATTTCAGCTACAACCTCTTCAGACTGGCCGGCATCTGCCAGGGCATCGTCGGCCGCGTCCGTGACGGCACCGCCGCCAGCGCCCATGCGCAGCTGATGGAGGCGCGCGTGCCGATCCTGGCCAAGGGGGCCTGGTCGTTCGCGCAGAAGGCGGGGGCCTAGCGACCGATGAAGAAACTGCTGACGGGCGTCTGCGCCTTTGCTTTGGCTGGGGCTCTGGCCGGGGCGCTCTCCGGCGTCGCCCGCGCCGAAACCGTCTTTGTCCAGGCCGGCAAGCTGCTGGCCGACCCGGCCACCGGCAAGGTCGAGACGGCCAAGACCCTGGTGCTGGAGAACGGCAAGGTCACCAGGATCGTCGATGGCTATGTCGCCGAGCCCGGCGGCAAGGTCGTCGACCTGAAGGACAGCTTCGTCCTGCCGGGGCTGATCGACAGCCACGTCCACCTGACCCACGAGCAGAGCCCCAATTCGCGCCTCAACGCGGTGACGCGCGGGCCCGCCGACGAGGCCATGGTCGGGGCCGGCTTCGCGCGCAAGACGCTGATGGCCGGCTTCACCACGGTCGCGGACCTCGGGGCCGACAACAAGGCGATCTTCGCCCTGCGCGACGGGATCAGGCGCGGCGACGTGGCGGGTCCCCGGATCATCGCCGCCGGCTCGGCCGTGTCGATCCACGGCGGCCACGCCGACGTCAACGGCTATAGCGAGGAGGTCATGCACGTGCTGCGGCCGACCTCGGTGTGCTCGGGCGCCGACGACTGCCGCCGCGCCACGCGCGAGCAGGTCTGGCTGGGCGCCGACATCATCAAGATCACCGCCACGGGGGGCGTTCTCTCCAACACCGCCGCGGGCCTCTCGCAGCAGTTCTCCGACGACGAGCTGAAGGCCATCGTCGACGCCGCCCACCGTATGGGCCGCAGGGTCACCGCCCACGCCCACGGCGTCGACGGCGTCAACAGCTTCCTGCGGGCCGGCGGCGACTCGATCGAGCACGGCACCTATCTGGACGGCGACAGCATCGCCCTCTTCAAGAAGAACGGCGCCTATCTGATCCCCACCCTGATGGCCGGCGACTTCGTCTACCGGATCGCCTCTAGCCCGAACAACTTCCTCACGCCCAACCAGACGGCCAAGGCCCTGGAGGCCGGCCCGAAAATGCTGGCCATGGCCAAGCGGGCGCACGAGGGCGGGGTCAAGATCGCGTTCGGCACCGACACGGGCGTCAGCGCCCATGGCGACAACGCCGGCGAGTTCGCCCTGCTGGTCAAGGCGGGTCTGACGCCGCTGGAAGCCATCCAGACCGCGACGGTCAACGCGGCCGACCATTTCTCGCTGAGCAGCGAAATCGGCAGCCTGGCCCCCGGCAAGGCGGCGGACCTGATCGCGGTGAAGGGCGACCCCCTGAGCGACGTGACGGTGCTGCGGCACGTGACGTCGGTGATCAAGGGCGGGGTGGTCTACAAGTAGGCTACAAGCCCGCCTTCGCCAGCAGGTCCTCGACGGCGGCCTCGTCGTCGAAGCGGGCGCGGACCGGCCAGGGCGTGATCTTCTCGCGCCACTTGGCCGGCAGGCGGACCCAGTCCTTCTCGGTGGTCACCAGGCCCGCGCCATAAGCCTGGGCGCGGCTCTCCAGCATCTTCAGCGTCGCCTCGTCGTACTCGCCGTGGTCGGGGAACGGGGCGAAGTCGACCAGCTGGCAGCCGGCGGCGGTCAGGGCCTTCTCGACCTTCCAGGGCTTGCCGATGCCGGCGAAGCCGACCTGCGGGCCCTTGGGCACGGGGGCGGCGGCTTCCAGGCGGGCCACCAGCACCGGCATGTCGCCGAACTGGACCAGCAGGTCGAAGTCGGGCTGGGCCACGTCGATCGGCAGCAGCACGATCACCGCGTCGGCGCGCGACAGCCCCACCTTCAGCGGTTCGCGCATCGGGCCGGCGGGGAAGACGCGGCCGTCGCCGAACGGCCACTCGCCGCCGCGCGTCTCGCCGTCGACCACGACCAGGGACAGGGCCTTCTTGACGGTCGGGTTCTGGTGGCCGTCGTCCATGACGATGGCCTGGGCCCCGCAGCGCACCGCCGCCTTGGCGCCGGCGACGCGGTCGACCGCCACCCACATCGGAAAGTCCTGGGCCAGCATCAGCGGCTCGTCGCCGACGTCCCTGGCCGTGTGGCGCGCCGTGTCGACGCGGGTCGGACCCTTGGACTTGCCACCATAACCGCGCGACAGGCCGTGGGCCGCGACGCCCCGGCGGGTCAGGATCAGCAGCAGCTCGCGGACGATCGGCGTCTTGCCCGCCCCGCCCATGGTGACGTTGCCGACGCAGATCACCGGCGCGCCGACGATGGCGGGCGTGGTGCGGGCGATGCGGCGACGGGTGGCGTCGGCCCAGATCCACGACAGCGGGGTCAGCAGGGCGCGGGTCAGCGGGGCGGGGCCGCCGCTCTTCACATACCACCAGCGGGGCGTGCCGAGTTTCATGAGGCTATCTTGGGGACCAGCTCGAGGATGCGGGAAAGGCCGGCGCGGGCCTCGGCGTCGCGGGCGTCGACGAAGGCGCGGGCGCGGGCGGCGCGGGCCTGGGCGGCGATAGGATCGGCGAGGTCGGCGGCGATCGCGTCGCTTAAGGCTTCCGGCGAGGTCATGACCACGCCGCGGGCCGCGTCCAGGCCCGCGAAGGCCGAGGTCCAGTTGTCGACGAACGGGCCGCTGATGGCCGGGCAGCCCAGCCGCGCGGCCTCCAGCGGGTTGTGGCCGCCGATGTCGGGGACCAGGCTGCCGGCGATGACCGAGGTTTCGGCCAGGCGGAACCACAGGCCCATCTCGCCCAGGGTGTCGGCGACGAGGATGTCGGCGGTGTCGCTGGGATGACCGCGCAGGCTGGCGGTGAAGCCCCGGGCCTTGGCCAACGCGACGATCGCCGGACCACGCTCGACGTGGCGTGGGGCCAGGACGACGGGCGGCCTGTCGGGCAAAGCGGCGATGGCGTCCAGCGCGATCTCATCCTCGCCCGGATGGGTGCTGGCGATCAGCAGGGGCGGACGCGGGAAGCGGGCGCGTTCGGCGACCAGGGTGGCCTCGTCCGCCGGCAGCGGCGCGGCGCCGAACTTCAGGTCGGCCTCGCCGGCGACCTGGCCGCCCAGGATCTCGAAGCGTTCGTGGGCGCGCGCGTCCTGGGCCAGGATCAGGTCGAAGTTCGACAGCAACAGGCGGGCGGCGTCGGGACGCCTTTGCCAGCTGGCGAAGCTGCGGTCGGACAGCTTGGCCGAGACCAGGGCCAGACGCGTCCCGGCGGCCTTGGCCTCCAGCAACAGGTTCGGCCACAGCTCGCTCTCGACGAACACGGCCAGGCTGGGCTTCCAGCGGGCGATGAACCGCCGCGCCGCGCCGGGGGCGTCGATCGGGACGTATTGATGGATCGCGCCGGCCGGCAGGCGCCTGGCCAGCAGGGCGGCCGAGGTGGTGGTGCCCGAGGTGACCAGCACCGCGACCTCGGGACGCTCGGCCCGCAGGCGCTCGACCAGCGGCAGGATCGACAGGCTCTCGCCGACGCTGGCGCCGTGCAGCCAGACCAGCGGTCCGTCGGGACGCGGGGTCGGGGCCTTGGCCAGGCGTTCGGCGATCCGCGCCGGATCTTCCTTGCCCTTGCGCGCCCGACTGGCCAGCAGCGCAGGCGCGAGCGGTTCGAGAAGGCCCGTGGCGGCCCGGTAGAGCGCCAGGGCGGAGGGCCGGATCACACCACGCCCCTAAACGACATCGGCAGGCGCCAGGGCGCAGGCGTGGGCGCCGGCGCTGGACTCGACCTGGATGGTCACGTGGCCGATCTTGAACTGGCGGGACAGCTCCGCGCACGCATCGTGCAGGAACTGGTCGTGGTCGCCGTCCAGCGGGCGGACAACATGAGCCGTGAGAGCCGTCTCGGTCGTGCTCATCGCCCAGATGTGCAGGTCGTGAACCTCGCTGACGCCGGGGCGCGCGGCCAGCCAGGCGCGGACCTTGCCGGTGTCGATCCCGCGCGGCGCGGCGTCCAGGGCCATGTCCAGCGAGTCGCGCAGCAGGCCCCAGGTGCCCAGCACGATGACCGCGACGATGGCCAGGCTGACCACGGGGTCCAGCCACAGCCAGCCGGTCAGGCCCATGGCGAAGGCCGCGACCACCACCCCGGCCGAGACGCCGGCGTCGGCGGCCATGTGCAGGAAGGCGCCGCGGACGTTCAGGTCGTCCTTGCTCCCCTTCATGAACATCAGGGCCGTGGCGGTGTTGATGACGATGCCGATGGCGGCGACGATCATCACCGGGCCGGTCTGGATCGGCTCGGGCGTGGCGAAGCGGCGGATGGCCTCCCAGGCGATCGCGCCGACAGCCAGCAGCAGCAGGGCGGCGTTGCCCAGCGAGGCCAGGATGGTGCCCTTGCGCAGGCCGTAGGTGCGGCGGGCGCTGGGCGCGCGCTTGGCCAGCACCGCCGCGCCCCAGGCCAGCAGCAGGCCCAGCACGTCCGACAGGTTGTGGCCGGCGTCGGCCAGCAGGGCCAGCGAATGGGTGATCAGGCCGGCGCCGGCCTCGACCAGCACGAAGCCCAGATTCAGCGCCGTGCCGATCGCGAAGGCGCGGCCGAAATCCTTCGGCGCGTGGCTGTGCCCATGATGCCCATGGTCGTGCCCATGACCGTGAGCGTGCGCATGATCGTGGTGATCATGATCATGATCGTGGTCGTGGGTGTGTCCGGAGTGATCGTGCGGCATGGGTCCTACATCCCACCAAGGACGAGCCGGATCAATCTTGCACCAAATGTTCGGCGCGGCGGGTGACGGCCGAGAGGCGCGCGGCCCAGCTTTCGACCAACTGGTCGACATCGTCGGCGCGCCCGGCGCGGGTCGGGCCGTCCCAGACCATGGCGGCCTTGGCGAAGGGCAGGGGAATCACGGTCTGGTCCCACGAGCCCAGGCGGAGGCAGGGCTTCGCGGCCAGACCCACGAAGATCACCGGCGCGCCGGTGACGCGGGCCAGGGAGGGCGTGCCCTTCTCCATGTGCTCGGCCGGGCCGCGCGGGCCGTCGGGGGTGATGGCGATCCCGCCGCCGCCCCGGACCCACTGGACCATGTCGCGGAAGGCCTGCTCGCCGTTCTTGTTCTTGGCCAGGTCGGTCTTCTTGGCCGACGAGCCGCGAATGGCCGGGAAGCCCAGTTTCTCGACCGTGCGGGCGATGAACTCGCCGTCGTTGGAGCGCGAGATCAGGGCGCGCATGTCCTGGCGCTGGGCGGGCGCCTGCGGCCAGCTGAGCGGCGACATCGGGATGCGCGAGTGCCAGAAGCACAGGATCGCGCCGACGCCGGTCTCGCGGCCTTGCGCCCAGACCGCCTCGGCCTGCTCGCGGCCCTCCTCGGTCATCCGCAGGGTGGCGTAGACCAGCTTGGAATAGCCGGCGAACAGCGACGACAGGAGCCAGATCACGAACGGCGAACGCAGAGGTCTCAAGCGTCCTTCTCCAAGGCGGGGGCCTCCGAAGCGTGGTCGAGGTCCTGAGCCTTGGCGAGGCGCGCGTAGAGACCGCCGGCGCGGACCAGCTCGGCGTGGGTCCCGGTCTCGACGACACGCCCCTTCTCGATGACGTAGAGGCGGTCGGCGTTCTTCACGGTCGACAGGCGGTGGGCGATCAGGATCGTGGTGCGGCCGGCCATCAGCCGCTCCAGCGCCGCCTGGACCTGGGCCTCGCTCTCGGTGTCGAGCGCGCTGGTGGCCTCGTCCAGCAGCAGGATCGGGGCGTCCTTGAGGAAGGCGCGGGCGATGGCGATGCGCTGGCGCTGACCGCCCGACAGCCGCGCCCCGGCCTCGCCGACGACGGTGTCGTAGCCCTCGGGCAGCTCCAGGATGAAGTCGTGGGCGGCGGCCTGACGCGCGGCGGCCTCGATCTCCAGCTGGCTGGCGTCGGGGCGGGCATAGGCGATGTTGGCGCGGATGCTGTCGTCGAACAGGAACGGCTCCTGGGTGACCAGGGCGATGCGGTCGCGCAAGGAGGCCAGGGTCACCGACCGGACGTCGTGGCCGTCGATGGTCACCGCGCCGGCCGTCACGTCGTAGAAGCGCGGGATCAGGTTGAGGATCGAGCTCTTGCCGCCGCCCGAGGGGCCGACCAGGGCCACGGTCTCACCCTTCCGCGCGGTGATCGAGACGTCCGACAGGGCCGGGGCGTCCTCGCCATAGGCGAAGCTGACGTGGTCGAAGGCGATGGCGCTGTCGCCGGCCGGCAGGGTCTTGGCGTCGGCGGGGTCGACGATGGCCGGGGCGACGTCGAGGGCGGCGAACAGGCGGCGGCCGGCGGTCAGCCCCTCGGCGAACACGGTCTGCAGGTTGGCCACCTGGCGCAGCGACTGGGCGGCCATCAAGAGGCTGGTCATGAAGGCGAAGAACACGCCGGCCGTCAGCGGCGCCAGGGCGAACGGGCCGAGGGTCAAGGCGCCGGTCGTCGCGCGCCAGCCGGCATAGGCGAAGACCACGGCCACGATGAAGGTGGTGAAGGTCTCGGTGGCCGGGGCGGCCATGGCGCGGGCGTTGCTGCCCTTCATCAGGTGGCGCTGGCGACGCGCGACCACGGCGGCGACCCGCGCCTCCTCATAGGCCTCGCGGTTCTCCATCTTGACGATCTTGACCCCGTCCAGGCTCTCCATGATCGCGGTCGAGAGGTTGGAGGTCTCGCCCATGGCGCCCTTGGCGGCCTTGGTGGTGCGCTTCGAGAAGCTCCGGATGATCAGGCTGGCCAGCGGCGCGACGACCAGCACGCCGGCGGCCAGGATCGGCTCCAGGCTGAACATCGCCAGCAGCGCGCCGACCACGGTCAGGGCTTCGCGGACATAGTTGACCACGCCGGTGGTCGCCGCCTCGCGGATCAGACCGGCGTCGTACAGCACCGAGGCGACATAGGAACCGGAGTGGGCGCCGCGCAGGCGCTGCAGGTCCGAGCGCACCAGGCGGCCGAACAGGCGCACCTGCATGTCGCCGACCACGCCGTTGCCGATGCGGTTGATGACATTGGCCTGGATGACCTGGAACACGCCGCGCGCCAGGGCCAAGCCGGCGATGGTCAGCGGAATGGTCCAGATCGCGCCGGCGCGCGGATGGGTGATCAGCTGGTCGATGGCCGGCTCGATGATCTTGGCCAGCTTGACCGAAAGCGCGGCCACGATCGCGGCGCTGACGACCGAAACCGCGAGGCCCTTCCAGCGGGGTTTCAGGAACTCGCGCCACATCCGGCCCATCAGGGCGCGGTTCGAGGGCTGAGCATCCGGTGAGGTCATGGCGGAGGGGTCGGATTTGTGGGCGGAGCTGTCAAGGACGTGGCGGACGCACTGCCCACGAAAAGCGACGCCATGAGGGCGGCTTTTGCCTTTCAGGGCCGATACCCTTACCTAGGCTCGGAATTTCCGAAGGATCGCGCCGCCTTGGCCAAGTTCGACCTCGCCACGCCCTGGGGCCGGTTCAAGACCTATCTCCACTATCTGTGGAACGACCACGCCTATCTGCGCCTGGGCTTTTCGAACGCCCACTGGATCAGCCCCGAGCTGGTCCGCGCCAACCAGCCCTGGCCGTTCCAGCTGGCCTGGTGGAAGAAGCAGGGGATCAAGACGATCGTGAACCTGCGCGGCGGCTTCGACGGCAGCTTCTATGCGCTGGAGAAGGACGCCTGCCAGCGCCTGGGCCTCAACTTCGTCGACTTCACCATCACCTCGCGCGAGGTCCCCATCCGCGAGCGGGTGCGCGGGGCGAAGGAACTGTTCGAGACGATCGAATATCCAGCCCTGATGCACTGCAAGTCGGGCGCGGACCGGGCGGGGATCATGAGCGTGTTCTACGCCCACTACCGCCTGGGCCTGCCGATCCGCGAGGCGATGAAGCAGCTCTCGCCGCGCTACCTGCACATCAAGCACGGCAACACCGGCGTGCTGGACTACGTGTTCGAGCAATATCTTGAGCGGGGCGAACCCAAGGGGCTGACGTTCAGCGAATGGGTCGAGAGCGACGACTATGATCCCGTCGCGATGAAAAAGACCTTCCGGGCGGGGATGCTGGGGAAGGTGCTGACGGACAGGATTCTGCGGCGGGAGTAGGGGCGGAGCTGACCCCCTCCACCGCCGTTCGGCGGTCCCCCTCCCCCAGAAGGGGGAGGAGAGATCTTCTCCGCCACCCCTTTGGGGGCGGACAGACCTGCGCGGCAGGTCAGGCGGGGGTTTTAGCCCTCGCTCGGGTCCAGCAGCTTGTGGGCGTGGATGATGAAATAGCGGGCGTGGGCGTTGTCCACGGTCGCCTGGGCCTTGGCCTTCCAGGCCTTGTGGGCGTCTTCGTAGCTGGGATAGGCGCCGACGAACTCGACCTTGGACAGGTCGCGGAATTCGACACCCGCCACGTCCGAGAGTTCGCCACCAATGACGATATGAAGAAGCTGCTTATCGGGCATTTGGAGCAAGTTCCTGCGAGGAATTGGTTTTATGGCAGCTCGATATGCCCGACGCGCGACAGGATCAATGGCGCAAGCGTCCGATTGGCGCAAACCAGGCTCGGAACCAGCGGAACGGGGCGATTATAGGCGAAATCCCGGCCCTTGTGGTCGCTGAGCCACGCGCCGGCGCGGCGGCAGATCAGGTCGGCGGCGGCGACGTCCCATTCGCTCTTGGGCGACAGGGCGATGGCCGCGTCGAAGGTCCCGGCGGCGACCAGGCACATGCGGTAGGCGATGGAATTGCGGCTCTCGATGCGCATGTCCGGCCAGGGCTCGCGCCAGGCCGGGTGGGCGAACATCTTGGCGTCGCCGAGCATGGCCGAGCCTTCCAGGCGCTGGGTGGCGCTGGGCTCGATGATCACGCCGTTCAGGGTCGCCGGACCGTCGACCGTGGCGGCGTAGGTCTCATTCAGCGCCGGAGCGTGGACGACGCCGGCCACGGGCTGGCCGTTCTCGACCACGGCGATCGACACCGCGAACCACGGCTTGCCCCTCATGAAGGCGGCCGTGCCGTCGATGGGGTCGACGACGAACTGGCGGGCCGTGGTCAGGCGGGCCGGATCGTCGACCGTCTCCTCCGACAGCCAGCCGTAGCCGGGGCGCTCGGCGCCGAGGCCGGTCTTCAGCAGGGTGTCGACGGCGAGGTCCGCGTCGGTGACCGGCGAGCCGCCCTCCTTGGACCAGATCTTCAGACCGCCCTCGCGCGCTGAGAGCGCCAGCTCGCCGGCCTCTCGGGCGGCTCGGAGGATCAGATCCAGATCGTTCATTTGCCCGCGATCGCCAGCGCGTCGACCAGGATCGACGGACTGTTGCTGGCGCCGCGGAACCGCAGATCCGAGCCAAGCACGAGGCGGGCGTAGATGTCGATCAGGTTGCCGGCCACGGTGATCTCGGTGACCGGGCCGGTGCTCTCGCCGTTCTCGAACCAGACGCCCGAGCAGCCCACCGACCAGTCGCCGGTGTTGCCGTTCAGCGAGGGGCCGAACATCGAGGTGACCAGTAGGCCGGTCCCTGCGTCCTTCATCAGGCCCTCCAGATCCCGCGCGCCCGGCTGGAGCGTCAGATTGTGGGTCGAGACGCTGGAGGGACCCGCGAGGCCGCGCGAGGCGTGGCCGGTGGTGACGAGGCCCAGCTGCTTGGCCGAGCTGGTGTTGAGCAGCCAGGTGGTCAGCACGCCGTCGTCGATCAGGGCGCGGGCCTGCGTGGCCACGCCCTCGTCGTCGAACGGGGCCGAGCCCAGGCCGCGCGCGCGGTGCGGGTCTTCCAGCAGGTTGACGCCCTGGGCGAAGATCCGCTGGCCCAGCCTGTCCTTCAGGAACGAGGCGCCCCGTGCGACCGAGGGGCCGGAGATCGCGCCCAGCAGGGGGCCGATCAGGCTCATCGCCAGTCGGTTTTCGAAGATCACCGGCGCGACCGTCGAGGCGATCTTGCGCGGGTTGAGGCGCGCCACGGCCTGGCGGCCGGCCTCCATGCCGATGTCGCCGGCGGCCGGCAGGTCGCCGAAGTGACGGGCCGAGCGGCCCTCGCCGCCGCGCTCCATGCCCGCGCCCTCGCCGGCGATGGCCGAGGCCGAGATCGAGTGTCCGGTGGCCGCATGGGTCCCGTGGAAGCCGGCGGTGGTCACCAGCGCCCATTTCGACGACGACCATGTGGCCGAGCCGCCGTCGGAATTGGTCACGCCCTTGACCTCGCGGGCGTGCGCCTCGGCGATACGGGCCTGGGTCTCCAGGGTTTCGGCGGTGGGCTCGTAGGGGTCGATCAGGTCCAGCTCGGGGAACGGACCCTTGGCCAGGCGATCGTGCTGCGCCAGGCTGGCATAGGGATCTTCCGGGGCCAGGCGGGCCATGGCGACGGCGCGCTCGATCAGCTTGGCGCGCGCCTCGGCCGAGATGTCGGAGCCGGAGACGGTGGCGCTGCGGCTACCGATGAAGACGCGCAGGCCAAGGTCGCGGGCCTCTTCGCGCTCGACCTCTTCCAGCTCGCCCAGGCGGACCGAGACGGAGAGCGACTGGCGCTCGGCGAAGACGGCTTCGGCGGCGTCCGCCCCGGCCTTGCGCGCGGCGGCGACCACGTCATGCAGCAGATTATCGTCCATGCGGTCTTATGGACTTTATCGCCTCCCCGGTGCAACGGGGGAGGCGGGTTCGGTCCGCTACCCGATCGCCGACAGCAGCAGGGCCACGCCCGCGAAGATGTAGGCCAGCCAGGTCGCCACCATGCCGACAGAGCGCCCGATCGAGGCGCCGCCGTTGGTGGACAGGCCGAAGGCGTGGATCGCGCGGCCGGCGAACAGGATGAAGCCGACCACGTGGATGGCCAGCGGCGAGGCGCCGGCCACGGCCAGCACGGCCAGGGCCGCGACGCCGGTCGGCACGTATTCGGTGGCGTTGCCGAAGGCGCGGATGGCGCGGGCCAGCTCCGGGATGCCTTCGTCGCCCAGGGCCACCTTGTGCTTCTGGCGCAGGCGCACGACCAGCAGCGACAGGATCAGCAGCAGGAAAAGGTGCAGGCCGGCCCACAACGCGGCGGCGTGGCCCGAAGCAATCGTATCCATCGGTATTCAAGCCCTAGTGACGAATCCGCCGCCAGAGCGTCATAGCCGAAAGTGGTCCCGGTTTCGGCGGTATGACGCTCTTTGACATAAACCGAGCCTGTTTATCCGCGCCTTCGCGCGGACAGGCTCGGCGAAGGCGCCATATGAGGCCTTCCGCCCATGGTCGGCAAGTCGACCCGCCTATCGCGCGACTTCGCGGGCGATCGGGTACAGCAGGTAGTGGTCATCATAGAAGGGCGTGCGCTCGTAGAACCAGGCCAGGCGCGCGTCCGGATCGGCGGCGAACCTTGGCTCGGCGGCCAGCTTGGCCTCGAACTCGGCTTTGAGCGCGGGATCGGCGGCCAGCATCTTCTCGGCCAGCGGCGCGATGGCGTAGGACTCGATATATTCGACGCGGCTCAGCACCTCGGGGACCATGCCCCAGGCGAAGAAGCTCTCGCTGGACTGCGGTTCCAGCAGCAGCACCACGAGGTCGCCCAGCGGCTGGTCGGTGGGGACGCGAATCGAGCCTTTCGGGAAGGTCCAGGCGCGGGTCTCCGCGACGACGTTGTCGACGCTGATCTGGACGTGACCCTCGTTGGCGCGGTCGGCCAGCTTGGGATCGAGCAGGCGGATCATCTCGACGTTCACGACCTTGTCGGCCGGCAGGGTTTCCAGCGTCACGCCGTGCAGCCTCAGCCGCTCGATGATGTCGGCGCGGTAGCTGGGCACGTAGTAGGCGACTGGACGCTTCAGGCTCAGCGTCGAATGCGAGCCGTAGAAGGGCGTTTGCCAGATCTCGGGATCGGCTTCGCCTAGCCAGCGGATTTCCTTCCGGCCCGAGGCGGGGCTGTCATAGGTCTCGTACTTGATGCCCTTGAAGTGACGCGTGTAGCTGGGCTTGTCGTCGGAGACGAAGTTGGCCTGGATCTCGGCCGGCCGCAGGGCGCTGTCGGCGGCGATGGCGGCGCGCAGGTCGCCGCCCTTGTCGGCTAAGAGCTTGAGGGCCGTTTCGATGAAGACATAGGTTCCCAGTACGCGCTGGGCGTGGGGCTTGAGGCTGTGGTTCTCGATCAGGATGGTCGGGACGTGGGCGGCCGCGCCCCAGCCGTTGGAGAAGCGCTCACCCAGGCCCCCGTCGTTGAAGCCGGCCTTGGGATCCTGGTCGTCTATGCCGAACACCAGCTCGCCCGGGATGTGGCCCTCGGCCTCCAGGCTGCGGTTCATGACCGGCTTGAGCACGTCGTCCAGCCACTGGGCGATGGCCGGCGAGCGGTTCCAGACGCCGTTCTCGCCGTTGAAGCCGTAGGTGACGTCGTACTGGTAGTCCAGGCCGTCGGTCACGTGGACGTCGACATAGAGATCGGCCTTGTACTTGGCCTGCAGACGCTTCAGCGCCTGCATCTCCGGCTGGTCCAGCTTCATGAAGTCGCGGTTGAGGTTCTGGTTGGCGGCCGTGTTGCGCCAGCCCTGGATGCGCGGCCCGCGCTGGTTGGGGCGCGAATAGGCGCTGGCCCGCTCATGGCCGTCGACCGACAGGATCGGGATCAGGACCAGATTGACCTTGTCCAGAAGCGCGTCCTTGCCGTGAAAGGCCATGTCCCGCAGCAGCATCATGCCGGCGTCCTTGCCGTCGATCTCGCCGGGGTGGATGCCGCACTGGACCAGCAGCAGCGGCTTCTTCGGATCCAGCGTCTCGCCGTCCTTGCTGGCGATCACCGCGAAGATCGCGCGGCCCTGCGGCGAGACGCCGAAGTCCTCGACGCGGATCAGCTTGCTGGCCTTGTCCAGGCGATCGAACCAGGCGCGGGTGTCGGCGTAGTTGGGCGAGAAGTCATGCTCGGCGTCGGCCTCGAACGCCGTCACCCAAGGATCGGCCTTGTCGCGGATCAGCGCCTGGCTGGCGCCCTGCCAATGCGGGGCCGGCGGCAGGAAGGGTTGATCCCAAGGGGCTTTGGCGGGCGGCGGTTGGGACATGACGGGACTCGCGGACAGCAGGATGACGGTGGCGCTGGAAGAGGGTCAGTCTTCGAACACGCGCCTTAAAACGTCGAGGAGTTCAGAAAGCACGGGTGGCTCCAGGACGCCGACCTTACGGAGCATACGCTCTCGATCAACCGACTTGATCTGATCGGGCAGCAGCAGGCCACTTCTTCCGGCGAACTCAACCATCGGCCGGAAAGGCGATGGGCGGCTGCCCGTCGTCATGGGGACTACAATATGCACGGGGAGATGGTTCAGCCCGTCAGGGGACACCACGACGCACGGACGGGTCTTTCGAATTTCGCTGCCGACGGTTGGATCCAGCCGAACCAGCCAAATGTCGCCGCGCGTTACCAAACCCAGTCCTTGTCGTCAGTCAGGGGAGCGTCCAGCCACTCCCGCTCTTCTTCGGTCAGACCCTCGGCGGCGATGGCCTTTGCTGCCTCAGCCCAGCCCTCGCGCGGATCGGCTTTTACGGGCGAAAGAAAGACGCGGCCGTCCTCCGCCACGAACTCGATGCGATCGCCCAGCTTGGCGCCGAGGGTCTCCAGCACCGGCTTGGGCAGGATGACGCCCGCCGAGTTACCGATCTTGCGGATAGCCGAGGACATGACCTTCTCCGTTAGAACGGAGTAATAACATGCCGGGCCACTTATTTCCAGATCGGCGCGCCGTCGCCAGGCAGACCCAGCCGGCCCCACATGTCGCTGACCTTGTCGACCACGCCTTGATCCATGCGGATCTCCTGGCCCCATTCGCGCTTGGTCTCGGGCGGCCACTTGTCGGTGGCGTCGAGGCCGATCTTGGAGCCGAGGCCGCTCTCGGGGCTGGCGAAGTCCAGATAGTCGATGGGCGTGTGTTCGATCACCGTGATGTCCCGGGCGGGATCCATCTTGGTGCTGATCGCCCACATCACGTCCTTCCAGTCGCGGGCGTTGATGTCGTGGTCCACGACGATCACCCACTTGGTGTACATGAACTGGCGCAGATAGCTCCAGACGCCCAGCATCACGCGCTTGGCGTGGCCGGGATAGGCCTTCTTCATCGACACCACGGCGATGCGGTAGCTGCAGCCCTCCGGCGGTAGCCAGAAGTCGACGATCTCGGGGAACTGCTGGCGGATCAGCGGGATGAACACCTCGTTCAGCGCCTCGCCCAGCACCGAGGGCTCGTCCGGCGGCCGGCCGGTGAAGGTGGTCAGGTAGATCGGGTCCTTGCGCATGGTGATCGCGCTGACCTGGAAGACCGGGAACTTCTCGACGCTGTTGTAGTAGCCGGTGTGGTCGCCGTAGGGGCCTTCGTCCTCGTAGTCGTCGAGCAGGACGTGGCCCTCGATGACGATCTCGGCGTGGGCGGGCACCATCAGCGGCACGGTCTTGGCCGGTACGAGGTCGACCTTGGCGCCGCGCAGCAGGCCGGCGAACTGGTACTCCGACAGGGTGTCGGGCACCGGCGTCACGGCGGCCAGGATGGTGCCGGGATCCGCGCCCAGCACCGCGCAGGCGGGCAGGGGATCCTTGTTTCCCGCCTTCTTGTGGCGGGCGTAGTGCTGGGCGCCGCCGCGATGGGCCAGCCAGCGCATGATGCAGCGATCCTTGCCCAGCACCTGCATGCGATAGATGCCGAGGTTGAAGTCGTCCTCGCGATCCTTGCCCGGACCCTTGGTGACGACCAGCGGCCAGGTGATCAGCGGCGCGGGCTCGCCCGGCCAGCAGGTCTGGACCGGCAGCCGGGTCAGGTCGATCTGGTCGCCGGTCAGGACGACCTCCTGCACCGGAGCCTTCTTAACCGTGCCCGGCCGCATGGCCATCACGGTCTTGGCCAGGGGCAGCATGTCCAGGGCGTCCTTCAGCCCCTTGGGCGGAGCAGGCTGGCGCAGGAAGGCGAGCAGTTCGCCGACCTCGCGCAACTCGCCGGCCGTCTCGCGCGGCTCGCCGCCCAGGGTCACGCCCATGGCCACGCGCTTGACCGTGCCAAACAGGTTGGCCAGAGCGGGCATCGACGAGCGCGAGCCGTCGGGCAGCAGGACATGCTCGAACAGCACCGCCGGGCCGCCCGTGGCCAGCAGGCGCGTCTGGATCTCGGTCATCTCCAGCACGCTGGAGACGGGCTCCTTGACGCGCACCAGTTCGCCCTTGGCCTCCAGGACGTCGATGAATTCGCGGAGGGATCGGTAGGCCATGGGGATACTCGTGCGTGCGGTCTAGTTAGCTACGGCCAGATCATCCGCGTGGATCATCGGGCCTTCGGTAAATCCGAGTTCGGCCTCGATGGCGTCGGAGCGCAGGCCGGCGATGCGGTGGGCGTCGGCGCTGTCATAGCGGACCAGGCCCCGCGCGACCTCGCGGCCGGTCTCGTCGCGGACGCGGACGGCGTCGCCCTTCTCGAACGGGCCTTCGATGGCGCGGACCCCGGCCGAAAGCAGGCTTTTGCCCGAGGCGAGGGCGGCAGCCGCGCCGGCGTCGACCGTGACCCAGCCCTGCGGGGCCAGCGAGCCGGCGATCCAGGCCTTGTAGGCGGCGGCGGGCGAGGCGTTGGCCTCGATCAGCGTGGCCTTCTCGCCGTCGGCGATGGCGGCCAGCGGACGCGGGCGCGAGCCTAGCGTAATGAGCGTGGCGCAGCCGGCGGCGCGGGCGATGCGGGCGGCGGCGATCTTGGTGGCCATGCCGCCGGTGCCGACCCCCGCCGCGGCGTTCGCGCCCTCGGCCATGCCGGCGATCTCTGGCGTGATCTCGCTGACCAGCGGGATGTGCGCGGCGTTCGGGTTCTTGCGCGGATCGGCGGTGTAGAGGCCGTCGATGTCGGACAGCAGCACCAGCAGGTCGGCGCCGGCCATCTGGGCCACGCGGGCGGCCAGGCGGTCGTTGTCGCCGTAGCGGATCTCTTCGGTGACGACCGTGTCATTCTCGTTGACCACCGGCACGACGCCCAGGCCCATCAGGGTCTCGGTGGTGGCGCGGGCGTTCAGCCAGCGGCGGCGCGTCTCGGTGTCGTCGCGGGTCAGCAGGATCTGGGCGACGCCGACGCCATGCGGTTCGAAGGCTTCCTCCCAGGCGCGCATCAGCAGGGACTGGCCGGCGGCGGCGGCGGCCTGCTTCTCGGGCAGGGTCGTCTTTCGACCGGTCAGGCCCAGGCGACGGCGGCCCAGGGCGACCGCGCCCGACGAGACCACCAGCACCTGCCTGCCGGCGTCGCGCAGGGCGGCCGCGTCGGCGCAGAACGCCTCCAGCCAGGCGCGGTCGGCTCGGCCCGTCTCGGCGTCGACCAGCAGGGCGGAGCCGACCTTGAACACGATGCGGCGGGCGTTTGAAAACGCCCTGGCGGCCTGGCTCACGGCGTCCAGCCCCCGGGGGTCTCCTCGATATGGTCTTCGTCCTCGTCGATCTCTTCCTCGAGATCGCCGCGACGGATGCGGACCTGGCGATAGGCCGCGCGCAGCAGCTCGGTGACGCCCTGGCCCGAGACGCCCGACACCAGGAAAGGCTTGGTGCCGGAGACGGCGGTCAGCTCGGCCACCTTCTCGGCGAGGGTTTCCTCGTCGAGGGCGTCGATCTTGTTCAGGGCCAGGATCTCGGACTTGTCGGCCAGCTCGTCGCCATAGGCTTCCAGCTCGCCCCGGATCGTGGTCCAGGCGCCGGCGATGTCGTCCTGGGTGGCGTCGATCAGGTGGATCAGCACGGCCGAACGCTCGACGTGGCCCAGGAAGCGGGTGCCCAACCCCGCGCCTTCCGACGCCCCCTCGATCAGGCCGGGGATGTCGGCCAGCACGAAGCGTTCGCTGCTCGACAGATCCACGACGCCGAGGTTCGGGGTCAGGGTGGTGAAGGGATAGTCGGCGATCTTCGGCTTGGCGGCGCTGGCGGCCGCCAGGAAGGTCGACTTGCCGGCGTTGGGCAGGCCGACCAGGCCGACGTCGGCGATCAGCTTCAGCCGCAGCCAGATCCAGCGCTCCTCGCCCTCCTGGCCGGGGTTGGCGTATTTCGGCGCCTGGTTGACCGGACCCTTGAAGTGCAGGTTGCCCCAGCCGCCGTTGCCGCCCTTGGCCAGCAGCAGGCGCGCGCCCGCGTGGTCCAGGTCGGCGATCAGGGTCTCCTTGTCCTCTTCGAGGATCTCGGTGCCGACGGGAACCTTCAGCAGCACGTCGTCGCCGGCGGCGCCGTGGCGCGCGCGACCCATGCCGTGCACGCCCGTGCCGGCCTTGAAGTGCTGCTGGTAGCGATAGTCGATCAGGGTGTTGAGGCCTTCGACGGCCTCGATCCACACGTCGCCGCCGCGACCGCCGTCGCCGCCGTCCGGGCCGCCGTACTCGATGTACTTCTCGCGGCGGAACGACACCGATCCGCCGCCGCCGTTACCCGAGCGGATGTAGATCTTGCATTGGTCCAAGAATTTCATGGCGCTCTTTAGTCCCAAGGCGTCCCGCGCGTCGAGCCCAAAGGGGCCTAAGGCCCTCACGCCGGCCCACCACACCGGCTCTTCGAACTGTGACGCTTGACCGCGTCGAAAAGCGTGACCGCTATTCGTCATCGTGACGAAATGTTAAAACACAAAGTGCGACAAAGTGTCTTGGCAGCGTAACCGGCGCTTCATGCGACGGAACTGGAGGCTGACCTTTGGCTACGGCAGAAGACAGCAAGGCGATACTGGCGAGGGATCTGCGCGATTTGTCGACGCAGGACCTTCACCGTAAGTATAGCGCCGAGGCGTCGGTTCACCGCAACATCTTGATCGCCCGGGGCACCGGCGTCGCGCCGCAGTGGCGCGAGTTCAAGACGTTCCTGGCCGAGGTGGGCCTAAGGCCGTCCGGCGACCACAGCCTGGTCCTGCTGAATCGCTACGAGCGCACCTATGGTCCCGGCCGCGCCAAGTGGATGACGGCCGAGGAACAGGCCGCCCACGAGATCGAATTCGACCGCCTGCGGGCGGAACAGCAGCGTGAAGAACAGCTGCTGATGCACAAGACCGCCGCCACCAAGCGCGCCAGCATGCCCGGCGCGCCGTCGTTCGGCCAGTTCACGCCGATGGCCGGCAGGCACGTGGCCTTCACCGACGTCGCCCGCAAGCTGGCCATTCCGGTTTCGGCCCTGTCCAAGGCCATGCCGGCCGGCGCGTCCGCCGACGAACTGGTCAAGCGGTCCAGCACCGCCAACGAACTGATCAATGAGCAGGCCACCTGGCTGCCGCCGGATCCGGTCCGCAAGGCCGGCTTCTTCGAGGCCTATCGGATCTGGCACCTGCAGGTGCAGCCGCAGTTCGGCCGCGCCGCCACCCCGACCTTCCTGTTCCTCTACATCGCCCTGCCGGTCATGAAGCAGTGCCGCGACGAGCTGATGGACCTGGACCTGTGGAATCCGCTGGGCCAGCGCGCGACGAGCGCGCGGGACGCCCATATCTCGTGGAAGAAGTACACCGAGTTCATGCCGCGCGCGCAGGTGGCGCTGATGGAGATCCCCATCTACGCGACCTATTCGCTGCTGTCGGACCTGGACGCGTTGTGCGAGCGGATCATCACGGCCGAGAAGCGTTTCCGCGAAGGTCCGCAGAAGGTGATCCACACGCACCGGGCGGCTTAAGGCGGCTAAAGATTTCTCCTTCCCCACAGGGGGAGCAGATTCTCTGGATCCCTAGGCCAGCCACACCATCATCCGCGTCGCCGCCGGTTCGCCGCGCGCGATCGAGGGCTTGTGCTCGACGACGCCGGTGTACAGGAAGCCGGCCTTGACCAGCACGCGGCCCGAGGCGTCGTTGTCGGCGAAGTGGCCGGCCACGACATAGCGCTTCCTCCAGGCCGAGCGCGCCCAGTCCAGCGCGCCGCGCGTGGCCTCGGTGGCGTAGCCGCGACCCCAGTAGGGGCGGCCGATCCAGTAGCCCAGCTCGACCCGATCCTCTGGCGTGGTGAACAGGCCGATGACGCCGATCAGGCCCTCGTCGGCCAGTTCAATGGCGAAGGTGTTGTCGCGAGACCGATCCTGGGTTCCGCAGCGGGCCACGAAATCCTCGGCGTGGCCGCGGGTATAGGGCGCGGGCATGCGGGTGGTCATGCGCGCGACGTCATGATCGACGCAGAAGGCCGCCACGCGCTCGACGTCGGCCTTGGCCGGCGCGCGCAGCGTCAGCCGCTGGGTCTCGATGACGGGTCTTTCTTCGATGACGCACATCGGCGCCTCCCAGAGTTTCCGGCCCTCTTTGATCCGGGACCGTGACGCCGCCATGGCGAAGCTTTCGATTTCATGGCGGCGAGACAAAACAAAAGCGGGGAGCCCGGCGTTCCGGACTCCCCGCTAGAGATCGTCTGTCCGGATCGTCTTCTGTCTGAGAAGCACGATCCGAAGAAACTCTGGTTCGTGCTTACTCGGCCGGTTGCGCGGCCGGGGTCACCGTCACGTACGTACGGTTATGCTTCTTGGTCACGAAGCCCACGGCGCCTTGCACGAGGGCAAAGAGGGTGTGGTCCTTGCCGATGCCGACATTCGTGCCCGGATAGAACTTCGTGCCGCGTTGACGCACGAGGATGTTGCCGGCGAGAACCTTCTCGCCGCCGAACTTCTTCACGCCAAGGCGCTTCGACTCTGAGTCGCGACCGTTGCTGGACGAGCCGCCTGATTTCTTGTGAGCCATCTTGCTCTCCTACCTTTAGAAGGCGTCGCCCTTAGGCTTCGCCTTCCTCCGTGGTGGCGGCGGCCTTCTTAGGGGCGGCCTTCTTTTTCGGGGCGGCTTCGGCGGCCGGCTCGGCGGCGACGTCAACAGCCTTCGGAGCCTTGGCGGCCTTCTTCGGAGCAGCCGGAGCCGCTTCGGTCGAGCCGGTCGGGATCGTCGCCGGAACGGCGGCGTCGCCGAGGCCGCGGGCGCGGGCGTTCAGGATGACCTTCGGGGTCAGGTCGATAGCGCCTTCCCACTTGGCTTCCAGGCCAGCGCCGACGACCGACGTGACGCGCACGACGGATTCGAACTGGCGGTGACCGCGGGTGCGGCGATAGCCCTGGCGACGGATCTTCTTGAAGATCTTCACCTTCTCGCCCTTGCGGGTTTCGAGCAGGGTGCCGGAGACGACAGCGCCGTCCACGGTAGGGGCGCCGACCGTCACGGCCTCGCCTTCGCCAAGCATCAGGACTTCACCGAAGGCCACGGCAGCGCCGGGTTCACCTTCGAGCTTTTCGACAACCAGCAGGTCGCCGGCTTGAACCCGGTACTGCTTGCCGCCGGTTTTGATCACCGCGTACATAGGTTAGCGCCTTAAAAACGTGCGTTCGCAAAATAGGGAACGCCCGCTCGGAAACCCGGCGGGCGAAGAGGGCGCGACTTATACAGCCAGAAGGGCGGGAGTCAACGCCGTTGGGCCGGAATCCGACGACACGGCGCTTAAGTGCGATTAGGCGGACACGCCCCCTGGGACGTTACTTTATAACGCGCTATATGCCGTGACGTGAACTCGACCTTTTTCACCTCCATCGCCGTGACCGGTTTCGCCGTGGCCTTCCTGCATGCGGCTCTGCCGACGCACTGGCTGCCGTTCGTGCTGGTCGGCCGCGCCCAGAAATGGTCCACGAGCCGAACCCTGGGCGTGACCCTGCTGGCGGGCCTCGGCCACGTGGGCCTGACGATCGCCCTCGGCCTGGGCCTGGTGGTCGCCGGCCTGGCGCTGGAGCCCAAGCTGGGCGGCTTTTTCCATTGGATCGTCGGCGGCCTGATGGTCGCCGTGGGCCTCTTCTATATAGCGCGCGGGCGTCACAACCACGCGCTGCCGGAAGCGGGCAGACGCGTCTACGCCTCCGACCGCGCCGCGATCATCGCCCTGGTCACCCTGCTGACCCTGTCGCCCTGCGAGGCTTTCCTGCCTTATTACCTGGCCGGGATGCAGCACGGCTGGCAGGCCTTCCTGGTGCTGAGCGCGGTGCTGCTGGCCGCCACCTCGGCCGGCATGCTGATCTTCACCAGCCTGTCCCTGGCCGGCTTCAAGCGCCTGGGCCTGCAATGGGTCGAGCGCTACGAGGAGACCATCCTGGGCGTGGCCCTGGTCCTGGTCGGCCTCGCCGTTGCGTTCTTCAAGACGTAAGCGGCTTTCGCTCCGCGTCCCGGCCTCCTAAATAGCGGCCATGACCCAGACCGCTCCCGCTCCCGGCAAGATCCCCGTCACCGTGCTGACCGGCTATCTCGGCGCCGGCAAGACCACCCTGCTCAACCGCATCCTCACCGAGGAGCACGGCAAGCGCTACGCCGTGATTGTCAACGAGTTCGGCGAGGTCGGCATCGACAACGACCTGGTGGTCGGGGCCGACGAGGAAGTGTTCGAGATGAACAACGGCTGCGTCTGCTGCACGGTGCGCGGCGACCTGATCCGCGTCCTCCAGGGCCTGATGAAGAGGAAGGGCGGCTTCGACGCCATCATCGTCGAGACGACCGGCCTGGCCGATCCGGGCCCGGTGGCCCAGACCTTCTTCGTCGACGACGACGTCAAGGCGCGCACGGCCCTCGATTCGGTCACCGCCGTGGTCGACGCCAAGCACATCATGCTGCGCCTCTCCGACAGCAAGGAGGCCGTCGAGCAGATCGCCTTCGCCGACCAGATCGTGCTGAACAAGACCGACCTGGTGTCGGAGGACGATCTGCGCCACGTCGAGGCCCGTATCCGCCGCATCAACCCGCTGGCCCCGATCCACCGCGCCCAGCGCTCGAACGTCCCGCTGGACGCCATCCTGGGCAAGCACAGCTTCGACCTGGAGCGGATCACCGAGCTGGAGCCGTCGTTCCTGAACCCGGCCCACGGCGAGGCCGGTCACGTCCACGACGAGCACTGCGGCCATGATCACCACCATCATGACCACGGGCACGACCACGGGCACGTCCATGACGAACACTGCGGTCATGATCACCACCACGGCCATGACCACGGCCACGCCAGCGCCATCCACGACGATGGCGTCAAGGGGATCTCCCTGACCCTGGACAAGCCCGTCGACGGCCAGAAGATCACCGCCTGGCTGAACGACCTGCTGGCCAAGCGCGGCCCCGACATCCTGCGCGCCAAGGGCATCATCGACGTGAAGGGCGAGAACAAGCGTCTCGTGTTCCAGGCCGTCCACATGATCCTGGAAGGCGACTTCCAGCGCGAATGGACCGACAAGGACAAGCGCTACAGCCGCATGGTGTTCATCGGCCGCGACCTGGACGAGGCCGAGCTGCGCAAGGGCTTCGAGGCGACGGCGGCCTAGACTTTCTAGGCGGCCAGGCCGCCCAGGATTTGGGCCAAGAGCCGGCTCGACAGGGTCTGCGTCATCGGCGAGGCGGCGAAGTCCGCCGCCGCCTTGTCGCGCAGGCCGCCGATCTCGCGCGTCAGATACTTGATCGTCCCGGCCGGGCCCGACTCGCGCTCGGCCTGGTCGGCGGCGAACTGATCAAGGAGCTTCTGCCTGTCCTCGTCCGTGCGGGCCAGGGGCGCCGCCACGGTCTCGCCATCGGGGCCGGAGCGGATCTGGCTCCATTGCGCGGGCTCGACATCGACCCGCAGCGCGCTCGCCGGCAGCCTCTGCGGCAGCGCCGCGACCATCTCGTCCCGCGAGTGCAAACCGTCGCCGTCGGCGTCGCGCGCCAGGAACACCGGGCCGGACAGGAAGCCGTTGTCCAGGGTGTCGGCCCGGCGCAGGGCCTTCTCGGCCTCCATCTCGTCGTCGGACAGCTTGCCGTCGCCATCGATATCGGCGCGGGCGAAGAGGCTCGCCACCGCCTCAGAGGCGGAGCCGCCCGGCAGATTGCCGCCCGCCGAAGGGGCGGCGGCTATTTCCGCCCGGCCGATCTTGCCGTCCTGGTCGGCGTCCAGGCCCCGCATCATCGTGGCGAACGCATCGCCGGATCGACCCGAGTCCGCCGCCTTGAGCTCGTCGAAGCTCAAGGTCTGGTCGGTATCGGTGTCCAGCTTGTCGAAAAGCTTCTGATACAGCTGCTGAGTGAGCGCGCCGCCGCCGATCGTCGTCATCCGTCTGGGCTCCGCCGTTAAGGGACGGCGAAAGGACAAGCAAGGATCGCGCCAAGGTAGAGCTTGGAGCAAACAAAAAGCCCCGGAGCTCGCGCTCCGGGGCCTTCGTGTTCTTGGCTGTCGCCGAAGAGCCTAGTGAAGGTCTTCGTTGATCAGGCCGACCTTGAACCAGCCCGAGGTCTGGAGTTGGTTCAGCACGCCCATGAAGTCGGCGTACAGCACGTCGGCGTCGGCGCGGATCATGACGCGCTGCTCGTCCTTCGGGCCGGTTTGGCCGGTCGCGGCGAACTTGGCGTTCAGATCGGCTTCCAGGCCGTCGAGGCTGGTTTGCTTCTCGGCGATGAAGATCGCGCCCGACTTCTGGATCGAGATGAAGACCGGTTCCTTCGGCTTCGGAGCGTTCGGGGGCGGCGGAACCGCCGGGGGCAGGTCGATCTTGATGGAGGTCACGGCCATCGGCACGGCGACCATGAAGATGATCAGCAGAACCAGAAGGATGTCCACAAAGGGCGTGACATTGATTTCGGAATTCTGGCCCAGCGAATAACGGCCACCGCCGCCGCCAGCAAGTTTAGCCGCCATAGCCTGACTGTCTCCCAGAAGGCCGCGCCGACACGGGCGCGCCTGAAATGTCGTTACCTCGCCACGTCTGGCGTAGACGGGCGCGGAAGTAAAGCCCGACGACGCATCGCAATAGCAACCCCCTTTTCGACTCTTTTTGACCGAACGCCGTTCGAACGTGCAGCTTCGCGGGCGCCGCTTCGCCCGAGGCGCGAAATGCGCCGCAACGGCGGGCTTTCTGAAAGAGTCTGGTCGTCGAGGGGCCGGCGCCTTATCTGGCGCGCATGATCTTTTCTTTTGACGCCTTTGTCACCGAAGCCCTGTTCGACCGCTCGGGCCGCGCCATGTTCGCCCTGGGCGACGGCACTGTCCGCCTCCAGACCGAGGGGGGATTCGTCACGGTCGAGGCCCATGGCGGCGCGACGGGCGGAGCGGTTCTGGCCGCGGCCGTCCATCCCAGCGGCGCCGGCGTCGTCACCGGCGGCGACGACGGCAAGGTGGTCTGGAGCCGAATCGAGGGGGGCGAGGTGGTCGCCACCTTGATCGCCGAGGTGAAGAACCGGTGGATCGAGCATGTGGCGACCAGCGCCGCCTCGGGTCTGATCGCCTTCACGGCCGGCAAGGAGGTCCACGTCCGCGACGCCGCCGACCCGGCCTTCGCCCGGACGTTCCAGCACGAGAAGACGGTGTCGGGCCTGGCCTTCGAGCCCAAGGGCCGCCGCCTGGCCAGCGCCACCTATGGCGGGGCCCAGCTGTGGTACGCCCGTATCGCCGACCAGAAGCCGACCGTGTTGAAGTGGGCCGGCAGCCATATCGCCGTGGCCTTCAGCCCGGACGGCAAGTTCCTGATCTCGTCGATGCAGGAAAACCAGCTGCATGGCTGGCGCCTGTCGGACGGCAAGGACATGCGGATGGGCGGCTACCCGTCCAAGATCAAGAGCGTGGCCTTCTTCGACAAGGGTAACCTGCTGGCCACGGCCGGCGCCTCGGGCGCGGTCATCTGGCCGTTCGCCGGCGCCAACGGCCCCATGGGCAAGGAGGCCGCCGAGATCGGCTTCTCCCGTGATTCGATGGTCGTCCGGGTGGCGGGGATCGACGCCCAGCCGGTCTGCCTGGCCGCCCAGGACAACGGCAAGATCTGGGCCGCCCACATGCGCAACGGCCGCATCGAGACCCTGAAGGCCGAGAAGGGCGCTTCGATCAGCGCCCTCTCGACCAGCCCCGACGGCAAGTTCTTCGCCTGGGGCGACGAGAGCGGCGAGGCCGGCGTGCTGGAGATCCCGGACCTGAGCGGCCCGCGCCAGTTCGCGGGATGATTTTCAGCCCGCTCTTCCCGGCGAAAGCCGGGATCCAGATGAAAAAGCGCTGAGGTGGCGCCATTGGCGCGGCGCTATTCCAACCAACCCCAGCGCTTTGGGATCTGGGCCCCGGCTTTCGCCGGGGAGAGCGGAAGAAGAGCTAGAACCCCTTCAGCTCCGCCCACTCCTCGAACGGCGCGCGCCGCGAGCGGAAGGTGTTCACCGGCGCGGCTTCGTCGCGATAGCCCAGGGCCATGCCGGAGAACAGCATATGGCCTTCCGGCAGGCCGACATGGTCGTCGACGATCCTGTTGTAGTGCGACCAGAACTCCTGCGGGCAGGTGTCCAGGCCCCGTTCGACCGCCAGCAGCATGAAGGTCTGCATCAGCATGCCGACGTCGCTCCACTGCGGCGGGCCACAGCGGCGGTCGATCGAGAAGAACAGCTGCACGGGCGCGCCGAAGCCCTGGCCGTTGGTCGAGAACCATTGCAGGCGCTGCAGCTTGTCCTCGCGCGGGATGCCCAGAGCGCCGTACATGTCCTCGCCGACCTGGAAGCGGCGCGTCCGCAGCGGCTCCCACAGATTGGCCGGATAGACGTCGTATTCCGTCGGGTCGGGCGCTGCCACGCGGGCCAGCATGGTCGCCTTCAGCTTTTGCAGCGGCTCGCCCGCGATGGCCTGCACCCGCCAGGGCTGAAGGTTGCCGCCGGACGGCGCGCGGGCGGCGGCTTCCAGCAGCTCGCGGACCAGGGCCCCGTCGACCGGATCGGGCTTGAAGGCGCGCACCGACATGCGGCGGTTGACGGCGTCGATCACGTCCATCGAAGGCTCCCTTAACCCGTGAGCATTTATGCCGCGCGACAGCGGCGATGCGTCTGGTTAGCATCCGTCCGCAAGGTCAAGACAAGTAGACTTCTCGGTTACGCTTCTTGGGGGGACGTTCGTGCGGCGGCTTCTGCGGAATATCGCGCTGGCTCTGTTCATCGTGCTGGTGGCCGGGCCGGTGGTGACGGTGATTCTCTATCGCTTCATCCCGCCGCCGGTGACGCCGCTGATGGTCATCCGCGCCGTCGAGGGACGGGGACTGGATCACCGCTGGAGGCCGATCGACAAGGTCGCGCCGGCGCTGCCGCGCGCCCTGATCGCCGCCGAGGACGCGAGGTTCTGCGAGCACCACGGCTTCGACTTCAACGCCCTGCAGAAGGCCTATGCCAATAACGAGGCGGGCAAGAAGATCCGGGGCGGCTCGACCATCAGCCAGCAGACGGCCAAGAACGTCTTCCTGTGGCCGGGGCGTTCCTATGTCCGGAAGGGGCTGGAGGCCTGGTTCACGGTGCTGATCGAGCTGCTGTGGGGCAAGGAGCGGATCATGGAGGTCTATCTGAACTCCATCGAGTTCGGCTCGGGCATCTATGGCGCCCAGGCCGCCTCGCAGCGCTATTTCGGCGTCGACGCGGACAAGCTGACCCAGGCCCAGGCCTCGCGGCTGGCGGCCATCCTGCCCAGCCCGCTGAAGTGGCGGGTGATCAAGCCGGGCAAGTACGTGGCCAAGCGGACCCAGAAGATCGGCAAGGCCTCGGGCGCGGTGCGCCGCGACGGCCTGGCCGATTGCTTGGGCTAGACGCCGACCTGGGGGAGATAGGCCTCGACCGCCGCCTCGTCCCCCGCCTGGCCGATCGTGGCGACGTAGCCGTCTGGGCGCACCAGCACGAAGCCGTCAGGCGGCAGGCCGTAGGCGTCGGCGAACCAGCCATCGGTGTCCGTCAGGTCCGCGACGACGAGGCCGGGGCGCGGCGCGATCGCGCTCTTGCCCAGGAGCGTCCAGTGCGGCCCCGCAAGCACCTCGAACACGCGCCGACCCTGGCAGGGCGCGTCCGGTGCGCGATCGCCCGGCGCGACCTTGGCCTCGACGCCCAGGTCCAGCGACAGCGTCGAGCCTTCGTAGCCGAGGTCAAGCTGCCGGGCCTCACGGCCGCGCCTCATGCCCTGGCGCGTCAGGGCCTTGGCCAGGAGATCGGTGGAGAGGCCCAGCACGTCGGCGGCGATCGGGCGGCGCTCGGCCTCGTAGCTATCAATCAAACCTTCCGGCGCGCCGTCCAGCACGGCGGCCAGCTTCCAGCCCAGGTTATAGGCGTCCTGGATGCTGGTGTTCAGGCCCTGACCGCCAGTCGGGGGATGGATGTGGGCCGCGTCGCCGGCCAGCAGCACGCGCCCGACGCGGTAGCGATCGGCTAGGCGGGCGTTGAGGCCGTAGACCGAGGCCCAAAACATGTCATGGACCACGATGTCGTCGCGGCCCGTCCGTTCGCGGATCAAGGTGTTCAGGCCCTCGACCGTCAGACCCGCCTCGCCGGTAGCCGGCGCGTGGCCCTGGATCTGGAAGAGGTCGGTCCCCGCCAGCGGACAGAACGAGACCTGGCCCGTGTGGCGGTCGCCAAACACGTGCCAGGCTTCGCGCGACAGGCCTGTCAGCCGGGTGTCGGCGACCATGGCCAGGCCCGGCAGGGTCTTGCCTGGGAAGTCGATGGCCAGCGCGTGGCGCACGAAGCTGCGGCCGCCGTCGGCGCCGACCAGCCAGCGGGCGCGGATTGTCCGGCCATCCGCCAGGGTCGCGGTGACGCCCTCGGCGTCCTGGTCGATTCCGGCCAGCTCGGCGGCGTATTCCGGCGAGTGGCCCAGTTCGGCGAGGCGCTGGCGCAGGATGGTCTCGGTCAGGAACTGCGGCAGCATCAGCGGCGTGGCGTGGGGCTCGGCCGGGGAGGGGCTCGCGCCTTCGGCGATGACGGTCTCCTCGAAGCCGCCGTCCGGAGCGTAGTTCCGCACCGGCGGATAGGGGCCGCCCGTGGCCAGCATGGGCGCCAGGACGCCGAGATCCTCGAACACCTCCAGGCTGCGGGGTTGGATACCCTTGCCGCGGGAGCCCTGGAACGGGCGCTCGGCCTTGTCGATCAGGCGGAAGGCGACGCCCCGGCGGGCCAGGTCGATGGCCAGGGTCAGGCCGGCCGGACCCGCGCCGGCGATCAGGACGTCCGTGTTTTCGGGAGCGGATTGGGCGAAGGTCATCGCATCTCCTATCTGGTGCATTATGCACATATATCGCGTGCAAAAGGCACATAAATCCGAGACTGGACGGGGTCAATTAAAAACGTGCAAAATGCACGTTATGAATCCCGAGCTTCGCGACATTCACCTGGCGATGATGGACCTCGCGGGTTTCCTCAATCGTCCTCAAGCCGATGATCTGCTGCTGCGCGAGGCCGGCGTGTCGCTGGACCGGGCGCTTTTCCCCTTGCTCGGGCGCATTGGTCGAAAAGGGCCGATCGGCGTGGTCGAGCTGGCGGACCTCGCCGGCCGTGACCACTCGGTGGTCAGTCGTCAGGTCGCCAAGCTGGAGAGCCTGGGCCTGGTCGAGCGCCGCCCCGGCGCCACCGACAAGCGCGTGCGCGAGGCGGTGGTCACGGAGAAGGGCGCGGAAGTGGTCGACAGGCTGGACGCGGCGCGCCAGCGGCTGGTCGGGCCGATGATGGCGGCGTGGAGCGACCAGGAGCTCAAGGACCTGGCGCGGCTGCTGCGCAAGTTCGTCGACGGGGCGAACGAGGCGCTGAAGGGCTAGCGGGCCCGCGAGGTTTCGGCCCCTCAGTCGACCGCCAGGATCACATCCGCCGCCGCGATCCGCGCCTCGACCTTGGCGCCGACCGCCAACCCCCAGGCCGCATCCTCCGGCTTCAAGGTGGCCGTCAGGCTCTTCCCGGCCGTCAGGGCGATCGTCACCTCGGCCGAGGCGTCGCCGGCCTCGCGGTCGACGATCTCGCCGGGCAGGCGGTTGTCGCCGTCGTCCCCGGGAGGATCGGCTCCGATCCGCACGAAGCTGGACTTGATCAGGGCGATCACCGCCTGGCGGGGTGCGAGGCCCAGGTCCTCGACGCTGCGTTGGGTGATCGAGGCGCGCAGGACGAGGCCTTCGCCCAGCGCCAGGGTCACGGTCGCCGTGACGCCGTCGCCCTCGACCGCCATCACCTCGCCGCGCAAGGCGTTGCGGGCGCTGGTGCGCAGACCCAGGCTCCACAGCGGTTCGGCGTCGCCGGACAGATCCGCCTCCAGCCGCGCGAAGGCCGCGCTCACCTCGCGCTCGGCGGCGCGGAAGGCGCGGATCACCGCTTGCCCTCGCGGCGTGACCTCGGCCGTCCCGCCGCTCTTGCCGCCGGGCGCGGCGCTGACCAGGGGGGCGTCGAAGAGGTTGTTCAGCGCCTGGATCCCGTCCCAGGCGCCCTTGTAGGAGAGCCCGACCTGCCTGGCGGCGGCGCTGATCGAACCCAGGCCGGCGACGGCCTCCAGCAGGGCGATGCGGTCCAGCCCCACGCGGGCCAGGCCGCCACGCCTCAAGATCAGGGAGGCGCTGAAATCGTCTTCGCGGGCCACTGTTTCACCGTTATGTACAGGAGCTACATAACCGCAGCCCGAAAACACCGTTGAGAGGCTAGGATTACCAGATGATCGCCCGCCGTCCGATGCTGATCGCCGCGCTTCTGTCCGTGGTCCTGGGCGGGACCGCCTTCGCCGGCGAGACCAAAGTGGCCGTGGCGGCCAACTTCACCGAGGCGGCCAAGGAGATCGCCGCGAAGTTCAAGGCCAGAACCGGCCATGACGCGAGCCTGAGCTTCGGCGCGTCTGGCCAGTTCTACACCCAGATCGCCAACGGCGCGCCTTACGAGGTGTTCCTGTCGGCCGACGCCGAGCGGCCTCGGAAGGCCGAGACCGAGGGCCTTGCGGTTCCGGGATCGCGCTTCACCTACGCCACCGGCCGTCTGGTGCTGTTCAGCAAGACCCCGGGCCTGGTGGACGGTAGAGGCGCGATGCTCGCCAGGAGCAAGTTCGAGAAGCTGTCGATCGCCGATCCCAAGACCGCGCCCTACGGCCAGGCGGCGGTCGAGACCCTGACCAGGTTGAAACTCTACGACGCGCTGAAGCCGAAGATCGTGCAGGGCGCGTCGATCACCCAGGCCTTCCAATACGTCCAGACGGGCGCGGCCGAGCTGGGCTTCGTGGCCCTGTCGCAGGTGATCGCCGAGCCGGGCGGCTCGCGCTGGATCGTGCCGGCGTCGCACCACACGCCGATCGACCAGCAGGCCGTGCTGCTGAAGACCGGCGCGGACAGCGAGGCCGCCAAGGCCTTCCTGAAGTTCCTGAAGAGCGGCGAGGCCAAGGCGATCATCAAGCGCTACGGCTACGAGGTCCGCTAGGGATGACGGAGGTCCTGTGGCTGACGGGCAAGCTGGCGGGGATCACCACGATCCTGCTGCTGGCTCTGGCCACGCCCCTGTCCTGGTGGCTGGCGCGCGGCCGCTCGGCCCTGCGCGCGCCCGTGACGGCGCTGGTCGCCCTGCCGATCGTGCTGCCGCCGACCGTGCTGGGTTTCTATCTGCTGATCGCCCTGGGGCCGAAAAGCCCGTTGATGGCCCTGTTCCAGCCGTTCGGGATCCGCACCCTGGCCTTCACCTTCGAGGGACTGGTGATCGGCTCGCTGATCTATTCGCTGCCGTTCGCGGTGCAGCCGCTGCGCAATGCGTTCCTGGCGATCGGCGACGAGCCGATGGAGGCCGCCGCCACCCTGGGCGCCTCGCCGTGGCAGCGCTTCTGGCGGGTGGCCCTGCCGCTGTCGATCCCGGGCTATGTCGCCGCCGCCATCCTGGTCTTCGCCCACACGGTGGGGGAGTTCGGGGTGGTGATGATGCTGGGCGGCAATATCCCGGGCGAGACCAGCGTGCTCTCGACCGAGATCTATCGCCTGGTCGAGGGCATGGAGTGGGGGAGGGCGCACCAGCTGTCGCTGATGCTGCTGGCCTTCGCCTTCCTGGTGCTGTTCACCCTGCTGGGGCTGGAAGCGCGCTCGAAGATCCTGCTGCGCACCCGGTCATAGACGGCGCGCGGCTTCGCCGCCGCGCTCCAGCCGACCGAAATCGGACGCGCCTTGCGCTCAGCGGCCGTCGAGGTGGAACTTGATCAGCGCCTTGGCCGAGCGCGCCACGGCCTTAACCGGACCGCCGGCGCCGAGCGTTACGCGAGCCCCCGAGGCGCCTTCCATCAGCAGCATCAGAGAGTCCGCGAGGTCGTCGTCCTTGGCTCCCGCGGCCCGGGTCAGGGCGTTGATCCGGCGGTACAGCTCTTTCTTGTAGTTGACCGAGACCACCTGGGCCGGGTGGTTCTCCTCGTGCAGCTCGATGGCGGCGTTCGACAGCGGGCAGCCATGGATGTCGGCGTTGCAGGCCTTGGTCTCGAAGGCGTCGAAGATCGCTTCCAGTTGGGCGCGCGGGTCGGTGCAGCAGCACGACGTCACCTCTTCCCACCAGGCCCAGTAGTCGCGCTCCTGCTCGCGCAGCACCTCGGCGACCAGCTCGTCCTTGGACGGGAAGTTGCGATAGAGCGTCATCTTGGTCGCATCGGCCTCGGACGCGATGGTCTCGACGCCGACCGCGCGGATGCCGTGCTGATAGAACAGCTCGCGGGCGGTCTCGAAGATCCGGTCCCGCGCGGGGCGCTTGGATACGGCCACGCTAGGGGTCGCCCCTGCCGTTTCCGTGTCGCCCCCGACAACGTCCCCAGAATTTCTCGTCGCCATTTTGGCAGTGCTCTCCTTGACGTGCGAGTTACCGGTCAGTATCTCTCGGCTTGTCGATGATACCGAACGGTCTCGTCACATCCTAAATCGTCCTTCCGGTCGCCCGGGTCAAGTAACAGCCCCTGCGACATTTCCTCCCTTAAACCCCAAAAAAGGAGCGCGCGCCAATGCCCTCGCAAACAAACGTTTACGACGCCGCGCCCCAGGCCAAGCCAGCCAAGGGTTTGCTGGGTTTGTTAAAAGCTCAGGCGCGTCCCAGCCGGCAGTGGATTGGACAATCCACGGTGCGCGCTCTGGGCGACACCTGGTCCTCGAGCACCCGACGCTCCGCACGGCGGCCCGTCTTCGAGTGACGAGAGTCTGGGAATGACAACAAGAACCCCTCCTTCCGCCTCCCCGCTTCACCTCCCGACAGGGTCCTCCCCCATGCGTATTCAACCCGTCATCACGTCCTTCGCCGGCCTGGCCGCCGTGGCCGTGCTGGCCGCTTGCTCGGCCCAGGCCAAGCAGGAGGCCGCCGCCCCGCCGCCCGTTCAGGTCACCGTCGCCGACGTCGCCTTCAAGTCGCTCCGCCAGTGGGACGACTTCACCGGCCGCCTCGAGCCGATCGACACCGTCGAGATCCGTCCGCGCGTCAGCGGTTATGTCGACGGCGCGCAGTTCGCCGAGGGCGCTCGCGTCCGTAAGGGCCAGGTGCTCTTCCAGATCGACCCGCGCCCCTACAAGGCCGAGGCCGACCGCGCCGCCGCCGAGGTGTCGCGCGCCAAGGCCCAGCTGGACCTGGCCAGCATCAACCGCGAACGCGGCCGTCGCCTGATCGATCAGAACGCCCTGGCCCAGAGCGAATTCGACCGCCTCGCCTCGGAAGAGCGCGCGGCCCAGGCCAATGTCTCGGCGGCCCAGGCGGCCTACCAGACCGCCCGCCTGAACCTGGAATGGACCAAGGTGACCTCGCCGATCGACGGCCGGATCTCCAAGACCATCATCACCCGCGGCAACCTGGTCACCCAGTCCTCGCTGATGACGACCGTGGTGTCCGACACCCCGATCTACGCCGAGTTCAACGCCGACGAGCAGACCTTCCTGAAGTACGCCTCGGCCGAACGCGGCAAGGGCAGCCCGGTCTATATGGGCCTGATCACCGAGGACGGTTATCCGCACGAGGGCAAGCTGTCGTTCATCGACAACGCCCTGGACGCCAAGAGCGGCACCATCAACGGCCGGGCGATCTTCGCCAATGCCGACGGCCGCTTCACGCCGGGCCTGTTCGCCCGCATTCGCCTGGTCAGCGCCGAGAGCCAGGTCGTGGCCCTGGCCCCCGATCGCGCCATCGCGACCGACCTGGGCAAGCGCTTCGTCGTGGTCGTGAACGGAAACAACAAGGCCGAGTACCGCCCGGTCGAGGTTGGTCCGCTGGCCGGCAACCTGCGCATCATCCGCTCGGGTCTGAAGCCCGGCGACCGGGTGGTCGTCGGCGGCCTGCAGAAGGTCAAGCCGGGCGACACCGTCGCGCCGGTCAAGGTCAAGACCGACCTGGCCGACCTCAGCCAACTGGAAGTCGGCGGCCGCCAGATCGCGGTCAGTCGCTCCGCCGGCCAGAACTAGGTTCGAACCTGAAGCGTAACGCCCGGCTCGCGTGACGAGTCGGGCGTCTTTTTCCAGGGTTTTCTCGGTTCCTGTCGCTCGCCGGATGGCGGGGAGGGGCCCTGCATGCCCGACGCTTACCCCATCGGCTCCTCCCCGGATCGACCGCCATGAACTTCTCGAAATTCTTCGTGAGCCGACCGCGTTTCGCGGCCGTGCTCTCCATCGTCATCTTCATCGCCGGCCTGGTGGCTCTGCCCCAGCTGCCGATCAGCGAATATCCCGAAGTGGTGCCGCCGACCGTGGTCGTGCGCGCCGCCTATCCGGGCGCCAACCCCTCCGTCATCGGCCAGACCGTCGCCGCTCCGCTGGAGCAGGCGATCAACGGCGTCGAGGGCATGATCTACCAGTCGTCGCAGTCGGCCTCCGACGGCGCGATGATCCTGACCGTCACCTTCGCCCTTGGGACCGATCTCGATAAGGCCCAGGTGCAGGTGCAGAACCGCGTCGCCCAGGCCCTGCCGAAGCTGCCCCAGGAGGTGCAGCGCATCGGCGTGACCACCGACAAGGCCTCGCCCGACCTGACCCTGGTCGTGCACATGATCTCGCCCAACAACCGCTACGACATGCTCTATCTGAGCAACTACGCGCAGCTGAACGTCCGCGACCGCCTCAAGCGCGTCGATGGCGTGGGCGACGTGCAGATCTTCGGCGCGGGCGCGTACTCGATGCGCGTGTGGCTGGATCCGGAAAAGCTGGCCTCGCTGAACATGACGGCCGGCGACGTGGTCAAGGCGCTGCGCGAGCAGAACGTTCAGGTCGCCGCCGGCCAGCTGGGCGCGCCGCCCACCAACACGGGCGCGGACTTCCAGCTGTCGATCAACGCCCCCGGCCGCCTGACCGACGAGGAGCAGTTCCGCGACGTGATCATCCGCTCGGGTGAGAACGGCGAGATCACCCGCCTGGGCGAAGTGGCCCGCGTGGAGTTGGGCGCCAACAACTACGCCCTGCGCAGCTTGCTCGACAACAAGTCGGCCGTCGCCATGCCGATCTTCCAGCGTCCGGGTTCGAACGCCCTGCAGATGGCCGCCGACATCAAGAAGACGATGAAGGAGCTGAAGAAGGAGTTCCCCGAAGGCGTCGACTACGAGATCATCTACGACACGACCGCCTTCGTGCAGGAGAGCATCGACTCGGTGGTCCACACCCTGATCGAGGCCATCATCCTGGTGGTTCTGGTGGTGGTGCTGTTCCTGCAGGGCTGGCGCGCCTCGGTCATTCCGCTGATCGCCGTGCCCGTCTCGCTGGTCGGCACCTTCGCGGTGCTGCTGATGCTGGGCTTCGGCCTCAACGCCCTGACCCTGTTCGGCCTGGTCCTGGCCATCGGCATCGTCGTCGACGACGCCATCGTCGTGGTCGAGAACGTCGAGCGGAACATCTCCAACGGCCTCGAACCGGCCGCGGCCACCCGCAAGGCCATGAGCGAGGTCACCGGACCGATCATCTCCACGGCCCTGGTGCTGTGCGCGGTGTTCATCCCGACCGCCTTCATCACCGGCCTGTCGGGCCAGTTCTACCGTCAGTTCGCCCTGACCATCGCCATCTCGACGGTGATCTCGGCCTTCAACTCCCTGACCCTGTCGCCGGCCCTGGCCGCCGTGCTCCTCAAGAGCCACGACGCGCCGAAGGACCGCTTCCAGAAGATGATCGACGCGGCGCTGGGCTGGTTGTTCAACCCGTTCAACCGCTTCTTCGCCAGGGCTTCGAACGGCTACGTCAACGGCGTGGCCAAGAGCCTGGGCAAGTCGACCGCCGGCCTGATCATCTACGGCGTGCTGCTGCTGCTGACGTTCGGCGCCTTCGCCAAGACCCCGGGCGGCTTCGTGCCGCAGCAGGACAAGGCCTATGTCGTCGCCGTGGTGCAACTGCCCGACGCCGCGTCGCTGGACCGCACCGAAGCCGTCATCCGTCAGATGGGCGACATCGCCATGAAGGTGCCGGGCATCAAGCACTCGGTGGCCTTCCCCGGCCTGTCGGCCAACGGCTTCATCAACAGCCCCAACTCCGGCGCGGTGTTCTTCCCGCTGGCCGACTTCAAGGAGCGCAAGGACAAGTCGATGTCGGCCAACGCCATCGTCGGCGAGCTGAACGCCAAGTTCGGCGCCATTCCCGACGCCCAGATCGCGGTCTTCCCGCCGCCTTCGGTGCAGGGCCTGGGCACGATCGGCGGCTTCCGCATGCAGATCGTCGACAAGGCGGGCCTGGGTCCTGACGAGCTGAACAAGCAGACCCAGAACCTGATCGACAAGGCCCGCAAGGATCCGGCCCTGGTCGGGGTGTTCTCGACCTACCAGGTCAGCGTGCCGAAGATCGAAGCCAATATCGACCGCGAAAAGGCCCGGGCCTCGGGCGTGTCGCTGACCGACCTGTTCGAGACCATGCAGGTCTATCTGGGCTCGCTGTACGTCAACGACTTCAACCGCTTTGGCCGCACCTACGAGGTCAACGTCCAGGCCGACCAGAGCTTCCGCCTGCAGCCCGAGCAGATGCTGCGCCTGCAGACGCGCAACGGGTCGGGCCAGATGATCCCGCTGGGCAGCTTCGTCAGCTTCAAGGAAGCCACCGGTCCCGATCGCGAGAGCCACTACAACGGCGTGCTCACGGCCGAGATCAACGGCGGCCCGGCCCCCGGCTACTCTTCGGGCGAGGCCCAGAAGGCGCTGGAAGACCTGGCCAAGAAGGAACTGCCCAATGGCATGGGCTACGAGTGGACCGAGCTGACCTACCAGCAGATCCTGGCCGGCAATTCGGCGGTCTACATCTTCCCGCTGTGCGTGCTGCTGGCCTTCCTGGTGCTGGTCGCCCAGTACGAAAGCTGGAGCCTGCCGCTGGTCGTCATCCTGATCGTGCCGATGACCCTGCTGTCCGCCCTGGCCGGCGTCCTGCTGACCCACGGCGACAACAACATCTTCACCCAGATCGGGCTGATCGTGCTGGTGGGGCTGGCCTGTAAGAACGCCATCCTGATCGTGGAGTTCGCCAAGGAGCGCGAGGAACATGGCGACACGCCGCTGCAAGCGGTGCTGGAAGCCTGTCGCCTTCGCCTGCGGCCGATCCTGATGACCTCGATCGCCTTCATCATGGGCGTGTGGCCGCTGGTCGTCAGCCACGGCGCGGGTTCCGAGATGCGCAAGGCGATGGGCGTGGCGGTGTTCTCCGGCATGCTCGGCGTCACGGTCTTCGGCCTGATCCTGACGCCGATCTTCTACTACGTCATCCGTCGCTCCGCCGCCCGCCGGGCCGCGAGCAAGGCGGCGCGGATCGCGGCTGCGCCGGTGGAGAGCCACTGATGCGCGCCACCTCCGGAACCGCTTCCACCCCCATCCCCACCCTTCCCCCGTCAAAGGGGGAAGGGAGACCTTCGAGGTCCGCCATGACCCTCTTCAAGCTGGCCCTCATCGCCGGCATTTCCCTGACGGCCGCCGCCTGCGCGGTGGGGCCGAACTACAAGGCGCCGGCGACCCCGCCGGCGGCCTTCCAGAACGCCGACCCGGCCGTCTTCACCGCCGCCAATCCGGAAGCCGAATGGTGGAAGGCGTTCGGTGACCCGGTGCTGGACCAGCTGGTCGGCCAGGCCTTCTCGGCCAATCTGGACCTGAAAATCGCCGTGGCCCGTGTGGCCGAGGCCCGGGCCCTGTTCACCGAACAGAAGCTGGATCTGCTGCCGCATGTCACCGCCGACGGGACCTATGTGAAGAGCAACCAGCAGCAGCCCGGCTCGAACGGCCAGCGCGTCGAGAGCCAGACCTACCAGGCCGGCTTCGACGCCGGCTGGGAGATCGACCTCTTCGGGCGCGTCCGTCGCGGCGTCGAGGCGGCGGGGGCGGAAGCCGGCGCGGCCCAGGCCGAGCTGCGCGACGCCCAGGTCACGGTCGCGGCGGAAGTCGCTCGAAATTATCTCGAACTGCGCGGCGCCCAGGCCCGGCTGAAGGTCGCCAACCGCAACCTCGAGACCCAGCGCGAGACCTTGCGCCTGACCAAGGTGCGGTTCGACGCCGGGGCCGGCAGCCCGATCGACGTGGCCAGCGCTCAGGCCCGCCTGAACGCCACCGAAGCGGCGATTCCGGGCCTGATCACGGCCGAGAAGCGCGCCAACTACCGCCTGGCGGTCCTGACGGGTCAGCGTCCCGGCGCGCTGGACGCCCTGCTGGTCCCGCGCGATGTCGACACCCGTCCGTTGATCACCGCCCTGCCGATCGGCGAGGCCGGCGATCTGCTGCGCCGCCGTCCGGACGTGCAGGCGGCCGAGCGTCGCCTGGCCTCGCAGACCGCCCAGGTTGGGGTGGCCACGGCCGACCTCTTCCCGCGCGTCTCGGTGACCGGCTTCGTCGGCTTCCTGTCGGGAACCTCGGCCGGCTTCGGCGCCGGGGCCAGCAAGGCCTGGTCCGTGGCCCCCAGCGTCAGCTGGCCGGCGCTCGACCTGGGCAGCGCCCATGCCCGCCTGCGGGCGGCGCGGGCCCGCGACGACGCGGCCCTGGCCAATTACGACCAGACCGTGCTGCGGGCGCTGGAGGACCTGGAGAACGCCCTGGTCTCCTACCGCCAGCAGCAGGCCCAACTGGTCAGCCTGACCAGCCAGGCCGCCGCCTCGCGTCGCGCGGCCGAGCTGGCCCGGATCCAGTACAAGGAGGGCGGCATCGACTTCCTGGTGCTGCTGGACGCCGAGCGCACCCTGCTGGCCGCCGAGGACAGCCTCAGCGTCGCGGAGACCGGCGTCAACACCGACGTCGTGGCCATCTACAAGGCCCTCGGCGGCGGCTGGAAGGCCTGACACCGAAAGTTCGCCCCGGCCATTGCGCGACCGGGGCGAACTATTTTTCACGGCTCCGCTTGCATGTGTACAGCAAACTCAATACCAATCCTGGCGACATGTGCCGGAGGTTGAGTCATGGCTACGCTTCAAATTCTGAAATCCGCTTACAGCGACGTCTCGCGTCTCCCGTTCGCCAACATCCCCGCGGCGGACCTGACCGCCCTGCAGACCCTGGCCGGGCGCGTCGACGCCTCGACCCTGAGCCTGGCCGACGCGCGCATCGAGATCGGCAAGCTGGTGACCGCGTCCACCACGGTGGCCAATCTCTCGTACAACTTCTTCACCGGGGCGACGCCGACGGCGCTTGGCCTGGACTATCTGATCTCGCCGAACGGCGGGAACCCCAACAACCTCAACTCGGCCTACTACCAGTCGTTCTCGGCCGAGAACCGCTTCATCAACTTCGCGGTCAATCTGGGCAAGAACGGCGCGGGCAAGGACGCCTTCACCGCCGCCTATGGCGCGCTGGACCTGGCCGCCGCGGCGACCAAAGCCTATGGCGAGATCTTTGGCTTCGCCCCGGCGGCGGGCCTGATCGACACCATCCTGACCGCCCAGGTGCCCAACGGCCTGGGCGGGACCTTCACCCGCGCGGAGTACTTCGCCTACTACGGCGGCGACGGCGCGAACGGCCTGGGGACCAAGGGCGCTCTGGTCGGCTTCCTGCTGGCCGTGGCCGCCAAAGAGCATATCGGCGTCTACGCCAAGGCCAACGACGCCTTCCTGGCCGACCTCGCCAATGATGGCCAGGCGAGCTTCAACACCAGCCTGGTGGGGGCCTATGGCGAGCAGTCGACCTACGCGGCCGGCGCGACCATCGCGGTGACCGACACCCAGAGCGTCTCGCCCGACGCGACCAATGCGGCCCTGCGCTCGACGACCAACAACGACACGGTCACGGGAACGACCAACAGCGGCGCGATCCTCGTCAGCGGCGGCCACGACATCGTCACCTTCTCGGGCGCGGTCGGCGGCTATATCGACGGCGGCGACGGCAACGACACGATCAGCGTCGGTCAGCTGAACGCCGCGGTCGACGTTCTGGGCGGCGCGCCGAACGGCAAGATCAGCGGCGGAGCCGGCAACGACCTGATCACGGTCGGCAAGATGATCAACGGCGCCATCGTCGACGGCGGCGCTGGCGACGACACCCTGGTGATGGGCGCCGACACCGACCTGTTCGACAAGACCCAGATCACCAATGTCGAGCACCTGGTGCTCGAGAACTTCAAGCTATCATTCACCTCGCCGACCCTGGGCACGACCACGGTCATGCCGCTGGTGGCCACGAACTACACCGGCCTGCAGGACGTCACCCTGAAGTCGTCGATCTCGACGCGGATCGACAACCTCGCCCAGAACGTGGCGCTGAAGATGGACGGGGTCGCCGGCGGTACGCTGAAGGTCAACTACCACGTCGACCTGGTGATCACCGGCATGTCCTCGGCGCAGGTCGGGGCCCCCGTCGTGAACGCCTATCTGAACAACGTCACCAGCAGCAACGCCACGCCGACCCAGCTGGTGGTCACCGGCAATGACGGGGCGCTGGTCGTGCACGTCCAGAGCGACAGCACGCTGGCCCTCATCAACTCGCAGACCGTCGACGGGCCTTACTCCAACGGCAAGGTCGTCGTTGTCGGGACCGGCCACCTGACCGCCAACTTCATCGGCAGCGAGGGCGGCTACAACCTCACGACCCACAACCTGGACGCCTCCAGCTCGGCGGGGATCGACGTCCTCGGGATCGGCGGCTCGGGCGGCGTCCCGAACACCGTCGTGCTGTCGGCCTACAATGACAGCGTGGCCGCCGACTTGCTTGGGGCGTCCGTGTCGACCTTCACCCTGGGCGCGGGCTCGGACGTCTTCAAGCTGTACGAGAACGGCGTCTCCGCGCCGCGCTTCTCGAACCTTAGCGTCGCGAACAACAAGGTGACGACCTTCGCCACCCTCACCGACTTCGAGAAGGGCGTGGACCACGTCGATCTGGGGACGGTGATCCCGGCGGTGACCACCGGCATCAGCGCCGGCTCCGCCACCACCCTGGAACAGGCGCTGATCAACGCTTCCAGCCAGGTGTCGGCCAACGGCACGGGTGTCTTCGAGTGGAACGGCGACACCTACATCTACCACCAGGACGCCACGGTCGGGGTCAATACCGGCGACGGCCTGATCCGTCTGGTGGGCGTCACCGGCCTGACCGTCGGGACCGGTGCGGGCAGCGTCGACATCCACTTCGGCTAGGCGAAGGCGGGCTGATCAGAACCAGCCGGCTTCTCGCAGGGCCTTGGCGTAGGCGCGGCTGACGGGCGCCTCGACGTCGCCCTTCAGCCGCAGGGTCGCCCGGCCGTCGCCGCGCCGGGCGCCGTCGACCGCCGCCTTGGCCACCCACCACGAGCGGTGGGTCTGGGCGCCCTCGATGCCCTCCAGTTCGGCCACGGCGTCCGACAGGCGCATCAGGATCAGGTCCTGACCGCGCGAGGTATGCAGGCGCAGATAGTGGTCCTGCGCCTCGACGGCGTAGAGCTCGGCGCCGCGCAGCTTGGCCGGCAGGCGATCCAGAAAGCGCGGGGCGGGGGCGCCCGTTGGCGCCGCGTGGGTCTGGGCGGGTTCGCGCTGGACCAGGAAGTTCAGGGCCGTCATCGCCGCGGTGACGATGAACACCGGCGCCAGGTAGCGGGGCAGGGTCTCCATCCGGATCCCGCGCTGGAACACGCTCTCGCTGACGAACCAGACGAAGGCCGTGAACGGCAGGGTGATGGCGATGACCGTCAGGGCGCCGTACAGCCAGGGGCGGCCGTCGGCGCGGCCGTCGCGGCCGATCACCTGGGTGACGCCCGTGCCCACGACCGCGCCGGCGACGCACAGTCCGACCCAGTAGGCCAGCCGCGTGAGCAGCGGCGCCTGGCCCGAGCCCAGGGCGCCGATCAGCGCCAGGAACACGCCGGCCCCGCCCGACACCAGATAGCCGCGCACCGCCTCGCGCGAGGTCAGCGCCATTCGCGAAGCGTGAACGGCGTCCCCCAGCCGCTCGCGAAAGGACGGTGGCGATTGGCGCAACGGCGATTGAGACAAGAGAACGCCCACTCCAACAAGGCTTTCGACGGCGAGACGAACCCGCCGGACCGAACCGGGAGTGAAGGAAGATGGATGAGAACGGCAAGTCAATCGCTCTGGCGGCGCTTCGCAACGACACCCTGAGAAAGGCCGCCGTGGGCGTCGTGCTGGCGGTTGGCGTGGTCGGCGTCGCGGCTACTGGCATGTTCGCCGACCTCGCGGGCCATGCCGCGCGCATTCCGTTCCATCCCCACGCGCCCGACCTGTCGCGGATCGCCGAAGCGCCCGCCGTCATCAGGCTGCACCTGCTCTCGGCCCTGACCGCCCTGGTCATCGGCGTCGCGTTGATGATGCGGGTGAAGGGCACGGGCCTGCACAAGCTGCTGGGCTGGACCTGGGTGCTGGCCATGGGGACCACGGCGGTCAGTTCGCTGTTCATCCGCGAGCTCAACCACGGCGCCTTCAGCTTCATCCACCTGCTGTCGGGCTGGACCATCGTCGGCCTGCCGGGCGCCGTCTACGCCGTCAAGCGCGGCAGGGTCGCCGCCCACCGCCGGGCCATGACCGGCATGTTCACCGGCGGCCTGCTGCTGGCCGGCCTCTTCGCCTTCATCCCCGGCCGCCTGCTCTGGACCGTGTTCCTGGGCTGACCCTCTGGCGGGCGCCCGTGGCCCTGCCGGTGACCTTCCACGGCGTGTTCGTCCAGGCCTAGAGAACGAGCTTGGATAACAGGGGTCCCTTGCCAGGTCCGCCGGGATGCGCCTATCCGAGGACGGAGCGCAACCACGGCGGACCTCGACTTTCATGACCGCAACCAAGACCCGCGCCAGCGGGCGGGGCCGTCCGTCCAAGGCCAAGGGACTGGATCTCAAGGAAACCATCCTCGACGCCGCCGAGGGGCTGTTCGCCCGTCACGGCTTCCATGGGGTGACGACACGCCAGGTGGCGGCGGAGGCCGGCGTCGATACGGCGCTGATCCACTATTATTTCGGGGCCAAGCGCGAGCTGTTCGACGCGGTGTTCCTGCGCCGCGCCGAGATCCTGAACCAGGCCCGCGAGGCGTCGATGAACGCCTATGTGGCGGCGCACGACGCGGGGTCCATGACGGTCGAGGGGGTGATCGAGGCCTTCATCGATCCGCTGCTGCGCATCTCGCGAGAGGGCGGGGCCGGCTGGAAGAGCTACTTCGTCCTGGTCGCCCAGGTGAACAACACCCCGGCCTGGGGCGGCGAGACCATGGCCCGGTTCTTCGATCCGGTGGTTCACCAGCTGGTCGAGACCCTGAAGATCGTCCGGCCGGAGGCGGCCTATCGCGACCTTTACTGGTGCTACCAGTTCCTGACCGGATCGATGATGCTGTCGCTGTCCGAGACCGGGCGGATCGACTCGCTGTCGGAAGGCGAGTGCCGCTCCAGCGACCTGGAGGCGGTCCGCCGGCGCCTGTTCTCGTACTGCGCGGCTGGCTTCGAAGCCGTCATCGCCAAGGCTTAGCGCGGCGGAACGCCGGCTTTCCATCCGAGGATTATCCGCTCACATTCTTTTTCATCACTTGATGAAAAAGTGCTGGCGCTTGGCGCCGGTTCGGGTGATGGTGCCTGCAATTCGCTGTTCGATGAAATGGCGAACCCCGAGCACGCGTCCGCATAAGACGGATCCGGCTCGGACGGGCGGAACGCAAGGGAGGGAACCCCATGACTTCGATGTGGAAGGCCGCGCTGTTGGCTGGCGCGGCGTGGAGCACGATCGCGGGCGTCGCGTCGGCGCAAGAGGCTCCGGCGGCAAGCGGCAACGTCTCGGTCGACGAGGTGGTCGTCACCGCCCGTCGTCGCGAGGAAAACCTCAAGGACGTGCCGGTGGCCGTGTCGGCCTTCTCGGCCGAGAAGCTGGAACGCTCGGGCGGCACGGACATCACCGTGCTCTCGCAGACGACCCCGAACATCACGGTGCAGACCGCCCGTGGCTCGAACTCGACCCTGATCAGCTACATCCGCGGCGTCGGCCAGCAGGATCCGCTGTGGGGCTACGAGCCCGGCGTCGGCCTCTATGTCGACGACGTCTACATCTACCGTCCGCAGGGCGCGGTGCTGGACATCTTCGACATCGAGCGCATCGAAGTGCTGCGCGGCCCGCAGGGCACGCTGTACGGCCGCAACACCATCGGCGGCGCCATCAAGTACGTGACCAAGCGCCTGGGCGACGAGGCCGGCGCCAAGGTTCGCGCGACCTATGGCAGCTATAACCAGACCGACCTGATGGTCACCGGCCAGACGCCGGTCGGCGGCGGCCTGTCGGTGGGCGGCGCCTACGCCGTCTACAAGCGCGACGGCTACGGCAAGAACCTGACCACGGGCGCCGACCAGTACGACAAGGACGTCCAGGCCTATCGCCTGAGCGCCGAGTACAAGCCGACCGAGGATCTGTTCTTCCGCCTGGCCTATGACAAGGTCGTGGACAAGTCGAACCCGCGTCATGGTCACCGCGAGACCCTGCCGACCGTCGGCGCCTATCCGATCCTCGACATCTACGACACGCAAGCCGGCCTGGGCGACAAGAACCGCGTCAAGACCGAAGGCCTGTCGCTGACCGGCCAGTGGGACGCCACCCAGAACCTGACGTTCAAGTCGATCACCGCCAACCGCAAGGGTCATACCCAGACCCTGATCGACTTCGACGGCACCCCGCTGCCGACGCTGGACGTGCCGGCCACCTATGACGACCGCTCGTTCTCGCAGGAGCTGCAGGCCGTCTATGCGGACGAAAACGTTCAGGGCGTCTTTGGCCTGTACTACATGAACAGCCAGGCCTCGGGCGAGTTCGACACCATCGCCGGCAATCTGGGCGTCTCGATCGCCGACGGCGGCAAGGTCAACACCCAGAGCTTCGCGGCCTTCTTCGACTTCAGCGCCAACCTGACCGACCGCCTGAAGGTCTCGCTCGGCGCCCGCGCCACCCGCGACCACAAGCGCGCCAACGTGTTCCGCTTCTTCTATCTGGGCGCCACGCCGTCGCCGTACCAGGGCGGCGCCAACCGTCCGATCCTGCAGGTGCGCACCAACTATGACGCCGCCCGCACGTTCGAGCAGTTCACGCCGCGCATCTCGGTCTCGTACGAGCTCAGCGACGACCTGAACACCTACGCCTCGTTCTCGAAGGGCTACAAGTCGGGCGGCTGGGACATGCGCGGCGACGCGTTCATCACCCCGCAGACGACCCAGGGCTATCTGCCCGAAGTCGTGAAGACCTACGAGGCCGGCCTGAAGGGCTACGCCCTGGATCGCCGCGTGTCGTTCTCGTCAGCGATCTTCCTGTCGAAATATACCAACCAGCAGGTCACGACCCAGGTCGTGGTGCCCTCGGGCATCGCCAGCTCGGTCGACAACGCCGGCGCCTCGACCCTGTACGGCGCCGAGTTCGAAGCCAGCGCCAAGTTCAACCAGCACCTGACCGGCAATGTCGCGCTCGGCTACATCCACGCCAAGTACGACACCTTCAGCCGCTTCGTGCCGGCCGGCGCGCCGAACCCGCTGAACCCGTCGACGGTCCTGGCCACCGGCCAGGTGATCAACGTCGCCGACCTCTACGGCTTCCAGAACACGCCGGAATTCACCGGCAATGTCAGCCTGACCTGGCGCGCGGACCTGGCCGGCGGCGACATCGCCATCACCCCGATGGTCAGCTACCGCGACAAGTACCAGCAGTTCGAACAGCCGCTGCCGGCCCTCGACCAGAAGGCCTTCACCCTGGTCGACCTGACGGCGATCTGGACCGCTCCGGGCGGCAAGTACAAGCTGGCCCTGACCGGCAAGAACCTGACCAACGAGAAGTACCGCACCGGCGGCTACAACTTCGGGGCGCCGACCTACAACAACTCGGTGATCGGCTTCTACGGCCCGCCGCGCACCGTCGCCGGCTCGATCGAGGTGGCGTTCTAATTATCTAGGCGATCAGCGGGCGTGATAGCCGAAAGTGGATGCCGGTTTCGGCGGCTATCACGCCCCAACTTAAGGCTGGAGCCTGCTTGTCCGGTTCAGATTGCATCTGAACCGGGCAGGCTCCGCGGCGGGACTTGCTGCAACAAGTCCCGCCCTTTCTTTGTGTAGACACAGGCAGTGGCGTAGGGGGCGGCGATGAGCGAGCAGCAGCAGACGGAAGCGAAGACGCAGCAGGGCTCGGGCTATCGCTACGTGGTCCTGGCGATGCTGATCCTCGCCTACACCTTCAACTTCCTGGACCGGCAGATCCTCGGCATCCTGGCCAAGCCGATCAAGGACGAGTTCGGCCTGACCGACGCCCAGTTCGGCCTGATGGGCGGTCTGGCCTTCGCCCTGCTCTACACGACCCTGGCCATCCCGATCGCCTGGCTGGCGGACCGTTTCAGCCGCGTCTGGATCATGACCGCCGCCCTGACCCTGTGGAGCGGCTTCACCGCCCTGTGCGGCGTGGTCGGCAGCTTCTCGCATCTGTTCCTGGCCCGCATGGGCGTGGGCATCGGCGAGGCCGGCGGCGTGGCTCCGGCCTATTCGCTGATCTCGGACTATTTCCCCAAGCACCAGCGCGCCCGGGCCCTGGCGGCCTACGCGTTCGGCATCCCGCTGGGCACGGCGGCCGGCACCCTGGTCGGCGGCCTGCTGGCCGTGCACTACGGCTGGCGCACGGCCTTCATCGTCGTCGGCGCGATGGGGGTGATGCTGGCCCCGATCTTCCGCCTCGTCGTCCGCGACCCGCCGCGCGGCGGCGCCGATCGCGCGCCCAATGCGCCGCCCGTCGCGCCCGCTCCGGCCGCCCCGCTGCGCGAGGTGGCGAGCCTGCTGGCGGCCAAGCCCAGCTTCTGGCTGCTGGCCCTGGGCGCGGCGGCGTCGTCGGTCTGCGGCTATGGCGTCGCGGCCTGGCTGCCGTCGTTCTTCATGCGCAGCCTGGGCCTGACCCTGTCCCAGACCGCCTGGTATTATTCGGGCATCGCCTTCCTGGGCGGGGTGGTCGGCATCTGGATGGGCGGCGTGATGGCCGACCGCCTGGGCGCCAAGTCCAAGGCCGGCTACCCGCTGACCCCGGCCGTGGCCTTCCTGATCTCGGTGCCCTGCTTCCTGCTGGCCATGAACAGCGGATCGCTGGTCGGTGGTCTGGGTGGCAATGCTTCGCTGGCCCTGGCCTTCGTGATCTTCCTGGTCCCCACGGGCCTGAACCTGGCCTGGCTGGGTCCCGTCACGGCGGCCGTGCAGCACCTGGCGCCCGCGCCCATGCGGACCACGGCCTCGGCCCTGTTCCTGCTGATCAACAACCTCTTGGGGATCGCCGTCGGGGTCTATTATTTCGGCGCCATGGCCGACTTCCTGAAGCCGACCTTCGGGGCCGAATCCCTGCGCTGGGCGATCTATACCGGCATGGGCTTCTACCTGCTGGCCGCCCTGCTGTTCTTCCTGGCCTCGCGGCGTCTGGACCGGGATTGGGTGGAGTAGGCGCGATGACGGGCCGCATCACGGCATAGCGCCACGGTTCGGTCAATTTCGGGTATCAAAGGGCGCGAAACCAGAGCGCCAGCATGACTCCCGAAGACCGCCATATCTTTCACGACCCCTCCGGCAAGCGGGAGCGCCGGGCCAAGCTGGTGCTCGGCGTCGTCATCTCGCTGGTCGCCGCGATCGTGGCCGGCTTCGTCGCCACCCTGGCCTTCGCCCCGCGGCTGCCCGACGCGCCGCTGAAGGACCCGCACGTCCTGACGTCGCTGCACCAGGAAACCCCGCGCAAGACCAGGATCGTCAAGTCGTGGCGCCGCGTGCCCCGGCCTCCCGCCGCGAAAGGCGAGGCCGGGCCCAGCGACGCCGCGCACCCGCTGTCGGTCGGCTTCTACGTCGCCTGGGACGAGGACAGCCGCGAGTCCCTGCGCCGCAACATCGACAAGCTGGACGTGGTCTCGCCGCAGTGGGTGGCGATCAACGGCGCCAAGGGCGACATCAGCCTGGTCGACGACGCCGAGGGCGTGGCGCGGATCGCCAATGCGCCGAACAAACCGGCCGTCCTGCCGCTGGTCCACAACTCGGCCAACGCCGCCTTCGACGGTCCGCTGGCCGATGCGCTGCTGACCGACCCGGCCGCCCGCGCCAAGCTGATCAACAATCTGAGGGTCCTGGCCGACCAGCATGGCTACGGCGGTTACGTCTTCGACTTCGAGGCGCTCTCCGCCAAGGGCCTCAACGCCTATCCGCTGTTCCTGAACGAGGCCCGCGCCGCCCTGGCGGCGACCGGCCGCGAGGTCTGGGTCACCGCCCCGTTCGACGGGGAAGGCTGGCCTCTGAAGCGTCTGGAGCAGGCCTCCGACACCCTGGTGCTGATGGCCTATGACGAGCACTACGCGCTCGGCGATCCCGGCCCCAACGCCGGCCAGGACTGGTACGAGACCGAGCTGGAAAAGCGCTTCGCCCGTCTCGACCCGAACCGCGTGGTGCTGGCCCTGGGCGCCTACGGCTATGACTGGACGCTGAACAAGGACGGCTCGCGGTCGTCCGGCGCGCCGTCCACGTTCCACGAGGCCATGCGCAACGCCCAGGACGCCGGGGCGACGATTCGCATGGACGACAACGCCCTCAACCCCACCTATCAGTACACCGACGACAACGGCGACGAGCACGTCGTCTGGTTCCTGGACGCCGTCACCCTGTTCAACCAGATCAAGGTCTCCGACGCCTGGAAGCCGCGCGGCTATGGCCTGTGGCGGATGGGTATGGAGGATCCGGGCGTCTGGTCGCTGCTGGGCAAACCCTATGGCAAGGCCTCGGCCGGCGGCCTGACCACCCTCGCCAACGGTCAGGGCGTCGACTTCGACGGCGGCGGCGAGGTGCTGCGCGTGGCCCAGCTGCCCACGCCCGGCAAACGCAGCCTGGAGTTCGATCCCGACACCGGCCTGGTTTCGGGCGAGCGCTACGACGTCATTCCCAGCAGCTACGTGATCGAGCGCTACGGCCAGAAGAAGGGCCTGGTGGCCCTGACCTTCGACGACGGCCCCGACGGTCGCTGGACGCCGAAGATCCTCGACATTCTCAAGCGAAAGAACGCGCCCGCGACCTTCTTCGTGATCGGCCAGAACATGCAGCGCCGTCCCGACCTGGTGGAGCGCGAGGTGGCCGAGGGCCACGACGTCGGCGGACACAGCTGGACCCATCCCAACATCGCCGAGACGCCGCTGCCGCAGGTGCAGGTCGAGCTGAACGCCACCCAGCGCCTGTTCGAGGTGCTGACCGGCCGCTCGATGCGCCTGTTCCGGCCGCCGTTCTTCGGCGACGCCGAGCCCTCGACCCCGCACGAAGTGGCCCCGCTCGTGATCGCCCAGACCCTGGGCTACATGACCGTGGGCCTGCGCATCGACCCGGACGACTGGCAGAAGCCGACGCCGCAACAGATCATCGACCGCGTTCTGGATCGCCTGGACAATCCGGGCGATCGCCCGGGGCAGGTGGTGCTGCTGCACGACGCCGGCGGCGACCGCAGCCGGACCGTGGCGGCCCTGCCGGGGCTGATCGACCAGATCCGGGCCCGCGGCTACCGCCTGGTGACCGTCGGCGAACTGGCCGGCATGACCGCGCAACAGGTGATGCCGCCAACCTCGCGCACGGCCGCCGACCTGTTCCTGGATCGTCTTGGCTTCGACTTCTTCCGCTGGGCCCAGGCCACGATGACCTGGCTGTTCGTCACGGCGATCTTCCTGGGCGTCGCGCGGCTGGTGTTCCTGGCCAGCCTGGCTCTGGTCCACCGCTTCTGGACGCATGAGGAGCCCGCCGATCTCGATAGCGAGAACGGCCCGCTGGTCTCGGTGCTGATCCCCTGCTTCAACGAGGAGAAGGTGATCGCCGCCTCGGTGGCGCGGATCCTGGAGAGCGACTGGAAGAACCTCGAGGTGCTGGTTCTCGACGACGGCTCCAAGGACCGCACGGCTCAGGAGGTGCGCGACCATTTCGCCGATGATCCGCGCGTGACGCTGCTGTCGTTCGAGAACGGCGGCAAGGCGCGGGCGGTCAATCGCGGCCTGGCCGTGGCCAAGGGCGAGTTCGTCGTGGCCCTGGACGCCGACACCCTGTTCCCGCCCGAGACCATCGGCCGCCTGGCCCGCTGGTTCCAGGATCCGGACATCGGCGCGGTGGCCGGTAACGCCATCGTCGGCAACCGGGTCAACATCGTCACCCGCTGGCAGGCGCTGGAATATGTCACCGCCCAGAACCTGGAGCGCCGGGCGCTGTCGGCCCTGGGCGCGGTGACCGTGGTGCCCGGCGCCGTCGGGGCGTGGCGCAAGAGCGTGCTCGACGCCCTGGGCGGCTATCCGTCCGACACCCTGGCCGAGGACCAGGACCTGACCATCGCCTGCCAGCGCGCCGGCTGGAAGGTCGCCTTCGATCCCGAGGCCCGCGCCTATACCGAGGCGCCCGACACCGTCGGCGGCCTGCTGAAGCAGCGCTTCCGCTGGTCGTTCGGCACGCTGCAGTGCGTGTGGAAGCACCGCAAGGCGATGTTCAGCACCAAGACTCCGGTGCTGGGCTTCGTGGCCCTGCCGCAGATCTGGCTGTTCCAGATCATCCTGGCCGTGGCCGCGCCCCTGGTCGACTTCGCCGTCATCTGGAGCCTGATCAGCGGTCTCTACGGCGCGATCGCCCACCCCGTGGAATGGCGCCCGGACGACATGCTGCTGGGCCTGACCTACTGGGCGATCTTCATCGCCGTCGACCTTTCGGCCGGCGCCCTGGGCATGGCCCTGGAGAAGCGCGCGCCCTGGGCCGACCTGCCGTTCCTGCCGGTGCAGCGGTTCGGCTATCGCCAGCTGATGTACTATGTCGTGGTCAAGTCGGTGGTCATGGCCATTCGCGGCGGCCGGGTCGGCTGGGGCAAGCTGGAGCGGCGCGGGTCGGCGTCCGTGGGCGCGAACGGCTAGGCTTGCCAGCCTTGCGCCGGCATGGCCAATCTCTCGCCCAGTTTTTTGGGGCCAAGTTTTGGGGGGAGCGACCATGCGGGCGATGATCAGGGGTGGGATCGTAACGGCGGCGATGCTGCTGGCGGTGAGTGGCGCTCAGGCCTGGGCGGCCGACGGCCATCCGATCCTGCGGGTCCAGGTGGGGTCCCAGATCCAGGGACCGGTCTCGGGCCGCCTGCTGGTCTTCGCCCAGCCCCTGGCCGCGGCCAAGGCCGGCGCCAGGGACGGCGTGATCGAAAGCGTCGAGGCCAATCCGTTCGAGGGCCAGGGCCAGGTCGCCGCGCGCGAGGTCGGCACGGTCGGGGCCGGCGCCACGGTCGAGATCGACCTGGACGGCGTCGCCGCCCCTCAGATGTTCTCCAAGCTGCCGCCGGGCGAGTACGCGGTACAGGCCGTGCTCGATCAGAACCACAGCTACAACTACAGCGGCCGGGGCGGCGGCGACCTGGTCAGCCCGGTCACGACCGTGACGCTGCCGCTGGCCGCCGGGACCAAGCTGGTGCTGGACAAGGTCGAGCCGGTCTACGATCCCTTCAACCTGCCGGCCAGTGCGCCCAAGGAAGCTGTCGCCCGGCTGGCGGCGGCCAAGCCGCACATCGCGCCGGTGAACTTCGTCAGCCCCGCGCTCAGCGCCTTCTTCGGCCGGCCGATCACCATGAAGGGCTGGGTCCTGACCCCACCGGGCTACGAGACCGGCAAGGACCGCTATCCGACGGCCTACTACACCCACGGCTTCGGCGGCTCGAACGAGCATCTGGTCAGCCAGGCGACCCGCATGTACGACCTGATGGCCAAGGGCGAGGCCCCGCCGATGATCTGGGTCTATCTGGACGAGAGCAGCGCCACCGGCACGCACGAGTTCGCCGACAGCCTCAACAACGGTCCCTGGGGCAAGGCCCTGACCGAGGAGCTGATCCCGGACCTGGAAAAGCACTGGCGCATGGACGCCAAGCCTACGAGTCGTTTCCTCAACGGCCACTCCTCGGGCGGCTGGGCGACCCTGTGGCTGCAGACCCGCTATCCGAAGGTATTCGGCGGAACCTGGTCGACCTCGCCGGACCCCAGCGATTTCCACGACTTCACGGGCGTGGACCTCTACGCCCCGAACGCCAACGTCTACTACAAGCCGGACGGCTCCTTGCGTCCGATCGCCCGCGACCACGACAAGGTGCTGGCGACGCTGAAGGACATGGTCGCGCTGGAGGAGGTTCTGGGCGAATACGGCGGTCAGTTCGGCTCGTTCGACTGGGTGTTCTCGCCGCGCGGTCCGGCCGGCCGGCCCGTGCCGATGTTCGACCGGGCGACCGGCGCGGTCGATCCCGCCGTCGTCGCCTACTGGAGCCAGCACTACGACATCGCCGCGCGGCTGAAGCGAAGCTGGCCGGCGCTGAAGCCCGATCTGGACGGCAAGGTCCGCCTGATCGTCGGCACGGCCGACACCTTCTATCTGGACGGTTCGGCCCGCAGGCTGGAAGCGGTGATGAAGGGGCTCGGGGCCAAGACCGACTTCCGCTACCTGAAGGACAAGACGCACGGCGACCTCTACCAGGTCGGCGACGACCGCCAGGCCCTGATAAAGCAGATCGCCTGGGAGATGTACGCCGTGGCCCGGTCGGGCGCGAAGCCGCCCGCGCCGATTCCCGCCGCGCCCAGAGGTTGAGATAACGCCGATCTGTGGCAAGCTCCGCCGTGTCGCCTAGCCGACGCTCGGGGAGCTTGCCATGAAGTCTTTCGCTATCGCCCTTTCACTCGCTGTCGCGCTCGCGGCGACCGCGCCGGCCCAGGCCGCGCCGCCGGCCGGGACCGAGAAGGTCAAGCTGTCGGGCAAGAAGGGGCCCAGCCTGTTCCGGCCCGGCTTCCAGCTGGGCGAGTACGACGGCGACGCCACGGTCAAGAGCAGCAGGAGCTCGGTCACCGGCGTCTTCGAGGGCGGCAAGGCCAGCGTCGAGATGACGGTCAACGGCCCGGGCCTGGGCCCGGTCGAGGTGGCCTGCGGCGGCGGCCAGAGCCGGCTGGGCCTGGGCTGGATCACCTTCGACCGCGACAAGCTGCAGTTCTTCTGCACGCTCTCGGGCCCCGGCGCGGGCGCCGACGCGACCTTCGCCCTGGCCAGCGCCAAGGGCGGCGGCCTTCTCAAGAACCTCCAGCAGCCGCAGCGCGCCGCCGAGCTGCGCTTCGGCGGCCTGAACATCCGGGCGCGCACGGAACAGGTCGGCGGCCTGCCGCTCGGCGGCGGCGCGACGATCGGCTACGTGTTCAGCCGCGACGGGATCGACATCGGCGGGGTGGACCTGGCCGCCATGCAGCCGACCGCCTACCTGCCGCCCAAGGGCTCGAAGGATCGTGACGCGGTCGCGGTGCTGTCGCTGATCCTGATCTTCTTCAAGGACCCCGGCCGCCAGCGGTGATCTCGCGATGATCTCGCCTTGATCTGGGCGCCAACGGCTGACGCGATCCATGACACCGGGGGACAACTGTTCCGGCGCGAGATTTTGTGACCGGTAACAGATGCGCGGGGTCAAGGGCTTCCCGTGCTCAGAGCGCCCAGATGCCCGGCGCGGGTGTCTCGTTGGACAAGATAAGCACGCAAGCCCTCACCTTATCGTCTTCGTGCGGTTGCGCCTGCGAAATAGCGCTCCTATAACCCGGCCACATTTCAGAAAGCCGTCGTCGAGACCGGGCCCTCATGAACATCCACGAACATCAAGCCAAAGCCGTACTCGCCGAGTTCGGCGCTCCCGTGCCGCGCGGCTTCGCCGCCTTCACCCCGGATGAAGCCGCCGCCGCCGCCGAAAAGCTCGGCACGCCGGTCTTCGTCGTGAAGAGCCAGATCCACGCCGGTGGCCGCGGCAAGGGCAAGTTCGAGGGCCTGGGCCCCGACGCCAAGGGCGGCGTCCGTGTCGTCAAGTCGGTCGAAGAGGTCCGCGCGAACGCCCAGGAAATGCTCGGCCGCGTGCTGGTGACCCACCAGACCGGCCCCAAGGGCAAGCAGGTCAACCGCCTCTACATCGAAGAAGGCGCGGCGATCGCCAAGGAATTCTACCTGTCGCTTCTCGTCGACCGCGCCTCGAGCAAGGTCTCGGTGGTCGCCTCGACCGAAGGCGGCATGGACATCGAGGACGTCGCTCACTCGACCCCCGAGAAGATCCACACCTTCACCATCGACCCGGCGACGGGCGTGTGGCCGACCCACCAGCGCGCCCTGGCCAAGGCCCTGGGCCTGACCGGCGGTCTGGCCAAGGAAGCGGCTTCGCTGCTGACCCAGCTCTATACGGCGTTCATGGCCAAGGACATGGCCATGCTGGAGATCAACCCGCTGATCGTGACCGCGGATGATCACCTGCGCGTCCTGGACGCCAAGCTGTCGTTCGACGGCAACAGCCTGTTCCGTCACCCGGACATCAAGGCGCTGCGCGACGAGAGCGAAGAAGACCCCAAGGAAATCGAAGCCAGCAAGTACGACCTGGCCTATATCGCCCTGGACGGCGAAATCGGCTGCATGGTCAACGGCGCGGGCCTGGCCATGGCCACCATGGACATCATCAAGCTGTACGGCGCCGAGCCGGCCAACTTCCTGGATGTCGGCGGCGGCGCCAGCAAGGAGAAGGTCACCGCGGCCTTCAAGATCATCACCGCCGATCCGGCCGTGAAGGGCATCCTGGTCAACATCTTCGGCGGCATCATGCGCTGCGACATCATCGCGGAAGGCGTCATCGCCGCCGTGAAGGAAGTCGGCCTGCAGGTTCCGCTCGTTGTCCGCCTGGAAGGCACCAACGTCGAACTCGGTAAGAAAATCATCTCGGAAAGCGGCCTGAACGTCATCGCCGCCAACGACCTGTCTGACGGCGCCGAAAAGATCGTCGCGGCCGTGAAGGGTGCTCGCTAAATGTCGATCCTCATCGGTTCTGAAACCAAGGTCATCTGCCAGGGCATCACCGGCGCCCAGGGCACGTTCCACTCCGAACAGGCCATCGCCTACGGCACCAAGATGGTCGGCGGCGTCACGCCGGGCAAGGGCGGCCAGACCCACATCGGCCTGCCGGTGTTCGACACGGTCGGCGAAGCCAAGGAAGCCACCGGCGCCGACGCCTCGGTGATCTACGTCCCGCCGCCCTTCGCGGCCGACTCGATCCTGGAAGCCATCGAAGCCGAGATCCCGCTGATCATCTGCATCACCGAAGGCATCCCGGTGCTGGACATGGTCAAGGTCAAGAAGGCGCTGCAAGGCTCGCGTTCGCGCCTGATCGGCCCGAACTGCCCGGGCGTCCTGACGCCGAACCAGTGCAAGATCGGCATCATGCCGGGCGGCATCTTCTCGGCGGGCTCGGTCGGCGTCGTGTCGCGTTCGGGCACCCTGACCTATGAAGCCGTGTTCCAGACCACCAATGCGGGCCTGGGCCAGACCACGGCCGTCGGCATCGGCGGCGACCCGGTCAAGGGCACCGAGTTCATCGACGTGCTGGAACTGTTCCTGGCCGACGAAGCCACCAAGTCGATCGTCATGATCGGTGAAATCGGCGGCGCGGCCGAAGAAGAAGCGGCCCAGTTCCTGAAGGACGAAGCCAAGCGCGGCCGCAGCAAGCCCATGGTCGGCTTCATCGCCGGTCGCACGGCCCCTCCCGGCCGTCACATGGGTCACGCCGGCGCCATCGTTTCGGGCGGCAAGGGCGGCGCCGAGGACAAGATCGCGGCGATGGAAGAGGCGGGCATCCGCGTCTCGCCTTCGCCGGCCAAGCTGGGCGAGACCCTGCTGGAAGTCCTGAAGGGCTAACTAGACACCGAAACCCCGCCTCGCGCGGGGCCCAGGTTTTTTGCGACCGCCAGTCGACGATCCGAAAAAATCACCTGGGCCCCGCCGTTCGACGGGCGCCCGGGCGATTGAGAGACTATATTTACGGGCTATGCGGTAGCGCTCCCGTAGAGCATCCGGATCTAAGGCGAAGAACGATGGCGGACGACGCAGGCATCATCAACCAGGTCTTGACCGAGACCAGCTTCCTCTACGGCGCCAACGCGGCGTTCGTGGAGGATCTCTACGCCCAGTGGGCGGAGAACCCTGGATCGGTCGAACCTTCGTGGAACGCCTTCTTCGCCAGCCTCGCCGAGCAGGCCGATCAGGTTAAGCGCGCCGCGCAGGACCCGGCCTGGACGCCCAAGAAGGTGCCGTCCGTCCGTCCCGACTGGCTGTCGGCCCTGGACGGCCAGTGGGCCAGCGTCGCCCCCGCCGTCGAAGCCAAGGTCTCCAAGGCGATCGAGGGCAAGGCCCCCGGCGCCTCCGCCGAGGCCGTCCGCGCCGCCACGCTGGACAGCCTGCGCGCCATCATGATGATCCGGGCCTATCGGATGCGCGGTCACCTGGCCGCCAACCTCGACCCGCTGGGCCTGGAGCCGCCGAAGCCCGCCCCGGAACTGGATCCGGCCACCTACGGCTTCTCGGACGCCGACTACGACCGGCCGATCTTCCTCGACTTCGTCATGGGCATGGAAACCTCGACGATCCGCGAGATGCTCGAGATCCTGCGCCGCACCTACTGCGGCAATGTCGGCGTGCAGTACATGCACATCTCGGATCCGAACGAGAAGGCCTGGCTGCAGGAGCGCATCGAGGGCCGCGACAAGGAAATCGTGTTCTCCAAGGAGGGCAAGGTCGCCATCCTGAAGAAGCTGATCGAGACCGAGGGTTTCGAGAAGTTCCTGCACAAGCGCTTCCCCGGCACCAAGCGCTTCGGCCTGGACGGCGGCGAATCCATGGTCCCGGCCATGGAGCAGATCATCAAGCGCGGCGGCGCCCTGGGCGTGAAGGACATCGTCCTGGGCATGCCGCACCGCGGTCGCCTGAACGTGCTGGCCGCCGTGATGGGCAAGCCCTACCACGTCATCTTCCACGAGTTCCAAGGCGGCTCGTCGGTTCCCTCGGACGTCGAGGGTTCGGGCGACGTGAAGTATCACATGGGCGCCTCGTCGGACCGTGAGTTCGACGACAACAAGGTCCACTTGTCGCTGACCGCCAACCCGTCGCACCTGGAAATCGTCAACCCGGTCGTGATCGGCAAGGCCCGCGCCAAGCAGGCCTTCCTGCTGCGCGAGACCCCGGACGCCGGTCGCGGCCACGTGCTGCCGCTGCTGCTGCACGGCGACGCGGCCTTCGCCGGCCAGGGCGTGGTGGCCGAGTGCTTCACCCTGTCGGGCCTGAAGGGCTACCGCACGGGCGGCACCATCCACTTCATCGTCAACAACCAGATCGGCTTCACGACCAGCCCGCGCTACTCGCGCAGCTCGCCTTATCCCAGCGACATGGCGCTGATGGTCGAAGCCCCGATCTTCCACGTGAACGGCGATGATCCGGAAGCCGTCGTCTTCGCCGCCAAGGTCTCGACCGAGTACCGCCAGAAGTTTGGCAAGGACGTGGTCATCGACATGGTCTGCTACCGTCGCTTCGGTCACAACGAAGGCGACGATCCGACCATGACGTCGCCGATCATGTACGCCAAGATCAAGGGCCACCCGCCGACCCGCGAGCTCTACGCCAACCGTCTGATCGGCGAAGGCGTGATCAGCCAGGCCGAGTCGGACAGCTGGGTCAGCGAGTTCGAGAAGTTCCTCGACGCCGAGTTCGACGCCGGCAAGAGCTACAAGGCCAACAAGGCCGACTGGCTGGACGGCAAGTGGAAGGGCCTGGCCCTGCCGGGCGACGAAGAGCGTCGCGGCAAGACCGCCTTCCCCAAGACCCGCCTGCTGGAAATCGGCCGCCAGATCACCACGATCCCGGACCGCATCAACGCCCACAAGACCGTCAAGCGCGCCATCGACAATCGCCATGAAGCGATCGAGAAGGGCGAGGGCATCGACTGGGGCACCGCCGAGCACCTGGCCTTCGCCACCCTGCTCGACGAGGGCTTCCCGGTCCGCCTGTCGGGCCAGGACTCGGTGCGCGGCACCTTCACCCAGCGCCACTCGGACGTCATCGACCAGACGACCGAGGAGCACTACACGCCGCTGAACAACATCCGCGCCGGCCAGGCCCACTATGAAGTGATCGACTCGGCCCTCTCGGAAGAGGCGGTGCTGGGCTTCGAATACGGCTTCTCGCTGGCCGACCCGAACACCCTGACCCTGTGGGAAGGTCAGTTCGGCGACTTCGTGAACGGCGCCCAGGTCGTCATCGACCAGTTCATCAGCTCGGGCGAGCGCAAGTGGCTGCGGATGAGCGGCCTCGTCATGCTGCTGCCGCACGGCTATGAAGGCCAAGGCCCCGAGCACAGCTCGGCCCGCCTGGAGCGCTTCCTGCAGTCGTGCGCGGAAGACAACATGCAGGTCGTCAACTGCACGACGCCGGCCAACTACTTCCACGCCCTGCGCCGCCAGATGAACCGCGAGTTCCGCAAGCCGCTGATCGTGATGGCCCCCAAGAGCCTGCTGCGCCACAAGCGCGCCGTCTCGAACCTGGACGACTTCGCCGAAGGTTCGGCCTTCCACCGCGTGATGGTGGACGGCGCGGAAGCCGGCTGCGACGTCGGCGGCGTCACGCTGAAGAGCGACGACCAGATCAAGCGTGTCGTCATCTGCTCGGGCAAGGTCTATTTCGACCTCGTGGACCATCGCGCCAAGACCGGCCGCGACGACGTCTATCTGCTGCGTCTGGAGCAGTTCTATCCGTGGCCGATGAGGTCGCTGATGAACGTGCTGAGCCGCTTCAAGAACGCCGACCTGGTCTGGTGCCAGGAAGAGCCCAAGAACATGGGCGGCTGGACCTTCGTCGATCCGTGGCTGGAGCTGACGCTCGACAAGCTGGACATCAAGGCCAAGCGCGCCCGCTATGTGGGTCGTCCGGCCTCGGCGTCCACCGCCGCGGGCCTGATGAGCCGCCACCTGAAAGAACTCGAGACGTTCCTCAACGAGGCCTTCGCTTAAGCGTCGGACTTCGTCTTTAATTTCGCCGGACCAAACAAGAGAGACCTGGAAAGCCCCATGGCCGACATCATGACCCCCGCCCTCGGCGAATCCGTCACGGAAGCGACGGTCGCCCGCTGGACCAAGAAGGCCGGGGAGGCCGTGAAGAAGGACGAGATCCTCGTCGAGCTGGAAACCGACAAGGTCAGCCTCGAAGTGGCCTCGCCCGCCGACGGCGTGCTGTCGGCCATCGGCGCCGAAGAAGGCGCGACCGTCGTTCCGGGCACGGTCCTGGGCGTGGTGACCGAAGGCGCGACCGCGTCGGCCGCTCCGGCCGCCGCCCCGGCTCCGGCCCCCGCGCCGACCCCGGCTCCGGCGCCCGCTCCGGTCGCCGCCGCCGCCCCGACCGCCGCCCCGGTCAGCCCGGCGCCGGCCCGGATCGCCGCCGAGGCGGGCCTTGACCTGTCGAAGGTCGCGGGCACCGGCAAGGACGGCCGCGTGACCAAGGGCGACGCCCTCGCCGCCCTGGAAGCCCGCGCCGCGGCGCCGGCCCCGGCCGCGGCTCCGGCCGCGCCGCGCGCCCTGCACGAGCGCGAGGAACGCGTGAAGATGACGCGCCTGCGTCAGACGATCGCCCGTCGCCTGAAGGAAGCCCAGAACACCGCCGCCATGCTGACGACCTTCAACGAGGTCGACATGAGCGCGGTCATGGCCCTGCGCGCCCAGTACAAGGACATCTTCGAAAAGCGCCACGGCGTGAAGCTGGGCTTCATGTCCTTCTTCACCAAGGCCGTGGTGGCCGCGCTGAAGGCGATCCCGGACGTCAACGCCGAGATCGACGGCACGGACATCGTCTACAAGAACCATTACGACATCGGCGTCGCTGTCGGCACCGACAAGGGTCTGGTGGTTCCGGTCGTCCGTGACGCCGACGCGCTGAACCTGGCCGAGATCGAAAAGGCCATCGGCGTCCTGGGCAAGAAGGCCCGCGACGGCCAGCTGTCCATCGAGGACATGCAGGGCGGCACCTTCACGATCACCAACGGCGGCATCTACGGCTCGCTGATGTCGACGCCGATCCTGAACGCGCCGCAGTCGGGCATCCTCGGCATGCACGCGATCAAGGAACGCGCCATGGTCGTCAACGGCAAGATCGAGATCCGTCCGATGATGTACCTGGCCCTGTCCTACGACCACCGGGTCGTCGACGGCGCCGGCGCCGTGACCTTCCTGGTCAAGGTCAAGGAAGCCCTGGAAGACCCGCAGCGCCTGCTGCTGGACCTCTAAGAGACTTTGAGAAGCCCGCCCTTACCGGCGGGCTTCTTCGCTTCAAGCGCGCCAGGCGAAAGTGTATGCGGTTTCGCCGCCTGGTGCGCGCTACTCAAAGAGGCCCCGCGCGCTATGCGTCGGGGCCGTTTTGCTTTCCGGGAGACCGTCATGGCCAAGGACACACTCTATCTGCTGCCGATGGGCTTCGACAAAGAGGGCCAGCAACGCTTCTGCCCCGACTGCGCGATGATGGAAGGTTACCTGGCCGCCTATCCGCGACTGCGCGACGTCCTCGACATCGTCCGCGTCGACTACGCCCGCCCGCGCCCGGCCCTGATCGAGCGCCTGGGCGAAGAGCACCAGAACGCCCCCACCCTGATCCTCGGCGAGGCCTCCCCCGACGCCGGCCCGCACGGCGAGATCCAGTCGGCCAACGGCCTGAGTTTCCTCAGCGACGCCCGCCCGATCACGCGGTGGCTGGCGGCGAAGTATGGACTGCCCGCGCCGCTCTAGCGGCTGGCCTTCAGCACCGCCGCGCCGAGCGTGGCGTAGTCGCGGTTGAAGTGGTGGTCGCCGCGCAGGCGGATCTTGGTGACCTCGGCGTCGGGCAGGCTGGCGCAGATATCGGCCTTTTCCTGGTCGCCGTAGACGCAGGTGATCTTCAGGCCGTTCAGCGCGGCGATGGCCGGGCCGACCGGAAACGAGTCCGGCGTGGCGATGTTGAGCCAACTGGCGGGGTGGAACTGCAGGTCGCCGTGCGGGCCGGCGCCGATCAGCACCAGATGGCCGATGTGGCCGCGGACGTCGGCGGGCAGTCGCGGGATGATCGCCGGCAGGGCGTCGGCCCCGAACGAATAGCCGATCAGCGTCACCTTCGAGCGGCCCCACAGGCGCTCGTACGATCGCAGGGCCTGGGTCAGGTCGGCGGCGGCGCCGGCGGGCGAGCGCTTGGTGGTGAAATAGCTCAGCGAATTGACGCCTAGCGTCGGCACGCCGTTGTCGGCCAGATATTGGGTCACGCCCTGATCCAGGGCCGCCCAGCCGCCGTCGCCCGAATAGAACACCGCCAGCGTGTCGCCGGCCTTGCCGCTGGCGACCGGGATCTGGTCCACGCCAGACGCCGAGGCGGCGAGGGGCGCCGCGGCGCTGAGCGCGACGGTGGCGAGGGCGGCGATGAGGCGGGCGCGAAGGGTCATGCTGGTATGACGCCACCGAGCCGTGGCGCTCTCCAGGCGAGCTGATGTCAAGCTTGTGGCGGTCCCCGCGGCGGGGCGTCGCGCCGGGTTTGGACAAGTCTGCCATTCTCCTTGGTTTTCAAGGCCGCGGGCGTCGAAAGCGGGTTCCGTTTTGGGCCGCATGCCTCTAAGGAACACGCGCCTCCAGAGGTCTGACAATTGGCCGGCGAGGCCCCATATTTGTCCGGCGCCGTTCTCCGGCGCGTCCTCGAGGCGATAGACCCATGGCTCAATACGACGTCGTCATCATCGGTGGCGGTCCCGGCGGCTACAACGCCGCGATCCGCGCGGGTCAGCTCGGCTTGAAGACCGCGATCGTCGAGTCGCGCGGCAAGCTGGGCGGCACCTGCCTGAACGTCGGCTGCATGCCCTCGAAGGCGCTGCTGCACGCCTCGGAAATGTACGCCGCCGCGACGGGCCCCGAGTTCGCCAAGCTGGGCATCGAGGTCAAGCCGAAGCTGAACCTGCCGCAGATGATGGCCCAGAAGGCCGAGAGCGTCGAAGCCCTGACCAAGGGCGTCGAGTTCCTGATGAAGAAGAACAAGGTCGAGTACGTGAAGGGCTGGGGCCGCATCGACGGCGCTGGCAAGGTGGTCGTGAAGGCCGAGGACGGCTCGGAAACCGTGCTCGAGACCAAGAACATCGTCATCGCCACCGGCTCGGAGCCGACCCCGCTGCCGGGCGTGACGATCGATAACAAGCGTATCGTCGACTCGACTGGCGCCCTGTCGTTGCCGGAAGTGCCCAAGTCGCTGATCGTCGTCGGCGCCGGCGTCATCGGCCTGGAGCTGGGCTCGGTGTGGAAGCGCCTGGGCGCCGAAGTCACCGTCGTCGAGTACCTGGACCGCATCCTGCCGGGCACGGACACCGAGGTGGCCAACGCCTTCCAGAAGATCCTGACCAAGCAAGGCTTCAAGTTCTCGCTGGGCGCCAAGGTCACGGGCGCCGTCGCCTCGGCCAAGGGCGTCAAGCTGACCCACGAGCCGGTCGCCGGCGGCGCGGCCGCGACGATCGAGGCCGACTACGTGCTGGTCGCCATCGGCCGCCGTCCGTTCACCCAAGGCCTGGGCCTGGAGACGGTCGGCATCACGCCGGACAAGCGCGGCATGATCGCCAACGACCACTTCAAGACCGGCGTCGCCGGGATCTGGGTGGTCGGCGACGTGACCTCGGGTCCGATGCTGGCCCACAAGGCCGAGGACGAGGGCGTGGCCTGCATCGAGCTGATCGCGGGCAAGGCCGGCCACGTCAACTACGACATCATCCCGGGCGTCATCTACACCAGCCCCGAAGTCGCCACGGTCGGCAAGACCGAGGAAGACCTGAAGGCCGCCGGGATCGCCTACAAGGTCGGCAAGTTCCCGTTCCTGGCCAACAGCCGCGCCAAGATCAACCACGAGACCGACGGCTTCGTGAAGATCCTGGCCGACGCCAAGACCGACCGCATCCTGGGCGCCCACGCCGTCGGCCCGAACGTCGGCGATATGATCGCCGAGGTCTGCGTGGCCATGGAGTTCGGCGGCGCCTCGGAAGACATCGCCCGCACCTGCCACCCGCACCCGACCCGTTCGGAGGCGATCCGCCAGGCCGCCATGGGCGTCGAAGGCTGGACGATGCAGGCCTGACCGGGCAGGCGTAACAGCCCTTTGCGATAGTTGATGACCGCGTCCGTCAATCGGACGTAGAGTGGCGGGGTTTCGGCAACGGAGCCCCGCCATGCTTTTGTCCGCGATAATCCTCGCCGCCCTGCTGCAGGCCGCGCCAGCTGCGGCCATTGCCGTGGTTATACCGGAGGCCGCCCCTGTGGCCGGCCATACGGGTTATCTATTTCGGCCAAAGCCGTCCGATACGGACCAGCGCGTGGATCAGTTGAGGATGCGGCTCCCCAAGGCCGCTGGCCCGAAAGCCGCCGATGAGGCGGGCGCCAGACGCTTCGCATCGCCGTCATCCAAGATGAAGCCGCCGCGACGGTCCCGGCCGGACTTCGTGCGCAACCCACAGATGGCGAGCTGTGATCGCGACCGACTGACCAACGCCGGCCATCCCGACACCCCGGAGGTCCAGCCGCTGTCGAAGATGCCCAAGGCCCATGCCGAGCGCGCCGTGGTTCGCTTGGTCGACGGCTGCCCCGTGCCCGTCCTGATCGCCCAGCGGACGCCCGCGCGTTAGATTCGACGGCGCCCTCAAGAAAAACCCCGCCGGCGGACCGGCGGGGTTGTACGCGTTTTCGAGGGGAGGAACGCCCGAGGGGCGGGCGCTTACGCTTACTGAACCTGGTGTGCCGCGCGGGCGCGGGATCAGAACTCTTCCCAGTCCTCGCTGGCGCCGACGGCCTTGGCCAGCTTGGCCTGGACGGAGGCGACCGGGTTGACGCCCGGACGGCTGGTCGCGCCGGCCAGGGCCGGACCCCGGCTCGGGGCCGGAGCCGCCGCGCGCGGCGCCGGGGCGGCCGGGCGTTGCGTCGGGCGGGCCGAGCTGCTGGCGGTGTTCGCCACCGCGCCATTGACGCGGAAGCGGCTGATCATCTGCATCAGGTTACCGGCCTCCCCCTTCAGGGCGTGCGAGGCGGCGGTCGACTGCTCGACCATGGCGGCGTTCTGCTGGACGGTCTGGTCCATCTGGTTGACGGCGGCGTTGACCTCGTTGAGGCCGGTGGCCTGTTCCTGGCCCGAGGCCGCGATCTCGCTGACCAGGGCGTCGATCTCGCCGACCTTGCCGACGATGGCCTGCAGGGCCTCACCGGTCTGGCCGACCATCGAGACGCCTTGGTTGACCTGCTGCGATGAGGTCGAGATCAGGGTCTTGATCTCCTTGGCGGCGTCGGCCGAGCGCTGGGCCAGGGCGCGAACTTCCTGGGCGACGACCGCGAAGCCGCGGCCGGCTTCACCCGCGCGGGCGGCTTCGACGCCGGCGTTCAGGGCCAGCAGGTTGGTCTGGAAGGCGATCTCGTCGATCACGCCGATGATCTGGCTGATCGACTGCGAGGACTTCTCGATCTGGTTCATGGCCTCGACGGCGTTGCGGACCACGATGCTGGAGCGCTCGGCGTCGCCGCGGGTCGAGCCGACCACCTTGGAGGCTTCCTGGGCGCCGGCCGACGAGCGCTTCACCGTGGCGGTGATCTCGTCGAGGGCGGCGGCGGTTTCTTCCAGGCTGGCGGCCTGCTGCTCGCTGCGGCGCGACAGGTCATCGGCGGCCGAGGCGATCTCGTCCGAGCCCGCGCCGATGCCGTTGGCGGCGTGGACGATGGTGCCCATGGCCTCTTCCAGCTGGGCGATGGCGCCGTTGAAGTCGTTCTGCAGGCGCTTGTAGGCTTCGGGGAACTGCTGATCGAGGCGGTAGGTCAGGTCGCCGTCCGACAGGCGGGCCAGGCCGCCAGCGATGGCTTCCATGACGAAGGCCTGCTCCTTGGCGGAGGCCTCGGCGATCTCCAGGTTGCGGCGGCGCTCGGCTTCCGTCTCCGCGTTGGCGCGATGCTGGGCGGCCTCGGCGGTGCGCAGGGCCACGGCGTTGTCCTTGAACACCTGGACCGAGCGGGCCATGGCGCCGACCTCGTCCTTGCGCTCGGCGCCCTTGACGTCGACGTCGACGCTGCCCTGGGCCAGCACTTCCATGGTCTTGGCGGTGGCGGCCAGCGGGGCGGCGATCTTCTTGGCGCCGATCCACAGCGCCAGCGCAAGAGCGGCGCCGGCGGCGATCAGGCCGAACAGGATCGAGAACACGGTGCCGGCGGCGGCTTCCTTGGAAGCCTTCTCGACCATCTTCTTGGTCTCGGCGGTGTGGGCGTTGGTGTAGGTGTTGACGTCAGCGGTCAGCTTGGTGATCTGCGGATCGATCTCGACCATCACCATCTTGGCCGCGTCGTTCATCTCCTGCTGGCCAAGGTCCGCGCCGCTGCGGGCGCTGGCGTAGATCTTGTCGAGGCGCGCCTTGTAGCCGTCAACGGTCTTGGCCGTGTCGGGCTCGGCCTGCTTCACGCCGGCCAGCAGCGCCGTGGCTTCCTTGTAGGCCGTGTCCAGATCCGCGCTGGCGCTCTTGCCCTCGGTCGAGCCGCCTTCATAGGCGATCGTGCGGTAGGCCGAGTAGCCCATCGTGGCGACGCGACGGCTGAACCGCGCGATGCTCAGTTCGGCGGGCGCGCGCTGTTCCACCAGGATCTTGGTGCTGGCCTCGACCTTGCGGGCCTGGATGGCGCCAAGGCCCACGATCACCAGGGCGATCAGGGTCAGGATGACGGCGGGCAGGGCCACCTTGGTGGAGATCTTCAGATCGTCGAACTTCATCGGAGCCTCATGGCGGCACGGCTCTCGCCCGGGGGAGCGCGCGTTTCACCTCCAGAAGACCGTACGTCCCGTAAAATCGCGGTTAATGCTAAGCTTAAATCGCGTTCTTCGCGACGTTCCGCCGCACTTGTCGCGGACGCTCAGGCCTTCGGATGGGCGGCCGCGTAGGCGGCCAGCAGGCCGGCGGCGTCGACCTGGGTGTAGCGCTGCGTCGTCGACAGCGAGGCGTGGCCCAGCAGCTCCTGGATGGCCCGCAGGTCCGCGCCCGCGCCCAGCAGGTGGGTGGCGAAGGCGTGGCGGAAGGCGTGCGGCGTCACTCTGTCGGAGAGGCCAAGACGTCCGCGCAGGGTCTGGACCAGGGCCTGGACGTGGCGCGGCGACAGAGGCCCGCCGCGCTTGGCCCGGAACAGCGGCTCGTCGGCGGTCAGCACGAACGGCAGCGCGTCCAGATAGACGTCGACGGCGGCGCGGACGGCGTCCAGCACCGGCACGATCCGGGTCTTGCCGCCCTTGCCGGTGATGCGGATGGCCTGCCCCAGCGGAGCCTGTGCGAAAGTCAGCGAAAGCGCCTCGCTGATCCGCAGGCCGCAGCCCCACAGCAGGGTCAGAACCGCCTCGTCGCGGGCGGTCTCCCAGGGATCGCGCTCGGTGTCGTCGGCGGCCTGCGTGATAAGGTCGCGGGCCTGGTCCTCGGAGACGGGCCGGGGCAGGCCGATCTTCAGGCGCGGGCCGCGCACCAGCTCGACGGCGGCGTTGGCCACGCCGTGGCGCTGGTCCAGATAGCGATGAAAGGCGCGGATCGACGACAGGGCCTGCGAAAGCGAGCGCGGAGCCAGAGCGTCTTCACCTTGGCGGCGGAAGGCCAGGTAGCCGCGCAGGTCGGCGGCCGAGATCTCGCCCATGGCCGACAGGCTGACCGCCTCACCCCGATGGCGCTCCAGGAAGTTCAGATAGGCCAGGACGTTGTCGCCATAGGCGCGCACCGTGCGCGGCGAGGCCCGGCGCTCCAGCGTCAGGTAGTCCAGCCAGGCGGCGTAGGCCTGGCGAGCGCTCCCGACGCCCGAGGTCACAACACGGGCCAGCGTTCGGCGGTGCGCTCGACCACGCGGGCCAGGAAGTTGACCAGCTCCGTGCCCATGTCGGGGGTGAAGCCTTCCGGGTCGGTCGAGCCGAAGGCGACCAGGGCCTCGCGGCGGGGCTCCCAGATCGCCATGCGGACCAGGGCCATGCTGCGGATGGTCTCGGCCTTGTCGCCGAACAGCGGCAGGGCCGGGGCGAAGAAGCCCATGCGGGCGATGGGGGCCTCGCCCAGGATCATGTCGACCTGACCCTCGGCCAGGACGCGCCAGCCGGCCGGCACGCGATGCGGGCCTTCCAGGGCGATGACGCCGGCGGCCAGGCCGAAGCGCAGTTGGGTCATCTCGTCGACGCGGCGGGCGAGATCGGAGTGGTTGCGGGCGTCCAGCAGGTCGATGACCGCGGCGTGGGTCTGGGCCTGGGCCGAGTAGTTGGCGCGGGCGTTGGCCTCGATCGCCTGGCGGACGGTGGCCTCGCGCCTGTGGGCGGCGGCGGCGCGGGCCAGGGCGCGCGGACCGAAGTCGACGACATTGGCGGCGTCGACCCGCAGGCCCAGCTCGCCCAGCAGGTCTTCGTCGTGGCGCAGGAATTCCGGCTGGACGCGCAGGAAGTCGCGGACGCTCTCGGCGTCGACCGTTTTCCTGCTGGCGTTCGTCGCGTCGCTCATCGTCGTCCCCACCGGTAAAAAGCACTCCGTCCAGATGAAGCGGGCAAGACGGTTAATGTCCGCTTGATGACGACTCGACGGCCGCTCTCGACCTGGGGACGGTTTCGCGGCAGAAGCATCACGCCATGTCCCGTATCGCTTCCGTTCTGCTGCCGATGCCGTTGCCGGAGGCCTTCGACTACGCTGAGCCGGACGGACTCGATCTGAGCATCGGCGACCATGTGGCCGTGCCCTTGGGCCCGCGCGTGATTCGCGGCGTGGTGGTCGCCCTGCGCGACGGGACGGGCGGCAACCGACCGCTGAAGCTGATTCAGGGGCGGGTCGACGATCCGCCGCTGCCGCCAGGCGTGCTGGCCTTCGTCGAGTGGGCGGCGCGCTATTCGGTCGACCTGCCCGGCTGGCCGCTGGCCATGGCCCTGCGCGGCCTGCGCCATCCGCCGCCCAAGCCCGACAAGGTGCTGGTCCTGTCCGGCGCCCAGCCCGCCCGCATGACGCCCGCGCGCCTGAAGGTGCTGGCCGCCGCCGAGGGCGTGAAGCTCTCCGGTACAGCGCTGGCCTCGGCCGCCGGCGTCTCGGCGGGCGTCGTGAAGGGCCTCGTGGACGAAGGCGTGCTCGCGGTCGACTATGTGGAACCCGAGCGCGGGCTGCCGCAGCCGGACCTCTCCCTGCCGCCGCGCACGTTGAACCCCGGCCAGGCCGCCTGCGTCGCGGTGATGAAGGAGATGCTGGACGCCGGCGGCTTCCAGGCGGCGCTGCTGGACGGGGTCACCGGCTCGGGCAAGACCGAGGTCTATCTGGAGGCCGTCGCGGCGGCGCTGGAGGATCCCGAGGCCCAGATCCTGGTGCTGCTGCCCGAGATCGCCCTGACCCAGGCCGTGCTGGCCCGCTTCGAGCAGCGCTTCGGCGCCCTGCCGGCCGAGTGGCACTCCGGCGTCTCGCCGCCGCGTCGCCGGCAGGTCTGGGAGGCGGTGGCCAGCGGTAACGCCCGCATCGTGGTCGGGGCCCGCTCGGCCCTGTTCCTGCCGTTCCGCAAGCTGCGCCTGATCGTGGTCGACGAGGAGCACGACAGCTCGTTCAAGCAGGAAGAGGGCTTCATCTACCAAGCCCGCGACCTGGCCGTGGCCCGCGCCAAGATCGAGGGCGCCAGCGTGCTGCTGGCCTCGGCGACGCCGTCGCTGGAGAGCCTGTTCAACGCCCAGGCCGGCCGTTACCGCTGGCTGCGACTGTCGGCGCGCCACGGCGCGGCCCAGCTGCCGGACATCGACCTGATCGACATGCGCCAGACGCCGCCGGAGCCCGGCCGCTGGCTGTCGCCGCCGCTGATCAAGGCCATGGCCGTGACGCTGCAGCGCGGCGAGCAGGCCATGCTATTCCTGAACCGGCGGGGCTATGCGCCGCTGGTCTTGTGCAAGGCCTGCGGCGAGAAGATGAAGTCGCCCGACACCGACAGCTGGCTGGTCGAGCACCGCTACACCGGGCGTCTGGTCTGCCACCTGACCGGCTTCTCGATGAAGAAGCCCGAGGCCTGCCCGCACTGCGGGGCCAAGGACTCGCTGGTGTCGATCGGTCCCGGCGTCGAGCGGGTCGAGGAGGAGGCGCGGCACATCTTCCCCGACGCGCGGATCGCGGTGTTCTCGTCCGACACGGTGATGGACGCCGAGGCGGCCAAGACCCTGGTGGCGACCATGGCGGCGGGTGAGATCGACATTCTCGTGGCCACCCAGGCGGCGGCCAAGGGTCACAACTTCCCGAACCTGACCCTGGTGGGCGTGGTCGACGCCGACCTCTCCCTACGGGGCGGCGACCTGCGGGCCGGGGAACGGACCTTCCAGCTGCTGGCCCAGGCGGCGGGCCGGGCCGGGCGTCACGAGAAGCCGGGGCGGGCGCTGCTGCAGACCTACTCGCCCGAGCACGCGGTGATGCAGGCCCTGAAGGCCCAGGACCGTGACGCCTTCGTCGAGGCCGAGATGGCGATGCGTCAGGACGCCGGCCTGCCGCCCTACGGCCGCCTGGCGGCGGTGATCGCCTCGGGCCCGGACGCCGCGGCCCTGGACGCCTATGTCGAGGCCCTGGCCGCGGTGATCCCCAACGCCGAGGGGGTCGAGGTGTTCGGCCCCGCCGACGCGCCGCTGGCCCTGGTGCGCGGCCGCCGCCGCAAGCGGTTCCTGGTCAGGGCCGAGCGCAATGTCGACCTGCAAGGCTTCATGGCCGCCTGGCGGGCGCGGGCCAAGGTCCCGAACTCGGTGCGCGTGGTGATCGATATCGATCCTTACTCGTTCCTGTAGCCGCGATCAGGTGTCCAGCAGCGGCTTGTCGCCGAAGCGGGCCTGCATCGCGTCGTCGATATGGGCCCAGGTGTAGATCGCCGTGGCGGCGCCCGCCTTGCGCAGCTGCACGTGGCCCGCGTCGGGCTGGCTGAAATGGAGACCCGCCGTCAGGCCTAGCTGCTCGGCCAGCTTGGCATAGGCCGCGTAGGCGGGGTCGCCGCCGTTCGAGACCATGACGCCGTTGCGGTAGCAGTAGGCGTCGACGGCTTCGCCCCACTGGTGCCAGCCGGCGCCGGGCAGGGCGTTGGTGCGCCAGCTCGGAATGCGCGGGGTGTCGCGGTATTGGCGCATCAGCGCGGCGGTCCACGGCGCGCCGTCGGCTTCCAGCTTGGCGATCACGGCGTCGATGTCGGCGGCCGAGCGCTTTTTCCACGAGCAGTAGTACTGAGCCTGGACGGCGGGCGGACGCAGGCCCTGGCTGACCCGGAAATCCAGCCCCTGGTCACGGCAGGCCTGCAGCAGGGCCGAGAGCTTGGCGGCGAAGGTCGGGTCTAGATTGAACTTCGCCAGGGCCGGATCGACCGAAGCGGCCGGACCGGCGGCGGGTTGGGCCGTGGGCGTGACGACCGACTGCAGCGGCTCGCAGGCGCCGGTCCAGACATAGCCGGTGGCGTCGACGCGATACCACTGGGCGTTGCCCTGAACGGACTCGCCGGCGACGAGGGCCTCGACCCGCAGGGTCGCGCCGCTGGCCAGTTTGCGGCGCACCGGCGCCTGACGGTTGGGGGCGCCTTCGCGCAGGTTGGTCAGGCCCGTGGTGCGGGTCTCACCGTCGATCGGAATGGCGATGCTGTCGACCATCGGACTACCCCATCGCTCCGTCGGCGGCCGAGATATCGGCGCCGGCGCCGCCTGAGCCTATCCCGACACTTTCCTGGCCCTTGGGGGCCGAGTTCGAACCGCTGACGCGGCTGATCGCCCCTTCGATGAAGTCCGCGCCTGCGTAGCCGGCCGCCGAAATCGTGAAGAGCTGTTCGGGCGAGACGTTCGCTATCGACTTGATGATCGTGATCGCCGCCACGGCGCCGGCGATGAAGCCGATCGCGAATGAGACCAGGATCCGGCTGGCGGTGAACAGATCGCTCGCTGAGACCGCGCTGGAAGCGGCCGCGTCATTGACCTTCTTCAAGCCGATGACCGTTCGGGCTCCCTGGCCGATAGCGCCCATCAGTCCCCCCAGGCAGATGATCTGAAGCCAGTCGAATACGCTAGCGTCGGCCATAGCCTTCTCCCCCCAGTTAGGATCGACGACGCTACGCTGGGGGGATGTCGCCAGTCATCCACAGCACAGGACGTCGACACCTTGAGACAGTGTGCGGGGCTTCGATTGAAGTCAACCTATCAGGGGTGGCTTCTCAATATACAACTATATCGGGCTTCGGGGGTCAGTTCGTCGGCTCAGCCTTGTCCAGTGTCGGCGCGCCCGACGCCGGCTGGTGCGAGCGCAGGGGCAGGGCGGGGATGAACAGGATCGTCACCAGGCCCGCCAGGACCACGAACAGCGCCGCGACCATCACCCCGCTGACGGCGTTGATCAGCGCGCCTTGCAACACCGGATCGGCGTGGGCGGCCTGACCGCTGGCGGCGGCTTTCACCGCCATGCCTTCCAGCTTGCCGAGGTCGAGGCCCCCGCCGGGGAGGTCGGCCAGGCGCACGGTCAGAATCGTCCCGGCCAGGGCCGCGCCGACGGTCGAGCCGATCTGGCGGAAGAACTGGTTGGAACTGGTGGCCACGCCGATGTCGCGCGGGTCGACCGCGTTCTGGGTGGCGATGTTGAACAGGCTCTGGCCGGGACCAAGGCCCAGCCCCACGAAGGCCAGCAGGACGCAGAGCAGCGGCAGGCTGTGGATTTTCGACAGGTCGTGCAGCAGGAACACCGCGACCAGCAGGACGACCGCGCCGCCCAGCATGTAGGGCTTGTACTGGCCGGTCTTGCTGACCAGCTGGCCCGCGATGGTGCTGCTGACGATCAGGCCGGCCATCAGCGGCAGCATGGTCATGCCGCTGACCGTGGCCGGCACGCCCCGGCCCAGTTGCAGGAACAGCGGCAGGAACATCACCACGCCCATGAAGGCCATGGAGATCAGGAAGCCGGCCAGGTTGGCCGTGGTGAACACCTTGTTCTGGAACAGGTGCATCGGCAGGATCGGGTTGGAGACCTTGGTCTCGGCGATCACGAAGGCGGCAAGCGACACGGCGGCCAGGGCGAAGAGGGAGAGGCTCCGCGGCGAGCGCCAGGCGAAGCTGTGGCCGCCCAGGCTGAGCGCCAGCAGCAGCGGCACGAAGGCGGCGATCAGCAGGGCCGCGCCCAGGAAGTCGATCTTGCCGGCCCGGCGATGCTCCAGCTTGGGCATCTTCACGATGACCATGAACAGCGACAGCAGGGACAGCGGCAGGTTGACGTAGAACACCCAGCGCCAGCCGGCGACCGTGTGGGTCCCGATCTGCACCGTGCCATGGTCGGTGAAATAGCCGCCGATGATCGGCCCCAGCACGCTGGCCAGACCGAACACCGAGCCGAAGACGCCAGCGAACTTGCCCCGCTCGCGCGGCGGATAGAGGTCGGCGATGATGGCGAAGGCGGTGGTGAACAGCGCGCCGCCGCCGATGCCCTGCAGGGCGCGGAACACGATCAGCTGCACCATGCCCGGCATGCCCAGGATGGTCCCGAACTCGCCCGCCAGGCCCGACAGCCACGAGCCGGCCAGGAAGATCGAGATGCCGGTGATCAGCACGGGCTTGCGGCCGAAGATGTCGCCCAGCTTGCCCCAGATCGGCACCATCACCGTCGAGGTTAGCAGATAGGCCGTCGTCACCCACGAATAGAGATTAAGGCCGTTCAGCTCGGAGATGATCCGCGGCATGGCCGTGGAGACGATGGTCTGGTCCAGCGCGCTCAGCAGGAACACGATCATCAGCGCCGTCAGGGTCAGGCGGCGCTCGGCGTCAGAGAAGGCCTGGGGGACGAAGGTCTGCGAGGTCATCGGGCCCTGAGAGCGTGATAAGCCGGGGTGGCCGACCTATCACGCTCCCGAGGCGGGAAGTAGGGGGCCGGCGCTGCCTAGTGGTCCTTCTTCGCCCCGCGCTTGCGCGACAGCATGTTCAGGCCCTCGACCCCGGCCGAGAAGGCCATGGCCGTATAGATGTAGCCCTTCGGCACGTGGGCGCCGAAGCCTTCGGCGATCAGCACGGTGCCGATCATCAGCAGGAAGCCCAGGGCCAGCATGACCACGGTGGGGTTGTCGTTGATGAAGTTGCCCAGCGGGTCGGCAGCCAGCAGCATGGCGGCCACGGCGATGATCACGGCGGTGATCATGATCGGCAGGTGATCGGTCATGCCGACGGCGGTCAGGATCGAGTCGATCGAGAACACCAGGTCCAGCAGGATGATCTGGAAGATCGCCGCGCCGACGTTGGAGATCACGACCGTGACCTTGTCCTTCTCCAGCACGTCGTCGCTCTTGCCGGGATCGACGCTGTGGTGGATCTCCTTGGTCGCCTTCCAGATCAGGAAGACGCCGCCGGCGATCAGGATCAGGTCGCGCCATGAGAAGGCGGTCTCGAAGCCCGGCTCGCCGTGCGAGCCCACAGGGCCGTTGATGCCCAGGTCGAAGACCGGCGCGGTCAGGCCGACGATGAAGGCGATGGTCGACAGCAGGACCAGGCGCATGATCAGCGCCAGCGAGATGCCGATGCGGCGCACCCGCGTGCGGTGCTCGGGCGGCAGCTTGTTCGATAGGATCGAAATGAAGACGAGGTTGTCGATCCCCAGAACCACTTCCATGACCACCAGGGTCACCAGCGCGGCCCAGGCGGCCGGGTCGGCGACCAGGTTAAGGAGTTCGTTCATCGGTCCTCTCTAAGGTTATCGGCCAGGCCGTCGTTTCGCGTATGCATACATGTAACACAGCGAGATAGGCGGGTAACGCTGATCTTTCCACCGTGGGGGCGGAAGGGCAGGCTCTTAAGGGACGCCGTCGATGCAGGACGCCGCCAATATAAAGCCCCTGACCGCGCTGCGGTTCTTCGCCGCCTTCTGGGTGGTGCTGTTCCACTATTGGCCCAAGCTGGACGTCGCTTTCACGCCGGCGATCGCGCGGAAGGGCTATCTGGGGGTCGAGGCGTTCTTCATCCTGTCGGGCTTCATCCTGTGTCACGTCTATCTGCGCGGCTTCGGGGAGGGGCGGTTCCGCTATGGCGACTTCCTTTGGAACCGGCTGGCGCGGGTCTATCCGCTGCACCTGGCCACCCTGGTCGGCGTCGGGGCCATGGCGTTCGTCGGGACCATGGCGGGCCTGAACGTCGATCCGAACATCCTGTCCTGGAAATCGCTGCCGGCGAACCTGCTGCTGGTCCATGCCTGGGGCTTCGCGCCGGTGGCCGGTTGGAACCACGCCTCGTGGTCGATCTCGGCCGAGTGGTTCGCCTATCTGAGCTTTCCGGCCTTCGCCTTCGCGGCCTGGAAGCTGCGCGAGCGGCCCGTGGTCGCCGTGCTGGGCGCCCTGGCGGTGATCGCCGGGCTCTATCCGGCCTTCCAGGCCCTGGCCGGCTTTCCGCTGACCGACGCCACCATCGAATGGGGCGCTTTGCGCATCGTGCCGTGCTTTGCCTTCGGCTGCGCCCTGCACGCGCTGTGGCGTTCGGACCGATTCCCCGCCCGACTCGGCGGCTATGGCGCCGCTTTGTTGGGCATGGTCACGCTCGCGGCGATCCAGTTTTCCGCACCCGATCTGGTGATCGTGATGCTTCTGGGGGGGCTTATTTTCATGCTCGCGACCGTCGCCAAGACCGGTTACGAGTTTACTGGACAGTCAGTGTTCGTCTATCTCGGCGAGATCAGCTACTCGACCTACATGATCTGCATCCCGTGGAAGATCCTGGCGATCAATGTGGCGACCAAGATTTTCAATATTGATGGCGACAAATTGCCGCTTCTGGTCTGGATATTGATTGTCGCGGCGCTAATCCCGCTGTCGGCGATATCCTACCATTTCATTGAAAGCCCATGCCGGGAGTGGATGAAATCTCTGGCCGCGAACCGCAAACAGCGCCGCTTGGCGCTCGCGGGCGCGGCATAAACACTCTTTTCACCAGTCTCTGGCAGGGTTATCCCTTAGCCCAGTGACGCGGGGGAGTACCCACAGCATGACGAAACGGACCAGGGCCCTTCTGGGTTCCCTGCTCGCTGCCGCCATGATCAGCTTTGCGCCGGTAGCGGCCAATGCTGACGGCTACTGGCAGTGCGTACCGTTCGCCCGTCTGATGTCGGGTATCCAGATCTTCGGCGACGCCCGCACGTGGTGGTCGCAAGCCGCCGGCAAGTACGACACGGGCTCGGTCCCGAAGATCGGCTCGGTCCTCTCCTTTAAGCCTACCGCCCGCATGAACCTCGGCCACGTGGCCTTCGTCAGCCAGGTGCTCACCGACCGGGTCATCCAGGTCACCCACGCCAACTGGTCGATCATCGAAGGCGATCGCGGCCAGATCGAAAAGGACGTCACCGTCGTCGACGTCTCGCCCAACGGCGACTGGTCGCAGGTCAAGGTCTGGTACGACCCGATCCGCGATCTGGGCTCCAGCGTCTATCCGACCAACGGCTTCATCTATCAGGACGCCCAGGCGACCAAGATCGCCATGGCCACCGCCAAGATCGCCATGGCCCAGAACGCCGTGGTCTCGGCCGCCAAGCAGGCCGCCAACCAGGTCGCCAACTCGGTTCGCTCTTCGCCGCTGGACATCATCGGCCAGGCCGCCGACTCGACCGATCGTATCGCCGCCCTGATCGAGGCCGCCGCTGGTGGTGGTTCGTCGAGCGACACGAGCAACAAGCAGAACGCCCCGCGCTGATCGCGAGCGCGTTGACCTTATGCGCGGGCCGGGGCAAACCCGACCCGCAGTAAGGGCGGCACAATGCTGAGAATCCTCCGTCACGGCGCTCCGGGCTTCGAGTCCGGCGGTCTGTCGCCCGACTGGCGGGTGCCGGCCGACGCCGTCTGGATCGAGCTGGTCGACCCCACCCGCGCCGAGGAAGTCGCCGTCGAGCAGTCGATCGGCCTCTTGCTGCCCACGCGCGAGGAGATGGCCGAGATCGAGGCCTCCTCGCGCCTCTATCAGGAGGACGGCGGCACGTTCATGACCGCCACGGTGCTGGTCAACGCCGACGGCGACCTGCCGACCGCCGCCCCCGTCACCTTCGTGCTGGCCGGCGCGCGCCTGATCACCATCCGCTATGTCGAGCCCAAGGCCTTCTCGGTGTTCGCCGCCCAGGCCGAGCGCCAGCCCAGCCTGTGCCCCAACGGCCTGCAGACCTTCCTGGGCCTGCTGGACGCCATCGTCGACCGCACCGCCGACATCCTCGAGCGCACCGCCGCCGAGGTCGAGGTGCAGTCACGGGCCATCTTCAGCCGCCCGCGCGGCGCGGCGTTCGAGAGCATCCTCAACCGTTTGGGCCGGGCCCAGAACGTCAATTCCAAGGCGCGCGACAGCCTGGTCAGCCTGGCCCGCCTGCTCAGCTTCGCGGCCCTGGCCGACCAGTTCGAAGGCTCCAAGGAGCTGCGCGATCACCTGAAGTCGCTGCAGCGCGACGTCCAGTCGATCACCGACCACTCCAGCTACGTGGCCAGCAACATCACCTTCCTGCTCGACGCGGCCCTGGGCCTGATCAACATCGAACAGAACTCGATCTTCAAGGTGTTCTCGGTGTTCTCGGTGATGTTCCTGCCCCCGACCCTGGTGGCCGGGATCTACGGCATGAACTTCGAGCACATGCCCGAGCTGAAGTGGATGGAGGGCTATCCGATGGCCATCGGCATGATGATCTTCGCCGCCGCCGCGCCGCTGCTGTGGTTCCGCCGGAAGAAGTGGCTGTAGAGTCCGGGCAGCGCCGCGACAATTTACCGCGCTCTAAACGATGGCTTAAAGCTGATCTGGCAGTTTGGGCGCCGGTTCCCAGTTCCCCGCGTATCCGCCAGAGAGCGCTCTTCGCCCCATGCCCGCCGCCGCGTCGTCACGACCGAGCCTGATCCGCAACCTGCACGCCTCCGCGGTGCGCGAGGTGCTGGAGGCCCATGCGCGCTACATGAAGGGGCTGCCCAAGGGCCGCCGGGCGGTGCTGCAGTACGTCAACCTGAACAACTACGAGCTGGACGGGGTCGATCTCTCGGAGGCCGACCTGACCGGGGCGCTGCTGGGCGGGGCTTCGTTGCGCCGGGCCAAGCTGACCCGCGCCACGCTGTATGGCGCCGACCTGCGCGACTCCGACCTGCGCGACGCCGATCTTTCCCGCTGCGACATGCGCGGGGCCTGTCTGCGCGGGGCCAATCTGGGCGGGGCCAATCTGTCCAGCTGCGATCTGCGCGAGGGTGTCACCGCCGTGCAGGACGACGAGAAGGGCCTGCGGATCCTGGAACATTCCAAGCGGCCGGGCGAGCTGGACTACGCCACGCTGCAGGGCGCCAACCTCAATGGAGCGCAGATGTCGGGCGCCTTCGCGCGCCAGGCCGACTTCACCGACGCCGACCTCTCGAACGTCACCCTGCAGGGCGCCAAGCTGACCAATGCGGTCATGGACGGCGCGGACCTGTCGGGCGCCAACCTGCACAATGCCGACATGTCCAAGGTCTCGCTCCGCCGGGCCATCATGGTGGGCGTCGACGTCAGCGGCGCGGACCTGACCGACGCCGACATGACCGAGGTGCTGCGGGCCCCGCCGCCGATCTTCTATGTCGACGACCTGCCCCTCAACGAGGTGCTGGAAGCCCACGAGCTGTTCTGCAAATCCGACGGTCGCGAAGGCAAGGTGGCCAACCTGGCCGAGGTCGACTTTCGCCCCTTGCGCCGCCTGAAGGACCGCCGGCTGAGCGGCCTGTCCGCGCCCAGGGCGGTGTTCTTCGGCATGGACCTGGACGGCGCCCATCTGCAGGGCGCGAACCTGGCCGGGGCGGACCTGCGGGGCGCCAAGCTGCGCGGAGCCGATCTGCGCGGCGCGCGTCTGGTCGACGCCCAGCTGACCCGCGCGGACCTCACCGGCGCCAAGCTCGGCCCGCTGAAGATCGCCGAGGACCGGGTCATCCGCACCGACCTGACCCGCGCCCTGCTGCGCGGGGCCAATCTGAAGGGCGTCAGCGCGCCTCGGGCCCGGTTCCTCGAGGCCGACTTCGCCCGCGCCCGCCTCGACGGCGCGGACCTGACCGACGCCGAGCTGCCGCCCGGTTTTCGCGGCGCCTAAACATCTGTCTCCGCGTTGCGGTCGTACCTGTGTCGACGATCGGACATGGTATTCTGAATAAGGAGGCAAGTATGACCCACGCTCTGACGCCCATCGCTCTGCTCTGCGTGCTCACCGCCGCCGGCCTCGCCACCGAGGCCGGCGCCCAGGATCGCGCGCCTGACCGGACGATCGTCGGCGGCGCGTTGATCTACGCGCCGGCTTACCAGGGCGCCGAGGACTACCGCGTTCTGCCGTTCCCGTTGATCGATCTGAAGTACGGCCGCTTCTTCGCTAGTTCGCGCCGGGGGATCGGCGCCAACCTGATCGACGGCGACGCGGTGGATGTCGGGGCCGGGGTGACCTTCGTGCCAGGCTACCGCCGTCGCGACGCTCCAGCCGGCATCGGCCGGGCGTCGGGCGGCGCCGGGGCGCGGATCTCCGCCGACGTGAAGGCCGGCGGGGTCATGGCCAGCCTGGGCGCGACCAAGGTGCTGTCGGGCGGCCTCGACGGCGCCCTGGTCGACGCGACCCTGGCCATGCCGCTGCGGCCGTCCGACCGGCTGACCGTGATCCCCAGCGTTTCGACCACCTGGGCCGACGGCGCCTATACGCGCAGCTATTTCGGCGTCAGCGCCAGCCAGGCGACGGCCTCGGGCCTGCCGGCCTATCGCCCCGGCGGCGGGATCAAGGACGTCTCGGCTTCGCTGACCGCCAGCTATCGCCTGAACGACCGGGTCAGCCTGGGCGCGACCGGCTCGATCACCAAGCTGACCGGCGACGCCAAGAAGAGCCCGATCGTTTTCGACCGGACCCAGCCCTCGGCGGTGCTGACGGTTTCCTACAGGTTCTAGCGGGCGGCCGCGCATTGAAGCCTTGCGGCGAGCATTAACCTTGGTGTTGATGCACGAAAAATCGCAGGAGCCTTCATGTCGCGTTTGTCCTGGATCGCCGCCGCCGGCGCTCTGGCCTTGACCTGGCTGGGCGCGAGCGCCCACGCCGCCGCGCCCAAGGTCGAGAAGACCGCCTGCGTCGGCGACTACAAGGCCAGCGGCCTGAAGGTCGACTGCGGCGACCTGATCGTCGACGAGACGCGCGGCGATGCCAGGAGCCGCCGCATCAAGGTCGCCTTCGCCGTCGTCCACGCCAGCGAGCCCAAGGCCGGCCTGCCGCCGGTGATCTATCTGCACGGCGGCCCGGGCGGCTCGGCCCTGAAGGGCCTGCCGCGGCTGCTGAGCAGCAAGGCCTCGCGCGAGTTCGTCGCGCTCGACCAGGACTGGGTGTTCATCGACCAGCGCGGCGGCGGCCAGTCCGTCCCCAATCTCGACTGCCCGGGCGCGCACCTGACCGACGCCGGCCCGCCGACCGACCAGGACGCGCAAGGCATTGTCGCCTGCCTGAAGGCCTTCCAGGCCAAGGGCGTGAACATCGCGCGCTACAACGCCGTCGAGGTGGCCAAGGACGTCCAGGACCTCCGCGAGCTGCTGGGCTTCAAGCAGATCGACCTGTTCGGCGGCTCGTACGGCACGCGCATCGAGGCCGCCATCCAGGCCCATGCGCCGCAAGGCGTGCGCGCGGTGGTCCAGGACTCGCCCTGGCCGCCCGAGGCCGACTGGACCGTCGGCGGTCCGGCCATGGTCTCCAACTCGATCGACATCGTCATGGCCAAGTGCGCGGTCGTGGCCGAATGCGCCAGGCGCTATCCGGACCTGAAGGCCAGGCTGGCCGTGGTGGCCGAGCGCTGGCTGGCCGGCCCCCAGACGATCAACGGCAAGACCTACGCCGCCGACGACCTGGGCGGCTGGCTGATGGACGCCAGCTACTTCACCGCCGGCGTGCTGCCGCGCGACCTTTGGAAGATCATCCAGGGCGACGTGGCGCCGGTCGCCGACTTCGTCGAGAGCCGCGACTACTACAGCGAGGGCCAGTTCATGACCCATCTGTGCAAGGAGGAGATCCCGTTCGAGAGCCGCGCCGCCGTCGCTGACGGCACGCGGAACGATCCGGTCGCCCGCCTGATGGTGGCGTCGATGCAGCGCATCCACGATGTCTGCAAGGCGATCGACGTCGGCCCGATCTCCAAGGCCGAGCAGGAGCCGGTCAAGACCGCGATCCCGACCCTGTTCCTGGCCGCCGAGATCGACCCCGGCTGCCCGCCCGAACTGACCAAGGCCGCCGCCAAGGGCTACGAGGGCTCGCAGGTGGTCATCGTCACCAACGCCACCCACGGGGTCAGCCGCGCCAGCCCCTGTACGCGCAAGATGATCCGGAGCTTCTTCCAGGACCCGACCAGGCCGGTGGACCGTAGCTGCCTGCCGGCGGCGGATACGCCGATGACGTTTACGTACGCGGGGTAGGGGCTCGATAAGCTCCGTCATCCCGCGCATAGAGCGCGGGATGACGGTGTAGTCCTACATCTTCTTCTTCAGCGGCAGCAGGTCCGGATAGACCGCGTCACGCTTCTGCGCCTTGGCGGTGAAGGCCTCGGCCATGTGCGGGCCGGAGAACATGCCCGTCTGCCAGGTGGCGATGTAGTCCAGGCTGTCGGCGATCGAGTGGTCGCGGGCGTAGTTGATCATCACCTTGCTGCCGGCCACGGCGAGCGGCGACTTGCCGGCGATCTCGCGAGCGGTGGCCAGGGCGTGGGCGACGACCTCCTCGTGAGTATCGAGCACCTCGTTGACGAGGCCGATGTCACGGGCGCGCTGGGCCGGCAGGCGGCGGCCGGTATAGGCCAGCTCGCGCACCCAGCCCTCGGGGATCAGCTTGCACAGGCGCGGGAAGGTGCCGACGTCGGCGGTCATGCCGATGTTGATCTCCTGGATCTGGAAGAAGGCGTCGGCGCTGGCGTAGCGGATGTCGCAGGCGCTGACGAAATCGACCGCCCCGCCGATGCAGCCGCCCTGGATGGCGATGATCACCGGCATCCGGGCCCTGTCCAGGCAGCTGAAACTGTCCTGCAGCACGTGCACGAAGCGGCGGAAGCTCTCGGCGGCCACCCAGCGGTCGCCATCGCGCGCGGCGGTGACGCCCTCGTCGTCGGTGAACACCGAAAGGTCCATGCCGGCGCTGAAGTGCTTGCCGGTCGAGGAGATGACGATGCAGCGGGCGCGCGCGTTGTCATCAATATCTTTTACAATCGCGGGAAGCTCGTTCCAGAAGGGCCGTGTCATGGTGTTCATGGCTTCGGGGCGCTTCAACTGGATGTGCGCGACGCCGGCCTCGATCTCGACCTTGAAACAGCTATACTCGTCATGATCGTGGCCACTCATGCCTGGCTCTCTCCCGAAGAAACGTTTCGTGTCGTTGATCACACTATCGACCGGGCGGGAGACGACGACAACACTGACCTGACGGAAGAGGATCTCGCCATGACGACCCGCAAAATGTTCACCACCCTGGCCATCGCCGCCACGGCGTCCAGCCTGGTGGCGGCCCCCGTCCCGGTTCTGGCCCAGTCGCGCGGCCTCAGCGGCCTGTTCGCCTGCGAGGGCTCGGGCGGCAAGCAGGAAGGCGGCGCCCTGATCGGCGCGGCGGCCGGCGCCCTGCTGGGCAACAAGATCGGCGGCAAGAACAAGACCCTGGGCACGCTGGTCGGCGCCGCCGCCGGCGCGGCCGCGGGCGGCTATATCGGCTGCCGCATGCAGTCGACCGACGCGGCCCTGGCCGAGCAGGCGACCAAGAAGGCGCTGGAGACCGGCGTCGCCCAGACCTGGTCCAACAGCCGCACCGGCAATTCGGGCCGCATCGCGGTGGTCTCGTCCAGCTACGGTCCGCCGATCGACGGCCGCGACCTGCGCTATTCGGCCGGCGTCCAGAGCCTGCCCAGCTTTGAAGCCGCCGGCGGCGCCTATGTCGCCAGTTCCACGGCCAACCTGCGCGCGGGCCCGTCGACCAAGGCCAAGGTGGTCGGCAAGATCGCGGCGGGCGAGAGCTTCGACGCCCTGGGCGTGGTCCCGACGGGCGGCTGGGTGCTGGTCGGCCGCGGCGGCTACGGCGTCGGCTATGCCGCCGCATCGCTGGTGCGTCCGTACGGCCAGCAGGTCGCCAGCTGCCGCGTGATCGACGCCTCGGTGTCGGGCGGCGGTCAGCGCGCGTCCAGCCAGCGCTACAGCGCCTGCAAGGACGCGCGCGGCGAGTGGCAGGTGACCCAGGCGTAGCCACTGACTGAAACGCTCCAGATCCTTGTCATCCCGGAAGCCTCGCAGAGGCTGTCCGGGACCCAGGGGCCAAGCGCGTCGCGGCTCCCCCTGGGTCCCGGCTCTCCGCTTCGCTGCGGCCGGGATGACAAGTTTTGGGGAAGTTCAGAGGTCGATGACCTCGCATTTCAGCGTCTGACGAATGCGCTCCGCCACGATCCGCCGGTGGCAGCAGTTCGGATCGTCCTCGTAGCAGAGCAGGGCGATCCGTTTCGTCTTCGCCAGTTCGGTCGCCTGGGCCAGGGCCAGCACGGCCTCCGGTTCCTCCAGGTGGGCGTTGAAGATCCGGCGCATCTCGTCGACGCGTCCGGCCCGGGCCGCTTCCCGGCCGGGCTTCGGCGTGCCCAGCGGCCTCAGGTGAAGGTAGTCGACGCCCTGGTCCCTGAGGCTGTTCCCCAGTAGGGTCTTGGAGAAGCCCGCCTTGCGCGAGCTGGCCACGGCGCGGACGTCGACGACCAGCTCGACATCGGCCGCCTTCAGCCGCGCGATCATGCCGCCCTGCGTGTCGGTTTCGTAGCCGATGGTGGCGAGTTTATTCATATCGCAAGGCTCCATGGACGCGGGGTCTCCGCCAGCCTACCTTAACGCTCGTAACTCCAAGGGAGCCACGCCGATGGACGCGGCCGTCTTTCGCGAACCTCGCAAGCGCTCCGTGGCCGTACCCGGCGGCGAGATCGCGGCCCTGGAGTTCGGTCCACAGGACCGGCCGATCGACGTGGTGTTCGTCCACGCCAACGGCTTCAACGCCCAGACCTATCGCGTGCTGCTGTCGCCGCTGGGCGCGGGCCTGCGGATCCTGGCCATCGACCAGCGCGGTCACGGCGACACCACGCTGCCCGCCAATCCCGAGGGCCGCCGCTCCTGGCGCGACCTGCGGGACGACCTGACCGGACTGCTCGATGTTCTGGACGGCCCGCCGGTGGTGCTGGCCGGCCACTCGATGGGCGGCACGGTCAGCCTGCTGGCCGCCGCCGAGCGTCCGGAGCGGGTCAAGGGCCTCGTCCTGCTGGACCCGGTGATCATGCCGTGGCTGGCCACCCTCTACGCCAAGGCGCCCTGGACCTCGGGCCGTCTCTGGAAGCACATGCCGCTGGTCCAGTCGGCCCTGCGCCGCCGCGCGGTGTTCGACGACCGCGAGCAGGTGTTCGCCGGCTACAAGGGCCGAGGGGCCTTCAAGACCTGGCCGGAGACCATGCTAGCCGACTACGTCGCCGGCGGCTTCGTCCAGCGCCAGGACGGCAAGGTCGAACTGGCCTGCGCCCCGGCGTGGGAAGCCTCGAACTACGCGGCCCAGGCCCATGACCCGTGGCGGGCGGTGCGGCGGGTCAAGGTTCCGGTGCGAATCCTCAAGGCCGAGAAGCACTCGACCTGCATGGCCGGCGACGGCTTCGCGCGGCGGGGCCGGAACGTGAAGATCGAGGTCGTGGCGGGGACCAGCCACTTCCTGCCGATGGAGCGCCCGGACGTGGTGCGGGACGCGCTGTTCGACATGGCGACGGGATAGGGGCCGAAACCTCGTCCTTCGACAGGCTCAGGATGAGGTTTCTAATGCGACGCTGAACTAGCCCTCATCCTGAGCTTGTCGAAGGACGAGGGCGGGCCACCCTACAGCGCCAACCCCTCCACCTCATGCTTGCTCAACGCCGCCCGCGCCGCGTCCGTCACTGGGACCACCTTGCGCGCCTCCAGGTCGAAGGTGATCGCCACCGCTTCGGACGTGCCCCAGGGCTGTCCCGTCGCCGGGTCCAGCATCCAGTGGGCCATGCGCATGGTGCGCGCGTCCGTGCCGATCAGGCCCGAGCGGATCTCGACGCGGTCGCCGGGCCGGGGCCAGGCCAGGTAGGCGATCCGGTACTCCAGGACCGCGCCCCCATAGCGCGTGGGCTTGGGCTCGGCGTGGTCGACCACGACGTCGCGGAACGGGTGGATGAACGCGCCGATGCCGTCGGAGACCCGGCCGATGAACTGCTCGGCGCGTATCCTTCCGTACACGTCGCAATCGGATGGCAGCAGGCCGCCCAGGCCGATCCGGGTGAGGCTCAGGGCGTCGGCGCGCTCCAGGCTGGCGGTCGGGGCGAACGGCGACAGGTCGATGCTGCGCGCGCGGGCCTTCTCGGGGATCGTGACCTTCAGCGCCTCGGCGCGCTGATGGGCGATCCTGGGCCAGGGGAAGGGCTGGCCTTCGCGCGGGGTGGCGTGGACCACGGTGGTCTGGAAGGTCGCGGCCAGCTCGCCCGAGGCCGGGTGGATCAGCAACTGGAGGAGCCTGGCCTCGGTCTCGCCCATCTCGATCACCCCGCCCAGCATGGTCAGCGGCGCGCCGGCGTGGGCTTCGCGCAGGAAGCGGATGTGGTGCTCCTTGACCAGCAGCGTGGCGTTGGCGTGCGGCGAGAAGGCCTGGGGCATGCCCAACTCGGCGGCCAGGCCGATCAGGCCCTCCTGGGCGCGGACCACGTAGTGGCGCACGTTCATGTGCCCCATCTCGTCGCAGTCCCAGGTGTTGACGCCTCCCCGCCAGATCTCGACGCCGGGGAGGGTCTCAACGGTCGTCATGGCGTCTCTCGCACGGTGTTGAACAGCCGTTCGAGCCTAGCGGTGTTCGACGAAGCTTGGCTAGCTCAGCGCTTGCCCGAGTTCTTGAAGGTGTCGCCGACTTCCTTGGCGTCGCCGCCATCGGGTCCGGCGCGCTTTCGCGATTCCTCGCCGGTCTTCTGGACCGCCTTCTTGCCGCCGAGCGCGGTGAAGTCGCCCAGCGGTTCGGCTTCGTTGGCCTCGCGGCCGTCGGTGTTGGGTTGGTCGGCCATGACGATCTCCTGGCGGTTCCAAGAGACAACCGGGCTGGGCGTAGCTAGTTCCGGCAGTCCGCGCAGAGGCCGTGGGCCTCGATGGTCACGGCGGTCAGGGCGTAGCCGGCCGTGACCCCGGCGGCGATGATCTCGGCGCTGGCCTGGGGCTCGATCTCGCGGGTCGCGCCGCAGCAGTCGCAGATCAGGAAGGCGGCGGCGTGGCCGTCGGCCTCCTTGCGGCAGGCGACATAGGCGTTGAGGCTCTCGATCCGGTGGGCGAAGCCCTGCTTCTCCAGGAAGTCGAGGGCGCGGTAGACGGTCGGCGGCTTGGCCGGTGGGCCATCGCCCCCGAAGGTCGAGATCAGGTCATAGGCCTTCACCGGCTGGCCGGCTTGCAGAAGCAGTTCTAGCACCCGGCGACGGGGCGGGGTCAGGCGCTGCTCCGCGGCCACGCAACGGGCCTCGGCCGCCTCGAGCTCGGCCGCGAGGCTCGCGCCGGCGACGCCGTGATTATGGTGATCGTGTCCGCAAGGAGAGCCGTGAGCCATGGCCAACAGGTAGAGGGCCGCGCGCGTGCGCGCAACCGTGACGGCGTGACGCGCCTCAGTACAGCGGCGCGCTCAGCAGGTTGGCCTCGGCCGTGCAGCGCGCGGGTTCGGGCGGCGAGCCCTTGGCGCGGGCGGCGTCCAGTTCCGCCCGCACCCCCGCGAGGTCGGCCTTGAACGCCTCCGAGCTCCAGAGCGCGGCGAACAGGGTCTCGGCGTTCGCCTGCCCGGCCTCGACCGAACTGGCGTTGTGGACGCCGCAGACGATGCGGCTTTCGCCGAAGGCCTTGGCGCGGGCCAGGATCGCCTGCGAGCGGTCGGGCGCGGCCTCGGCCAGCAGCAGGCCGACGGTCCAGCCCCAGGTCGCGTGGCCGGACGGATAGTCGGGGGCGATCGCCAGGCCCAGGCTGCGCTTCACGCAGATCGGACCGTTCTCGGACAGGTAGGGACGGGGCCGCCGATACTTGAGCTTGGGTCCCGACACCGCTTTGCGGACGTCGTGGCTCATCCGCAGCAGCATGGCGGCCAGCTTGGGATTGCTCTCACGGGTCGGGGTGTAGCCCAGCGCGCAGGCATAGCCTTCCAGGACCCGTTCCTCGACATTGTCGGCCTTTGCGATCGTCCAGCGCGGCGTGCCTTCCAGCTTGCGGGTGGCCAGGAAGATCTGGCGGTCTCTTTCCGCCGCCGGCGAGCCCTTGGCGGGTGGCGGGGCCAGGTGGTCGCGCGCGTCGAACTGGGCCTTGGCCAGGTAGCGGCCCGCCGGGGCGGTGTCGCCGCCGAGCGTGGCGCAGCCGGTAACGAGCAAGGCGGCGGCAAGGACCAGAACGCGCATATGAAAAAGGGCCCCCGGAGCGATTCCGGGGACCCTGCATTTTCACTGGAGTCGGATCAAGCTTACTTGCCGAACAGCTTGTTCCAGCGCGGCTTCTCGCGGCCCTTCCAGGCTTCGCGGTGATAGGCGTCGCTGGCGATCAGCGGCACCACCGTGGTGGCTTCGGCGAAGACCATCTGTTCGTAGGTGGTGTTCACCTTGCCCCACGAAGCGGCTTCCTTCAGCGTCGACGACGAGCAGGCGCCGTCGCGGACGTCGGCGACCGTGATCTGGATGGCGTACTTGTGCATGTCGGCCTCGACGCCGAGGATCTCGGCGCAGACGACGGTGTCCTGGGCGAAGTTCTTGGGCACGCCGCCGCCGACCATGAACAGGCCCGTGGTGCCGGCCGCGATCTTGATGTCGGTCAGTTCGCGGAAGTCCGCGACCGCGTCGATCATCAGATAGGGCTGCTTGGCGGCGATCTTTTCCTTCTGGTGCTTGACCAGGCCAAAGCCCGCCGAGCTGTCGACGAAGGCCGGGCAGAAGATCGGCACGCCTTCTTCATAGGCGGTCTGGATCAGCGAGCCGGGCTTCTTGGCGTTGCCTTCGCTCAGCCACTTGCCCATCTCCCAGATGAACTCGCGCGAGGAATAGGCGCGCGGCTCCAGGCGGTTGCAGATCTCCAGGATCGTGTGATCGCAGTTCTGCAGCTCTTCTTCGTCGATATAGGTGTCGTAGATGCGGTCGATATAGTTGTCGCGCAGCACGTTGTCGTCGACCGGGCCGGCGGCCTGATAGTGCTTGAAGCCCAGGGCCTCGAAGAAGTCCATGTCGACGATCGAGGCGCCGGTGGCGACCACGGCGTCGATCATGCCGTTCTTCACCATGTCGCGGTAGACGTGCATGCAGCCGCCGGCCGAGGTCGAACCGGCCAGGATCAGCCAGGGCGAGCAGCCCTTGTCTTCCAGGGCCATGTTGAAGATGTCGGCGGCGCGCGCGGTGTCGCGGCTCGAGAACGACATCTTGCGCATGGAGTCGATGATCGGACGGGCGTCGAACGACGTGATGTCGATGTGCTCGACGACGTTCTGCAGCAGTTCGGCCTTGGTATTGTTCGGAACGGGAGCGTTCATCGCTTCGGTTTCCCTGACTTTGGACGCCCGTCGTTGGAATTGGCCGTCCACCGGGACGGAGCGACCGGTGGGGGCGATGGGATGGCCGCAGCGACGAAGAACGTCCGGCGGCGGGTGGGGTTCTAGGCCGATATGGCCAGACTCCCAAATCCCGTTTTCCCGGTGAAAGCCGGGACCCAGATTCATCCAGAGCGGCTCTGGGTTTCACCTCGGCCCCGGCTTTCGCCGGGGAGACGGGAATTACAAGGACTAGATAGCCGTCTTAGACGTCAGATCAGCGACGGCGCTTGCGCTTGCCCGCCGCGCCTTTGGGGCGCGAGAAGCGGACGATCTTGCGCTCTTCGTTCTCCTGGCGGACCGCCGGGATCGAGCGCTTGGCCAGGCCGTACATCGAGGCCATCGGCGCGTCCTGAACCTCCGCGGTCTCGGTCTCGCCGAAGCCGTTGAAGCGGGTCGACATGGCCACGCCATAGGCGCCCAGCATGCCGATCTCGATATAGTCGCCCTCGTCGACGCTTTCCGGCAGGTAGAACGGGCCGGGCATGTAGTCGACGCTGTCGCAGGTCGGGCCGTAGAAGCGGAAGGGCTTGAGGCCCTCTTCCACCACTTCGCCGCCACTTGGGCCGTTCTTGCGGTACAGCTTGACCGGGAAGGGCCACTTCATATGCGCGGCGTCGAACAGCGAGCCATACGACCCATCGTTCAGATACAGCGCGTCGCCCTTCTTCAGCTCGACCTTGACCAGCAGCGACGAGGCCTCGGCCACCAGGGCGCGGCCCGGCTCGCACCAGAGCTTGGTGCTCTCGTGAACCATCATCTCGGCGAAGCCGCGGTCGATGGCCGCCAGGTACTCGGAGAGATCTGGCGGGACCATGCCTGGATAGATCGACGGGAAGCCGCCGCCGACATCGACGACATCGGCCAGCACGCCGGCGCGGACCAGGGCGCGCGAGGCCTGGGCCATCGACGCCTGATAGGCGGTGGGCCGCATGCACTGGCTGCCGACGTGGAAGCTGAGGCCCATCAGGTCCTGGGTGGCGCGGCGCGCGGCCAGCAGCAGGCCCGGGGCGTTGTGCGGCTCGACGCCGAACTTGCCCGACAGGCTGTAGGCCGCGCCCTCGGCCTGCACGCCCATGCGGACGATCAGGTTGAGGTCCTTGGCCTGGCCGGTGGCGTCCAGGATCTTGGCCAGCTCTTCGTGGGTGTCGAACGAGAAGGTCTTCACGCCATGGTCGAAATAGGCGGCCGAGATGGCCACCCGGCTCTTGACCGGATGCATGAAGGCCATGCGCGAGCCCGGGGCCTCGTTGGCCACGAGTTCGATCTCGTTCAGCGATGCGACGTCAAACGACCGCACGCCGGACTGAGCCAGCTCGCGGATCACCCACGGCGAAGGATTGGCCTTCACCGCGTAAAAGACGTCGCCTTTAAATTCGGACTGGAACCAGCGCGCCGCTACCGACACCGCGTTCGGTCGCACGAGTGCGACAGGACGTTCCGGTGACCGCTCACGGACCAGGTCCAGGGGAGTATGGTACGTGTGCAATTCACGTAGACCCCTGCAGAAGTTAAACCCAGGCCGGCGTTAGCAGCGCTTATGAGGACTTCGGGTCCGCCGGAGCGAGCGAAATAGGGGCAATGGTCGGGGATGTAAAGTCCCTTTTGCGGCCCCGTTTCGGGACGGATTGATCCACGGGCCGTCACAAATCCATTGCTTACCTGCCCCAAACCGGAGAACGCATTTCCCAAGCACCGAAACCACGTTAAGGATTCGCCCCGACCATGACGTCGGACCCTGTTCTCTCGATCCGCGCCGCCTCCAAGACCTTCGGGTCTCGCCGCGCGCTGGACGCCGTCTCCCTCGACGTCAATCGGGGCGAGATGATCGCGCTTATCGGGCCTTCGGGCTCGGGGAAATCCACGCTCCTTCGCTCCATCGACGGCCTTCAGACCATCGATGCCCCTAGAGAAGGCGAAGAGGGGGGCCAGATCGAGGCTTTCGGCGGTCCCGTGCAGGCCAAGGGCCGCGTGTCGGGCGAGGTGCGCAAGGCGCGCATCCGCATCGGCTTCATCGCCCAGCAGTTCAACCTGGTCGGCCGCCTGTCGCTGTTCAGCAACGTTGCGCTGGGCTCGCTGGGCCGGATCCCGTTCATTCGGGGCCTGTTCGGCCAGTGGCCGAAGGAGACGCGCGAGGCGGCCATGGCGGCCCTGGCCCGCGTCGGCGTGGCCGACTACGCCGGTCAGCGCGCCAACACCCTGTCCGGCGGCCAGCAGCAGCGCGGCGCGATCGCCCGGGCGCTGGTCCAGAAGGCCAAGATCATTCTCGCCGACGAGCCGGTCGCCTCGCTGGATCCCGTCTCGGCGCGCAAGGTCATGGAGATCCTGCGTGATCTCAATCAAAGCGACGGCCTGACCGTTGTCGTCACCCTGCACCAGGTGGACTACGCCCTGCGCTACTGCGACCGGGTCGTGGCCCTGAAGGCCGGCCAGAAGGTCTATGACGGCCCGGCCTCCGGCCTGAAGCGTGAAAAACTCATCGATATCTACGGCCCGGAATTCGAGGACGTATTCTGGGAAGGAGCTCCCCAATGATCAGCCGCCGCTCGGCTCTCGTGATCGCCGCCGGTTTCTCGGCCCTGGCCCTGGCCTCGTGCGGCCAGAAGTCCGACACTCCGGCCGCCAAGGACACGATCACCTTCTCGATCCTGTCGACCGAGTCCGCCCAGAACATGGAAGGCTACTGGAAGCCGATCCTGGCCGACATGGAGAAGCAGACCGGCCTCAAGGTGAAGCCGTTCTTCTCGTCCAACTACTCGTCGCTGATCGTGGCCATGGGCGCCAAGCAGACGGATGTGGGCTGGTTCTCGAACCAGTCGGGCCTGGAAGCCGTGCGCCGCTCGAACGGCGAGGTCTTCGCCCGCACGTTCGATCCATCGGGCACCGACGGCTACAAGTCGGTGATCATCGTCCCGGCCGCCAGCAAGATCCAGACGATCCAGGACCTGCTGAAGTGCGACAAGTCGCTGAACTTCGGCATCGGCGACAAGAAGTCGACCTCGGGCACCCTGGCGCCGATGACCTATGTGTTCATTCCGGCCAACAAGAAGCCCGAGGAGTGCTTCAAGACCGTGCTCAGCGCCAACCACCAGGCCAACCTGTTCGCGGTGGCCAACGGCAAGCTGGACGCGGCGACCAACAACTCGACCGCCATCAATCTGTCCAAGGCGCGCGGCGAGGGCGTCACCGACCGGATCCGCGTGATCTGGGAATCGCCGACCCTGCCGGAAGACCCGATCGTCTGGCGCAAGGATCTCGACCCGGTCGTGAAGGAAAAGCTGCGCCAGTTCTTCCTGACCTACGCCCAGGGCGACACGCCGGCGGCCCAGCAGCAGCGCGGCTATCTGAAGAAGCTGTCGATCGGCGGGTTCAAGCCGGCTGACGACACCCACCTGCTGGTGGTGCGCGAAATGGAAGCCACCGAGCAGCTGGGCCTGGCCCGCGAGTCGGGCGACCAGGCCAAGATCGCCGCGGCCCAGAAGACGCTGGAGGGCGTCAAGGCCGAACGCGTCGCGGCCGAGGGCAAGGCGGGCGTCGCCGCGACGCCGGCCAACTGAGGTCCTCGATGAGCGACGCCGTCAAAAGTGATGGGGGCATCCCGGCGCCGCCCAAGCGCTCGGCCTCGGCCCTGGCCTTCGACACCCTGCTATGGGGCGGGGTGATCCTGCTTCTGATCGTCAGCTTCAGGCCGGCCGAGATCGACAAGTTCCCGCAGCTGTTCACCGACACCGAGCGGACCAGCGCCTTCGCCAAGTTGTTCTTCAAGCCGTTCACCGATCCCAAGCTCTTCATGTCGATGGAGTGGGGCCTGTTCATCGGCAAGATGTGGCAGACCATCCAGATGGCGCTGTGGGGCACGGCCCTGGCGATCGTCGCGGCCATCCCGCTGGGCCTCCTGGGCGCGCGCAACATCGCCCCGGTCTGGATCCAGCAGCCGGTTCGTCGCCTGCTGGACCTGATCCGCTCGATCCCCGACCTGGTCGTGGCCCTGATCTTCATCACCGCCGTGGGCCTGGGACCGTTCGCCGGCGTGATGTCGATCATGTTCAACACCGGCGGCGTGCTGGCCAAGCTGTTCGCCGAGGCCGTCGAGTCGATCGACAAGGCCCCGGTCGAGGGCGTGCGCGCCACGGGCGCGGTGAAGCTGCAGGAGATCGTCTGGGGCGTGATCCCTCAGGTGGCGCCGCTGTGGACCAGCTATGCGCTCTACCGCTTCGAATCGAGCGCCCGCGCGGCCACCGTGCTGGGCATCATCGGCGCGGGCGGCATCGGCCAGATCCTGTTCGACTCGATCAACGCCTTCCAGTTCGACCAGACCGGCTGCATCGTGCTGGTCATCGTCGTGGCGGTGTCGATCATCGACCTGCTGTCGCAAGTGATCCGTACGCGGCTGCTGTAGCACGGCGTCTTTCATTCCGATCGAGAAGTCCGGGGCCGCGCCAGTCGAACGCTGGAGTCCGGCCTGTTAAGCGGGCGCCGCGAGGTTTCAAGACGTGACCAGCGCCGCGGCTCTATGGGCCACGGCGTTTTTCTTTGTATAGTGGACCGCGCCGGGCCTCCCCATGCCCGCGCCGCGGTCGCCGTCCGGGCCCGCGTCCTTGACCCTGCAGGGCCATGATCCTCGTCGCGCTCGCCGTCGTCTTCCTCCTCGTTCTGTTGAACGGGGTCTTTTCCATGTCCGAACTGGCCGTCGTCTCGGCCCGCAAGGCGCGCCTGCAAGGCTTCGCCGAACGGGGCGACAGAGGGGCCAAGCTGGCCCTGGAGATGGCCGAGCACCCCACGCGGTTCCTGTCGGCCGTCCAGGTCGGCATCACCTTGATCGGCATCTTCGCCGGCGCCTACGGCCAGGCCACCATCGCCAGCGCGCTGGACCACTGGCTTGAGGGTTTCCCGCCGATCGCCAAATATTCCGAAGGCATCGCCACCACGATCGTGGTCATCGGCCTGACCTATGTGTCGGTGATCCTGGGCGAACTGGTGCCCAAGCGCCTGGCCCTGATGTTCCCGGACGTGATCGCCCGCCGCATGTCGCCGTTCCTGGCCATCGTGGCCATGGTGCTGCGCCCGTTCGTGACCCTGCTGACCGTGTCGACGGCCGCCGTGCTGAAGCTGATGGGCGTGCGCGACGAGCGCAACAACGGCGTCACCACCGAGGAGATGGAAGCCGTCCTGGCCGAGGGCGCCGACGCCGGCCTGATCGAGCCCGAGGAGCGGGCGATGATCAATGAGGTGCTGCGCCTGGGCGACCGCCCCGTCCGCGTGGCCATGACCCCGCGCCGCGACCTGTTCTGGGTGTCGCTGGCCGACAGCCCCGAGCAGGTGCTGACCGAGATCCGCGCCAGCGCCCACTCGCGCATCCTGGTGGCCACCGACGACGATCTCGACGGCGGGGTCGGCGTGGTGCTGAAGAAGGACCTGCTGGACGCCTGCCTGTCGAACGAACCCCTCGACCTCAAGGCCCACGTCCAGCAGCCGATCGCCATCCCGGAGACCATGTCGCTGCTCAAGGCCCTGGCGGTCTTCAAGCAGACCAGCCTGCATATGGCCCTGGTCGTCGACGAGTTCGGCTCGCTGCAGGGCGCGATCACGCCCCTGGACCTGCTGGAAATGATCGCCGGCGACTTCCCCGAGGACCACGAGGACGACGAGAAGCGCTTCGTCCGTCGCGAGGACGGCAGCTGGCTGATCGACGCCCGCCTCGACATCCAGGAGCTGAACGATCACCTGGGCGAGAACTTCGAGGCCGAGGGCGGCTACCATACCGTGGCCGGCCTGATCCTGGACCGCCTGGGCCGCCTGCCGGTCGAGGGCGAGCACGTCGCACTCGGCGCCTTCGACCTGGAGATCGTCGACATGGACGGCTCGCGGATCGACAAGGTCATCCTCAAGCCGTGCAAGCCGAAGAAGGGCGGGCAGGACGGCTGATCGGCCGTTCCCGGAGGATCGCATGCTTTTCCGTCACGCCATCGCCTTGGCCGCCGCTCTCGTCGCTTTCGCCTTTTCCGCGCCGGCCGGCGCCGCCGAGTACGGGTTCAAGGACCTTCTGCGCGAGCCGGGCGCGCCGCGCGCCGGGGCGGCCGATCCGGACGTCATCGTCGTGATGTATGCCGACTACAACTGCGGCTACTGCAAGCGCATGGAGCCGGTGCTGGCCAACGCCCTGAAGGCGGACCGGCGCCTGGCCGTGGTCCACAAGGATTGGCCGATCTTCGGCGACGTGTCCGAGCACGCGGCGCGCGTGGCGCTGGCGGCGACCTATCAAGGCCGGTACGACGCGGTGCATCGGGCTTTCATGCTCTCGCCCACCCGGCTGAGCGACAAGGGCATGGTCGACACCGTCGCCAAGCAGGCCGGCGTCGACTGGACCAGGCTCGCGAATGACCTGAAGGCCCACGGCCGCGATATCGACGCCATCCTGGCGCGCAATGAACGCGAGGCCGCCCTGCTGACGCTTCAAGGCACGCCGGGCCTGGTGATAAACGGCTATCTGATCCGGGGCGCCCTGTCGGAGGAACAGTTGAAGGACCTGCTCCAGAAGATCCGCGCGGCACAGCCGCGCCCCGCGGGCTAGGAGCCCGACGATCCCGACCCTGCCTGATCCCCTCAAGCTGCTGCTTCCCGCCCTGATCCCGTCGTGGAACTTCTTCGACGTGATCGCGCCGGCTCCGCGCGTCGAGTACGCTCTGCTGGCCTCGCCCGGCGACACCAGCTGCACATGGCGGGAATTCCGGCCCAGGCCCGAGCATGTCTCCATCGCCACCCTGCTGAAGCGCCTGGTCTGGAACCCGCGCTGGAACCAGACCCTGTTCGTGATGAGCTGCGCCGAGCGCCTCGCCGAGGACCGTACGCCGGCCCATAGCGAGGCCGAACTGTTCAAGCGCATCGCCGCCGATCTCGTCGCCGAGCCCCAGGACCCCGCGCGGCCGTGGCTGTGCTTTCGGCTGGTCTTCGTCAGCCGCGACGGCGAGGCGCTGACCGAGGAGGTCATGGTCCAGCCCGCGCCTCGGCTGCTCAAGGACATCGAGATCCGATGAGCCAGGAGACCGCCGTCCGCCTGACCGAGATCCTGCTGGCGCTGGCCCTGATCCAGCAGAGCCTCGAGCACCTGCGCGGCCTGCCCGGCGAGCGGCCGCTGTTCGCGGTCCGGATCCTGCTCTGCGTCCTGGTGGCCGGCGGGATCGCCGCGCCCTGGCCGTTGGTCGGGCTGGCGGGGCTGTCGCTGCTGATCCTTCACCGCTTCCAGGGGCCCTATAACGGCGGCAACGACCGCATGGGCCTGCTGGCGCTGTGGTGCCTGGTCCTCACCCGCCTGCTGCCCACGCCGGCCCTCAAGGAGCTGTCGTTCGGCTATCTCGGCGCGCAGCTGATGCTCAGCTACTTCATCTCGGGCGGGGTCAAGATCGTCAATCCCGACTGGCGCTCGGGCCGCGCGTTGCGCGACGTCTTCCAGTTCTCGGCCTATCCGGTCTCGCAAGGCCTGCGCCGGTGGGCGCAGCGGCCCCAACTGCTGCTGGTGATGTCCTGGGCGGTGATGGGCTTCGAGCTGGCCTTCCCGCTGACCCTGCTGTGGAAGCCGGCCCTGATCGCCGGCCTGGCGGTCGCGGCGACCTTCCACCTGGCCAATGCCTGCCTGTTCGGTCTCAACCGGTTCTTCTGGACGTGGCTGGCGACCTATCCGGCCATCCTGTGGCTGCAGGGACGGCTGCTCTAGGCGGCCGTCTTCTTGCGCAGCCGGGCCAGGCGCCGCAGCCGCCGCCAGAAGCGGGTCTTTTCCGGCTCCGGATAGGGCTGCAGGTTGCGGAAGAATTCCTCGGCGCACGAGCGCCACGAGAACTTCTCGGCGAACTTGCGGACCACGGCGCGGTCCAGGTCCAGGCAGGCCAGGCAGGCTTCCTTGAGGCCGTCGGTCTGGCCAGGCGCCAGCACGCCGGCATTGGAGCCGGGGATGATGTCGACCGGACCCGGGGCCGAGAACGCCGCCACCGGCACGCCGGCGGCCATGGCCTCCAGGATCACCAGGCCGAAGGTGTCGGTCAGCGACGGGAAGCAGAACACGTCCGCCCCGCCGAAATAGCGGGCCAGCTCGTCGCCGAACTTGGCGCCCAGGAACTTCACCTCGGGATACTTCTCGGCCAGCTCCTCGCGCTGGGGGCCGTCGCCGATGACGACCTTGGTCCCCGGCAGGTCCAGGCTGGCGAAGGCCTCGATGTTCTTCTCGACGGCGACGCGGCCGACATTGAGGAAGATCGGGCGCGGCAGGCCCTCGAACGGGTCGGGATCGCCTTCGACGCGCGGCTTGAAGATGTCGGTGTCCACCCCGCGCGACCAGGGCGAGAGGTTGCGGAAGCCGTGCTTGGCCAGCTCGTCGCGCATGGTCGGCGTGGCCACCATCAGGCGGCCCGACGGCTTGTGGAACCAGCGCATGTAGGTGTAGCCGGCCGCCAGCGGCAGCGGCAGGCGGGCCGAGACATATTCCGGGAACTTGGTGTGGTAGCTGGTCGTGAACGGCAGCTTCCATTCCAGGCAGATGCGGCGCGCAGCCAGGCCGATCGGACCCTCGGTGGCGATGTGGATCGCCTCGGGCTCGAACTGCTTGAAGCGCTCCTGCACCGGCTCATAGGCGCCGATCGCCAGCTTGATCTCGGGATAGGTCGGCAGCGGGAAGGTCGGGAACTGTTCGGGGCTGACGACGTCGACCTCGTGGCCCATCAGGCGCAGTTCCTCGACCACCCGGGTCAGGGTCCGGACCACCCCGTTGACTTGAGGCTCCCAGGCGTCGGTCGCAAGCAGAATTCGCATCAGGCGGCGGCGGGCTCCGGCAACGGCTCGTCGGCGGCTTCAGCGGCTTGAGGCGCGATCGAACGGGCGCGGTCGATCACCGACCACGAGCGCAGCTTGGCCCATTCCAGGATCTCGAGATGGCCGTCGGCGTGCTCGGCCAGGGCCGTGCAGCTTTCCACCCAGTCGCCGTCGTTGATGTAGCGGACGCCGTCGATGTCACGCATCTCGGCCTTGTGGATGTGACCACAGATCACGCCGTCCACCCCCCGACGTCGCGCTTCGTCGGCCACGGCGGCCTCGAAGTTCTCGATGAACTGCAACGCGTTCTTCACCTTGACCTTCAGAAACGCCGACAGACTCCAATAACCGAACCCCAGGCGACGCCGCAGGCGATTCACCAGAGTGTTCAGCATGAGGATGGTTCTATAGGACCAATCCCCGAGGAAGGCGAGCCACTTGGCGTGCTGGACGATGCCGTCGAACTCGTCGCCGTGGACAACCAGGTAGCGCTTGCCGTCGGCCGCCTCGTGGATCACGTCGCGCGCCACGATCACCCCGCCGAAGTGGACGCCGCAGAAGTCGCGGATCCGGTCGTCGTGATTGCCGGGGACATAGATCACCTCCGTCCCCTTTCGCGCCATCCGCAGGATCTTCTGGACCACGTCGTTGTGGGCCTGGGGCCAGTACCAGCCGCTGCGCAGCTTCCAGCCGTCGATGATGTCGCCGACCAGATACAGCTTGTCGCACTCGACGTGGCGGATGAAGTCCAGCAGCAGCTCGGCCTGGCAGCCGCGCGTGCCCAGGTGCAGGTCGCTGATGAAGATGGAGCGGTAGCGGCGAACGGCGACGTCGGCGCTCATGTCGAAACCCCGTGTGGCGCCGCGAGATCACTCCGTCCCCGGATCGGAAGATGGCGGCCAACGGCAGGCGATTAAGCTGATTGCATGTCGCTTTGATGAAATGGAGCCGCGGCGGATTTACCGCGCGTTAAGCCGCCGCGCCCTCGCGGCGGTCCGCCGTCTGCCCGCGAAATGCGCAGTTTCGACGTCATTGTCAAAATTCTGGACCGATAAGCAATCCCTTTCGCCGCTTGGGGTTGCCCAGGCGCGGCAAGCCTGTTGCGGTGCAGCATCGCGGGGACTAGATCACCGGCATGGACGCCGCCCGCCTCGCCAAGGACACGCCGAAATCCCAGAAGACCCGCGCGCGGATTCTGGACCAGGCGATGCGCCTGATCGCCGAGATCGGCTACCACGCCGCCACCAACCCGGTGATCGCCGACGCCGCCGGCCTGACGCGCGGGGCGATGCTCTATCACTTCCCCACCCGCGAGGCCCTGGTCGAGGCCGCCGTGGCCCACATCCAGGCCGAGCGCTCGACCCTGTTCCGCGCCGCCGCCGAGAACCTGCCCGCCGGCGCCGACGTCACCGAGCACGCGATCGACAGCTACTGGGACCTGCTGCACAGCGTGCCGTTCCTGGCCTTCGGCGAGCTGGAGGACGCCGGCCGCACCGACCCGGCCATCCACGCCCTGCTGGCCCCCGCCCAGGCCGAGTTCGACCGCGCCCAGGCCGGCGACCACTTCCTGAAGATCCTCCACGCCGGGGCGGGTCCGAGGTTCCAGGCCAGCCGCGACCTGGCGCGCTTCATGCTGGAGGGCCTGGCGAGAACGACCCTGACCTACGACAAGGACGGCCGCAAAGAGCGCCTGCTGATGCTGATCAAGCGGGCCACGCACATGCTGAACAGGAAGGGCGATGTGCAGGATTTGTGGCCGGAGTAGGGGGGCGGGCGAAGGTTCATCTGCGCCCGGGAATGGGCGCGATCGACCCGCGCCGCTCGAGTGTCACTTCTACCGAACCGCGGGCACAGCCAACGTGGTGCTTCCTCTGAAAAGTGTCGGCGACAGCGTAACGTTGCCCCGGAGAGTCTGGCAGTCGTAGTTGTGACTTCAACCATCACTAGATTGGGTGATGCCTCGACCCGATAGGGTTGCCATCGTGAGTGAGCTACGCCACAGCTATGGTCAAGCCATCTAATAGAGACAAAATGACGATCACTAGGGAACGCTTCGAGTTGGCGCTTGATCAGCTCAAAGGAAGCGACTGGGCGAGATTCGAGGCGCTAGCTTCTCGGTTCTTGGTGCCGGACTACCCACACTTGCGCACAATGGCATCTCCATCTGGCGATGGTGGTCGCGACGCCGAGTTTTATCATCCTGATAGCGAACCTACGTTCGTATTCCAGTACTCCGTTCAGCTAGCCTGGGAGCCGAAAATAAAGGCGACGCTTGTTCGTCTGGCCAAGACATTTCCTCATGTGAAATCTTTGACCTACGTGACCAATCAGACCATTGGCGCGCGAGGTGACAAGATAAAGTCGGAAGCCAGAAAAGCTGGTGTATTCCTTGATGTCCTCGACAAGAACTGGTTCTTGGACAGGATGACTCTTGGGGATGGGCGCGCTCAGGCGGCTGAAGATCTGGCGCGCGCAATTGTTGATCCACTTCTTATAGATAAGAATATCTCCAGCGGACCTAGCGCCATCAGCAATAGGGAAGCTGGGACGGCTCTCGTATACCTGGAGATGCAGCGTCAAGATGAGGTTGCTGGGCGAAATCTAACTAGATCTTCCTTCGAAGCCCTCGTGAGGGCTGCTCTTCATGGGTCTAATAGAGATGAAAGAGTTTCAAGAGAGGATATCTACAAGCGAGTTCACGCTTTCCTTCCGCAGCATGATGAGCACCGTCTCAAGCCATTTGTAGATGCTGCTCTTACTCGCCTCAAGAAAGCCGCCATTACAGAATGGGGCTCCGACGACACCTTTCACATTCGCGCTGATGAGGCAGAGAGGATCAAAGATGCGTCCTCGCGTCTGCTTCTAAAGAAGCTGGCGTTTGAGAAGGAGGTGACAGACATAGTGGCGCTATCGAGAGATGTAGCCGTATCTAATCTTACGGACTTTCTCTCAGCTATAAGGGAGATTGTGGAAACATATTTCCTAAAGCGGGGGGAGGAGTTTGCGGCGGCGGTTAATCGGGATAGTTCCCCGCCGATGAATGATGCGGATATAAAGCAGATTGCCGCCCAAAAAATAAAGTCAGACATAATATCGGGTAGGGAATCCGTATCTTACGCAATATATGTCGTAAGTTCTCTTCTAAATAGCCCTAGCCCTGCCATGTTGGCATACTTAAAGGTTCTTGCAGATAGCTATACCCTTTTTGCGTTCCTGAGTGAGACGCCGGACGTTCAGTCGGTCACAAAGAAACTATTCTCTCACGGAGAGATTTGGCTCGATACAAGTGTCTTGCTTCCGATATTTCCGGAGACTATATTTGCTCCGCATTCTAGGCCTTTCTCATCCATGCTTGATCAAGCAAGGCGGGCTGGCGTTAAGTTGTATATGACGCCTGGGGTTCTTGAAGAGGTTGAGCGTCATCTCAATCGTTCTAGGCAGTATGCACGCAGCAATTCCTGGGAAGGAAATGTCCCCTACGTCTGCGCACGATACATTCTCGGCGGAGGTAAAAAGGATAAGTTCTCATCGTGGCTAGAGAACTTCATGGGGACCTTTTCGCCCGAGCAGGATCTCGCGGATTACCTCAAGAAGCTCGGTGTTTTTGTTGAGCAACCCCCAGAGCCGGACAATTTGCCGAGAGAGCTTAGGGACGCCGTTTTTGAATACTGGAGAAAAGTCCAAGACGCCCGTCGAGGGGGCGTTGAGGTCTACAACTTGGCGGTCGATCGCCTTGCTAGGCATGACGCAGAGAACACTCTTGCGGTCTTGGCCGAACGCGCCAAGCAGCATGGAAAGTCAAGTCTAGGTTATAGCAGCTGGTGGTTAACCCTTGACCGCTATGCGTTCAAAATGGGACAGGATATTGATCGGGATGTTTGGTTATCGGTTAAGCATTCGCCGGTTCTTTCTCTAGATTTTCTCCTGAAGTATCTTACGTTCGGGCCGGCTAGAGATCAGGTTCACGACAGTGATCAGAATATTTCGAGAATATTTTCGACTCAACTAACTGAAAGCTTGCCGGCTGAGTTGCTATCCATGGCCGAAGCCGTGAGAACTGAATGCGATGGGCTGGAGGAGCATATCGTTCAGAGACGGATCAGAGACAAATTAAACGAGGCCAAGCTTCAGCTTGGTGAGGCACACCAAGGTGGTCTCGAGAATGTCGATGCCGCTATCAACGCCATGTTGTAGGTATTCAAAGGCCTAAACTGATACCTTCGCTAGAGTCGCTTTAGGGCGGTTTTGACAAGAGCACTAGGGAGTTGAAAGCCGACGCCCCACGGTCGGAGCCCGCCTTAAATCTCTTGGAGGCTGCAGCGTGCAGGGCTGTCCAGGTCAGTCAAGGCTCGCCTCCGGCGACCGCGCGCGGCGACGCGAAGCGTCGGCCTTGAGTGACCTGGACAGCCCTGCGATCGTCTCGCCGTGAGATGTAAGGGGGGGCGCTCTTCCGGGGCGGAAGGGCTTTCTCACCGAGGGGGATCGCGCGCTCAAAATCCCTCTCTCATGGAGAGAGGGAGGGGCCCGCGCCGTAGGCGTGGGAGGGTGAGTGGGTAGGCGAAGCCCGGGGACGATCTTGGCGCCGCTGCGAGCGATGCGCCGGCACGCCGGCTGAGGGTGTAACCACTCACCCTCCCATCGCGGCGCGATGGGCCCCTTCCTCTCTCTAAGAGAGAGGGGATTGAGCGCGCTGTATCCCCGGCGTTGGCGCGATCGAGCCCAAAGAAATCAACCGTTTGTCGATTTTTCTCGCCCCTGAATGATCCGCGTTCAGCTCGCCCCCATACTGACTCCACCTGACGGCTTGGAAGGGACGTCCGGCCGGCGATCGTGACGGCTGTCAGGGGTGGTCGAGCGGGTAGCGCTCGTCGGGGCTTCTTCGGAGGCGCCTTCGCGACCGATCCAGCGGCGGGTTCCCTGAAACATGGGGCGAAGCCCTGGCGGCGAGGGTTCGGCGGACGCGGCAGGCGTGGGCTGAAATCGCCCGTGCGTCCGGGACCAGGGCTCGTCGCCCTGGCCCGCCCGTCGGAGGCCCAAACCTCGGGAGCGGGTTAAGACCCCGCGCTCTCGAAGGCTTCCGGATAACGGACTACGCGGAGCGCTCCGGCTTCGTCGAAACGGTATCTACTTACTCACACTCCGGGCGTCGCCCGGCGCTCCGCGTCCCTTTCACTCCCCTCGCAGCCGCACGGCGCGAGGATGCTGAAACACGTTCCTTCCCCCCATCCAGGGGGAAGGGAGATCAGCTCGGGCAGATCGGCAGGGCCGTCGTGAACTTGATCTGCTCCATGGCGAAGCTGGACGAGACGTCGGTCAGCGGGGCGGTGGCGATCAGGCGCTTGTAGAAGCGGTCATAGGCGGCGATGTCCTTGACCACGACCTTGAGCAGATAGTCGACCTCGCCGCTCATCCGGTAGAACTCGACGACCTCGGGCAGGGAACTGGCGCCGGCCGCGAACTGGGTCAGCCAGGCCTCGTCGTGGCGGCCGGTCTTGACCGCCACGAAGACGGTCAGGGAAAGGTCCAGGGCCGCGCGGTCCAGCAGGGCGACGCGGGCGGTGATGACGCCGGCGTCCTGCAGGCGCTTGATCCGCTTCCAGCACGGGGTCTGGCTGAGGCCGACCCGCTCGGCCAGCTCGGCGATGGCGACGGTGGCGTCCTCCTGCAGCAGGGCCAGCAGGCGGCGGTCGATTTGATCGAGATCAATCATCTCGCGATCCCCTGTTTTGGAGAATGAAATTCTCCGTATCGCGGAACGGGTAACCTTTCAAACCATGTCTTTCTTCGAATCCTCGCCATCCTAGGGCGCCTCGGCACAGCAGCGAGGCTCCCATGGACCTGTCCTTCACGCGTCATCCCAAGTCAGTCGGCGAAAGCTATGGCCAGCACATGGGCGTGGCCTGGGGCTTTGGCTTCACCCTGCTGGGCGCGGGTCTGGCCTGCCTCGTCCACGGCGTCCTGCCGTTCGCCTTCGAGCGCACCGGCAGCCAGACGGTGCGCCGCCTGCACGAGCGGCTGTCCAGCCGCTGCGCCAAGGCCGAGGCGCATTTCGCCGCGTCCGCGCCGATCTCGGGCCAGATTTCGGGCGAGACCGTCCGCGGATGACGACCGCCGCCCTGCGCCTGAGCGCCGGCAAGCTGGGTCCCGGCCTGGTCGCCGGCCTGCTGCTGGCGATCCTGGCCAAGCTGCTGTCCACGAGCCTGCACGCCCCGGCGCCGCTGGTCGCGGTGGTGCTGGGCATGATGCTCGGCGCCCTGGGCCTGCAGGCCCAGCTGGGCGCGGGTCTGGACGTCTTCGCCAAGCCCGGCCTGCGGCTGGGCGTGGCCATGATGGGCGCCCAGATCAGCTGGAGCGAGTTCGCCGCCCTGGGCGGTCCGGCCATCGTCGCCAGCGGCGCCGTGGTGCTGGGCGGGCTGGGCGTCGGCGCCCTGGCGGGCACGGCCCTGGGCCTGCCGTTCGCCGAGGCTCTGATCGCGGCGGCCGCCTGCTCGATCTGCGGCGCCTCCGCCGCGCTCGCGGCGTCACAGGCCGCGCCGGCCAGCCCGGCCAACCAGCGCACGACGGCGCTCGTCATCGTCGGCGTCAACCTGCTGTCGACGGTGGCCATGCTGGCCTATCCGCCGATCGCCCACGCCCTGGGTCTGAGCGCCCACCAGTCGGGCGTGTTCTTCGGCCTCTCGATCCACGACGTCGCCCAGGTGGCCGGGGCCGGGGCTTCGGTCTCTCCGGAAGTGGCCGGCACGGCGGCGCTGGCCAAGCTGGCCCGAATCGTCTGGCTGGGCCCGGCGGTCGTCCTGATCGGCCTGATGCTGACCCGCACCCAGGAAGGCGGCGTGGTCGGCGGGCTCAAGGCGCCGCCGCTTTTTGTTCTAGGCTTCGCGGCGCTCGCCGCATGCCGGGGCCTGGGCCTGATCCCGCCCGTCCTGGTCACGACCATGGCGGCCTGCTCCGGCTTCCTGCTGCTGGCCGGCGTCGGGGCCATTTCGGCCAAGCTCGGCCCCAAGGCCTTGCTGGAGGTCGAGCCGAAGCTGGCGGTCATGCTGGGAACGGTCACCGTCGCCGTCGCCGTCCTGGCCTACGCCCTGACGAGAATATTCTTCTAAAGATCAGGCCTTGGCGGAGCACGAAACCCGCTCCATGGTCCCGGCCAAGAGTCGGAGGGACCCCCCAAGTGAGCATCTGGACGCGACGCAAGTCGATCGACACCATCACCGCGGGCCACGCGGACAGCCATCAACTGAAGAAGACCCTGAGCTGGTATCACCTGGTCGCCCTGGGCGTCGGGGCCATCGTCGGCACCGGCATCTACACCCTGACCGGCGTCGGCGCGGGCCTGGCCGGGCCGGGCGTGATCCTGTCGTTCCTGATCGCCGGGGCGGTCTGCGCCTGCGCCGCGCTGTGCTACGCGGAGCTGTCGACTCTGATGCCGGCGGCGGGCAGCGCCTACACCTACAGCTACGCGGCCATGGGCGAGCCGGTCGCCTGGTTCGTCGGCTGGAGCCTGATCCTCGAATACACCCTGGTCTGCGCGGCGGTCGCCGTCGGCTGGTCGGCCCACGCCCACGGCCTGTTCAAGATGGCGGGCTTTCCGGACTACCTGCTGGCCGGACCGCACGCTGGCGGCGTGGTCAACCTGCCGGCCGTGATCATCTCGATGGCGGTGGCGGGCCTGCTGGCCCTGGGCACCCGCGAGAGCGCCACGGTCAACATGGTCCTGGTCTTCGTGAAGATCATCGCCCTGGTCATCTTCGTGGTCCTGTGCCTGCCGGCCTTCGACGCCAGCCACTTCACCCCGTTCATGCCCAACGGCTTCTCGGCCCATGTGCCCGCCGGAGGCGGGGCAGACCAAGCCAAGATTGGCGTGATGGCCGCCGCCAGCCTGATCTTCTTCGCCTTCTACGGCTTCGACGCGGTCTCGACCGCCGCCGAGGAGACCAAGAACCCCAAGCGCGACCTGACCATCGGCATCGTCGGCTCGATGGCCGCCTGCACGGCCATCTACATGATCGTCGCCGCCGCCTCGATCGGCGCGTCGCGCACCGAGATCTTCTCCAAGAGCGAGGCGCCGCTGGTCTTCATCCTGGAGAGCCTGCGGCACGGCAAGATGGCCCAGCTGGTGGCCCTGGCCGCCGTCGTGGCCCTGCCGACCGTGATCCTGGCCTTCATGTACGGCCAGAGCCGGATCTTCTTCGTCATGGCCCGCGACGGCCTGCTGCCGCGCGCCCTGTCGAAGGTCAACGCCAAGACCGGCACGCCGGTGGTCATGACCCTGCTGACCGGCGCCCTGTCGGCGGTGCTGTCGGGCTTCCTGTCGCTGAAGGACATCGCCGAGCTGGCCAATGCCGGCACCCTGGCGGCGTTCATCGCCGTGGGCCTGTCGGTGATCGTGCTGCGCCGTCGCGAGCCCAACCGTCCGCGCGTGTTCTCGACCCCGGCCTGGCAGATCGTGGCCCCGGCCGGCATCCTGGGCTGCCTCTATCTGTTCTACAGCCTGCCGGCCAAGACCCAGATCTACTTCCTGTTCGCTCACATCATCGGGGCGGTGGTCTATCTCGCCTACGGCATGCGCAAGAGCGTGCTGGCTCAGGCGGAAAAGGCGGCGCGCTAGGCCCTTCCATTCGCTCTCTTCCATTCTCGGGGGCCATCGCTACAGTCCTGGTCAAAACAAGTGTTTGATGCCGGGAGAAGCGCATGGCCCTCGATCTGGAAACCCGCGAGCAACTGATCGAGACGGTGGCCCGCTTCGTCGCGGAGCGCCTGCGCCCGATCGAGGCCAAGGTCGCCGAGGACGACGCGGTGCCCGCCGACATCGTCGAGGAAATGAAGGGCCTGGGTCTCTTCGGCCTGTCGATTCCAGAAGAATTTGGCGGCCTGGGCCTCAACATGGAGGAAGAGGCGCTGGTGGCCGTCGAGCTGGGCCGCGCCTCGCCGGCCTTTCGCTCGGTGTTCGGCACCAATGTCGGGATCGGCAGCCAGGGCCTGGTGATGTTCGGAACCGACGACCAGAAGGCCAAGTGGCTGCCCGGCATCGCGTCCGGCGAAATCATCACCTCGTTCGCCCTGACCGAGCCTGAAGCCGGTTCCGACAGCGCCGCGGTGCAGACCCGCGCCACGCTGGACGGCGACTGCTACGTCCTGAACGGCGCCAAGCGCTACATCACCAACGCCGGCAAGGCCTCGCTGTTCACGGTGATGGCCCGCACCAATCCCGACGTGAAGGGCGGGGGCGGCGTGTCGGCCTTCCTGGTCCCGCGTGACCTGCCGGGGCTGTCGGTCAGCAAGCCCGAGAAGAAGATGGGCCAGCAGGGCGCGCACATTCACGACGTCACTTTCGACAACGTCCGCGTCCCGGCCTGGAACCGGCTCGGCGAGGAAGGCGAGGGCTTCAAGGTCGCCATGCAGGTGCTGGACCGCGGCCGCCTGCACATCGCCGCCGTCTGCGTGGGCGTGGCCGAGCGGCTGATCGCCGACTGCGTGGCCTATGCCAGCGAGCGCAAGCAGTTCGGCCAGCCGATCGCCAGCTTCCAGCTGATCCAGGCGATGATCGCCGACAGCAAGACCGAAGCCCTGGCGGCCAGGGCCCTGGTTCTCGAGACGGCCCGCAAGCGCGACACCGGCGTCGGCGTCACCCTGGAGGCGGCGGCCTCGAAACTCTTCGCCTCGGAGATGGTCGGCCGGGTGGCCGATCGGGCCGTGCAGGTGTTCGGCGGCGCGGGCTATGTCGCCGACTACGGAATCGAACGGCTGTACCGCGACGTCCGGATCTTCCGCATCTACGAGGGCACCAGCCAGATCCAGCAGTTGGTCATCGCCCGCGAGACCTTGAAGCGCGGCGGGTAGGGCCGCGGCGGGATGTCGCGCCTGATTTCTGGTAGAGCCGTGGCGCCACGCCGCGGGGAGGCGGCTTTTTCCAGTGCACGCAAATGTTTTTGAAGGCGCCGCTACTCAAAGATGTGTTCACGACCTTTGAGTGTCGTGCGTCATCCTGTCGCTTCGCATACGGAGAATATTTAAGCCGGCATTAAGTATGCTGGACGAGGTTGTCTCCGGATTTCGAAACGGGGACGGCCATGAGCCAAGATCACGCGATCAGCGAACGAGCGGCGTTCATGGGCCTGGACGATAAGGCGCGGGCCTCCCTCCGCGCGCTTCAGCCCGTCGTCCGCGCCACTATCGGCCCCGCCCTGGACGCCTTCTACGCCAATGTCCGCGCGACGCCCGAGACCCGCAAGTTCTTCGGCGACGAGGGCCACATTCAGTCCGCCTCACGCCGCCAGCAAGCCCACTGGGATGTGATCGCACGCGCCGAGTTCGACGACACCTACGTCAAGGCCGTGCGCACTATCGGCCAGACCCACGCCCGCATCGGCCTGGAGCCGCGCTGGTACATCGGCGGCTACGCGGTGGTCAGCGAGCATCTGATCCGCGCCACGATCAACGACCAGTGGCCCAAGGGCTTCATGGCCAAGGGCGACCCGAAAAAGGCCGGCGACGCGGTGAGCGCGCTGATGAAGGCGGTCATGCTGGACATGGACTTCGCCATCTCGATCTATCTGGAGACCATCGACGCCGAGCGCCAGCGCCTGGAGGCGGTGCGCCTGGCCAACGAGGCCAGCCAGAACGCGGTGGTCCAGGCGCTGGGCGACGCGCTCGACCGCCTGGCTCAGGGCGACCTGGTCGGCCGCCTGTCGGCCGAGGTGGCGCCGGAGTTCCAGAAGCTGAAGGACGACTTCAACAACGCCGTCGGCATCCTGGAGCGGGCGATGAGCCGCGTGGCCGAGGCCACCGACGGGATCCGCTCGGGCGCCGACGAGATCGGCGCCGCCGCTGACGACCTGTCGCGCCGCACCGAACAGCAGGCCGCCAGCCTGGAAGAGACGGCCGCGGCTCTGGACGAGATCACCTCGACGGTCCGTCGTTCGGCCGCCGGCGCCAAGCAGGCTCAGGACGTGGTGGTCGGCGCCAAGGCCGAGGCCGAGAAGTCCGGAGTCGTCGTCGACCAGGCCGTGGCCGCCATGGGCGAGATCGAGACCAGTTCGCGCTCGATCGGCAACATCATCGGGGTGATCGACGAGATCGCCTTCCAGACCAACCTGTTGGCCCTGAACGCTGGGGTCGAGGCGGCCCGCGCGGGTGAAGCCGGTCGCGGCTTCGCCGTCGTGGCGCAGGAAGTCCGCGCGCTGGCCCAGCGGTCGGCCGACGCGGCCAAGGAGATCAAGACCTTGATCGCCAGCTCGACCGCCCAGGTCGATCGCGGCGTGGGTCTGGTCGGCCAGACGGGCGAGGCCCTGCGCGGCATCGTCGGCAAGGTGGCCGAAATCGACGCCCTGATCGTGGAGATCGCCAGCTCGGCCCAGGAGCAGGCTCAGGGGCTTAACGAGGTGAACACGGCCGTCAATCAGATGGACCAGGTCACTCAGCAGAACGCCGCCATGGTGGAGCAGACGACGGCCGCGACCCATTCCCTCAAGGGTCAGACGCTGGAGTTGGTCAAGCAGGTGGCGACGTTCTCGATCTCGGCGCGCCAGAAGGCCGCCGCGCCGGCGACGCCCACGCCGACGCGCGTTCCGCCTGTCGCCCGCCCGCTCAGCCGCCCCGGCCGCCAGCCGGCCGTCTCCGCCCCAGCGGCGCGGGGCAATGCGGCCGCGGCGCTCAAAGAAAAGTGGGAAGAGTTTTGAGTAAAGGAGCGGGTCAGGTGCGAATCTTGACCTGCGAACAGCAGAACGCCCCCGCCGACGGTGTCGGCGAGGGCGCTATGTGTTCCCCGGAAGGGATTGACGCTTACGCGCCGCCCGGGAAGCGGAACGGGACCTTCACGGTGCCCGTCTTGGCGCCCATGGGGAGCTTTTCGGCGATGCACATGGCGGCCTTGTCGAAACCCTTACCGGCGGCGCTGTTGTCGACGACCTTGCAGTCCGACAGCTTGCCGGCGTCGGCGGTGCATTCCAGCATCACCTGAGCGGCGTCGCGGGTGTTCGCGAACTGCTGCAGGCAACGGCCCATTTGGTCTTCGAAGCCACCGGCGGCCGAAGCGGCCTGAGCGACGAAAAAGCTGCCAGCGATTCCCGCGGCAATAGCGATCGGATATTTCATCCCGCTGCTCCTAGTAAATATGTCCCGTCCTGTGGACGCTGCGCCAACCGGACGCAGGAGCCTTTTCGCAGGTTCAAGTTAAGAGAATCTGAGTCGGCGAAGAATATTGGAAGTTTACTGTCAGGTAACCATCAGAGGGGCGCCGCGCGACGCACCGCGAGGTGCTCCTGTCTTTATAGATTCCGCGCGTGGGAGCCTGCGACGAAACGACCCGTCCGACACCACCTCGAACTATTATGTCGAATTGGCTTTAACCAAGTCAGAGTCTGTTAGGACTCTATGGGGATTATCCCCTCTCATGTTGGCGGTCCGTGGGCACGGCGCGCCGGTTGGAGGGAACCTCGCGATGAAACGGATTCGTCTCGTCGATTTACCGTTGATTATAAAGATCGGCTTTGCGCCGGCATTCGCTTTGCTTATGCTGGCCCTGATGGCGGGTGGCGCCATCGTTGTTCAGAAGAGCCAGTCGGCCGCTCTGAAACAGGTCGTTGAAAGCGACATGCGCGAAAACTTGGAGATCCAGAAGATCTCCAAGCGTATCTCGAACGTCAACGGTGAGCTCTACACCGTCATGACCCACAAGGCCGGCAACATCGACGTCGGCAAGAACGACGCTCGCATGGCCGCCGTGCTGACCGAGACCGACTCGATCAAAAAGGAGCTGGCCGCGCTTAAGGCCAAGCTGCCGGCGGCCGAACAACCCAAGATCGCCGAACTGATCAAGCAACTCGATGAGTGCCGCAGCGCCATCGACACGGTCAGCGGCATGATCGGCGTCGACTTCAACATGGCCGTGGGCTTCATCGCCCCGTTCGAAGAACAGTACGCCAAGATGACCGGCACGCTCGACCAGGTCGTCGGCGCCGCCAACAAGCGCGTCGAAGCCGAGAGCGCCAAGCGCCAGGCCGAGGCGACCGCCGCGATGAGCATCACGATCGTGATGTCGCTGATCACCCTGGCCGCCGTCGGCGGTCTGGCGTGGTTCACCGTCATGACGACCCGCAAGTCGATCAACGACATCGCCGGCGCCACCGACAAGCTGTCGAAGGGCGACAACAGCATCGACCTCGAGAAGCTGACGCGCGGCGACGAACTGGGCGCCATCGTCACGGCGCTGAAGGTCTTCCGCGACAACCAACTGCACCTCGACACATTGCGCGCCGAGCAGGAAAAGTCCGCCGCCCTCACGGCCGACGAACGCCGCGCCAAGGAAGCCGCCGCGGCGGCCGCCGCCCAGGAAGCCTCGACCGTCGTCAGCAACCTGGCCCAGGGCCTGGAGAAGCTGGCCTCGGGCGACCTGACCTTCCGCGTGACCGCCGACTTCCCTGGCGACTACCGCAAGCTGAAGGACGACTTCAACGGCGCCATGGGCTCGCTGCAGGAGACGATGAAAGTCATCGCCGCCTCGACCGACGGCCTGCGCACCGGCGCCGACGAGATCGCCCACGCCTCGGACGACCTGTCGCGCCGCACCGAACAACAGGCCGCCAGCCTGGAAGAGACCGCCGCCGCGCTGGACGAGCTGACCGCCACCGTGCGCCGCACGGCCTCGGGCGCCCGCCAGGCTTCGGACGTGGTCTCAACGACGCGTGGCGAAGCGACGCATAGCGGCCAAGTCGTGCATCAGGCAGTGTCGGCCATGGGCGAGATCGAAAACTCGTCCAAGCAGATCAGCCAGATTATCGGCGTGATCGACGAGATCGCCTTCCAGACCAACCTCCTGGCCCTGAACGCCGGCGTCGAAGCCGCGCGGGCGGGCGAAGCGGGCCGCGGCTTCGCGGTCGTCGCCCAGGAAGTCCGGGCCCTGGCCCAGCGCTCGGCCGAAGCGGCCAAGGAGATCAAGGCCTTGATCTCCAGCTCGACCCAGCAGGTCAGCCAAGGCGTCAGCCTGGTCGGCCAGACGGGCGAGGCGCTGCAACGGATCGTGGCGAAGGTCGGCGAGATCGACGCCCTGGTCACCGAGATCGCGGCTTCGGCCGCGGAGCAGGCGACTGGTCTGAACGAAGTCAACACGGCCGTGAACCAGATGGATCAGGTCACGCAGCAGAACGCCGCCATGGTCGAGCAATCGACCGCCGCGACGCACTCGCTGAAAGGCGAGACCGGTGAACTGGTCCGCCTGATGGCCCGCTTCCAAGTGGGGAACGGCGTTTCGAACTACACCCGCCCGGCCATGGCCGATGCGGCCCAGCACGCTCCGGCGCGCAACCCGGTGGCCGAGCAGCAGGCCCGCCTGAACACCTTCGCCCGTCCGGGCCGGAGCAATGGTTCGGCGGCTGTCGCCCAGGCCCCCACAACGGATGGTTGGGAGGAATTCTAATGGCCGCCGCGATCGCGCTGCCTGAAACCCTGGATCTGAAGGCCGCGGCCCCTCTGAAGGCCGCCTTCCTGGAACGCCGCGGCGCGGAGATCATCGTGGAAGCCGATCAGGTCCGTCGCCTCGGCGGTCTGTGCCTGCAGGTTCTGCTGGCCGCCCGCAAGGCGTGGGACCAGGACGGTCAAGTCTTTTCCATCAAGGGGCCTTCCGAGGCCTTCGTCGAAACCACCCGTCTTTTCGGCGCCGAAACGGTGCTCCTCTCGGCGGAATTCCAAGGAGCTGAATCGTGACCCGTACGATTCTCACGGTCGACGACTCCCGCACCATGCGGGACATGCTGCGCATGGCCCTGGCCGGCGCCGGCTTCAACGTGGTCGAAGCGGTCGACGGCGAACATGGCCTGGAGGTTCTCTCCGCCCATCGCCCCGACGTGATCATCACGGACATCAACATGCCCAAGCTGGACGGCTTCGGCTTCATCGAGGCGGTGCGGGTCGATGACGACTATCGCGCCATCCCGATCCTGGTCCTGACCACGGAAAGCGACCCGGCCAAGAAGCAGCGGGCCCGCGAAGCCGGCGCGACGGGCTGGATCGTCAAGCCGTTCAACCCGGAAAAGCTGGTCGACGCCATCCGCCGCGTCGCCGCCTAGGTCCGGGGCCGCCTGAGCCAGGCTCAAGTACCGCGTGCCGAATTTTGACTACCCGTTGCTAGACGCGAATTAGGACGTACGGGACATGGACGAGCTAGAGGCCATCAAGGTTACCTTCTTCCAGGAATGCGAGGAGCTTCTCGCCGACCTCGAGGGCGGTCTCCTGGCCATGAAGGAAGGGGCCGGCGACAGCGAGACGGTCAACGCCGTGTTCCGCGCCGTCCACTCGATCAAGGGCGGAGCCGGCGCCTTCGGCCTCGAGCCGCTGGTGCGCTTCGCTCACGTGTTCGAGACCCTGCTGGACGCCGTGCGCGCCGGCTCGGTGCCCAACACGGCCGATCTGGCCGCCGTCATGCTGCGCGCCTCCGACATCCTGGCCGACCACGTCAGCGCCGCGCGCGGCCTGGGCGATGTCGACATGGCCGCCTCGGCCGCCATGGCCGCCGAGCTGGAAACCTGGACCGACCCGAACGCCGCCCCGGCTCCAGCAGTGGCTCCGGCCGCCGCCGCCCCGGCGCCGGTCGAGGAGGCCGCTCCGGCCCCGCCCGCCACTGTTTCCGTCGCCGCCGCCGAAGACGCCATGGATGACGACGACCTTGGCTTCGTCTTCGTGCCCCAGACCATCTCGGTCGAGGCGCAGGCCGCCGACGCCGACCTGATCCCCGCCAACGTCTGGACGGTGTCGATCCGTCCGAAGTCGGACCTCTACCGCAAGGCCAACGAGACGGCGCTGCTGCTGCGCGAGCTCAACCGCCTGGGTCCGATCAAGGCGACGCTGGACGATCGCGCCCTGCCGGCCCTGGAAAATCTGGATCCGGAAGCCGCCTTCGTGACCTGGAGCGTCCGCCTCGAGACCGAGGACGACGAGACCGCGATCCGCGAAGTCTTCGAGTTCGTCGACGGTGACTGCGACCTGGAAATCACCCGTGGCGAAGCCGCGGTCGAAGACGCCCTGGCTTCGCTGCTGACGGTCGCCGAGACCATCCCCGAAATGGCCGTCGAGCCCGCCGCTCCGGCCGCCATCGAAATTCACGCCCCCGAAGCGGCTTTGGCGCCCGTCGCCGAGGTCGCGCCCCTCGCGCCGGCCCCCGCGCCGGTGGTCGAGGCCGCCAAGCCGGCCGCCCCGACGCCGAAGGCCACCCAGGTCGAGGTCCCGGGTCCGGGCCAGTCAGTCATCCGCGTCGATCCCGAGCGCATCGACCGCCTGATCGATCTCGTCGGCGAACTGGTCATCAACCAGGCCATGCTGGCGCAACGCGTCGGCGAATATGGCATCGCCCCGTCTTCCAACCTGGCCATGGGTCTGGATGAGCTGGAACAGCTCACCCGCGAGATCCAGGACAGCGTCATGGCCATCCGCGCCCAGCCGGTGAAGTCGGTGTTCCAGCGCATGCCGCGCCTGGTCCGCGAAGTCGCCAACATGACGGGCAAGCAGGCCCGTCTGGTCATGGACGGCGAAAACACCGAGGTCGACAAGACGGTCATCGAGCGTCTGTCCGACCCGATCACCCACATGCTGCGCAACGCCATCGACCACGGGCTGGAAAGCCCCGAGGAGCGCAAGGCGGCCGGCAAGAACGCCGAAGGCGTCGTGCGCCTGGCCGCGCTGCACCGCAGCGGCCGGATCGTCATCGAGGTCTCGGACGACGGCAAGGGCATCAATCGCGAGCGGGTGCTGTCGATCGCCGTCAAGAAGGGCCTGATCGCCCCCGACGTGACCTTGACCGACGAAGAGATCGACAACCTGATCTTCCTCCCGGGCTTCTCGACCGCCGACAAGATTTCGGACGTGTCGGGCCGCGGCGTCGGCATGGACGTTGTCAAGCGCTCGGTCCAGGCTCTGGGCGGCCGCATCTCGATCACCTCGCGCCCCGGCCAGGGGTCGACCTTCACGCTGAGCCTGCCGCTGACCCTGGCCGTTCTGGACGGCATGGTGGTCGACGTCGCCGGCGAGACCCTGGTCGTGCCGCTGGCCGCCATCGTCGAGAGCCTGCGTCCGAAGCCGGAAGAAGTTCGCCCGCTGGGCCCGGTCGGCTCGGTGCTGGCCGTCCGCGACAGCTTCGTGCCGCTGATCGACGTCGGCCTCACGCTCGGCTACCGCGACCATAGCCCCAACCCGACCGACGGTGTCGTGCTGCTGGTCGAGGGCGAGGACGGCTCGCGCGCGGCCCTGGTGGCCGACGCCATCCATGGCCAGCGCCAGGTCGTCATCAAGTCGCTGGAGCAGAACTACCAGCAGGTCGAGGGCGTCGCCGCCGCGACCATCCTGGGCGACGGCCGCGTGGCCCTGATCCTGGACGTCGACGCGACGATCGCCATGCGCCGCCGTGAAGGCGGCGCGCCTCGCCCCACAGAACCCACCCTCATCGCGGCGGAGTAAGTCATGACCGACCATGCCACCGCCATAGGCATTGACCGCCGGGAACTGATTTCATTCCGCGTGGGCGACCAGGAGTACTGCGTCGACATCATGGCGGTCCGCGAAATCCGCGGCTGGAGCCCGGCCACGGTGCTCCCGCAGTCGCCCGGCTTCATGCGCGGCGTGATCAATCTGCGCGGCGCGGTGCTGCCGATCATGGACCTGGCCTGCCGCCTGGGCATGCCGGTGATCGAGCCGACCGTCCGCAGCGTCTTCATCGTGGTCAAGGCGGGCGACCGCACCGTCGGCCTGCTGGTCGACGCGGTGTCGGACATCCTGTCGATCAACGACGACATGATCCAGCCGACCCCGGACATGGCCTGCGACACCGTCCGCAACTTCGTCCGCGGCATCATCTCGATCGAAGGCCGCATGATCAGCGAGATCTCCTTGGACCGCATCCTGCCCGAACGGGAGGCCCTGGCCGCCTGATGACGAATTTCGCTTCCACCTCAGAGCGCCGCGAAGCCATCGTCGATGGCGAGTTCGCGTTCACCAATCAGGATTTCAAGCGCATCGCCGCGCTGTTGTACGACCTGGCCGGCATCAGCTTGCCCGACAGCAAGGCGACGCTGGTCTATTCGCGCCTGGCCAAGCGCCTGCGGACCCTGGGTCTGCGGACGTTTACCGAGTACTGCGCCTTCGTCGCCAGCGACAAGGGCCAGGACGAGAGCCAGGAGATGCTCCGGGCGCTGACGACCAACGTCACGCGGTTCTTCCGCGAGCCACACCATTTCGACGACCTGCGCGCCAACGTGCTGGAACCTGTCGCCGACAAGGTGCGCGCCGGGGGGCGGCTGCGTCTATGGTCGGCCGCCAGCTCGTCGGGGCAGGAGCCCTATTCGATGGCCTTCACGGTGCTGTCGGTATGGCCGAACGCGGCCGATCTGGACATCCGGATCCTGGGCACGGACATCGACACAAACGTGCTGGCGACAGGCCGCGAGGCCATTTACGACGAATCGCTGCTGGAAGGGATTCCCGCCTCGGCGCGCAGCCAGTTTTTCGAGCGCGACGCCTCGGATCGACGGGCCTGGCGCGTTTGCGACGCGGCCCGCAGCCTGGTCGCGTTCCGGGAACTAAATCTCAACGCTCCATCATGGCCTATGAAGGGCCCATTTGACGCAATCTTCTGCCGGAATGTCGTGATCTATTTCGATGAACCTACCCAAGAACGTGTTTGGAGCCGCTTCGCGCCGCTCGTCGCGCCTGGCGGCCGTCTCTATGTGGGCCATTCCGAGCGTGTGGGCTCCAATGTCACCGCGTTCGAAAGCTGCGGCCTGACCGCCTATAGGAAGGTGGGCCGCTGATGCCGAAGATTCGCGTTCTTGTCGTCGACGACTCCGCCACCATGCGGAGCCTGATCACGGCGGCCCTCTCTCGTGACCCGGAGATCGAGGTGGTCGGCGGCGCCGGCGACCCGTTCGAGGCGCGGGGCATGATCAAGACCCTGAACCCCGACGTCGTCACGCTCGACATCGAGATGCCGAACATGAACGGCATCGAGTTCCTCGAGAAGATCATGCGCCTGCGGCCGATGCCGGTGGTCATGGTCTCGACCCTGACCCAGGCCGGCGCCGAGATGACGCTGCGGGCCCTGGAACTGGGCGCGGTGGACTGCGTGGGCAAGCCCGCCGACGCCACCGGCACCCAGGAAGCCCTGGCCGAGATCGTCACCAAGGTGAAGATCGCCGCCCGCGCCTCGGTTCGCACCAACGCCGGCGCGGCCCCAGCGGCCGCGCCCGTGCGGCGTAAGGACTTCGTGCCGTCGGGCGACATCGTGGCGATCGGTTCGTCGACCGGCGGGGTGGAAGCCCTGCTGTCGATCCTGACGCTGTTCCCCGAGACCTGCCCGCCGACGGTCATCACTCAGCACATGCCGGCGACCTTCACCGCCAGCTTCGCCGCCCGCCTGGATCGCGCCAGCGGGGCCAAGGTGCAGGAGGCTGTCGACGGCGCCCTGCTGGAGCCTGGCAAGGTCTATGTCGCTCCCGGCGGCGCGGCGCATCTCACGGTCGTTCGCTCGGCGGGCCTGCGTTGCCGCCTGGTCCAGGGCGACCCGGTCAGCGGCCACCGCCCGTCGGTGGACGTGCTGTTCAACTCGGTGGCCAACGCCGTCGGCGACAAGGCGGTCGGGGCTATCCTGACCGGCATGGGCCGCGACGGCGCCCAGGGCCTTCTGGCCATGCGCAAGGCCGGCGCCAAGACGCTGGGCCAGGACGAAGCTTCGTGCGTCGTCTACGGCATGCCGCGCTCCGCTTTCGAAATTGGCGCTGTGGAGAAGCAGGTCTCCCTGTCCCACATGGGCCAATCCATCCTCGATCTGGCCTCCGCGAGGCGATGAACCATGCCGCAAGCTAGCACCATCTCCGTACTCGTGGTCGACGACCAGCTCACCATGCGGGCTCTGATCCGCAATGCGCTGCAGCAGATCGGCTTCAAGGACATCCGTGAGGCGCCGGACGGCGAGGAGGCTCTCAAGAACCTCCTGGCCAAGCCCGCCAACCTCGTCATCTCGGACTTCAACATGCCGAAGATGGATGGCCTGGCGCTGTTGCGCGCGGTGCGCTCGCACCCGCCGATCCGCCAGACCGCCTTCGTCATGCTGACGGGCCGCGCCGACCGCGAACTGGTCCAGCGCGCCGTGCAGTTCGGCGTCAACAACTACTGCGTCAAGCCGTTTACGGTTCAAGGCTTGAAAGAGAAGATCGAACAAGTGTTCGGGCAGCTGACATGACGCAATTCTCTCATCACGACGACCCGGAACGGGCGGTCAAGGTTCATGTGACCCAGGGCGAAAGCCATGTGACGGGCGACCCGCAGGTGGTGATGACCACCGTGCTGGGCTCGTGCATCGCCGCATGCATCCGCGATCCGCAAGCCGGTGTCGGTGGCATGAACCACTTCCTGCTGCCGGATTCGGGCGATGGCCGCACCGGCGGCGACGCTGTCCGCTACGGCGCCTACGCCATGGAAGTGCTGATCAACGATCTGCTGAAGAAGGGCGCCCGCCGCGAGCGGATGGAAGCCAAGATCTTCGGCGGGGCCAAGCTGTTCGACGGCCTCTCGGACGTCGGCGCCAGCAACGCCGCCTTCGCCGAACGCTTCCTGCGCGACGAAGGCATCCCGATCGTCTCGTCCAGCACCGGCGGGGTCTCGGCCCGTCGCGTCGAGTTCTGGCCGACCTCGGGTCGGGTGCGCCAGCGTCTGGTGGCCGTCGACAACGCGCCGCAGGATGTCCGCCGTCCCGTTCCGCCGCCGATGCCGTCGGTGGCCAGCGGCGACGTGGATCTGTTCTGAGCCTGATGACCGCGCTGCCGCTTCAGACGCCGACGACCGCACCGACCGAGCACCTGCCGGTCGGAGAGCTGTCGCGTCGCCTGGCGGTGGAACTGGCTTCGGCCGCGACCCTGTGCCGGGACTGCGAACACCTGGCCGGCGACCTCGCCAGGGGCGGGGCGACGCTGGAGAACCTGACGCGTCTGCAGTCGCTGGACGAGCTGAGCCAGCGCCTGCACGGCCTGTCCGAGGTGCTCGAGCGCATCGGCCAGCACGCCTCCGGTGAATGGAACGTCTCGATCGAGCCGCTGCTGAGGGGGCTGGGTCTGTCCGACATGGTCGTGAGGCTGCGCGCCGAGGAGCGGCAGGGCGAACGCGCCGACCCCGGCGAGCTCGACTTCTTCTAGGAGCGCGATGGCCGACCCGCTCCTTCCCTCGACGCGGATCAATCTCGAAAAGGCCACGGTTCTGGTCTTGGATGACAACGGTCCCTCGTTGGACATATTGTCGCAGGTGGTTTCGGGCTTTGGCGTCAAACAGCTGCTCCGGGCCGAGAGTGTCGCGGACGCGCAGACCTTGATCCGAACCAAGACCTTCGACCTGATCATCAGCGACGTGCAGATGCCCGTCACCGACGGCATCGAGTTCATCGAATGGCTGCGCAAGGACGGCGGCGAGACCAACCGCTACGTCCCGGTCATCCTGGTCACCGGCCACACCCGCACCTCGCAGATCTTCAAGCTGCGCGACGCGGGGTCGAACTATGTCGTGGCCAAGCCGATCACGCCCAAGGTGCTGCTGGAGCGCATCGTCTGGGTCGCTCGCGAGGAGCGGCAGTTCATCGAATGCGACAGCTACATAGGGCCTGATCGCCGTTTCAAGCACGAGGGACCCCCGCCAGGGACGGATGGACGGCGGAAGGATGACCTCCCGGCCGAGGTGGGCGATGCGCAGACGCCCAACATGTCGGATGACGAAATCGCCAACCTGATGCGCCCAGCGAAGGTGCAGATATGACCGTCCGTAAATTCCGTCCCCCCAACCGCCTCGCCAGCATGATCAAGGAGCGGGGCGGCATCCTGGCCCAGGACGCCGTCATCGCCGCCGAGGCGGGAGTCGAGAGCCTGCGCGAGGCCTCGCTGGCCGCGTTGGACGAAACGCTGGCCGAGATCGAGCGTCGCTTCGGCAAGGCCGCCGAAGACCGCGAGAGCGAGCCGTTCGACGCGCTTTACCTGCTCAGCTCACGGATCATCGACGTTGGTCATTTCGTCTCCGACAGCGGGGTCGACAAGGCGGCGGTGTCCCTGTGCACCCTGGCCGACAGTCTGGCGGAGGCCGAGGTCTGGCGCTGGGATGCGGTCGACGTCCACCTCAATGCCTTGAAGCTGCTGCGGGCCATGGGCGCCCAGCTGCCGGCGGATCAGCGCGCGGCGATGCTGGAAGGCCTCTATCAGGTCAGTCACCACCGTCCCGACGAGGTCTGACCCGGCCTGACCCGCCGCCGCCATGTGTCGGAAACGCAACGGCGCTAGGTCTCGTGAGTTGTGTCCGCTTTGTGGCCTTGTCGGCCGCCAATCGCTTTGTTAGTCCTCTGATACCGGTGTCAGAAACGAGTGTCTGCTTCTGACACCGGTAGCAAAAATCAAGATCTAAGGCCGGGGTGCGGCTTCGTGGGAAGGACGCGGAGCTGAAACGAAGGCCTAGGGCGGCGGCGACGCCGTCTCCAAATGGTCTCATCGGGAGGAGGTTCTATGTCCAAGAATACCACGGGGCGCGTGCGCGCCCTGCACTACGGCGTGTCCGCTAGCGCCCTGGCCCTGGCGATGGTTTTCGCCGCCGCCGCGTCGGCCCAGGAAGCGCCCGCTCCGGCCCCTGCCGATGATCAAGTCGAGGCAATCGTGGTCACCGGCTTCCGCAAATCGCTGGACGCGGCGCTCAACGCCAAGCGCGACTCGGTCTCGTCGGTCGACGTCATCGTCGCCGAGGACATCGCAAAGTTCCCCGATCAGAACCTCGCCGAGTCGCTGCAGCGCGTTCCCGGCATCTCGATCGTTCGCGACGGCGGCGAAGGCCGCGCTATCACCGTGCGCGGCCTGGGCTCGCGCTTCACCCGCGTACGGGTCAACGGCATGGAAGCGGTCGCCACCACCTCGGACGGCGCCAGCGCCAACCGCGAGCGCGGCTTCGACTTCAACGTCTTTGCCTCAGAACTGTTCAGCTCGCTGGTCGTCCACAAGACCGCCGAGGCTTCGCTCGACGAAGGCTCCCTGGGCGCGGTCGTCGACCTGAACACCGGCAATCCGCTGGCCGGCAAGGACGGCTTCACGCTCGCGCTCAGCGCGCAGGGCCAATACAACAGCCTGAGCAAGGATCTCGGTCCGCGCCTGGCCGGCCTGGTCAACTATCGTCACCCGAGCGGCGTGTGGGGCGCGTCGATCTCGGCCGCCTATTCCCAGCAGGAACAGATCGAGTCGACCAACAACACCGTGCGCTGGGCCCAGGCCCGCTTCAACCGCGTGGGTTCGACCAACTGCTTCACCACCCAGAACAGCGGCGGCTCCTACGTTCCCAGCGCGGCCTGCAACGAAGCGGCCCTGGCCTTCCACCCGCGCATCCCGCGCTACGGCCAGGTCACCCATGATCGTGAGCGCCTGGGCCTGACCGGCAGCTTCCAGTATGCGCCGACCGACCGCACCAAGTTGTCGGTCGATGGCCTGTATTCGAAGTACAAGGCCATCCGCAACGAGAAGTGGGCCGAGGTCCTGTTCCGCTCCAACGAGCGCTCGATCAACGTCCGCGACTACACGCTGGACAGCAACAACAACATGATCAAGGGCACGTTCGACAACGCCTGGGTGCGCCTGGAGCACTACGAGCGCAAGCTGGACACCACCTTCTACCAACTCGGCGCGAACCTGACCCACGAATTCTCGGACAAGTTCAAGATCCAGGGTCTGGCCGGCTTCTCGAAGTCGGACGCCGACATCCCGTACGAGACGACGATCATCTTCGACGACCGGGACGCCACCGGTTACAGCTATGACTATACCAACATGAAGAAGCCGGTGCTGGCGTTCGGCGCCAGCATCAGCGATCCGACGAATTTCCAGTTCGCGGAATTCCGCGACCGTCCGTCGAACAACACCAATAAGTTCAAGACCTTCGGTCTGAACGGCGACTGGACGATGAGCGACTCGATCACGCTGAAGGGCGGCGCGTCGTTCCGCCAGTTCGACCTGAACCTGCGCGAGGGCGCGCGCGACTCGACTTACTGCGCCGCCTTCACCTGCGCGACCGGGACCTACGGCGCGCCGGTCACCTCGGCGCTGACAACGAACTTCACCCTGAGCGGCGCGGAGGCGCCGACCGGTACGACGACCAGCTGGGCGGCTCCGAACCTCGATGCGGCGACGGCCCTGGTCAATCTCTACAACCGCCCTCTGATCCAGCAGGCCGGCAATACCCGCGCCGTGACCGAGAAGGACACCGGCGCCTTCGTCCAGATGGACGTGAAGAGCCGGATCGGCGACCTCGACTATGCGCTGAACGCCGGCGTGCGGTACGTGAAGACCGAGCAGTCCTCGACCGGCCTCAACAGCGGCCAGAACCTGACCGTCGATCGCACCTACAAGGACTGGCTGCCCGCGGCCAACCTGGTGCTCTATCCGATGGACAAGGTCATCGTCCGCGCCTCGGCCGCCAAGGTCATGACGCGTCCCAACCTCGGCGCCCTGACGCCCGGCGGGTCGGTGGACGGTTTCAACTACCGCATCACCACCGGCAATCCTCAGCTGAAGCCCTATCGCGCCAAGGCCTATGACGCCGCGGTGGAATGGTATTTCGCCCGCGAGTCGATCTTCTCGGTCGCGCTGTTCAAGAAGGACATCGCGAGCTTCCCGCTCTCGACGTCCGTCCAGGGCACCTACGCGTCGACCGGCTTGCCGCTGTCGCTGATCCTGGCCAGCTCGCCCGCCGCCGCCAATCCCGAAGCGCGACCCTGGACGATTGGCACGACGATCGACGGGAAGGGCGCTTCGCTGAAGGGCGTAGAGTTCGCGATCCAGGGACCCTTCTCGTTCCTGCCCGGCTTCTGGTCGAAGTTCGGCGGCATCGCCAACGTGACCTTAGTCGATTCCAACGTCAATTATCGGGTCAATGGCGCAGCCACCGTCGCCGACCCTCGGAATCCGACGACGAACGCACAGCTTTCCTTCCCGCAACTCGTTGCGCGTGATGAGTCGTCGAGCCTGTTCGACCTGTCGAAGCGCGCCTTCAACGCGACGCTCTACTACGAGGCCGACAAGTTCAGCGCTCGCGCCTCGGTCGCCTATCGCAGCGGCTATATCGACGCCGCCAGCGACACCGGCAATGTGTTCGAGGGTTACAACAGCTCGGTCAATGTCGACGCCTCGATGCGTTATCGCCTGAACGACAACTTCGAGGTTTCGCTGGAAGGCGTGAACCTGACGGACGAGTACCGCGACCGCTTCACCGACCTCGCGGCCGACCGGAACTACGAGTACAACCACTTTGGCCGGACCATCATGTTCGGGGTCCGCTACAAGATGTAGTCACGCCGCGAGGCGTGAACGGGAAAGGCCGCCGGGTGACCGGCGGCCTTTTTCGTTGCGGGATGGCCGGCCCAGAGAGGCTACCCGGCGACCCCGTCGATCCAGGTCGCCGTGACGTTGAGCGCATCGTCGAGCAGGCAGAGGTCGGCCGCGAAGCCTTGGGCGATCCGGCCGCGCTGGGCCCCCAGGCCCAGGAACGCCGCGGGGGCGGCCGAGGCCATCATCACCGCGTCGGCCAGCGGCAGGCCCAGCATGGCGACCGCGTTGCGCACCGCGCCGGCCATGTCGAGGTCCGAGCCCGCCAGGGTGCCGTTCTCGTCGACGCAGACGCCGTCGCGCACCACGATCTCGCGGCCCTGCAGGACGAAGCGCTTGTCGGTCATGCCCACCGTCGGCATGGCGTCGGTCACCAGCATGAAGCGGTCCAGAGGCCGGGCGCGCAGGGCGATCTTCAGGGTCACCGGGTCGACGTGGCGGCCGTCGACGATGATTCCGGCCCAGGCCGTCTGGCTCTCCAGAGCCGCGCCCACCGCGCCCGGCTCGCGGCTGGTCAGCGGCGACATGGCGTTAAACAGGTGCGTGAAGCCGGTCAGTCCGTGGTCCAGGGCCTGGCGCATGGTCTTGTAGAGCGCATTGGTGTGGCCGGCGGCGACGCGCACGCCAGCGTCGGCCAGGCGCTGGATCATTTCGGGTGTGGTGCGCTCTGGGGCCAGGGTGACCAGAGTCTTGCCGACCTTCAGCGAGGTCAGCAGCGCCAGGGCTTCTTCATCGATGACGCGGAACTTGCCCTCATCATGGATGCCCTTGCGCTTTGGATTGAGAAACGGACCCTCGATGTGGACGCCCAGCACGCCGGGCACGCCTTGCGCGATGGCTTGCTCGGTGGCGCGGATGGCCTGGTCGACCACCGAGAGATCGTCGCTGATCAGGGTCGGCAGGAAGCCGGTCGTACCGTAGGCCCTGTGGGCCGCGCCGATCGCGGCGATGGCCTCGGGCGTGGGCGAGTCGTTGAACAGCACGCCGCCGCCGCCATTGACCTGGGTGTCGATATAGCCGGGAACCAGCAGGCCGCCGGCCAGGTCGTGGGCTTGAGCGCCGGCCGGAACCGCGCTGGCGTCGACGACGCCCGTGATCACGCCGCTCTCGATCAGAACGGCCTTGCCATCGACGACGCCGGCTTCCGTCAGGACGCGGCCATTTACAAGTGCAGCCAGCATCAGACGGTTTCAGTGACCTTGTTGAGGTGGGGCGGGCTGTCGGGATCGTAGCCGCGCGCGACCGAAAGCGCATTGGCCATTCGGTAGAAGCTCTGGATCATCAGGATTGGCTCCAGCACCGGGTGGCTCGACAGCGTCGGCAGGACGTCCGCGCCATCCTCGCCAGGGGCCGCCAGCAGCACGTCGGCGCCGCGCTCGCGCAGGCCTTGGGCCATCGCGTCGACGCTGGCGCGGCTCTCGTCGTTCTGGGCGAAGACCAGGGCCGGGAAGCCCGCCTTCACCAGCGCCATTGGGCCGTGCAGAACCTCGGCGGCGCTGAAGGCCTCGGCGTGCAGGCCGCAGGTCTCCTTGAACTTCAGGGCCGCCTCCAGAGCGACCGCGAAACCGACGCCGCGGCCCAGGACGTAGAGATTGTGGGCCAGCTTCAGGCGTTCGACGGCCGGGGTCCAATCCAGGGTCCAGGCCTCGGCCAGGGCGGCCGGCAGGGTCGCCAGCGCCTGCGTCAGCGCCTCGTCTTCCGTCCAGGCGGCGATCAGCTGGGTGATGGCCACGAGGGCGGCGATGTAGGACTTGGTGGCCGCGACGCTGAGCTCGGGGCCGGCATGCAGCGGGATCACCTCGTCGGCCAGTTCGGCCAGAGGCGAGTCGACGACATTGACCAGGGCCACCGCATAGGCGCCGGCGGCCTTGGCCGCCTTCACGGCCGCCAGCAGGTCAGGGCTCTTGCCCGACTGCGAGATGGCCAGGACCAGCGCGCCTTCCAGGTTGGGCGAGGCGTCATAGACCGAGCTGACCGACAGACCGGCCGACGAGGTCAGCACCCCGGCCTTGGTCTCGATCAGGTAACGGGCGAAGGTCGCGGCGTGGTCGCTGCTGCCCCGGGCGCAGGTGACGACGACGCGCGGCGGGTTGGCGCGCAGGCGCTCGGCCAGGGCCTCGATCTTGCGGGCGTTGGCGGCCAGCTGGGTCGCGGCGACGGCCGAGGCCTGGCCGGCTTCCAGGAACATGCGCGTGGACTCTGGCGCAGGATCTTGGGGCGACGACCGTGTGGGCGCGGGGGTCTCAGGACGGGTCAAGACGGTCGCCTCCAAGCTCTACTCCTCGGACTCAAGACACTCGGGACTGGCACTCACGACAGTGCATTCAGTTCCGCGACGAAATCGTACGCATCGCCGCGATAGTAGGATTGCGTGACTTCCACCGCCCGGCCGTCGCGCAGGAAGCCGCGCCGCTCGATCAGCAGGCCGGCGTCCTTGACCGGAACGCCCAGCAGGTCGGCCTGCTCGGCCTGGAACAGCACCGCGCGCAGGCGTTGCAGCGCGCGCACGGGCCGGTGGCCGGTGGCCTCGAGCGCCTCGTACAGCGAGACGCCGACCACCTCGGTGGAGGGCAGGGCGAAGGCGGCGATGGTGGTGTATTCCACGGCCATTGGCGCGCCGTCGGCATAGCGGATCCGGGCGAAGCGATAGACCGGCGTGCCGGGCGACAGGCCCAGGGTCAGCGACTCCTCGGGAGTGACCTGGCCTTCGGCGCGGCTGATCCACTCGCTGCGAGGCGTGCGTCCGCGCGAGATCATGTCCTCGGTGAAGGACGATAGCTTGGAGAAGCTCTTTTCCACGCGCGCGGCGACGAAAGTGCCCGCGCCCTGGCGGCGGGTCAGCAGGCCCTCGCTGACCAGACCGTCCAGCGCCTTACGGACGGTGATGCGCGAGATGCCGAACTCCTCGGCGAGATCCCGCTCGGCGGGCAGGGCGTCGTCGGGCGCCAGGACCTTCGTCTGGATGGCCTCGCGCAGGGCGCGCTGCAGTTGCTTGTAGAGCGGGGCGTGGTCGTCCTTGGCGTCGAGCCGCCCGATCCGTTCAGCAAACGTCATTTACAGCCTCCCCGCCCATACCGCGCAAAATCATGGCGCCCCGATGCCCGCTCGCGATAGCTTATAACCATTTTCATACCAATATGATCGTGGTCTGCAATTGGTTTCTTTTTGGCCTTGTCATCCGCAAAATTTCCGTCACAGTTCTCTCCTGAGGCCTGAGAAGTACCACTTTCTGCGGAACCTCCCAGAAAATTGGTATCATATTGGGCTTTGGGGTTCGGCTCCGGTCCAGTAGGCCCGGCAAAAATGGGGAGAAGCCGAGTTATGTCTAATTTCCGCAAATCCGTGCTGGCCGTATCGGTCAGCGCCATGGCTGTCATGGCCGCCGCGCCGGCGCTGGCGCAAGACAACAGCACCGTCGATGAGGTGGTCGTCACCGGCATCCGCGCCTCGCTGCTGCAATCCATTGAGTCCAAACGCCGCGCCAACGCCATCGTCGATGTCGTCACCGCCGAGGACGTGGGCAAGTTTCCGAGCTCCAACGTCGCCGAGGCCCTGACCATCGTTCCCGGCGTCACGGTCGACCGCGCCTTTGGTCAAGGTGAAAAGGTCAGCATCCTCGGCACCGATCCGGCGCTGAACCGCACCCTGCTCAACGGCCAGACCGTCGCGTCCGCCGACTGGTTCATCCTGGATTCTCCGGGCCGTACGTTCAACTACGCCCTGCTGGCCCCGCAGATCGTCGGCAAGGTCGAGGTCTTCAAGTCCCCTGAAGCGCGCATCGACGAAGGCAGCATCGGTGGCACGGTCATCGTCAACACCCGCAAGCCGTTGGACCTGAAAGCCGGCCTCATTGCTGGCGCGGTGAGCTATCTCTACACCGACCGCTCCAAGAAGGGCGACGCCCAGGGCTCGCTGCTGCTGAGCTGGAAGAACGACGCCCAGACCTTCGGGGCCAGCTTCTCGGTTCAGCGCGCCAAGGACCAGCTGCGGCGTGACGGCGTCGAAAGCTACGGCACCATGGCCGCCAACCAGTGGGCCGGCGGCAACCCGGACAACCCGGTCGACTCGCGGACCAAGGGCTGCACCGGTTCGTGCGCCACGACCCTGACCTCGAACCTGACGGCCCGTAGCCCGAACGCCTTCGGCGCCTCGTACTTCGAGCAGGACCGCACCCGCACCACCTACACCACGGCCCTGCAGTGGAAGCCGACCGACGCCCTGTCGTTCGACTTCAACTGGATGAAAATCAAGGCCGACTACGACAACACCAACCAGTCGATGTACGCCTTCCAGGGCAACACCTGGAACAGCCTGGGCGCCCTGACGGGCCTGACCGTCAACAATGGCGTCGTCACCAAGGCTTCGTTCAACAACGCGCTGAGCGTGCTGGACGTGCAGTACCGCGAAGCCGAGCTGAACTCCGACACCTACCACCTGAAGGGCCAGTACAAGGCCGACGGCTGGGATCTGTCGGGCGAGATCGGCAAGTCCACCGCCGACGGCGGCACCAAGCGTCAGGTGTTCCTCGAGTTCCTGAACTGGGCCAACTACACCGTCGACATCTCCGGCGCGCCCAAGAGCCCCGGCAGCCTGACCTACACGACCAACGTCATGGGCAATCCGTCGGCCTTCGCGACCGATCCGGGCTGGAGCGGCAACCTGGTCAGCAAGCCGACCAGCGACGAAGAGAAGTACGCCCAGCTCGACCTGGGCAAGGACTTCGACGGCGTCATCCAGCGCGTCCAGGTCGGCTACAAGCGCCGTGAGCACCAGACCGGCCAGCAGTATTCGGGCATCGCCATCACCGGCGTCGCCGCCCCGGCCTCGCTGTTCGACCCGTCGACCGTGCCCAGCAACTACCTGAAGGGCTTCGACGGCGTCGGCGAGCAGATGGCGAACCGCTTCCGCATCGATGGCCAGTCGATGGTCTCGTACGTCGACAGCGGCAAATGGCTGGCTCCAGGCGCTTCGATGCCTAAGCCGTCGATCTTCGCCGCCGCCGAGTTCACGGCCGGCAACTGGAACATCGAGGAGAACATCGACGCGCTGTACGCCCAGGCCAATTTCAAGGCCGACAACGTCCGCGGCAATTTCGGCGTCCGTTACGTGAAGACCTCGGTCGACAGCGCCGGCTATGTCTGCAAGCCCGGCGCGGCCTGCAACGCCGCCGCCGACTGGACCTGGAACACGACGAAGAAGAGCTACGACAACGTCCTGCCCAGCGTGAACATCATCGTCGACGCCCGCGAGGACCTGGTGTTCCGCTTCGCGGCCGCCCAGGTGATCGCCCGCCCGAACTATGCCGACATGACCAACTACTTCTGGCTGTCGGACGGCATCCTGACGGGCGGCGGCGGCAACCCGGCGCTGGAGCCCTACAAGTCGAGCAACGTCAACGCCTCGGCCGAGTGGTACTTCCAGCCGCAAGCGATCCTGTCGGCCGAAGTGTTCTACAAGGACATCTCTAACTACATCCTGACGCGCACGCAGCCGGAATCCTACTTCAACCAGTCGCAAGGCAAGGTCACGACCTATCAGATCAGCCGTCCGTTCAACGCGGGCTCGGCCGAAGTGAAGGGCCTGGCGGTCGCCTACCAGCAGAACTTCGCCCACGGCTTCGGCCTGCTGGCCAACTACACCTACGCCGACGGCTCCGGCCAGGGCGGGGCGCCACTGCCGTACAACTCAAAGAACCAGATCAACGTCAGCCCCTTCTATGAACATGGTCCGTTCTCGGCCCGGGCGACGTTCAACTGGCGCTCGAAGTACTTCACCGGCGTCGACCGCGGCGACGACATGTTCGTCAAGGCGTCCAAGACCCTGGACGCGACGGTCGGCTACGCGATCAACCAGAACATCACCATGTCGGTGTCTGGGCAGAACCTGCTGGACAGCGAGTACTACGCCTACGCCAACACCACGGCCCTGCCGCGCGGCGTCTATCGCACGGGCCGCAAGCTGCAGGCCACGCTGAACGTCGCCTTCTAGGACGCGCGGCGGCGGAGGCTCCGGGTCCGTCCGGAGCCTCCGGCCATCAGCGCAATTGATCCAACCCCTCCTGACTGCAAGCATGGAGCTGGGGCGGGGCAGTCTCGCTGTCCCGCCCGCTTTTTGCCGCCTGTTTCCTCGCGAGGCCGCGTGACCAAGACCCCGCTGCGCACCATCGCCGTTTCGGCGTTCGCTCTGGCTGCCGTGCTCGCGACGAGCGCCTTGGCCGATACGGCCGGCCTGACCCTGACCCCCGCGCCGGCCAAGGCGGTCCGCGCCGAAGGGGCCTTCAAGCTTTCCAGCGCCACCCGCATCCATGTCGCCAAGGGCGATGTCGAGGCGAGAGGCGTCGCGCGACAACTCGCCGACCTGATCCAGCGCTCTCGCGGCTTCAAGCCCGCCGTGGTCGAAGGCCCGCCTGCTGTCGGTGAAGCCGCCGTCGTCCTGACCCGCGAAGGACCGACGGGGGAGGCCTACAAGCTGGACATCTCGCCCAACGCCGTGACCATCGCCGCCGCCAGGCGCGCGGGCCTGTTCTACGGCGCCATGTCGCTGTGGCAGCTGGCGACGCCGGACGCGGCCAAGGGGCCGGTCGCCGTGCCCGCCGCGTCGATCGAAGACGCCCCGCGCTTCGCCTGGCGCGGCCTGATGGTCGACAGCGCTCGCCACGTCCAGTCGCTGGACACGCTGAAGGCGGTCATAGACGCCATGGCGGTCCACAAGCTCAACACCTTCCACTGGCACCTGGTCGACGACCAGGGCTGGCGGCTGGAGATCAAGAAATATCCGAAGCTGACGGAGATCGGCGCCTGGCGCACCGATCCGGGCGCGGCGCGCGCCTATCCGAAGTACGGCGGCTTCTACACCCAGGACCAGGCCCGCGAGCTGGTCGCCTACGCCGCCGCTCGCAACATCACTGTCGTGCCGGAGATCGAGACCCCGGGGCACGCCCTGGCGCCGATCGTCGCCTACCCGTCGCTCGGCACGGCCGCGCCGGACGCCAGCAAGATGGGGGATTGGGGGGTCTTCCCCTGGCTCTACAACACCGACGACGCCACCTTCGCCTTCCTCGACGACGTGCTGAACGAGGTGATGGACATCTTCCCCTCGACCTTCATCCACGTCGGCGGCGACGAGGCGGTCAAGGACCAGTGGAAGGCCAGCCCCAAGATCCAGGCCAAGATCAAGGAACTGGGCCTCAAGGACGAGCACGAACTGCAGAGCTGGTTCATCCAGCGGGTCGGCAAGTCGCTGAACGAGCGCGGCCGCCGCCTGATCGGCTGGGACGAGATCCTGGAAGGGGGTCTCGCCCCCAACGCCACGGTCATGTCCTGGCGCGGCATCGACGGCGCCATCGCGGCCGCCAGGCAGGGCCACGACACGGTGCTGTCGCCGCATCCGACGCTCTATCTCGACAACCGCCAGAGCCAATCGCCGGAAGAGCCGACTGGTCGCGGCCACGTCTCCAGCCTGAAGGACGTCTACGCCTTCGATCCGGCCCCGGCCCAGCTGACCCCGGACGAGCGCAAGCACATCCTGGGCGTCCAGGCCAATGTCTGGACCGAGCACATGCAGACCGACACCCGCATGGAGCTGATGGCCTTCCCGCGCGCCGTGGCCCTGGCCGAGCGCGGCTGGTCGTCGGAAGCGGACGCGAACTGGGACGACTTCGCGCGCCGGCTGCCGGCCGAGATGACCCGTCTGAAGATCCTGGGCGTCGCCGCCAACACCGTGCCGTTCGAGCCGCAAGCCGCGCCGTCGGAAGGCGCGGACGGCAAGACCGTTCTCGCACTCTCGACGGGCCTTGGCGTCGGCGAGATCCGCTACACCACCGACGGCGAGGCCCCGACGGCGGCCTCAACGGCCTATGCCGGCGCCCTGGCGCTGACCAGCGGCGCGACGGTGAAGGCCCAGACCTTCGTCGACGGCCAGGCCCTGGGCCGCGCGCGGTCCTGGACCATCACGCCGGCCCTGCTGGACACCCGCGTCAGCGGCCAGCTGAAGGCCTGCACCGAGAAGGTGGCGCTGACCATGATCGACGACGCGCCGGCCGCCTTCGACAAGCGGCCGATGATGTATGTCGACATCTTCAACCCGTGCTGGATCTGGGAAGGCGCCAGGCTGGACAAGGGCGCGGTGCTGACCGCGCGGATCACCCAGATCCCGTTCAACTTCCAGGTCGGCAAGGACCGCGACAACATTCCGCTCCACCCGCCGGCCACGCCAGGCGGAGAGCTGGAGGTGCGGTTAGGCTGTACGGGCGAGCGCATCGCCGCCATCCCGCTGGGCGACGCCGCCAGGAATCCGGGCCTGTCGACGGTCACCGCCCGCTTGCCGGCCCGCGCGGGCCAGGCGGACTTGTGCCTGACCTTCACCTCGAAGACCCTCGATCCCTTCTGGGTGATCGAGCGCGTGACCCTGAAGTCCCAATAAGCGTTCCAGACAGAGTAGCGCCCCGTGTCTAACCTCGTACTCTTCGCGCCGCTCAAGGGCTGGATCGCGCCGCTCGACGAGACCCCCGACGCGGTGTTCGCCGAGCGGATGCTGGGGGACGGGCTGGCGATCGATCCGTTCGGCTCGACCCTGCACGCGCCCTGCGACGCGGTGGTCGCGACCGTCCACCGCGCCCGCCACGCCGTGACGCTGCGCGCGGCCAACGGGGCCGAGATCCTGATGCACGTGGGCCTGGAGACCGTGGCCCTGAACGGCGAGGGCTTCAGCGTCTTCGTCAAGGAAGGCCAGGGCGTGAAGGCCGGCGACAAGCTGCTGGACTTTGACATCGACCTCCTGGCCCAGCGCGCGCGCAGTCTGATCACGCCGGTGGTGATCACCAATCCGGACGCCTTCCGGATCGTCCGCCGCGACCAGGACCGCGAGGTGTCGGTCGGCGACTTCCTGATGGAGCTGGCGCCGATCGGCGGAACGGCCGCCGCCGGCCTGGTGAGCGACGGCGAGGTCGCGCGCGCGGTCATTGTCCCCCTGGTCCACGGCGTCCACGCCCGTCCGGCCGCCCGCATCGCCGAAACCGCCCGCAAGTTCGAGGCCGAGGTCGCCCTGGTGGCGGTCAACCGCCGCGCCAGCGCCAAGAGCCCGGTCGGTGTCATGTCCCTGGCCATCCGCCACGGCGACACCATCCAGGTGGTGGCGTCCGGTATGGACGGGGAGGCGGCGATCCGGGCGGTGGCTGAACTGATCGAGGGCGGCATGGGCGAAGGCGGGTCGGTTCTCGCCGATGGCCCCGCCACCGCGCCGGCCGCCGTGACGTCGGAGCCGACCGCGCCGGTCGAACTGCCGCGCGATGGCGTGCTGAAGGGCGTACTGGCCGCGCCGGGCCTGGCCATCGGCAAGGCCGTGCGCCTGGCCGCCGCCGACATCGTCGTGCGCGAGCAGGGCGAGGGGACCGCCCACGAGGAGGCCGCTCTGGCCGCCGCCCTCGACGTGGTCCGCGCCCGCGTCGAGAAGAACGCCGCCAAAGGCGACAAGGCCCGCAAGGCCATTCTCGGCGCCCACCTGGCCTTCCTGGATGATCCCGAACTCTCCGCCGGCGCCCGCCGCCTGATCGGCGAGGGCAAGAGCGCCGGCTTTGCCTGGCGCAAGGCGGTCGGCGGCTATGTCGAGGCCCTTCGCGGTCTGGGCGACCGCCGCCTGGCCGAACGCGTCGACGACCTCGTGGATCTCGAACGCCAAGTGCTGCGCGCCCTCCTTGTTTTGGAAGGGGCCGGCGAAGAGGACGAAGGCGCGGTCCTGCCACCCGGCTCGATCCTGCTGGCCGACGAACTGCTGCCCTCGCAGCTGATGGGCGTCGATCCGAGCGCCGTGGCCGGCTTCGCCACCGCGCGCGGCGGTCCGACCTCGCACGTCGCCATCCTGGCCGCCGCCATGGGCATCCCGGCGATGGTCGCCCTGGGCGGCGCGCTGCTCAAGGTCAAGGACGGCGCGACGCTGATCCTGGACGCCGACAGCGGGACCTTGCGGGTCGCGCCCGACGCGCCGGCCCTGGAAGCGGCCCAGACCGCCCTGGCCCAGCGCCAGGAACGCCGCGCCGCCGCCCGGGCCGCCGCTCACGATCCTTGTGTCACCCGGGACGGCGTCCGTATCGAGGTCTTCGCGAATACCGGCTCGCTGAACGACGCCCTGGCCGCCGTGGCCAATGGCGCGGAAGGCTGCGGCCTGCTGCGCACCGAGTTCCTGTTCCTCGACCGCGACACCCCGCCCGACGAGGACGAGCAGGCCCGCCAGTACCAGGCCATCGCCGACGCCCTGGACGGCAAGCCGCTGATCATCCGCACCCTGGACGTCGGCGGCGACAAGGCCGCGCCCTACCTGCCGATCCCGGCCGAGGAGAACCCCGCCCTGGGCCTGCGCGGGGTACGCGTCAGCCTGTGGCGGCCGCATCTGCTGAAGACTCAGCTGCGGGCCATCCTGCGCGTTCGACCGCCCCGAGGACAGAAGGGGGGTCAATGCAAGATCATGGTCCCGATGATCGCCAGCCTGGACGAGCTGCGCGCCGTCCGCGCCATGCTGGACGAGGCCAGGCGCGAGCTGGGCGTCACCGACAAGGTCGAGCTGGGGGTGATGATCGAGACCCCGGCCGCGGCCGTGACCGCCGACCTGCTCGCCGCCGAGGCCGACTTCCTGTCGATCGGCACCAACGACCTGACCCAGTACGTGCTGGCCATGGACCGGGGCAATCCCGAGCTGGCCGCCCGCATCGACGCCCTGCATCCGGCGGTGCTGCGGATGATCGACCAGACCTGCAAGGGCGCGGCTAAGCATCATCGCTGGGTCGGCGTCTGCGGCGGGCTGGCCTCCGACGTCGCCGCCACCCCGATCCTGCTGGGCCTGGGCGTGACCGAGCTTTCGACCACGGCCTCGATCGCGCCCGAGGTGAAGGCCCGGGTCCGCGGTCTTTCCCTCGCGTCTTGCCGCAGCCTCGCGGCCCAGGCCCTGGACCAGACCTCGTCCGAGGCGGTCCGCGCCCTCGTGAAATCCTTCGGAGCCTGAACCCGATGAAGTCTCCGCTCGAGATCCTTCAGCCCCTGGGCCGGGCCCTGATGCTGCCGATCGCGGTGCTGCCGGTGGCGGCGCTGCTGCTGCGCATCGGCCAGACCGACCTGCTGGGCGCGCCAGGCCTGGCCGTCATGACCCACGGCGTCTCGCTGAACATCGCCAACGTCTTCAGCGCCGCCGGCGGCGCGATCTTCGGCAGCCTGGGCCTGATCTTCGCCATCGGCGTCGCCGTTGGCCTGGCCAAGGAGAACCACGGCGCGGCGGGCCTGGCCGGCGTCGTCTGCTACGTGATCGCCACCAAGGGCGTCGACGCCCTGCTGGTCGTTCCGCCCGAGGTCGCCGCCAAGGTGGTCGCCGAAGCCAAGGACCTGACTGCGGCGGCCTGGAAGGCCAAGGAGATCGGCAAGCTGTCGATTCCGGTCGGCATCCTGTCGGGCGTGATCAGTGGCTGGCTCTACAACCGCTACAGCGACATCAAGCTGCCGGAGTACCTGGCCTTTTTCGGCGGCCGTCGGTTCGTGCCGATCGTGGCCGGCCTGGCGGGCGTGATCCTGGCCCTGATCTTCGGCTTGTGCTGGGGCGCGCTGGAGGCTGGCGTCGACGGGCTGAGCCATCTGGTCACGGCGTCGGGCAATGTCGGTCTGTTCGTCTTCGGCCTGTTCAACCGTCTGCTGATCGTCACCGGCCTGCACCACATCCTCAACAACGTGGTCTGGTTCATCCTGGGCGACTTCAACGGCGTCACCGGCGACCTCAACCGCTTCGCCGCCGGCGACAAGACCGCCGGCGCGTTCATGAGCGGCTTCTTCCCGGTCATGATGTTCGGCCTCCCGGCCGCGTGCCTCGCCATGCTGCACACCGCCAAGCCCGAGCGCCGCAAGGCTGTCGCCGGCATGCTGGGCTCGCTGGCCCTGACCTCGTTCCTGACCGGGGTGACCGAGCCGATCGAGTTCAGCTTCATGTTCCTGGCCCCGGCGCTGTTCGCGATCCACGCGGTGCTGACGGGCCTGTCGATGGCCCTGATGAACATTCTCGACGTGAAGCTGGGCTTCGGCTTCTCGGCGGGCCTGTTCGACTATGTGTTGAACTTCAACAAGGCCACGCACCCGCTGCTGCTTATTCCGGTCGGCCTGGTCTATGGCGCGATCTATTACAGTGTCTTCCGCTTCGCGATCCTCCGCTTCAACCTCAAGACCCCTGGCCGCGAGGACGAGGAGGCCGTCGCCGTCGAGACCGTCACCACCGGTGGCGGCCGGGGCGCGGACTTCGTGGCGGCCCTGGGCGGGGCGGGCAATCTTACCAGCGTCGACGCCTGCACCACCCGCCTGCGCCTGATCGTCGTCGACCAGGGCGCGGTCAGCGAGCCGGCCCTGAAGGCGCTCGGCGCGCGCGGTGTGGTGCGACCGTCCGACAAGGCGCTGCAGGTCGTGCTGGGCCCGATCGCCGACGGCGTCGCCGGCGAGATACGCGCCGCCCTAGGCCGAGGTATCGGGAGGGCTGCCGCGCTCGCCAAGCCCGTCGCCGCCGCCAAGCCCGCGCCCTTGGCGCCGCCCAGCATCGACGACGACCGCAAGGCCGAGAAGCTGCTGAGCGCTCTGGGCGGGCCCGCGAACCTGAAAAGTGTCGGGACCTGCTCGAGCCGCCTGCGCCTGGTCGTCGCCGACCAGGGCGCGGTTAGCGAGCCGGCCCTGAAGGCCCTGGGCGCGCGCGGCGTGGTCCGGGTCGGCGACAAGGTTGTCCACGTCGTGCTGGGTCCCGACGCCGAGCGCGTCGGCGAAGCGGTGCGCTGCCAGTTGCCCTAGCTAGAACAGGTGGGCCTTGAAGAAGGCCGCCGAGCGGGCGTTGGCGAGCTTGGCGTCGGCGTCGTCATAGTGGTCGCCGCCGGGCCGGGCGAAGGCGTGGTTGCGGCCGGGATAGGTGTGGATCTGGATCCGGGGGTGGCCGTCCAGGGCGTCGTGGATCTTCGCCTGGGCCTCCTTGCCGATATATTCGTCGTCGCCGGCCAGGTGCATCAGCAGCGGCTTCTTGATCCGCGCGCCTTCGGCCACGTAGTTGTCGGTCCCGCCGCCGTAGTAGACGACGCCCACGTCCGCGTCGCTGGCCGCCATGGCCCGGAATGTCATCAGTCCGCCCAGGCAGTAGCCGGTCACACCGACCTTGCCGTTGGCGCCGTCCAGCGTCCGCGCGGCCTTGATCGTGGCGACCACGTCCTCGACGCCCTTGTCGAAGTCGAAGCGGTTGTAGAAGCCGAAGGCCTTCTCCCAGTTCTCGGGCGAGGCCTCCGACATCGCCAGGCCGGGTTCGAAGCGCCAGAACAGGTCGGGAGCGACGACGATATAGCCTTGGGCGGCCAGCTCGCCGGCGATCTGCCGGATGCCGTCATTGACGCCGAAGATCTCCTGAATGAGGACGATAGCCGGCGCGGGCGCCATGCTGGGGCGCACCACCAGGGCCTGGAAGTCGCCATCGGGGACGGTGATGGTCAGGTACTCGGACACGGACGCGCTCCTGCGGCGGATCGGGGGGATGGCCGCGAGTTTCGACATTCGCGCGAGCCCGGGCTTGAACGATCCTGTCGGGTCGGACGAGCGCCGCGCGCGCGAGGCGCTGGCTATCGGTGTGAAATCAAACAGGGTGGCTGGCGGAGAGGGTGTCCGCCAAACCAGTAGTCCCATACCGCATCAGGATGTCTCGTGACGTCTCTATATCATCTTGTTTCTAATGGATTAATTTTAAGATCTGTGTCACTCTTTCCGTCAGGTGCCCACTCGATCCTGAGTACAAAATAGGACCGAAAGTGGGACCCGAAGTGGGGCCGAAAAGGTTCGGCGGAGATGTTAGGCGGAGACTCCGATGAGCGGGCGTTCACTCCACAAGCTGACAGCCATCCAAGCGGCAAAGCTCAACAAGCCAGGCCGACATTCAGATGGCGGCGGCCTCTATCTGTCGATCGATGAAAGTGGGCGCAGGCGCTGGGTCTTCATGTACACACGCGCCGGCAAGCGCGTTGAACTTGGGCTTGGCGGTCGGCGTGATTTGACCTTGGCAGACGCCCGCGCGGAGGCAGCTACCTTCAGGGCGATGCTAGCGGCCGGCACCGACCCCAAGACCGAGCGCGTTAAGGACGACACGGTCCAAACATTCGGCGCCTGTGCCGACGCCTATGTCGAGGCCATGCAGCCTTCCTGGCGCAACGACAAGCACGCCGCCCAATGGAAGATGACGCTGACCAAGTATGCCGCGCCCATTCGCGAACGTCCGGTCAACGACATCACCACGCAAGACATTCTGGACGTACTGCAGCCCTTATGGACCCGCACGCCCGAAACAGCGGAACGCTTACGTGGGCGGATCGAGAACGTGTTGGATGCGGCGAAGGCCAAGGGACTCCGCAGCGGTGAGAACCCGGCGCGTTGGCGCGGTCACTTGAACCAACTGTTGCCTAAGCGCCAACGGTTGGCGCGCGGGCATCATGCGGCGCTTCCCTATGACCTCATGCCGGAGTTCATGGCCAACCTCCGCACACGCAGCGCTGTTGCGGCCCGCGCCCTGGAGCTTTTGATCCTGACCTGCGCTCGATCGGGTGAAGTGCTAGGCGCGACGTGGGATGAGATCGATCTTCAGAAGGAAATCTGGACCATTCCTGCGAACCGCATGAAGGCCGGCCGGGAGCACCGCATTCCTCTCTCCGGTCGCGCGATGAAGATAGTCGCCGAGCGGCTTGAAGCCGGGTCGATCGGTCATGTGTTCCCAGGCGCGACGTCTGCGTCGCCGCTGTCCTCGATGGCTATGGCGATGCTGCTGCGACGGATGAAAAGCGACGTCACCGTTCATGGCTTTCGCTCGACCTTCCGCGATTGGGCGTCAGAAACGACCACCTTCTCACACGAGGTTTGCGAAATGGCCTTGGCTCATACCATCGCCAACAAGGCTGAGGCCGCTTACAGGCGTGGTGATCTATTCGACAAGCGCCGCAAGTTGATGGAGGCGTGGGCCGGCTATTGCTCTATCGCGAAGAGCGGAAAGGTCTTGACCTTTCGTCAGGGTTAGCTGGCGTCCGGGCGGTAGCCAGCGGGATTGGCGATCCAGCGATTGATCGCGGACTCGTGCCATCCCGCGCCGTGAACGCTGATTGGAATCTGCCGAGGAAAAGTCCCCTCGCCGATCTTCCGATAAAGGGTCGATCGGCTAAGGCCCGTACGCGCCAGCACCGTACGAATACGAAGGATGCGGTCGGGGTCGGTCATCGCTGCAAGCTCCACAGACTGGGATCTCAAGGCTTTCGATGAGCCAGAATTGGATTGCCTGCTGCTAGCGGCAAGGCCTCGCGGGGCGAGATCGTACTATGGGAAACAAAGACAGGCTCTGTGCGGCAAAAGCGTATTTCGGCGCGCCCGGCGGCGTCGGTAGCGTGGCTTAATGATGTTGGCGGCGGGTCCGCTGCGGCGCTCGAGCGCTACCTTTTCAAGCGCACGCCTGGACCGGCCGTATCGTCGGCCATTTGAAAGATGACCCCGGCAGCCTCCAGCGCACGCTGAACGGCTTCCACGTTATCAACCGAACTACGACCAGGACCCACGGCGCTTTCCATTCGGCGGATCGTTGGCAACGACAGGCCCGCAGCCTCCGCGAGCTTTGGTCCGCTCCAATCAACAAGCGCCCGCGCCGCCCGGATTTGCGAGGCCGTCAGCATGGAATTTTACTATTAGTAAAGTTCACGATACTTTTCGCTTGTCGAAAGAGGTCGTCGATGATACTAAAGGAATAATACACACTCAGGGTCACGAGTCATGAGTTCACGTCGAAAGGCGGGGCGCGCGCCTGCGCGCGTGGATGAACCGTCCAGGCGAGCAATGATGGTTGGCAGCGCCGTCACCTGTGGGGTTGCGGCTATGCCCGCGCCCCAGGTCGTAGCGGACCCGTCTGTCGCCATCTGCCACCGCTGGCTGGCCATCGACGCCGAACAGCGGCGGCTCCAGTTAGAGTGGGGGACGCTCGAAGGCTGGCTGATGACCAAGCACAACTGGTATCAGCTGTCACAGGACCAGCAGGCCGCGATCCCCGAAGGCGCCAGGCTTGCCGAGATCGACGCCAGGCTCGATGTGCTGGAGGTCGAGGGGCACGCCCTCCTGAAAGCCATGCGGCCGAAGCCGGCGAAGAGCGTCGAGGCGGTCGTCGCCAACCTGTCGGTGGCGGCCCGCCTGATCTTCGTGGAAGACCATCCCGAAGCCCACGGCCTGATCACCCGCGCGGTCCGCGACCTCGCGGCCTTCACCGGTGGCAAATGACCCGTCGCGTTCCTCGGCGACGCGACGGCGCCGACCGCTCGTTGGCGGCGACGTTCCGTCGTAACGCGGCCGGTTTCCACGCAGCGGCTGAGGCGGCGCCCCAACATCCCGAGGCGGCCCGCTACTTCCTGGCCATCGCGATCGAACTGGCGCTGAAGGCGAACCTCCTGCACCGAGGGATCAGCGACGACTGGAACCGTGTCTATCTCCGCCACGACCTGAGCAAGGCGTTGAGGTTCGCGCGGCGCGCGGGGTTCAACGGCGTCCCAGCGGCCCTTCCAGAATTGGCCGCGCTTCTTGGCCCGTACTACCAAGTCCATGCCATTTCGCGGATGCCGCCGGAGGCCATCGCGTCGGTCTGTTGGTCGCAGGCCTGTACGACGGTCCGGGATCTGATCGACGCCGTTGTCGTGGCCGCCGGGCGCGAAGCTTCCGATCATGAAGGCGCCGCGTGATGGTGCGCCTGCGCATGCCTTGGCCGCTCGTGGCCAGCCAGCGGTGGCGCTGGCAACATCCTCATCTCTGGCGTGGCCGTGTCTTCGATCCGCATGACGCCCAGCAAGTCATGTCGTACGCGGTGCTCCGCCTTCGGCGGGAGACGCGGGACGTCTTCCTGCTCAATCACATCGAGGCGCTCGACTACGCGCTGATCGCTCGCCACCTGAGGCTTTCTGTCGCCGACGTTCAGGCGCGCCTGGCCGACGCGCTCTGCGAGATTTCCCGCACGGTCGATCTGATCGAGCGCGTCCGCCCTAAGCCCATCAACCTTTCCAATGCGGAGCATCCCGATGTCTGACGACAAGGAGCCCTTCGCCGTTTCCCGGCGCGTCGTCATCGGCGCCGCCAGCGCCGCGCCAGTCGTTGCCGGCGCGGGCAGCGCAGCAGTCCCGGACCAAGCCATCGCCCGCTGCGCCGAGTGGCTGGTGCTCGACGCGGAGATCGACCGTCTGGGTCTGCGCTGGTCGGATCTGGAGACCATTCTTGTGCGTCAGAAGCGATGGGAGCGCATGACGCCAGAGGAGCGCGGGGAATTGTTGCCCTCCGAAGAGATGGACGCCATCGACGCGCAATTGAAGCCGCTGTTCGACCAACGCGAGGCATGGCTCGAAGCGCTGCCCAAGGTTCGGGCGCGCGACATGCACGGCGTCGCCGCCAAGCTGGAAGTGGCGCTACAGGTCATGGTCCATCAGCAAGGCGACGGCTACGACCTCTTCAAGGCGACGATGGAGGAGCTGCGCACCGCACGCTGTCCCAACTGCGGGGTGCCTGTTTGCAAACGCTAGCCGCGCCACCCACGGCAACCGCCTTGCCCATACCAACCTGCGGGAGCCAGGACCGGAACGGTCGGTGCTCGCCCTGGAGCGCTTGGAGAGCGTCTGCCGGGCGGGATGGTGCGGGTCAAGGGCGGCTTCGCCGTCGCTCCGCGAGACGCCCGAAGGGCGTCCCCTTGACGCGCGCCAGCCCGTCCGGCCCTTGTTCCACCAAGCGATCCAGGGCGTCTTGTCTCCGAGCGAAGGTCGGCGGCGGCTTCAAGCTCGGTGGGCGGCAGGACAGGCCCAGCCTGGCGGGCGCGTCAGCGGGTCCGCTTGAAACGCACGCGGTCCTTAACGGTCAGCAGAACGGCGTCATAGCCGGCGTCGCGCCAGGCCTTGCGCTGCATATGGCTGGTGTCCGGGTCGGTGGTGTTCGCCCACCACTGTGGTCGGATCGCGCTCTTGGGGAGCATGGCGCCGAGGATGCGTTCGATCTCGGCGAAGGTCAGTTCGAGTTCGTCGTGACGCTGGCGACGCAGATGACCCGACAGGGGATCGTACTTGGGCATTCCTCAGCATGGCTGATTGATCCGAATGCGTCGAATCCAGGAGCACTAGCGTAACTGGAGAGCGACCTTGAAATTCCGCAGCGCAAAGCCTTCTTGCGCCGCCAAGAACCTTTCCGGTTGGCGGCGCACCGACCAACCGATGCGATGGAGACTTTTGTGACCGATACGCCTGAAGCCCGCACGCCCAATGTCGTTGATCTCCACGTCGGCGGTCGCGTGCGCATGCGCCGCAAGATACTGGGCATCAGCCAGGAGCATTTGGCCGACGCGCTAGGGCTGACCTTCCAGCAGGTCCAGAAGTACGAGCGCGGCGCCAATCGGGTCAGCGCATCGAAGCTGTATGAGATCGCCAAGACGCTTCAGGTCCCGGTGTCGTACTTCTTCGACGGCCTCGCCGACCCTGTCACCGATGAGAGCGACGATGTCGGCGAGGCCGCCAATCGGGTCATCACGGCGTTTCTGAGCACGTCCGAGGGTCTGGAACTGGCAGCGATCTTCCCGAAAATTGGCAAGGGTCGTGTCCGCCGACAGATCCTCGATCTGGTTCGCGCCATGGCGGACGACGAGGGCCAGCAAAAGTCGTCGTAGGGACTGGCGAGGCTTGGCGGTCAGCTAGGCGTATTGTCGTTCTCGAACGCCCGCTTCCCACCGCGCCGCCAGAGGGCCAGCGTGTGGTCGCGATCTTCGCCCTGGAGCATCATCGCCAGCGTCAGGAACGCGCCATAGAGCGTCGCGCGGTCGTCGCCCGTCAGCTCGACGAGGCCGGCCTTTTGCACGAGGCCGCCCAACTCGATCAGGTGGTGAGTCCGCTCTCGCCGCTGCATCACCCAGGCCCGCGTGTCGGTCCTGGCTCGCCCCGCCTCAAGCCGGTGTTGCGCCGCCGTGGTTCGCCGGGTCGCGTCATTGGTCGCCGCCAGCAGCGCGCGCAGGCTCTGCCTTCCCGCTGCGAAAAAACCCCGCGCCGCGTTTGCGCCACTCCGCCTTGCGGGCCGCGTCCTTCGTCTCGACCAGACCCAGCAGTCCGCCGGCCAGGGTCTCGACATCCAGCGCATCCGCCCCGGTGGCGATCACCAGTTCGCCCAGCTGTTTGACCTTCCGCTCTTTCAGCATCCTGGCCTTGTCCCCCAGCGTCTTCAGTTCGGCGTCAAAGTCCCGAGGTTTGCGCATCGCAGTCTCCATGATGGCGGGGTGCGCTCAGGATAAAACAGCGGGCCACGGAATGCTGTAAGGTCGCCGGAACACACTGGGACAGTCCGGTCCCTCCCGAGATTTTAATCTTGGAGGGCGCGCTTATACGTCGTGCCGACGTGCGCTCAGGATAGTAAGTGGTCTGTCGCCATGGCGATCTTCCACTTCTCCGTCAAAGTCATCAGTCGCGCCACCGGGGCCAGCGCCGTGGCCTCGGCCGCCTACCGCTCGGCCTCGCGGCTGCATGATGAGCGGCTGGATCGCGACCACGACTTCACCAACAAGAGCGGCGTCGTCCATTCCGAGGTCATGCTGCCGGACGGCGCGCCCGAGCACCTGTCCGACCGCGCGACGCTGTGGAACACGGTCGAGGCCGGCGAGAAGCGAAAGGACGCCCAGCTCTCCCGCGAGGTCGAGTTCGCCATCCCGCGCGAGATGGACCAGGCCCAAGGCATCGATCTCGCCCGCGACTTCGTCCAGCGCGAAATGGTCGATCGCGGCATGGTCGCCGATCTCAATGTGCATTGGGACATCGGGGCCGATGGCCTGGCCAAGCCCCACGCCCACGTCATGCTGTCGATGCGGCAAGTCGGAGAAGACGGGTTCGGCCCCAAGGTCCGCGATTGGAACCGCACCGAGCTGGTCGAGCATTGGCGCGAGGCCTGGGCCGATCACGTCAACGAGCGGCTGGCGTCGTTGGACATCGACGCACGGATCGATCACCGCAGCCTGGAAGACCAGGGCATCGACCTTGAGCCGCAGAACAAGATCGGCCCGGCCGCTGGACGCAGAGCCGACGAGGGCCTGGAGGCCGATCGGCTCGACGAGCACCACGAGATTGCGCGGGCCAATGGCGAACGGATCATCGCCGATCCGCGCATCGCCCTGGACGCCATCACCAAGCAGCAGGCGACCTTCACCCGCCGCGACTTGGCGATGTTCATTCACCGCCATTCAGACGGCAAAGAGCAGTTCGACCGCGCCATGAACGCGGTGCAGGCCTCACCCGAACTCGTCGCCTTAGGCCAGGACGGACGCGGCCAGGATCGGTTCACCTGCCGCGAGATGATCGCGGTCGAGGACCGCCTGCATCGCGCCGCCTTGATGGCCGAGCGACAGGCGCACCGGGTCAGCGAGGTGGATCAGCGCCGCGCCCTGGCGCGCGCCGAGCAGCGCGGTCTTGTCCTGTCCGGTGAGCAGAAGGCGGCGTTCGAGCACGTCACTCAGGCCAACGATCTGGGCGTGGTGGTTGGCTACGCCGGCACCGGCAAGTCGGCGCTGCTGGGCGTGGCGCGGGAGGCGTGGGAAGCCTCGGGCTATGAGGTGCGAGGGCTCGCCCTGTCGGGCATCGCCGCCGAGACCCTGGAGGGCGGATCGGGTATCGCCTCACGCACCATCGCCAGTCTGGAGCATCAGTGGAGCCAGGGGCGCGAACTGCTGGACGCGCACGATGTGCTGGTGATCGACGAGGCCGGGATGATCGGCTCGCGGCAGATGGAGCGCTTGCTGTCGGCGGCCGACAAGGCCGGGGCCAAGGTGGTGCTGGTCGGTGATCCTGAGCAGCTCCAGGCCATCGAGGCCGGCGCGGCGTTCCGGTCGATCGCCGAGCGTCATTCTCACGTCGAGATCACCCAGGTTCGGCGACAGCATGAGGCGTGGCAGCGCGACGCCACCCGGCATCTGGCCACCGGCCGAACCGGCGAGGCGCTGGCGTCTTACGAAGCGCGCGGCATGGTCCATGTCGCCGAGACCCGCGATCAAGCGCGCGAGGATTTGGTCGAGCGTTGGGATAGGGATCGGATCGCCGAGCCGGGCAAGAGCCGGATCATCCTGACCCACACCAATGACGAAGTGCGCGATCTCAATCTGACGGCGCGCGAGCGGCTGCGTCAGGCCGGCGCCTTGGGCGAGGACGTGACAGTCAAGGCCGAGCGCGGCGAGCGGTCGTTCGCGGCTGGCGATCGGCTGATGTTCCTGAAGAACGATCGCGGGCTCGGCGTGAAGAACGGCATGCTGGGCGAGATCGAGCAGGTCTCGCCGACCCGGATGACCGTGCGGCTCGACGCCGGGCGCCTCGACGCGGGGCGCTCGGTCGCCTTCGACCTGAAGGACTACGCCCAGGTCGATCACGGCTATGCGGCCACCATCCATAAGAGCCAGGGCGTCACCGTCGATCGGACCCATGTTCTGGCGACGCCGGGGATGGATCGCCACGGCGCCTATGTCGCCCTGTCGCGGCATCGCGACAGTGTCCAGGTCCATTATGGACGCGACGAGTTCGAAGATCTCGGCAACCTGACCCGCGTGCTGTCGCGTGATCGGGCCAAGGACATGGCCAGTGACTTCGCCGAGCAGCGCAACATTCGTGTGCCGGCGTCGCTGGCGCCGCAGAAATCTTCGCAGCACGAGCGCGGCATGTTCGCCGGCTTCCGGCCGGCCAGTCCAACGCCTCAGCCGGCGGCGCCGGCGCACGATAACGACCAGCTTGTTCAGCGCCGGGCGATCGAGCGGCACGCCCGCGCTGCGGGCGACGTCATGCGCATGAACGACCGCGGCTTGCCGGTGCTCGCCCATCAGCGCCAGGCGCTGGAGCAGGCGCGCGAGGCGATGGGGATGATCGGTCCGCACTCGGCCAAGGATCTGGAGCGGGCCTATGTCCGCGATCCGGCCCTGGCCAACGAGACGGCGTCGGGCCGCACGCAGCGGGCGATCCGCGTCCTTCAGCTTGAGGCCGAAGTCAGGGCCGATCCGCGTCTGCGCGCCGATCGCTTCGTCGAGCGCTGGCAGGGCCTGCAGCGCCAGCGCTCAGCCCTGCACCGCGCGGGCGACATGACCGGCGCCGGCCAGGTCAAGGACCGCATGGGCGCGATGGCCAAGAGCCTGGAGCGCGACCCGCAGGTGGAGTCGTTGCTGCGCGCCCGTCGGCCCGAGCTTGGGCTTCCCGCCGAGATGGGGCGCAGCGTGGGGCAAGGCCTTTCTGACTACCTCGGCATCGGTCGTGGCCGGGGACTTGGCTTGTAGGAGGATAGGATGGATCAGGACATCGGATCAGAAGCGCTGGTAGATCCGGCGGCGGTGGCGTTCGAGGCGTTGCGGCGGGAAGTGGCCTTGCTGAATGTCGCTCTGACAGGGCTAGCCGCCGAACGCGCGTCGGCGCCAGACTACAGCGAGACGCTCGGGGAGATCGCTCAAGGCGTGAGGGTCGCGGTTGGGCGGATCGGGAAGCTGGCGGCTAGTCCGGCGTTGGCAGCTACGCCCGCTGAGATCGCGCGGCAGATCACGGCCGCCGGTGACGAGGCTCGGCGGCAGGATCGCGCGACGTTGCATCAGGCCCAGGAGATGCTTCAACGAGCGGCGGGCGATCTTCGTGGCTGGGTCAATACGGCGCGGCTGGCCAGCCTGCAGAACTGGCGACTTTTGCAAGCGGCGCTGGCCGGTGTAGTCGGCGGGGCGGTTCTCGGCGGGAGCTTTCCGGTCATCGTCTCACAGGCGGCTCCAGAACGGTGGGCTTGGCCCGAGAGAAGGGCGGCGCGCGTGCTTCACCGCGATATGTGGTCGGCTGGTGAGCGACTGCTGGCTATTGCTGACCCGCAGCGTTGGCAGGAGATGCAAACCGCGCGGCGGATTGTCGAGCAAAACCGCGATGTGCTGGCTCGGTGTGTAACGGCGGCTCAGAAGGCCAAGGGCGGAAAGCGCTGTCTGATCAGCGTGGACTCCCTGAGCGCGTCATGATGTGCATGGTCTCGCCATTGAATGGGGTAGCACTCAGTGCTACATATTTCTCATGACCGAGGCCAAGGAAGTCGCGCGGGTCTTCAAGACGGCTTGGTTCACCAAGGCGGCCAAGAAAGCGCTGATCAAGGACAGCGAGCTTTGCGCGGCGGTTGCGGCGGCAATGGCGGGTCAGGCCGATGATCTGGGTGGCGGGGTGTTCAAGAAGCGTCTCGACAAGAACCGTAGCCGCAGCATCATCCTGGCCAAAGGTCGAAGGTATTGGGTCTACGCCTATCTGTTCGCCAAAAAGGACCGGGCGAATATCGACGACGACGAATTGAAGGCCTTTCGTAAGTTGGCCGATCTCTACGCCGAAAAGACCGACGTGGAGATCGCCAAGGAGCTAGGGGCCAAGGCGATTGTGGAGATCTGTCATGACCAAGCGCAAGTTTAAGAGCGACGCCTTCGAGGCGATCCATGACAACGTCGCCGGCATGTACCGGGCCGGCACGATCGACAAGGCTACGATGCGCGACTTCGACGCCACGTGCCTCACCGTGCCGCCGATGATCGAGCCCGCGCAGATCAAGCAACTCCGTGAGAGCAATCATGTCAGCCAGCCGGTCTTCGCCCGCTATCTCAACACCAGCGAAAGCACCGTGGAGAAGTGGGAGGCCGGCGCCAAGAAGCCCAGCGGAGCGGCGCTCAAGCTGCTGGCGATCGTGCAGAAGCACGGCTTGCAGATTCTCGCCTAGCAGCCTTGCCAGGAGTGAGCGAAAATTCTGCTCAGGCCGCCTAGATTCCGCCCTCCGCGCACAAATCAGCCCTCGTACCGAACTGGAGACCGCTGAATGGGGATGGAGGCTAGATCCACTTTCGAACGACTATGGCTGCCGATTGCCGCTAGTTGCAGCGGGTGCGACACGCATTTTGGGCGCGAGCAAACGGCAGTTTAGGCTGCAGCCATGGCCATGAGCTTCGTGAGTTGGCCTTCGGCATAGGGCTTGTCGATGAAGTAGCCGCGATCGGGCATCTGCGGGGCGGTCGGCCGCTCGCGGCCCGAGGTCAAGACAACACGCATCAGCGGACGGCGCGCCCGGACCTCGGCGGCCAGGGCGAAGCCGTCCATGCCGGGCATGTTGATGTCCGTGAACAGCACGCTGATCTCAGGGTTTTCATCGAGGAAGGACAGCGCCTCGGCGCCGTCGTCGGCCTCGAAGATCAGGTAGCCCGCGTCCCGAAGATAATCGGCGGCGACGCCGCGAATGAACGGCTCGTCATCGACCACCAGGATCGTCGTCCGGTTCAGCAGCTTTACCATGATAGTTTCAATACCCGCGTCACCCGCAGGTTCCGCTCAACTTGGTTAAGGAGTTGCCATGTGCGGCTGGCTTCTCAGCGTGCAAGGCGCGCCTGCGAAAAGCGCAGGTTGGTGTGCAGCCCCGTGGGGGTCCATTCGCGCGACCATTGTCCGCGAAGCTGCCGCACGATGGCGTTCTCCAGGAGGGTGCTGCCAAAGCCGCCCCCCTCTGTCCCCTGAGTTACCGTCTTGGCCGTCGGCACATGCTCGCGCCACGCGACGGTCACATCGTCACCGTCCAGGATCATCTCGATCCTGACCGTACCGCCGGCGTGGCCGAGGGCTCCGTACTTCAAGGCGTTGGTCGCCAGCTCGTTGATGATCAGGGCCATCGAGGTGGTGGCGGCGCGACCTATGCGAGCATCGTCGCCCGACACGGTCACCCGCCGGTCGGCGGTGTCCAGGTCCCCGTAGGGCTCCAGCAGGACATGCAGGAGAACCAGCAGGGTCTGCGGCGCAATCTCCGAGCTGCCCACCACCTCCGGCGGCGTCACATAGGCCATGGCGCGGCCCAGACCGAACAGTCGGGTTCGCAAGGCGTCGGCGAACGGCCGGGCCGCGGCGTCGGCCCGAGCGGAAAGCGAGATCACGCCATCGACGACGGCGAACATGTTCTTGATGCGGTGGGCGAGCTCCCGCAGCAGCAGAGACTTTTCCTCGCTGGCCTTCAGGCGCTCGGAAATATCCATGGAAACGCCGACGAGGCGCAGAGGCGCGCCATCGACGCCCCGGATGATGTCGGCGCGCATCTGGATGAAACCGATGGCCGCGTCGGGGCGGACGATCTGGAACTCGAGCGCGAAGTCGCCATCGACGTCCGGGCTCCTGAACGCCTCCCGCACACGCCGGCGGTCGTCGGCATGGACGGCGTCCAGCAGCACCGGCAAGTCGAACGCCTCGGACGCCAGGCGCCCGAAATTCTCCCGGAACACCGAGGAGGCCGTCAGCTCGCCCGAGACCAGGTTTAGGTCCCACAGACCCATGCGGCCGGCTCCCGTGGCGAAGCGAAGCCGCTGCTCGCTGTCGTGCTGGGCCTGCAGCCGCCGCGCCGACTCGGTCGCCAGGTCGGCGTTGTGGCGTTCGAGGTCTTCAAGCCTCTGCAGTTCGGCCGTGACGTCGAACTGACTGGCGATGAAGTAGCTCAGCTCACCGCCGGCGTCGTGGACCGGCGCCATCTGCAGGCGGTTCCAGAACACCGAACCGTCCTTGCGATGGTTGCGCACATCGATGGCGATCGCCCGCCCCAGTCTCACGGCGACGCGGATGGCTTCGACCACCGCAGGGTCGGATTGGGGACCCTGAAGAAAGCGGCAATTTCGCCCGATGACCTCTTCACGGTCATAGCCGGTGAGCTGACAAAAGGCGTCGTTGACGAACACCAGCGGATTGTCCGCCAGGCGGGGATTGGTGATGATCATCGGCGTGCCGGTCGCCCGAACGGCGGCGGCGAACGGATCGCTATCGCCGCCGAACCCGGCGAATGTCCCGCTACGGCCGGGCGTCAACACCGCGGGGTCTGCAAGGGCGGTCGGGCGCGGCGCTTGGGGCATGGTCGGTCCGGCGCACGGCAAGACCACGATGAATAGAAGTCGTCCCTGTCGATCGCGTCCTAGCCGTAGCGGCTCGCGGGAGCGCGCGCCAGCGACAATGACAAGCCAGGTCTCGACGCGCGCGATCGCGCCCCGTCCTCAATCTTCACCTTGGCATCAAGGCGCTCGTCAGGCGGCGGAAGGCAGGAGGCGAGTTCCTACGAAAAGCTCCGTCAGGACCTTGGCCAATTCCGAAGGATGAGGGTTTCTGCAGCATGGCGAAGGACCTGTGGCCGTCCCGCAGCCTGTCTGTCGTAGACTGTCGAGAACAGGAAGGGAATGCCTCGGGCGACACCCTCGAATACGGCATCGAACATTGCGGAAACGACCCAAGATCACGACAGGATTTCAGCGGGCTTGCCGCGCGACCAAATCGACCACCATCTGGCCAAGTGTCGAGACGGCGACCGGTTTGCGAACCAGCGGTGCGTCCTCGATATCGTCCAGAGCCAGGGTGTCGGCATAGCCGCTGCAGAACACGACGGGCAGACCGGGCCGCAGGACCCGCGCCCGCTTGGCGACCTCCGCGCCATTCATGCCGGGCATGGCATAGTCGAGCACCAGAGCGTCAGGCGGCTCGCGCTCCAGCATCCGCAGGCCGGTCGCGCCGTCCTCCGCCTCGAACACCTCGAAGCCTTCGAGACGCAGGCCATCGACGAGAACCTGACGCACCGCGTCATCGTCATCCACCACCAGCAGCCGGATGCCGCCTAGATATTCCGGGCGGTCCAACCCATTCGAAACGCTCGCCGGTGCGGACTCGGCCACGGAGGCTGGAGCTTGCCCCGGCGGCAACAGAATCCGAATGGTCGTCCCCGCGCCCGGCGCGCTCTCGATCTTGACCTCGCCGCCGCACTGGCGCGCGAACCCATAGACCTGGGCCAGGCCCAAGCCCGTTCCCTGACCTCGCTCCTTGGTGGTGAAGAACGGCTCCAGCGCGCGGGCGACGGTGTCGGCCGGCATGCCCACACCGGTGTCACGCATCCACACCACCAGGACGGGCGGACCGGCAAGCGGGTCTTCGAGGGTCACACCCAAGGTCACCTCACCGCCGTTTGGCAAGGCGTCGCGGGCGTTGAGGGCGAGGTTGAGGATCGCCAGTTCCAGCTGATCGGGATCGGCCAAGGCCCAAGCGTCGCTCCAGCTCAGATCAAGATCCAGGGCAACCGTTGGACCCAGAGCCTGGGCGAAGATCGGCATCGCCTCCCGCAGAACATGGCTGACGTCGGTTGGGCGCAGATCAAGGCGCTGGGTGCGCGAAAAGGCCAGGAGTTGACTGGTCACCTTGGCGCCCCGCTCGGTGGCCTGCCGGGCGCAGTCGACATATTTTCGGCCGACATGGTCCGGCTCCAGACGCTTGTCGAGCAGTTGCAAGGCCCCATCCATGGCCATGAGGAGGTTGTTGAAGTTGTGGGCGACCCCGCCGGTGAGCCGTCCGACCGCCTCCATCTTCTGGGCCTGCATCAGCGCCTGTTCGGCCTTGAGTCGCTCGGCCGTCTGCGCCTCGACCTCTTCAAGCGCGGCCTCAAGCTCGGCGGTGCGCTTGCGCACGCTGCGTTCCAGTTCGACGTTCTCGATCCGCAACCGTCGCATGGTCAGGGCGCGGGAAAGCACTGGCAGGACAACGCTCAACGTCAGGGGCTTGAGGATATAGTCGAGCGCGCCGGTCTTCATTGCCTCCACGGCCGTGGCGATGGTGCCATCACCGGTCATGATGACGCCGACAAGGTCAGGGTCGCGCCGTTGAGCTTCGGCCAGCAAGGCCACGCCACCCATTCTAGGCATCGTCAGATCGGCCAGCAGCAGGTCGAAGCTGTCCTTTTCCAGACGAGCGAGGGCGGCGTTTCCGTCGGTGAACCCTGTGACCTCGTAGCCCTGGCCGCGCAGCGTGTCGCAAAGCGCCTCGACGATCGTCGCTTCGTCATCAACGACGAGTATGCGCGGCCGACCGGGATCGGACAGGGGCGTGCCTTCGATCGAGCCGGTGTTTTCCATCAGTCTTCCTCGGCCTGGCAATGGTGCGCGAGGGCCTCGCGTATTTCGCGGAGCTTGGGCGGCTTGCTGAGAACTTGATCGACGTGCGGTGAGATCTCCGCTTCGCCGACCAGGCCCTGGCCCCAGCCGGTGAGCAGCAGCACCGGGGTGGTGGGCGACAGAGCCTTGATCTCGGCCGCCACCTTGCGTCCATCAACATAGGGCATGCCAAGATCGGTGATCACGGCGGCGAAGATTTCGCTGCGGTCGTTCGCGGCCTTGAAGGCGTCGACGCCATCCTGGCCGCCGTTGGCGATCGTCACCTGGTGCCCATCGGTTTCGAGCGCGTCTCTCAAGGCCTTCAACAGCACCGGATCATCGTCCACCAGAAGCAGGTTCAGCCGTGAGCGGGGCGCCAATCCTACTTCGGTTCGCACCGGGCTCGCCGGGCTGGCGGGCACGGGGAAACTCAGGCAGGCAGTCGTCCCACTCCCGAGCGTCGATCGGATTTCCATCTCCGCGCCGTGCCGCTGGGCCACGCCATAGGCCATCGCCAGCCCCAGGCCGGTGCCACGTTCGCCCTTGGTGGTGAAGAACGGTTCCAGGCAGCGCCGCCGCGTCTCCTCGTCCATTCCCGCGCCATCATCCTCGACCTCGATCTTGACCGCGCTGGGAGCGCCGCCATTCCTGGCCTCGACGACCTTGGTGCGCAGCGTCAACACACCGCCGCCCGGCGCCGCATCGACGGCGTTGAGCACCAGATTGATCAGCGCCTCGCGGATTTCGCTCTCCACGCCGAGGATCGCTGGCGGGTTGGGGTGCAGGTCTGTTCGCACCGTGATGACCACGCCGCGCTGCATGGCCATGTCGCTCCAGCGCGCCTTGGTGAGGTCGATGACCTGCTGCACGAGATCGTTCAGTTTCACCGGCGTCAGGGCCAACTGGGGTTCGCGCTGGCGATAGAATTCCTTCATGCGGGCGATGGTTTGCGAGACGTCCTCGACGGCGCGCTGGATGACTTCGAGCCGTCCGCGCGCGCTGGAGCTCAGATTGGTTTCCGTCTCCAGCATCGATTCCGTATAGAGGGCGACCGGCGATAGAGCGTTGTTGATGTCGTGAGCGATGCCGCTGGCCATCTGGCCCAGCGCCTTCAGCCGTTCCTGCTGCATGATCGCCTGTTGGGACTGACGAAGGTCGTCATAGGCCGCTTGGAGGGCGCCGTGCAGTTGGGCCTGGTGAGCCGCGAGGGCGACGTGTTCGCTCAGCTGGCGGAGGAACTCGCATTCGCCGCTGACGAAGGCCTCGGGCTGGAACCGGGCCACGACCAGCACGCCGAAGACCTTGCTTTCGATCTGTAGCGGCGCGCAAACCATCGACCTGAGGCCGCCGCCCGCAAGCCGCTGCGGAAAGGGAAATTGGACCTCGGCGATATCCGGCTCATAGACCAGGCGACCACGGACACATTGCGAAAGGCCGTTCTGGTCGATGTCGACGCGCGCTCGCTCGGGCATGGCCAGCTCGAACGCCAAGGCCTGGCTGTTGACCCCGACGGCCGCGACCGTCAGCGCGCGCTCTAGGTCGTCGTAGAGGCACAGGCAGGCGAAGTCGGCCGGGAGTTGGTCCTCGATGCTGCGCACGACGACCTGGAAGATGCTCTGGATATCTTGTCGCTGGCCGATGGCCCGGGTGATCTCGTCCAGCAGACTCAGGCGTTCAAATTGCGTGCGGAGCTTGATTTCCGCCTGTTTGCGCTCGGTGATGTCGGTCGAGATCCCGAATATCGCGTAGGCTTGGCCTGCCTCGTCTCGCAAGGGTGACTTCACCGAGATATAGGCATGAGGGCCATCGTGGTGCGGGGCCTCCTCTTCCTCCGTGAGCGGCTGGTCGACCGCCGCGACGCGTAGGTCCATGGAGCGGAAAGCGTCGGCGACCTCCTTGGAGAAGATGTCGTGGTCGGTGCTGCCAATCATCGCGTCGCGGTCGATCTGGAAAATGTCGGCATAGCGGCGGTTGACCATCAGGTAGCGTCCATCGAGGTCCTTGACGTAGATTACGGCGGGCGAGTTCTCGATGATCGCCTCGAGCAGCCGCTGACTTTGGCGGCGCGCTTGCATCTCGGCTTCCAAGGTCGCGTTCGCCGTTTCGAACTGCGCGGTTCGCTCGGCCACGCGCTGGTCCAGCTCGGTGTTGAGTCGCAATAGAGCCGCTTCGGCGCTGGCGCGGTCGCGCATGTCGCGCGCGGCGATCTGCATCGCCCAAAGCAGCAGAACCAGAAAGCCGCCGACCCTGCCAAGATGGGCGACCATCGCCGGTCCATCGGCCGGCGCGCGCGAATAGAGCATCACGATATTGGCCACGCAAAGCGCGCCCGCCATCCAGGTGAGCGGCGCCGCCAAGCGGTCCTGGGCGCGCAGCCGCCAAGCCGCCACACCGACGCATCCCCACAGAAGCGGAGCCAGGATCAAAATAGGCCGGGTGATGCCCAATGGCCCGGGGGGCAGATAGGTTGGCAAGCGTTGGAAGGCGGCGAACAACCCAACGCCCAAGGCCACGATAACCACGGCGTAGCCGAGCACTCCACCAGTGACGCCGCGCCGCAATCGCCACAACGCCCAGCCGACCCCGATTGGCAGCAGGTGGGTGGCAGGCGGCCAGGTGGCGGGGCGCAGAACGCCCTTCGAGCGTGCGATCCCCGCCAGTGGCCCAGACCACTCCACGGTTACCAGCACATGAATGGTCGCCAGAACGCAGGTCGCGGCGAAGCTAATGGCGAGCCATTTGGGAAACGCCCTTCCCGCGTGCTGGCCCATGTTCCAAAGCAACAACGCCGCCACGCCCAACAGCAGCGCTATGCTGGTGTCCAGGATCGTGTGGAGGTCGGGATAGTCTCCAGGGCCGATCGCCAGCAAGGCTCCGCCGATGAGCGCGACGGCGATCATGACGACGGACGCTGCCCGAGGTAGGGCCCGTTCCACGGAAGTCTCGCTCATGCTGCTCGCCCTCCGAAATCTCGGTCCTCGCGCTCATTATCGGTTCAGCCGTCTCGATCACCGGCTTGGCGTGATCAGACTTGCGCGCATTAGTGGCGTTTTGGTTCAGGTTTACAACCCTGGCCCAATACGAAGATCGTCCGCTCGCGTCTGGCAGGTGACCTAACAAAGCCCTCTCGTCGCCGAGCTGCTGGTGAGTTGTCTCAAGCCGCCAGCTGGCTGGCCGGAACCAAGCCGATCAGATCGTCGATGATGCGAACCAGGGTCCGGCGATCCAGAGGCGCCGCCTCGCCAACCGATTGCATCAGGGCTGTGGCGGCCTGGGCCAACCGCGTGTCGCCCATCACCCCTGCGATCCGGATCAGATCCCTGGCCTGGGCGGCAAGCGCGCGGCGCGCTTGGGTCGGGTCGCTGTCCAGATGCTGCGCGGCCGAGCGAACGATGCGCAGCGCTTGCGACAGCTGCGCCGCGGTCCCGCCGCCCTTGGCATCCGAGCGTCGCTTCGTCGTACCCTTGTATTCGGCGGAGTTGAACCGGCGGCGATCTGGGCCGACATAGCCCACGGCCTCGATCCAGGGACGGGGCTTGAGCGTCACCGCCGCCAGCCGTCGCTCCAGGTCGCCCAGCGTGAATGGCTTGCGCAGGAATTCATGGATCCCGGCGTCTCGGGCCCCGAAGATCGTCGAGGGTGTCGTTTCGGCCGTGCACATCACGACCGCCGCCTCGCGGCATTCCAGGCGCCCGCGCCGTAGCTGCTGAGTGAAAGCCAGGCCGTCCAGGCCGGCGCTGGCGTGTTCAACAAAGATGATGTCCGGACGCAGGAACCGGGCTAGCGCCAGCCCATCGCCGAGCGTGGCCGCGCTCTGTATCTGGACCTCACCCAACGCCCGCATCTGATCGGCGAGCAGGCGCGCCGCGTTTGGGTTGGGATCGAGGATCAGCACCCGCCGCAGCGCCGCCGCCACGATCTTGCGTGTCCTGGGGTCGGCTTGGAACATCGGCGCGCTCCTCTCTTGCCGTCGGGTTGTTCAGGGCTTGGCGAAACCGCGCAGGAATCCGGCCACCTCGGCCGCCGGCATCGGCTTGGCGAAGTGGTAGCCTTGGACCTGATCGCAACCGTAACCGGTCAGGGTGGCCAACTGGTCGGGACGCTCGACGCCCTCGGCCACCACCTTCATGCCCATGCTGGCCCCCAGGGTGCAGACAGCCCGGACGATGGCGTCGTCTTCGGCGTTCTGGACGAAGGACTTGTCGATTTTCAGCCGGTCGATCGGGAACTGCCGCAGATTGGCCAGGGAGGCATAGCCGGTGCCGAAGTCGTCCAGGGCGATCAGAACGCCGGCATCATGCAGGCGGCGCACGGTTTCACTGACCACCTCGGCGCCCCAGCCCATATAGACGTTCTCGGTAACCTCGATAGTCAGGTGTTCGGGCGAGACGTTCCAGCGCTTGAGCTTCTCCTCAATATCCAGAGCCAAGCGGCCGGTGCGAAACTGGCTGGAGGAGATGTTGATCGCCACCCGGCCAAACTCGACGCCATCGTCCAGCCAGGCCCGCATCTGGGCCAGCGCGCGTTCGAAAGCGACCTCGCCCAATTGCAGCGAAAGGTCGTTGTCGTCAAAGGCGGCCATGAAGGCGGCCGGCGGCAGGACGCCCTGCTCGGGATGGTTCCAGCGCATCAGCGCCTCGAAGCCGGCCACCGTGTTAGACGCCAGATCGACGAGCGGCTGATAGTACAGGTCAAATTCGCCCTGAGCGATGGCGACTCGGACGTCGCGCAGCAACTCGACGCGGCGTTCGACCTCGCTGCGCATGGCCGGCTGGAATAGGACCGCGCGATTGCGGCCATTGGCCTTGGCTTGATAGAGGGCGACGTCGGCGTTCTTCAGCAGGTGAGCTGGATCGGCGTCGAGGTCAGCGTGGACCGCCGCGCCAATGCTGGCGCAGATCGTGAAGCTCTGTCCGGCATGTTGGATCGGGGCGCGCAGGAAGCCCTGCAGCACCTCGATGGGACGCGCCAGGTCGTGCTCGCCCTTCAGATCGCGCAGCACGACGGCGAACTCGTCGCCGCCCAGGCGCGCGACGGTGTCGCCGCGCCGGAAGGCCCGCTTAAGCTGGACCGCCAGAGCCTTGAGCAGGGCGTCACCGGCGTCATGGCCAAGCGTGTCGTTGATGTCCTTGAAGTGATCGACGTCGATCATGATCAGGCCAAACATCTCGCCGGCCTGATCGGCGGCGGTCACGGCCAGGTCATAGGCCTGTTGAAAAGCGGCGCGATTGGGCAAGCTGGTGAGCGGATCGCGAAAGGCCAAGAATTGGATCTGAGCCGCGGCGCGAAGCGCTTCTGAGACATCCTCGTGGGTGGCCACATAGCCGCCCGTGACGATTGGATTGTGGGTGACGCGGATGGTGCGACCGTCGGTCAATTCGACGTCGCGGCCGGCGGCCTCGCCGGTCAGCGAGGCCTCGGTCCGAGCGTCGAAATAGGCTCCAGCGTTGCGCGGTCCACTTCCCGTGGCGACGCGGTGCTCCAAGATGCTGTCCAGGGGTGTTCCTGGCCGAGTTAAGGCCTCGGGCAGAGCGTAGAGCCGGGCGTAAGCGACATTGCACAGGATGAGGCGCGTGGCCTCATCAAACATGCAAAGGCCGTGCGGCATGTTGCTTAGGGCCGCGTCGAGGCGGGCGACCTGTTCGGCCAACAACGCTTGCGTCTCTTCGGCTCGGCGTGCGGCGAGCACCGCTTCGGTCACTTCACGCCCCGAGGCGACAACGCGGCGGGCGGGCGAACCGTCTCGCGGCCAGGGACTGATACTGAGTTCAAACCAGCGCGCCGGCCCTTCCGGGGTGGCCGGTGTTTCGACGCGGCAGGTCTGCATGCCGCCCATCTCAAGGCAGCGCGTCGCCGCCTCGACAAACTCATCTCCGAGGAAGAACGATCGTAGGGTGTCTGGATCAAGATCCACGGGAGTTACGCGCTCGGACGTCCAACCGATGCTGAAGAGCACGGGTCGAAGTTCAAGATCCATCAACACGACTGGAACAGGCGCATCGGCCAGCGTGCCGCGTAGCGCCACCTCGGCGTCGTCCAAGACCGACGAGCACTCCGCGGCGATATTGAGGGCGACAACATTTGTGAAGTTCATGGCTGGGCCTCACCTTTGCGGTGAGCTAGCCTTTCACGAACATCGCTAATAGGGTGTGTGAGTCCGCCTTCTCAACCCGTGGCGTTTGGTCGCGGCAGCGGTGACGGGACGGCGCGACGGCAGAGAATCAGCGATCGTCTGCGACAATGGGTCCGGCCCAATTTAGCCAATTGGCGAGTCCGGCGGCTTACGCTGGCATGACAAAAGCCAAGGAAGGCTCCCGATGAAAAATCTCTTCCTGACGGTGGCGGCCGCCGCCGATCTTGTCGCATCTGGCGTCGTCGCGTTCATCTCCGGCCCTGAAGTACTGCTGCGAAGCTTACCCAAGGGGCGTTGGATCGGCGGTACGACCGCCTACTTCATCACTGAGGCGGGCGGCGTGACATGTGACGATCGATTGTTCTGTACCGTCTTCGATGAAGCTCTGCGGGCGCGCACCGCGATCCTGTCGGCGGACAAGCTCGGGGGGCTCACGGAGGGGCGGTTCGGTCATGGCCTGACCTGCATCATCGCCCCGGCCTTCAGCGAGACGCACCAGCGCTATGCGCTTGAAGGACCCGCGCTGCCGGCGCTCTACGACCAACCGGTCTTTGGTTGGGTCGCTGGCGTGCGCCAAGAGCAAACGGGGACTCATCTACCCAAGGTCTTTGACGGCGCGACGGGGCTGGCCGCCTGCGACGGTCTGGCGACGCTGTGGGTCGAACTTCCGCTCGCGCTTGAGGCCGACCTAGACATCGTCAACTTGTTCGCCGAGGGCGACGGTGATGTTGTCAGCTTCATGGAAGCTGGCTTTACGGTTGGCGACTGCTTGATCAACGGGAAGCCCGCCAATTTCGCGCGCTATCTTAGCGAGGGCCGATTCGACACCCGATCTCCCCTGGTCGCCGACTATGCCGGCGCGGTGATCAATGTCTCGTTCCAGGAGGTCGACGCCGAGATCGGGCAGGTGCGGCTCTACGCCCCGGTCGTGCCTGGCGTAACCTACCGGCTGGCGCGTCCCGTTGGTGAACACGCTTTACCCTATGCTCACGCGGGTCCTCCGGACGAAGCGGCGACCATGCTCTCCTGCAACTGCATCTTGAACTACCTCTATGCCGGACTTGAGGGACGCACGGCTGGTGGCTTCGTGGGACCGGTGACCTTTGGAGAGTTCGCCTACATCCTCTTGAACCAGACGCTCGTGCGCTTGGCGGTGTTCGATCCGAACAAGGATGGCTCTGTGGCGGGACGTTTTGGCGCGAACTTGGCGACGTCGGTTCATACCCTGGCCACCTAGTGCTGGCCTGTTCGCGGCGTTGAGCGCGGCGCCGCGCCACAGCTTATCCGGCGGCGACACTTGCTATTTTGATGTTCCAATCGTCGAGCCGAAATCATGACCGCGATCGCCTGCCTCAAAATCTTCGTCGGCAAGGAACTGCGGTTCGCCGATTCCGAAACTATGGCCGCCTTGGTGGCTAAGGTGGCCGGCGCCTATCTGGAGACCACTTGGGTCTGGCCGCGCCGCCATGGCCTGGTGGCGCCGTTCTCCTTCGTTCTGGCTGATCCTCGCGCCACGCGTCTTGACGCCCGCGAGCTGCAAACGCTCGCCGCCGACCTCCAGATCAAGCTGTTCGGCGAGAAGGGCGCGGGCGATATCACTTTGCTGATGTTCGAAGGTGACCAGAGCGATGTCATGCGGTTCGCCGGGACCCATGCCGAAGCCCTCAGGGCCTTGATCTCGGGCGAGGATGACGGAACCTTCGCGGGCCGGGTGTGCAAGATCACGCCAGAGGGCGTAACGAGTCTTCTCCCGCCCGGCGGTCCCGTGGAGGGCGTGCCCCCTGCCGAGGAACTGGCGGCGATCGAGCCGGAACCGCCAATGGGCGGCGTCGCCGGGCTGTTGGATGTCCCGACGCCGACAACGGGATGGTGGGGCGTCTACTATCTCCTCAAGGAACGGTTCGTCGGCAGCGGCGTCGATTGGCGCGCGGCGTGGGAGGGCGGGCATATGGGCGCGGTCGAGGACGCGGACGTCACGGTCCGAGACCTGGGCTGCCTGGCCGCGGCGCGTGACGCCTTGGCGGGTGGCCCTAAGGGATACATGTTCCTGCCGTTCAGCTTTTCGTCGCTGGTCAAACCGTCGATGCGCGAGATCTATAGTCCGCAGCTTGATCTACTGCCGCCCGCTGCGCGACCCAGTCTGGCGGCCAATGTCTATGATGTCCCGCGCGAGCCCTCCTATGGGGCGATCAGCCAGATCAGGGCCTTTCTGCGCCCTCACTTTTCCCTGATCGATCTGCACGTGAAGGATCCAGGATTTCGGATCGAAAGTCTTCCCGCCAGCGCCGTCAACAGCGTCACCCTAGTCCTGGAAGGACAGGACGAGCGCGCGCGGTTGGCGACGATTTCTCGCTTCCTGACGGACCCTGACGCCTATCGGGGCAAGAAAGTGTGGCAAGGCGTCGCGGGCGTGGCCAGCTTGCGTGAACTGGACCTGTGTCGCCGCCTCAAGGCGCCATTCCTCAGCGGTCCGATGGTGGCGCCCATCGCCGAAGCCCCTACCGGGGAGATCGTCTGTCCGGCTCTCAACTTGCCTTACCGCGCCTGGTCTTCGGTGGCCTGAACGTGGTGCAAAGCGTTGGGTACTCCGGGCATAGGGGCGTTTGTAGGAAAATCTATCAAGGTCGGTGAATTTGGGGCAGATCAGGAAAGTACATCATGACCGATAGCCACTTGGAAGAACTCTTCAAATACCAAACAGGGCTGTTCATGACCTTGTATTCGCTGCTCTCGGTCAAGGGCGTCGTGACCAGTTCGGAGGCCGCGGACGCCCTGACTCGCGTGGCTCGGGCCCACAGCGGAGCTGTGTCTGGCAAGCTCCTGGAACTCCTGGCCGAAGCGCTTACGGCGCCGCCTGGCGCGGGGGACGCTGTCGTACCGGACTTGCGGGTGATCCTCGGCGGACGCCCGCCAAGCTGATAGGGACCCAAAGGCCAGAACCAGGGCGGTGAAGGGGTCAGCAACGCGCTGGAACCGTTCTGCGAGATCCTCGGCGGACGCGCCGTTCGGTATCGCCCACGATCTTAACCCCGCCGTGGATCCGCAGGTGGCGCTGCTCAAGGCGATTTGGCGGGAGATGGCGCTACGCTGACGCTCAACTAGGTTCGATGGGAGCCATCTGTTGGAGCGGTACCGCCAGGCGAGAGCCGCAGCGGCACGCTGCCATCCGCCAGAGCGGCTCGCCCCCCGTGAAGGAGCCTGCGCTCGATTGTCGCGCTTATGATTAACCCTTGCGGTAACGCTGTTGTGCGAGAAGGGCCAAAACGGAGAAACGGTAGGCCATGCAAGGAGCGCAAGCGCGGCGTCTTGAAGCGCTTCAGATACTTGAGGCGCTGAACCGGCCGTCCCAAGAACGGTTCGGGCTTGTGACGGCCTTGGCGGCCGACCTTTTCAAGACCCCGCTCGCCCTGGTGTCCTTGATCGAGGTCGACGGCTCATCGCCCCTATCCATGCCCGCCGTAGCCGCCAACAGCTCGCCGCAGGCCTGGACGTTCAGCGCCGAGGCTCTTCTCATGGGCCCCAATGCCCTGCTGGTCGTCGAGGATGCGATGGAGGACCCGCGCTTCGCCGCCGATCCCCTCGTCACCGGCGCCGCCAATATCCGCTTCTATGCTGGCGCGGTGCTGACCACGCGCGACGGCCGACCCCTCGGCACCCTGTGCGTCATCGACACCCGACCGCGCCATCGCCTGCGACCCGCCAAGCTCGACCGCCTGAAGATGCTGGCCAGGATCGTCGTTGATGAACTGGAACTGGCGCGCGCGCATCGGTTGGCCAGCGAAAAGCAGCGTCTGCTGGAACTGACCGAGAGCGTGTCGGGCGTCGGCCATTGGCGCATTGAGGTCGGAGCCGGCGATGTGGGCTGGTCGGACATGGTCTATACGATCCATGGGGTCAGCCGCGAAGACTTTGAACCCGACCTCCAGAACTCGCTAGCCCTCTATCATCCCGACGACCGGGCCAAGTTGACGGCCTGCGTCAGGGAGGCCGTGGCCGCCAAGGGCTCTTTTGAAGCTCAACTGCGCATCAACCGTCCAGACGGCGAGATTCGCGATGTGATCTCCAGGGGCGTGTGCGAACTCGATGAGCACGGCGAGGCGACGGCGGTGTTCGGCGTATTCCAGGACATCACCGATCAGACACGCATCTTGAATGCGATCAAGCGCAGCGAACGTCGCTACAAGTTGCTCGCCGACAATATGAGCGACGTCGTCACGCGCATCCGTCTGGACGGCGGCAGCGGCTACATCTCGCCGACGATCGAGCGGCTTCTCGGCTATCGACCTGAGGAGATGACCGGTCGCTCAGCTCAGGACTTTGTCCACCAAGACGACCGATCCCAGATCCTGGCGATATTCGGACAGATGGCCCAAGGTTTGGAGCAAAAGACCCTTCAACACAGAGCGATCCACAAGGATGGGCGGACCGTCTGGGTCGAGACCAGCTTCCGATTGGTGCGGGACAAACAGGATCAGCCGCTCGAGATCGTGGCGGTAATCCGCGACGCGACAGACCGCAAGGCGCTTGAGGACGCGACGATCGCCGCGCGCGATGAGGCCCGAGAACAGGCCCAGAGAGCGGCAACGGCCGAGCGCATGGCCGGACTAGGTCACTGGCGGCTGGAGGTGGCGACGCGGTCGGTGACCTGGTCCGAACAGATGTACCAGATCTACGGTCTCGACCCCGCCTTGCCGCTCGACCTCGACGCCCTCCTGGCCATGACCCATCCGGACGATCAAGCCGAGTCCAGCCAGCGCTTGCACCGCGCCCTCACCACGGGCCAGCCGACGATGGAGGCCGTCTTCCGCCTCATTCGGGCGGACGGCCAGTTGCGAGACATTACTGGAAACATGCTGGTCCAAAAGGACGCCGATGGCCAAGTAGTCGCCGTGGTCGGCACGATGAGCGACGTCACCGAGCAGCAACACGCGCAGGCCGCCCTCGCTCAGAGCGAAGCGCGCTATCGGCTCCTGGCGGAAAACGCCAGCGACCTGATCATGCACAGCGACGTCAAGGGGCAGGTGACCTATGTCTCGCCGTCAATCCTCCCCACGACCGGCTATGCGCCCGAGGCGTTGGTCGGGACCAACATCCTCGATTGGATCGCCCCCGAAGACGTACCCGGCGTGCAAGCCGCCGTCGCCAAACAGTTCAAATCGCGAGGCGCGGAACCGCCGATCGCCGTGGAATATCGCGTGCGGCACAAGGATGGACGCGAGCTGTGGTTGGAAGCCCGCCCGACCCTGGCCTTTGACCCAGAGACCGGCGCCATCACCGGGATCACCGATGTCGTGCGCGACATCTCCGCCCGTAGAGTGCTGGAAGCGGAGTTGCGAGCGGCGCGCGCCGAGGCCGAGGCCGCCGCCGCCGTGAAGTCGGAGTTCCTGGCCAACATGAGCCACGAGTTGCGCACGCCGCTGACAGCGGTGCTGGGGTTCTCGCGGCTGGCTGAGGAGCAGCCGGAGTTGTCGGACACCACGCGCGGCTATCTAAAGCGCGCCTGCAACGCCGGCCAGGCCCTGCTTCTGACGGTCAATGACATTCTCGACTTCTCCAAGCTCGAAGCCGGCCAGGTCGAGATCGCGCCACGACCGATGTCGCCCGCGAAGTTGGCGGCCGAAACCCTCGACCTCTTTGCGACCCAGGCCGCCGAGAAGGGGATTGAGCTTCACCTGGGCGGGCTGGAGACTCTGCCACGGACCGTGCGGGCCGACCCCGACCGGATGCGCCAGATATTGCTCAACCTGATCGGCAACGCCGTGAAATTCACGATGGTCGGCAGCGTCCGCGTTGACGCCATCTTCGAGCCGCTTGGCGGATTCCTGTCATTCGCGGTGACAGACACTGGCCCGGGCGTTCCCGAGGATCGCGCCGATCAGCTGTTCCAACGTTTCTCCCAAGTTGATGCGTCCTCGACCCGCAAACACGGCGGCACCGGTCTTGGCTTGGCGATCTGCAAGGGCCTCGCCGAAGCCATGGGCGGCGACATCGGAGCGCAGAGCAAGGTCGGTGAAGGGTCCTGCTTCTGGTTTACAATTCCAGCTCCCGAACTGGACGTCGCCGCGCCCATCGCCGCTCCGCCACAAGATCAGATTGTGCTGCCCGCCGGCTGCCGAATCCTCGTGGCGGATGACAATCGGATCAACCGCGATCTCGTCCGGGCGATGCTCTCGCCGTTTGACGTCGAACTCACCGAGGTCGCGGACGGACTGGGCGCCGTGGCGGTCGCCAGCACGGCGCCGTTCGACATCATCCTGATGGATCTTCGCATGCCAGGCCTTGACGGCGCGGGCGCGGCCCGGTGCATCCGCACCGAGGACGGGCCCAACGCCACCATTCCGATCCTCGCCTTCTCGGCGGACGTCGATCAGGCCCAAGCCACGGGTCTGTTCGATGGCATGGTTGGCAAACCCCTGACAGGGGTGAATTTATTGACGGCGATCGCCAAAGCCATGGCTTGGCCGGAGGATCCCCTTGATGACGCAGCCTGAAGCGCGCAAGGGGAGGGTCTTCGTGGCCGAGGATGATCGCGGCGTTCTCGACCTGATCGTCACCCGCCTGACGCTCGCCGGCTACGACACCGCCTATGGTCGAGACGGTTGGGAAGCCGTTCAAGGTATCCAGCAGACGCGCCCGGCCGCCGTCGTGCTGGACATCAACATGCACAGCCTCGACGGGTTCGGCGTTCTGGATGCCTTGCGCAAGAAGCTCCCGCTCGCGCCGATACCGGTCATGGTGCTGACCGCTCGCAACGCCCCCGGCGACGTACAGCGCGCCCTAGCGCTCGGTGCGCGAGATTTTCTGACCAAGCCCTTTGATGACGCCCAACTCCTGGCGCGCGTTGCGAGACTACTACGACCAAGGCCGCGCGTGGTCGCGCGGGCGCCCTCTTCGCCGCTCCTGATCCTGTAGAGCGCCGGGGCCGGGATACCCCTTGCTGCGTTTGGGTCTCCTGGGTCTCTCGCACCGGCACTTCCAGCCGCCATCGGTTAGGCTTGGGTCAAGTCGTCTCGCCACGCGCGGCCCACGCATCCGATGTCAGCGCAACGCCATCTCTCGCCAGATCGCCTGGAGCATCTGCACCTGGCGATCGACAGGCTGGGTGAGATCATGCGCGCCCGTGAACGCCACGCCGAGCCGGAGGCCGTGCCGCCACACCAAGGTGGCGTCATAGACCGTGCCTGTGCGGGCGAGCAGCAGCCGGAACGGTGGCACGAGCAAGACGGGGCCTTCGAGTTCGACGAGCGCGCCCGCCGGGCTCAGGTTGCGTACGCCGCAGGCGGCGGTCTGGGCCGGCTCACCGTAGGAGAACCGCGCCGCGAGCAACGTGCGTTGACGTGGCGCGCGGCGGCGGTCGGTGGAACGATCTTTCACGGGCGTGAAGGCGAGGGCCATGCGTGCAGCATGCCACGCAAATCTTGCGTTCCGGTTGCCGCTAGCCTAGCGGACCGCACGCAGGGCGCGCCGATGATAACGCCGTCATCCGAAAGTCGCGGGCCAAGCGACTTTTTTGGCGCGCCATATGGTTAAGCTTGCTAAGAGCCCGCATGCTCCAGAAAATCCAAACCTTTCTCGACGCGGCCATGATAGTCGGCCTCGGTGTTCGCTTGAGTGAACTTGCCCAGGACGTTCAATCCAGCATCGACGCCTTTCCGGATACGCCCGACCGCCGGTATCTCCAGCGCCTCGAAATGCAACGTGACCGGCTGGCCAATCCCGACCTGCGGCTGGTCGGCGCTGTCCTGCACCAGCTTTGCGAGGAAGACCCGAACCGGCGGACGGTGTTGGAGCCCGCGCTGGAACCCCTGCTACCGCAGCATCCTTACCTGGCAGTGCTGCGCCGTGAGGCGGAAAGCCGGGCGTAAGCGTCGATACGGGTCAGCACCCGAAACTAGCCAGATGAGGCCCGCGTCGCCGGGTTGTTGGATATGGGGGTCGAGCTCGATTCTGGCTGACCCCATAGGATCGCGAATCAAAAGTGGGGCCCAAGGTGGGGCCAAGTGGCCTGCGCCTTTGAAATCTGCAGGGAAAACAGTCGCTTAATCCAGGGTGGTGGCGGAGAGGGTGGGATTCGAACCCACGGTGCCCTTCCAGGCACGCCGCATTTCGAGTGCGGTACATTCGACCACTCTGCCACCTCTCCAGGCCGCCGTTCCGAGCGGTTTTTGGAACCGCCCGAGGTCGAGGGCGCGATACCTAGCGGCGTCGCCGCTGGGACGCAAGCCCTTCTTCCCAGCTTTTTTCCGCCTGGAGCATGACAGCCGAAAGTGGTTGCCGGTTTCGGCGACCGCCATGCTCCAAACTCTTGAAAGAGAGCCTGTTTATCCGTTTCGGATGGGACATCCGAAGCGGACAGGCTCTCTGCCTTTCGGTCGCGGAATCATCTGAGTGCAGCGGAAAACGGCGATGGTTTTTCCGTCGCTTCGCCGCGGGTCCGTCGCGAAACGAAAGCCTAGAGCTTGGAGATATCCACCGGCGGGAAGCGCGGGCCGCTTTCCGGTTCGGACGGCAGCTTGCCCGAGCGGATGGCGACGCGCAGGGCGGCGGAGGCCAGCACCGGGTCGGGCAGGATAGCGTCGGCGGCGGTGCGCAGGGCGACAAAGTCCAGCCGGTCGATCTTGTCGTTCAGCTGGATGTTGGCGGCCTTCTCCTCGGCCACGGTCGACTCGCACGCCTCGCCGGCGCAGACGCCGGGCAGGATGCGGGTCTGTGGTGGCAGCTTGAGGAACTTGCGGGCGTCGTCCCAGGCCTTGCCCGCGTCCGCGCCCGGGATGTCGCAGCGGCCGGCGCCCTCGGCGGGGGCCAGCAACAGGTCGCCGGTGAACAGGACGTCGCCCAGCTTGTAGGCCACCGCGCCGGGCAGGCGACCGGTCACGGCGATCGTGGAGATCTGCAAGCCCCCCATCGGCAGGGGCTCGCCGTCCTTGGCCAGCTTGTCGAAGTCCCAGCCGTCCAGGTCGACCATGGGCTCGCCGAACTTGGGGGCCAGGCGCTTGAGGCTTTCGACGACCTTGGCGCCGATGCAGACCGAGGCCCCGGTTTCGTATTTCAGATGACCGGCGGCCGACACGTGGCCGGCGTGAAGGCCGGTCTCCAGGATCCAGGTCGGGCCCAGGTCGCGGGCGCGGATTTCGGCGATGATCCGGTTGATGAAGCTGGCGTCCACCGCCTCGGTGACGGGATCGAAGTCCAGGACCGGATCGACAATGGCGCAGAGATAGGTGGCGGGATCGACGATCAGATAGGTTACCGTCCCCGTCGCGGGATGGTGGTATGCGATGATTTCCGGCTGCATCAATCTGCCTCAGACGCCCGAGGCCGGCACCATGGCGGCCAAGCCGTTAAACATCCGCGAACGGCGATACGGCTTTCGACGGTTTCTGGGCTGTTTGGCGCCGGCCCGCTCAGCGCCTGTCGGCGGCGGCGCAGGGATGGCTTCCGTCGCGCATGCCCTCGACCCACAGCGGCTCGACATAACGGCCGCCATCGCGGAAGCCGGGCGCGCAGCCGTCCGGGGTGTCGGAGCCGCTCCGGCGGTTGCCGGTCATGATCGACAGGGCGACCGACTGGCTCTCGCCGCCGCGCGTGCGACCATATCCCGGGCCGTAGCCATAGCCGCCGCCGTACCCGTAACCGGGACCATAACCGCCGCCATAGTAGGGGTCGTACCAACCGCCGCCATGCTTGCCGAAGTCGGTCTTGGAGACGGCGACCCCGACCGTGGTGTTCTCGCCGACCGGGAACAGGCCCGAGGCGTAGACGCTGCGATAGCCGCCGGTGCCGACGGATACGCCCATCTCGCCATGAACCTTGCGCTTGCCGTTCTCGTCGCGGTCGGCGGGCAGCAGGCCGCGCGGGCCGTCGTCGACCTCGGGGCCGGGATTGGCGGCGATGAAGGCGGCGATCTGTTCCTGGGTGGTCAGCTGCCTGACCGGCGCCGGCGCCGCCGGAGCGGCCGGAGCTGTCGCGGTCAGGGCCTGGGCCGAGGGCTTGGCCTGGGCGGTGGCGATGACCTCGTCGTCCTCGCTCGCGAAAGCAGGGCCAGCGAGAACGGCGGCGCTCATGCTCGCGGCGGTCAGGGCGATAATCGCGAGATGATGCCGCATGGGACGCTCCAACATGACCCGGCCGATAAACTGGACCGCCCAAGAACTAGACCGGTAAGCCAGCGCAATTAGGGCGCTTTTGTTGCCAGGGCGCAAGTTTAACCCGCCTTGTGAATATGGGCCGGGTTCAGAGCGTTTCCAGTCCCGCCTCCAGCGCCGCCATGTCAGGGGGCAGGGGCGTCTCGAAGCGCAGGATCTGGCCGGTCACGGGATGGACGAAGCCCAGCACCGCCGCGTGCAGGGCCTGGCGCTTGAGGCCCGCCGCCGCGACCTGCTCGCGGACCGGCCCCGCCGCCTGGCTGGCGCCATAGACGGGATCGCCCAGGCAAGGAGAACCCTTGCTGGCCATGTGGACGCGAATCTGATGAGTGCGGCCGGTTTCCAGGCGGCACGCTACGCGGGCGGCCAGCGGTTTGTCTTGTGGCCCGAACGCGGCCTCCACCCGGTAGTGGGTGATCGCCTGACGGCCGCCGGACTTCAGCACGGCCATCTTCTTGCGGTCGCCGAGCGAGCGGCCCAGCAGGGTGTCGATCGTGCCGTGGGCCGGCGACGGCGCGCCGCGCGTCAGGGCGACATAGAGCCGGTCGATATCGTGGGTGGCGAACAGCTTCGACAGACCCTGGTGCGCCACGTCACTTTTGGCGGCGACCATGACGCCGGAGGTGTCCTTGTCGAGGCGGTGGACGATGCCCGGCCGCGCCACGCCGCCGATGCCCGACAGGCTGTCGCCGCAATGGTGCAGCAGGGCGTTGACCAGGGTGCCGTCCGGCGTGCCGGGCGCCGGATGCACGGCCATGCCGGCGGCCTTGTCGACCACGATCAGGTGCTCGTCCTCGTAGAGGATGGAGAGCGGAAGGGCCTGCGGCTCAGGATCGGCCGGGGCGGGCGGCGGCACCGACAGCATGTAGGTCCCGGCCCTGGCCTTGCGCGAGGCGTCGGTGATCGGCTGGCCGTCCAGGGAGAGGCGGCCTTCGCTGATCAGGGCCTGCAGGCGGGCGCGCGACAGGTCGGGGAACAGCGGGGCCAGCACCTTGTCCAGGCGCTGGCCGGCCAGGCTGTCGGGAAGGTCGGCGGTCAGCGTCTCGCCGGCGCCCGCTTCGGGAGCATCGGCGTCCAGGGCGTCGTCATCCAGCTGGTCTTCGACTCTATCCACCGGGGTTTCATCGCTCCGTCACGCACTCGTCGCGTAGCCGACATGGCCCATGCCTACGGCCCAGGTCTAGTACGGCGCCGAGGGGATAATCGATGCACGCTTTCCGCACCACCACGCTGTTGACCGCCAGCCTCCTGGCCCTGGCCATCGCCGCTCCGGCCATGGCCGCCGATGAGACGCCGGCCAACAACGATCAGGCCACCCAGCTGGGCGAACTGGTCATCACCGCCCAGAAGCGCGCCCAGGACCCGGTGGAGGTGCCGATCGCGGTCACCGCCTATTCGGGCAAGTTCCTGGAAGCCATCGGCGTCAAGTCGTTCGAGGAGCTGTCGGCCTTCACCCCCGGCTTCCTGGTTCAGAACCAGTCGAACAACAACTCCGGCTTCGTGATGCGCGGCATCACCTCCGACTCCGGCTCGTCCGCCGACGAGGCGCGGGTGTCGATCTATCAGGACGGCGTGTCGATCTCGCGCTCGCGCGGCTCGTATGTCGAGCTGTTCGACATGGAGCGTGTCGAGGTCGCCAAGGGCCCGCAGTCGACCCTGTTCGGCCGCGGCGCCCTGATCGGGGCGGTGAACCTGGTGCAGAACAAGGCCAACCCGGCCAAGACCGATTGGGCGCTGAAGGCCGAGGGCGGCACCGGCGGCTATTTCACCGGCGACGCCATGGTCAATTTCGCGTTCGGCGACGGCAGCGCGCTGCGCATCGCCGCCCGCACCCGCCAGGTCGACGGCTATGTCGACGACGCGGCCGGCGGCGACCCCTACAACTCGACCGACACCCAGGCGGTGCGCGTCGCCTATCACCTGGAGCCTGGCAATCTGAAGCTCGACCTGATCGGCAACTACCAGGTCGACGACACCACCGGCACCTCGTTCAAGAGCCACACCTTCAACCCGACCAACCCGGTCACCGGCGCGGTGCTGGGCGACACCGGCGTGGCCTCCGCCGCGACCCTGTCGCCGGGCGCCGGCTTCGAAGGCGGCAAGCCGCTGGGCCTGGACCGCAAGGTCTACGGCCTGACCGCCCTGGCCGAGTACAAGCTCAGCGACAGCCTGACCCTGTCGTCGATCACCGCCACGCGCGCCTTCCACTCCAACGAAGTGTTCGATCCGGACGGCACGAGCCTGCCGATCCTGACCTTCGCCGAGGACGCCAAGGGCCGTCAGCAGAGCCAGGAACTGCGCCTGCGCTATGACGACGGCGGCCGTTTCTCGGGCTTCGTCGGCGGCAACTACTTCCATGAGACCGGCTCGTGGCGGATTCCTGGACAGTATGACGAGCGTCTGGTGCTCGCGCTGCTGGCCGGGAACACGCCCCTGGGCATCAGCCGTCCGAACCCGCAGCCTCTGGCCGTGCTGACCAACCCGGCCTATCTGGCGCAGGTGCTGCAGCTGGGCTTCGGCATTCCGGCCGCCATCGCGCCGGGGATCGTCTCGAACCTGAAGCCGATCCACCGCGAGACCTTCGCCAACTACAGCGAGAACACCGCCTACGACGTCTATGCCGATGGCACGTTCAAGCTGACCGACAAGTTCGAGATCACGGCCGGCATCCGCTACACCAGCGAAGACCGCGAGGCCGCCTACACCTCAAGCGTCGACAACGGCCGTTCGATCCTGGGCATCCTGCTGGCCGCCCCGACCCCGACCAACCTGTTCCTGGCCGCCCAGCCGAACGCGGTGAACAATCCGGCCCTGCCGATGGTCGGCCTGATCACCCAGCCGACGGCGAACAACGGCGACCGATTCAGCAAGAAGATCGACGACAGCGGCCTGACCTGGCGCCTGGTCGGTCGCTATGCGGCTTCGGACGACCTGAGCTTCTATGCGTCCTACGCCCGCGGCCGTCGCCCGGACGTGATCTCGACCAGCGCCCCCGCCGCGCCCCTGGGTTCGGCCCGCTTCAACGTCGTCGACGCCGAAGAGGTCAACAGCGTCGAGGGCGGCGCCAAGGCCAAGCTGGCCGGCGGCCGCGTGTTCCTGTCGGGCGCGGTGTTCCACTACGACTACGACAACTTCGCCACCAGCTTCCGCCAGGGCGCCCAGGTCGTGACCCTGAACGCCGGCAAGGCCAAGGCCTACGGCTTCGAGGGCGAGGCCCGCGTCCAGGCCGACGACTACTGGACCCTGTTCGCGACCTACGGCTACAACCACGCCCGCCTGAAGACCGGCCTGCGCGAGGGCAACCACTTCCGCCTGTCGCCGGACAGCACCTTCTCGGTGGGCGCGGCGTTCAGCCACGAGGCCTTGGGCGGCAAGCTGACCTTCACCCCGACCTACACCTGGCGCTCGAAGATGTTCTTCGACGACGACAACGACCGCTCGGACCTGCAGTCGGCGGGCCTGTTCCCCGACACCAAGGTCGACGAGTACCAGAACGCCTACGGCCTGCTGAACGTTCGCGTCGGCTTCGGCGCCGCCGACGACCGCTGGAAGGTCGAGGCCTTCGTGGAGAACCTCAGCGACCAGAAGTACCTGAAGGACGCCGGCAACACCGGCGACAGCTTCGGCATCCCGACCTTCATCGCCGGCAAGCCGCGCTTCATGGGTGTTGGCGTCACGTTCCGTCACTAACCTTACCACCGTTTCCCCGGCGAAGGCCGGGGCCCAGATGGAGGAGTGCTAGGGCAGGTTCCAAGAGCTCAACGCTCTTCCAATCAGCCCAAACGCCTTGGGATCTGGGTCCCGGCTTTCGCCGGGAAGATCGGATTTGAGGGGGAGCTCGACAGCTCCCCGTTTTCCATTGTTTCGTACGCTCACCGGAGGGCCGTTCCATGCAGATCGATCGTCGTAAGGTTCTGGGCCTGCTGGGCCTGTCGGGCGCCGCCGCCGGCGAGGCCGCGGCCGCCACCGTCAAGGGCATGCACGATGGCCCGGTCAGCTTCGACCACGGCGTGGCCTCGGGCGATCCGCTGCAGGACCGCGTGATCCTGTGGACGCGGGTGACCGCGCCGGGCGCCAAGCTGCCGGTCGGCGTGCGCTGGGACGTGGCGAGCGATCCGGCCTTCAAGACCATCGTCCGCCAGGGTCACGCCACCACCGACGCCGGACGCGACCACACGGTCAAGGTCGACGTGACCGGGCTGAAGCCGGGGACCGAGTACCACTACCGCTTCCGCGCCAGCCGCGCTGGCCAGCCGGTCGGCGAGGCGGTGGTCGGCCGCACCCGCACGCTGCCGACCGGCGCGACCAAGGACGTGGTCCTGGCGGTGGCCTCGTGCAGCCTCTATCCGAACGGCTATTTCAACGCCTATGACGCGATCGCCAAGCTGCCGCGCGTCGACGCGGTGCTGCACCTGGGCGACTACATCTACGAGTATGGCGGCGCGCCCGGCGACTACGGCATGAACTCGCCGACCGCCAAGACGCGCATGCCCGACCCGCCGCACGAGATCGTCACCCTGGACGACTACCGGCGTCGTCACCGTATCTACAAGACCGACCCGATGCTGCAGGCGGCCCACGCCCGCGCGCCGTGGATCGTCGTCTGGGACGACCACGAGACCGCCAACGACAGCTGGATCGGCGGGGCCGAGAACCATACCCCCAAGACCGAGGGTGACTGGGCGACCCGCAAGGCCGCCGCCCTGAAGGCCTACTATGAGTGGATGCCGATCCGTGAGCCTTCGGCGGGCGCCTTGCCCGAAGCGGCCTGGCGCGGCTTCCAGTTCGGCGACGTCGTCACCCTGCTGATGACCGAGACGCGTCTGACCGCGCGCAGCCAGCAGCTCGACTACGAGACCGACCTGCCGGTCGTCGACGGCAAGCCCGATGTCGCCGCCTTCGTCGCCAAGTGGAAGGATCCCTCGCGCCGGATGATGGGCCAGGATCAGGAGCGGTGGCTGGCCGGTCAGGTCGGCGCCTCGGTCAAGGCCGGCACGGCCTGGCAGGTGCTGGGCAACCAGGTGGTCATGGCCCGCGTCGCCACGCCCAACCTGCAGAAGACGATGGGCGAGGAGAAGTTCGGGGCCCTGGTCGCCCAACTGCCCGACTACGCCAGGAAGCGCGTCGCCCAGTCTGTGGCGATGTCGGCCTACGAGATCCCGTCGAACCTCGACGCCTGGGACGGCTATCCGGCCGATCGCCAGCGGGTCTACGACATCTTCACCGCCGCCCAGGCCCGGCCGATCGTGCTGGCCGGCGACAGCCACATGTTCTGGGCCAACGAGCTGTGGAACGACGGCGGCGACAAGCGGGTGGCCGTCGAATTCGGCGCGACCTCGATCACCTCGCCCGGCTATGGCGACCTGATGCCCGGCGCCCCGATCGGCGAAGCCTTCGTCCAGCGCAACAAGGAAGTCCGCTACAGTCACGCCAGCGCCAAGGGCTTCGTGTTGCTGACCCTGGAACACGGCAAGGCGACGGGCGACCTGGTGGCGGTCTCGACCATCCTGGAGCCGAAATACGAGACCAGCGTGCTCAAGCGCTTCGTCGTGACGCCCGCCGCCGGCGGCGGCGTCGAGGCGCTGAAGGAAGCGTGATGAGCTTCTCCTTCCCCTTTATGGGGAAGGGGGACCACGCAGTGGTGGATGGGGCCGACCCGCAGGGCGCCTGCGGGGCCCCCTCCGTCGGCTCCGCCGACACCTCCCCCATGAAGGGGGAGGAGCAATCACCTACCGCCTTTCCAGCGCCAGGCGCAGGCCGAACGCCACGAACACGCAGCCGGTCACCCGGTCCAGCCAACGCACCACCACCGGGGCGCGCAGCAGACCGGCGATCGGCACCGTCGCGGCGATCAGGGCGGCGAACCACAGCAGGCCCAGCGCCACGTGGATGCCCGCCAGCAGCAGGCCGAACCGGGCCGGATCGGCGCCGGCCGGGATGAACTGCGGCAGGAACGACACGTAGAAGATCCCGACCTTGGGGTTGAGCAGGTTGGTCAAGAGGCCGCGCCGCAGGGCCGCGATCGGGCCGGCGTCGATGGCCTTCATCTCGCCGGGCTCGAACTGGTCGCGAGGCTTGAGGATCATGCGGATCCCGGTCCAGGCCAGATAGGCGGCGCCGACCCACTTGAGGACCGTATAGGCGGCTTGCGAGGCGGTCAGCAGGGCGCCGACCCCGAACGAGGCCGCCGCCCCCCAGATAAAGCAGCCCAGACCGATCCCGATCGCCGCCCCGGTCGCGCGGCGCGGTCCCTCGGCGGCGGCGGTGCGGATCACCAGCGCGGTGTCGAGGCCCGGCGTCAGGGTCAGCAGGCCCGCGGCCAGGGTGAAGGCGATCAGGGCCTCAGGCGTGGTCATGGAGGGGCGCTTCCCGCTCGACCAGCTGTCCGTCTTCAAGAACACGGTAGAAGCACGAGCGGAAGCCGACGTGGCAGGCGCCGCCGTCGCCGCGCGGGCGCACCTTCAGCAGCACCGCGTCCTGGTCGCAGTCGACCCGCAGCTCGACGACGTCCTGCAACTGGCCGCTGGTGTCGCCCTTCTTCCAGAGCTCGCCCCGCGAGCGGCTGAAATAGTGGGCGATGTTCGTCTCGACCGTCAGCTTCAGGGCTTCGGCGCTCATCCAGGCCAGCATCAGGATCTCGCCAGTGTCGGCGTGCTGGGCCACCGCCACGACCAGGCCATCGGCGTTGAAGCGTGGGGCCAGAGCGGTTCCGCGCTCCAGATCGTGCTTGCTGTGGGCTTGGGGGAACAGGTCGGTGCTCATGGCGCCACATATGGCGCAGGGCGAGGCCCTGCGCTAGTTTCCCACTCCGCAAAGCCTGCCTGAGCAGGCTTTTTGGAAAGCTGGATCGCGGCGTCGCGCTCCGGGGGACGCGATGAACCTGAAAGACCGCATCAAGGCCGGCGTGGCGGCGCTGGACGTGAAAGCGAGGCCGTGGGCGCGCCAGTCGCGCTGGAACGGCTATGCCTACGAGTTCCTGCTGTTCGGGCTGAAGCAGGCCTGGGCCTGCCTGTTCGGCGGCCTGATGCTGGCGCTGATGGTGGGAACCCATCTGTTCTGGCCGGAGCACGCGCCGCTGGCGCGCTACGACTTTCTGGTGATCGCCGCCGTCGCCATCCAGGCGATGCTGCTGGCCCTGAAGCTGGAGCGCTGGGACGAGGCGCTGGTCATCTTCATGTTCCACGTCGTCGGCACGATCATGGAGCTGTTCAAGACCGCCCACGGCTCGTGGATCTATCCCGAGCCCAGTCTCTTGCGCATCGGCGGCGTGCCGCTGTTCACCGGCTTCATGTACGCCTGCGTCGGCAGCTACATCGCGCGGATCTGGCGGCTCTTCGACATTACCTTCGTGCGCTATCCGCCGTTCTGGAGCACCCACATCCTGGCGGTGCTGATCTACGCCAACTTCTTCAGCCACCACTACATCGTCGACTTCCGGATGGGGCTGTTCGCCCTGTCGGCGATCCTGTTCGGCCGGACCTGGTTCGTGTTCACGCCGGACCACGTCGCCCGCCGCATGCCGATGCTGATGGGCCTTGTCCTGGTGTCGCTGTTCATCTGGTTCGCCGAGAACCTGGGCACCTTCGCCGGAGCCTGGATCTATCCCAACCAGGCCCAGGGCTGGCATCTGGTGCCGATCGAGAAGATGGGCGCCTGGTATCTTCTGATGCTGATCAGCTTCGTGCTGGTGACGCTGGTCCACCGCCCGGTGGACGCCTGCGTGGCGCGGCTGCGCGAGGGGATCTGGCGCGCGGCCTAGACTTAACGCATCTCCTCCCCCGCCTGGGGGAGGAGGTCTCGTTTTTTACTTCCGCGTCACCAGGTCCATGAACCGCTGCTGCAGGACCTTGTCGGTCTTGAACACGCCGCGGAACTGGGTGGTGATCGTCGAGACGTCATGGTGGTGGACGCCGCGGGTGCTCATGCACTGGTGCTCGGCGTCGATCAGCACGGCGACGCCAGCGGCCGAGAGGTGGTCCTCGATGGCGTCGGCGACCTGCATGGTCATGGTCTCCTGCGTCTGCAGGCGCTTGGCGAAGATCTCGACCAGGCGGGCCAGCTTGGACAGGCCGACGACCTTGCCGGTCGGCATGTAGGCCACCCAGGCCTTGCCCAGGAACGGCGCCATGTGGTGCTCGCAGTGGCTCTGCACGTCGATGCCGCGCAGCATGACCATGTCGTCATAGCCCTGGACGTCCTCGAAGGTGCGCGAAAGCTCCTTGGCAGGATCGCCGTGATAGCCGGCGAACCATTCGCCATAGGCGTCGACCACGCGCTGGGGCGTATCGAGCAGGCCTTCACGGTCCGGATTGTCGCCGGCCCAGGCCAGCAGGGTCCGGACGGCGGCCATGGCCTCGTCTCGGGTCGGGCGCTGGGCGGGTTCAAGATCAAGACCGGTTTCAGAGCCGATCAGGGTTCGCTCGCGGGACAAAGCGTCCATGTTTTTCAGAGGTCTTTCCACGGGCTGAGTTGCGCCGAAGCGCCTGTCGCTCCGGAATTACGCGTGCCACCCGTTTCATATACGGCGCGGGGAGCGATTTAGACGCATCGCGACATGGCCCTTACCGTATCAGGAAGATATATGGGGCCGGCCCCTTTCGGGGGCAACACCTCCGTTACGTTAGGTTGCCGCGACCCAATGACCCTGAAGATCCATGACACCCTGGCGCGCGAGAAGCGCGACTTCGTTCCCGCCGATCCCCAGCGGGTGACGATGTACGTGTGCGGTCCGACGGTCTGGAACCACGCCCACATCGGCAATTTCCGTCCCGTGGTGGTGTTCGACGTGCTCTATCGCGTCCTGCGCGGCCTCTATGGCGAGGACGCGGTGGTCTATGCCCGCAACGTCACGGACGTGGACGACAAGATCAACAAGAAGGCCGCCGAGGAAGGCGTCGACATCTCGGTGATCACCGAGCGCTACCTGGCTGCCTATCACGCCGACGCCGACGCCCTGGGCGCGCTGCGTCCGAACCTGGAGCCGCGCGCCACCGACCATATCGGCGCGATCGTCGCGATGATCGGCAAACTGGTCGACAACGGCTCGGCGTACGCCGCCGAAGGCCACGTGCTGTTCGACACCCAGAGCTTCCCCGACTACGGCCAGCTGTCGGGCCGTCCGCTGGACGAGATGATCGCCGGCGCCCGCGTCGAGGTCGCGCCCTACAAGCGCCACCCGGCCGACTTCGTGCTTTGGAAGCCGTCCAAGGAAAACGAGCCCGAGTGGCAAAGCCCCTGGGGCGCGGGCCGTCCGGGCTGGCACATCGAGTGCTCGGCCATGATCGAGAAGACCCTGGGCGACACGATCGATATCCACGCCGGCGGCATCGACCTGGCCTTCCCGCACCACGAGAACGAGGTCGCCCAGAGCCGCTGCGCCCACAAGACGCCGGTGCTGGCCAACTACTGGATGCACAACGGCTTCCTCGACATGGCCGGCGAGAAGATGTCCAAGAGCCTGGGCAATGTCGTCATCCCGCACGAGCTGCTGAAGAACGTCCCGGGCGAGGTGATCCGCTGGGCGCTGCTCTCGGCCCACTATCGCCAGCCGCTGGACTGGACGCCGGAGCTGCTGGAACAGTCCAAGAAGTCGCTGGACCGCCTGTACGGCGCCCTGCGCCGCGCCAAGGACGTGCCGCTGGACCAGGCCATGGAAGCCCCGGAAGAGGTGGTCGCCGCCCTGATGGACGACCTCAACACGCCGCTGGCCACGTCCGCCTTCTTCGAGGTCTCCAGCCTGATCGAGAAGGCCGTGACGGCCGGCGACACGGTCGCCATCGCCGCCAACAAGGCCCGCCTGATCGAGGCCGGCGCCCTGCTGGGCTTCCTGCAGGCCGACCCGGACAGCTGGTTCGAGGGCGACGCCTCCGACGAGCTGAAAGCCCAGGTCGAAGACCTGCTGGCCAAGCGTCTGGCCGCCCGCGCCGCCAAGGACTGGGCCGCCGCCGACGCCATCCGCGCCGAGATCGACGCCCTGGGCGTGGTGGTCATGGACGGCCCGTCGGGCGCCACCTGGCGAATGAAGGACTAAGGGTTAGCGAGCCGATGAAGCGCGCCGTAGAGCACCGTATCGGGGTCCAGGCCCCCGCCGAGATCGTCTGGGAGATCGTCTCGGAATTCGAGTCCTGGGAGACATGGAACCCGCTCTACCGCAAGGCCGAGGGGCAGCTGAAGATCGGTACGAATCTCACCCTGGAGCAGCACCTGCCCGGCCAGCCGGCCACGGTGATCACGCCGGTGGTTCAGGACTGGGTGCCGTACGAGCAGTTGCACTGGCGCTCCAGCCGGATCGGCGGGTTCGTGACGGCCATCCGCTATCTCGAGATCGAGAGCATGGGTCCGAGCAACTCGACCTTCTCGAACGGCGAGCTCTTCATGGGCTTGCTGCTGCGGTTCGTCAGCCGCGAGGAACGCCGCAAGCTGCGGGCCGCTTTCACGCAGATGGGCGAAGCCGTTCGTGATCGCGCCGAGGCCATCTGGTCCGAGCGCCAGAAGACCCCATCTTGAGTTTCCAATGATCGACGACCTCTACAGCGCCAGAATCCTGACGCTCGTGGCCAACATGCCGCGAGCCGGACGCCTGCCCGCGCCCGACGCCAGCGCCGAGAAGCACGCCAAGCTGTGCGGCAGCCGGATCGTCGTCGACGTGGTGGTCGAGGACGGCAAGGTGGTCGACTACGCCCAGGAGGTCTCGGCCTGCGCCCTGGGCCAGGCCGCCGCCGCGATCCTGGGCGCCAATGTCATCGGTGCGGAACTTTCCGACATCGAGTTGGCGCGCGACTCACTTGCCGCTATGCTGAAGATGAACGGTTCGCCTCCCGCGGGCCGGTTCGCGGAGCTCGCTGTGCTGGAGCCGGTCAAGGACTATCCCGCCCGTCACGCCTCGACGCTGCTAGCGTTCGAGGCGACCGTCGAGGCTGTCCGGAAGGCCACAGCTGTCTCCGAAACGCGAACTAGCACCGCCGGCGCGGCTTGATCCCTCTCTCCAGGGAGTGTGTAACCGCACTGCAACAAAGTCGCGCGCCGGCATGACCTTCTACGACCGCATCGTCGACCTTGGCCTTCGCGCCTACAAGTTGACGCTCTCGCCCCTCATCGGGCGGCAGTGCCGCTTCGCGCCGAGCTGTTCGGAGTACGCGGCCGCCGCCCTCAAGGATCATGGCCCGCTCAAGGGGTCCTGGTTGGCGTTGCGACGGATTTGCCGCTGCAATCCGTTAGGTGGCTCGGGGTATGACCCGCCGCCGCCGGGGCGCCAGCCACGCAAGTGGATATGTGAAGAATGATCGATCTGGTTTTCCCCGACGGCTCCGTCCGTCAGTACCCCGATGGTTCGAGCGGGCGCGACGTCGCCGCCGCCATCTCCAAGTCGCTGGAAAAGAAGGCCCTGCTGATCAAGCTGGACGGCCAGGTGCTGGACCTCGACCGCCCGCTGACGCCCGACCTGCTGGCGGGTGAGCGCAAGTTCGAGATCCTGACGCGCGAGGCGCCCGAGGTCCTCGACACCATTCGCCACGACACGGCCCACGTGCTGGCCGAGGCGGTGCAGGAGCTGTTCCCCGGCACGCAGGTCACGATCGGCCCGAACGTCGAGGACGGCTTCTACTACGACTTCGCGCGCGACGAGCCGTTCAGCCTGGACGATCTGGAAACGATCGAAAAGCGCATGAAGGAGATCGTCGACCGCGACGAGAAGATCCGCCGCGAGGAAGTCGATCGCGACGCCGCCATCGCCGATTTCGAGGCCATGGGCGAAACCTACAAGGCCCAGATCATCCGCGACCTGCCGGCCAGCGACACGATCACGGTCTATCACCAGGGCGACAAGTGGAAGGACCTGTGCCGGGGCCCCCACCTGCCGTCGACGAAACACGTCGGCAAGGCCTTCAAGCTGACGAAGCTGGCCGGCGCCTATTGGCGCGGCGACCAGAACAACGCTCAGCTGCAGCGCATCTATGGCACGGCCTGGGCGTCGGAAGCCGACCTCGAAGCCTATCTGAAGCGCATCGAGGAAGCCGAGCGCCGCGATCACCGCAAGCTGGGCAAGACGATGGACCTCTTCCATATCCAGGAAGAGGGCAAGGGCATGGTGTTCTGGCACGCCAAGGGCTGGGCCCTGTACCGCGTGCTCGAGGACTATATGCGCCGTCGCCTCGACGCGGCCGGCTACAAGGAAGTGAAGACGCCGCAGATCCTCGACAAGAGCCTGTGGGAGAAGTCGGGCCACGCCGAGAAGTTCGGCCACGCGATGTTCATGTGCGAGAGCGCCGAGGGCGAGATCCTGGCGGTCAAGCCGATGAACTGTCCCGGCCACATCCAGATCTTCAACGTCGGGCAGAAGTCTTATCGCGAGCTGCCGCTGCGCATGGCCGAGTTCGGCGCCTGCCACCGCTACGAGCCTTCGGGCGCCATGCACGGCATCATGCGCGTGCGCGCCTTCACGCAGGACGACGCCCACATCTTCTGCCGCGAAGAGCAGGTCACGGAGGAAAGCGCCCGCTTCATCGAACTGTTGCGCAGCGTCTATAGCGACCTGGGCATGACGCTGGCCGACACCAAGTTCTCGACGCGTCCGGACTTGCGCGCCGGCTCGGACGAGGTCTGGGACAAGGCTGAGGCGGCCCTGTCGGCCGCCGCCGAGGCAGCGGGCGAGACCTTGGTGCTGCAACCAGGTGAAGGCGCCTTCTACGGCCCGAAACTAGAGTTCTCGTTGAAGGACGCCATTGGCCGTGTCTGGCAGTGCGGCACGCTGCAACTTGATTTTGTTTTGCCGGAACGATTGGACGCCGAGTACGTTTCGGAGGATGGTTCGAAGAAGCGTCCGGTGATGCTTCACCGGGCAATCTTGGGGTCCTTCGAGCGTTTCATCGGCATCTTGTTGGAAAACTTCGCGGGCGCCCTGCCTGTTTGGCTCGCGCCGACGCAGGTTGTCGTGGCCACGATCACATCCGACGCCGATGACTACGCCCGTGAGGTCGTCGAGAAATTGACCAGCTTGGGGATGCGCGCGGAAGTGGATCTGCGTAATGAGAAGATCAATTACAAGATTCGCGAGCACAGCCTCGCCAAGGTGCCCGTGATCGCAGTGGTGGGTCGTAAGGAAGCCGAGACGGGTCAACTGGCCCTTCGTCGCCTTGGCGGTGAAGGTCAGAATATCCTGCCGCTGGAGGAAGCCCTCCGCGTCCTGAAGGCCGACGCCACCCCGCCCGACATCGCCCGCGTCCAAGAAGCCGCCAGACTGGGGCTCGCCAAACCCGCTCCGGAGGCTGCGACCGCCTGATGAACAGCATCCTCCCGTCCGTCTCGACCCTTGCCGTTGGTGCGCGTCCGGCCCGTCCGAACGTATCCGTCGTCATGGTCGTCTATCGGACGGGAGAGGCGCTGGCCCAGAGCATCAAGCATGTCCTGGCCGAGCCGCTGGTCGACGAGTTCGTCATCGTCGACAACGGGTCGGACGGGCGCGACGAGGACATGCTGCGTTCGCTGGCCCTGACCGAGCCGCGGGTCGTGCTCAAGCAGGGCCACGGCAATATCGGCTTCGCCCGCGGCGCCAACATGGGCGCCTCGACGGCGGGCGGCGAGTACATCGTCTTCCTGAATCCCGACGCCAATCTGCAGGCGGGCTGCGTGTCCGCCCTCGTGACGGCCTTCAAGGGCCAGCCGACCCCGACCGTGGTCGGCGCGCGGGTGCTGAACGTCGACGGCTCCGAGCAGCGCGGCGGCCGCCGCGGCGAGGTCACGCCGATGACCACCGTGCTCAGCTTTGGCCAGTTCACGCGTCGTCATCCGCAGCTGGCCAGCTTCGAGATTCATCGCGAGAACGAGCCGCTGCCGTGCGCGCCGGTGCCAATGCCGACCATCTCGGGCGCATGCTTCGCCATGCGCCGCGGCGACTTCGAGGCTCTGGGCGGCTTCGACGAGGGCTACTTCCTGCACGTCGAGGACATCGACCTGTGCTGGCGCGCGCGCCGCTCGGGCGGCCAGGTGCTGTTCCAGCCCGACGCTCAGGTCATCCACCTGGGCCACACCAGCCAGGAACACCCGCTGAAGGTCGAGTTCCACAAGGGCGTCGGCTTGACCCGCTACTTCATCAAGCGCGCCGACAGCCTGCAGCTGTTCGCGGCGGCGGTGCTGCTGGCCCCGGCGATCATGCTGATGTCCGTGTGCCGGCCGCTGCTGTGGAAGCTGACGGGACGGCCGATCTAGGGTTCGAACGCCTCTCTCAAGGCCGGGCGTTCTTTACATCGGTCCGATCGTCTCGAACCGCAGCCCATTCGGCCCCTCGATCGACGTCGGGGCTTTCAGACTCTTCGCCGGCAGCAGAGCCTTGTAGCGGTGGTACGCCGCCGTCGCGTCGCGGCCCGCCTTCACCGTCAGGCACTGGTCGAACTCGCCCTCGCGGCCCCAAGGCTTGCGTTCGGAGCGGGCGATGTCGGGGTCGGTCCTGACCTTGCCGGCCACCGTCGCGGCCAGCGACTGATCGATCCCCATGCCGTAGCTGCCGAACTTGATCGTCACGTCGCAGCGGGCGGCGGGACCGTCGTCGACGGGCGCGGCGGCGCAGGCGGCCAGGCCCAGGGTCAGTAGGGCGGCGAGGCGGATCATGCGGGGAAGCCTCCGGCGCGGGCCAGGGACGAGGCGGGGGCCTTGCCCAGCTTGGCGCTGATCTCGCGGCCGATCTCGATCAGGGCCGCCAGATCGTAACCCGTCTCGAAGCCGGCCCGTTCCAGCATGTAGACCAGATCCTCGGTTCCGATATTGCCGGTGGCGTTCGGCGCGAACGGACAGCCACCCAGGCCGCCGACCGAGGCGTCCAGCACGTCGACCCCTGCCTCGACGCTGGCATAGGCGTTCGCCAGGCCCGTGTTGCGGGTGTCGTGGAAGTGCATCCGCAGGCGCGCATCTGGCGCGGCGGCGCGCACGGCCTCGATGCGCTTGCGGACGGTCCAGGGATCGGCGACGCCGATGGTGTCGGCGATGGCGATCTCGGCTACGCCCAGGGCGGCGGCCTCGCGGACGATGGCCACGACCTGGTCTTCGGACACCTCGCCGTCGAACGGACAGCCGAAGGCCACCGAGATGGTCGCGGTGATCGGCGGGCCGCCCTCGACCGCCTGGCGCTCGGCGATGGCGGCCAGCGCATCGATCTGCTGGCGCACCGTCGCGCCCTGGTTGGCCAAGCCGAAGCCGTCGGAGGCGCAGACCACGACATTGGCCTCGTCGCACTGGGCGGCGACACAGCGCTCCCAGCCGCGCATGTTCAGCACCAGGCCGATCCGCGAATGATCGAGGTCGGCCGGCAGAGCCGCCATGATCTCCTCCGCGCCCGCCATCTGCGGCACGCGGTTGGGATTCACGAACGACACCACCTCGGTGCGCTTGGCGCCGGCGGCCTCCAGCTTGCGGATCAGGTCCAACTTCTCGTCGACCGACAGGGACAGCTTCTCGTTTTGCAGGCCGTCGCGCGGCCCGACCTCGACGATCTGGATGAAGCGGCTCACGGTTGGACCTCGTCTTCAGGAGCAGGAGCCTGGGGCTCGCCGCGGTAGATGGTCAGGCGTTCCTGGTCGCCGTCGGAATAGTTCAGGCCCTCGACCGTGGCGACGGGACGCGGAGCCAGGCCCAGGCCGGCCAGGGTGTCGCGGAAGGGCTTCTCCTCGCGACCCTCGACCACGGCGGGGCGGCCTTCGACGACCGCCTGGGCCGCGCCCTCGCCGTTGGTCAGTTCGGTGGCCGTGCCCAGTTGGAAGATCAGGCTGGGCTCGGCATAGCCGGTGACGGCCACCGGACCGGCCGCGCCCGAGCGGGGCGAGAGCCGGGTGCGGTCCAGGGCGTCGGCGACGTCCTTGGACAGGAACAGCGGCTCCAGGCGTGGGATCAGACCAGCGGTCAGGGCGACGTGCGCGCCAATGCCCAACACTCCTGCCGTGACCAGGGCGCGGGCCGAGTGGCGGCGCAGGAGCAGCACCGCGCCGGCGATCCCGGCGGCGAGAGCGAGGCCGGCGGCCACCGCCGTCCAGGCCAGATCTCCGCCCGCGCCGAATTGAATCTGGCCATAGAGGGCGACAGCGGCCAGCAGCGCGCCCATCAGCACCGACAGCCCGCCGCCGATCCAGCGGACCAGATTGCCCAGCGGCTCGCGCACGGCGGCGGCCATCAGCATGGCCAGGGCGCCGTAGGCCGGCAGTTCATAGTGAACCAGCTTGGTCGGCAGGATCTCGAACATCAGCCAGGTCGGGACCAGCCAGCAGACGGCGAAGCGCACGCCCGGTTCATTCCGTCGGGTCCAGCCGACGACCAGGCCAGCCGGCAGCAGCAGGGTGGCCGGGAACGCCAGCAACGGGGCCAGCAGGGCGTGGTAGCCGAACGGACCTGCGTGACCCTCCTGGCCGCCGGCCAGCTTGGGCGCCAGGTCGCCGCCCACGGCCGCGCCCCAGAAGGCGCCGTCGGTCGCGACGGTGATCATCATAGCCCACGGCAGACAGATGGCCGCGAACAGGATCAGGCCCCAGGTCCAGCCCAGGTCCTTCATCCAGGCCGCCTTGCGGTCCCAAAGGGCCAGGCCGCCCAGGGCGAAGATCGCCACCAGCAGGCCGACCGGACCCTTGATCAGCGCCGCGATCGACAGGCCCAGCCAGAAGGCCAGCTTGGTCCATTTCCCGGCCGGCTCGCCTTTCAGCTGGGCGGCGTAGACGCGGGCCAGGGCGGCCATGGCCAGGGTGGTGGTTCCGCACAGGGCCGCGTCGGTCTTGGCGATGAACGCCTCGGACGACAGCAGGAAGGTCGCCCCCAGGATCGAGCCGGCCAGCAGGCCGGTGCGCGGGTCGAACAGCGCCGCCGCGCCCCAGGCGCAGGCCGCCGCCGCCAGCATCGCCCCCAGCAGGGACGGGATGCGATAGGCCCAGATGCGTCGGTCCTCCGCGTCCGAGAACGCCTTGACGCTGAGCGCCTGCAGCCAGTGGATGCCGACAGGCTTCTTGAAGCGCGGCTGGTCCTGGAACTTGATGACCACGTAGTCGCCCGTCTCCAGCATCTGGGAGGTGGCCTGGGCGAAGCGGGACTCGTCCCGGTCCAGCGGCGGCATGGCGAATACGCCGGGCAGGCCGGCGATCAGGGCGACAAGCGCGGCGAACACAGGGCCGCGCCACCCGCGGCTCCAGTCATCCAGGCGAGATTCAAGCGTCATGCGGCCACGTTTAGCACGATCCTTTCGCAAGAGCGCGATAGCCGAAAGTGGAGGCCGGTTTCGGCGGCAATCGCGCTCTAACCTTTTGAATTAAGGCCTTTTTGTCCTTTTCAAAAGTAGGCTTTTGAAAAGGAAAGGCCTTGACGAATTTTTCCGCTATTAGAAGCCGATGAACGCCATCCCCGATTTTTCCGTCGTCGTGCCCGTCTTCGACGAAGGCGAGGCCGCTCCGAAGCTGGCGCACGAGATCGCGACCGCTTTCGCCGGCGAAAACTACGAGATGATCTTCGTCGACGACGCCAGCCGCGACGACACCAAGGCCCGCCTGGTCGCGCTGAAGGCCGAGATCCCGCAACTGCGGGTGCTGGGCCATCGCAAGAACTCCGGCCAGAGCCGCGCCGTGCGCACCGGCATCCTGGCCGCGCGCGGTCCGATCATCGTCACCCTGGACGGCGACGGCCAGAACGATCCGGCCGACGCCCCGCGCCTGGCCAAGACCCTGCAGGCCGGCCCCCAGACCCTGGCCCTGGTCGGCGGCGAGCGGGTCAAGCGCCAGGACTCGAGCGCCAAGCGCTTCGCCTCCAAGTTCGGCAACGGGGTGCGCAAGCGTCTCCTGAAGGACACCGCCAACGACACCGGCTGCGGGCTGAAGGCCTTCCGTCGCGAGGCCTTCCTGCGCCTGCCGTACTTCGATCACATCCACCGCTACATCCCGGCCCTGATGCTGCGCGAGGGCTACGAGGTGAGCTTCCAGCCGGTGAACCATCGTCACCGCGAGAGCGGGGTGTCGAAATACACCAATTTCGGCCGCCTCAAGGCCTCGGTGTCCGACCTGCTGGGCGTGATGTGGCTGCAGTCGCGGGCCCGCGATCCCCAAGGCGTGGACGAAGCTTAAGCGTCGCGGGCGAGGCCGCTTCACCCCCGGCCAGATTCCGGCTACGCCTTAACCAAGACGGCGGCTTGCATCCGCCGTAGGGGGAAGTTCGATGTTCGCTGCGGTTCCGCTGCTGGCCTTGCCGGTCATCATCTACAATCTGATCGCCCTGACCCTGACGGGCGGCTTCAAGGCCGCGGACGCCAGTGTCCGCATGACCGACCGGCTGTTCACCATCCACATGACCTCGCGCGCCGAGTGGGGCGTCAGCCTGGGCGACCTGCTGCTGGCCGCTTCGCTGGTGGTGCTGTTCGTCGAACTGCTGAAATCGACGACCAGCCGCAAGATCGCGATCATCAACCACTCGCTGTCGATGGTGCTGTTCATTCTGTGCCTGGTCGAGTTCCTGCTCTTTCCGGCCTTCGCGACCTCGACCTTCTTCCTGATCACCCTGATGGTGCTGCTGGACGTGCTGGCCGGCTTCATCGTGACGATCGTCGCCGCGCGGCGGGACGTGGACTTCGGGGATCACTGATCTCCCGGCGTGCTTCGAGGCGCTTCGCGGCGCCTCGAAGCACGCGCCTACTCCGGAAATCCACTCGTCTGCCGTAGGGCCTCGCCCAGCGCCATCGCCGCCGTCGTCGCCAGGTTCATCGAGCGCGTCTCCGCCCGGATCGGGATGACGATGCGGCCCTGCGCCGCCGCGTGGACGTCCTCGGGCGCGCCGCGACTCTCGTTGCCGAACAGCAGCGTGTCGCCGGGTTCGAACGAAAACCTGTGGAAGGGCGTGGCGCCCTTGGTCGTGAAGAGCAGCAGGCGCCCGTCAACGCGCTCCGGCGCCTTAAGGAAAGCCTCCCAGCTGTCGTGGCGCGTGAGGTGCGTCAGTGGCCCATAATCCAGCGCCGCGCGCTTCAAGCTCTTGTCATCCAAGGGAAAACTACAAGGCTCGATCACGTCCAGACCCACCCCGAAACAGGCCGAGAGCCGGATGGCCGCACCGACGTTTTGGGGAATGCCTGGTTGAAAAAGTGCGATACGCATAATAAGCGAACCAACCACAAGGGCAGCAGGGGCTTTGCCGGGAATCGAAAGGGCTTGCGGACTCGGTCCGCGCGTCCGATACGACGATCCGACCGCTGCCTTGTGGCGGAGATCCGCTTGCGGGTCGAGCAAGATATGGCGCTGAAAGGCGCTTCTCCAAGTCGGACCGCTTTTCGCGGACCGGCGGAATTAGAGGGTGACGTAGGTGGCCGACACCGCCGTGGGCGCAACGACCGAGCCGGAACACGGGAGCGATCCCTCCCGGCGCGACTTCATTCACATCGCCGCGATCGCGGCCGCCGCCGGCGGCGCAGCGACTCTGGTGTGGCCGTTCATCGACCAGATGAACCCGTCCGCCGACACGCGGGCCCTGGCCTCGACCGAGTTCGACCTGACCAAGGTCGCCGAGGGCCAGCAGGTCGTCATCAAGTGGCGCGGCAAGCCGCTCTTCGTGCGCAATCGCACCAAGGCCGAGATCGCCAAGGCGGTCGCTGACGACCACGCGTCGATGAAGGACCCGGCCACGGACGCCTCGCGCGTCAAGCCGGGCAAGGCCCAGTGGCTGATCGTCGGCGGCAACTGCACCCACCTCGGCTGCGTCCCGACCTTCGGCGGCGGCGAGTACGGCGGCTGGTTCTGCCCGTGCCACGGCTCGGTCTATGACACCTCGGGTCGTATCCGTAAGGGCCCCGCGCCCCTGAACCTGGTGGTTCCGGAATACGCCTTCCTCACCGACACCAAGGTCAAGATCGGTTAAGCGAGATGAGCGGACATTCGACCTATCAACCCAAGACCGGTATCGAGCGTTGGCTCGACGCTCGTCTGCCGATCATCCGCCTGGGCTATGACTCGTTCGTCGACTATCCCACGCCGCGGAACCTGAACTACTGGTGGACCTTCGGCGGCATCCTGTCGCTGTGCCTGGCCTCGCAGCTGATCACCGGCATCATCCTGGTGATGCACTACACGCCCAGCGCCCAAGGCGCCTTCGCGTCCGTCGAGCACATCATGCGCGACGTGAACTACGGCTGGCTGATCCGCTACATGCACGCCAACGGCGCGTCGATGTTCTTCATCGCCGTCTACATCCACATGCTCCGCGGCCTCTACTACGGCTCCTACAAGGCGCCGCGCGAAGTGCTGTGGCTGCTGGGCTGCGTGATCTACCTGCTGATGATGGCCACGGCTTTCATGGGCTACGTCCTGCCCTGGGGCCAGATGTCGTTCCACGGCGCCGTCGTGATCACCAACCTGTTCGGCGCCCTGCCGCTGGTCGGCGAGAGCATCACCACCTGGCTGTGGGGCGGCTTCGCGGTCGACAACCCGACCCTGAACCGCTTCTTCTCGCTGCACTACCTGCTGCCCTTCATGATCGCGGGCGTCGTGATCCTGCACATCTGGGCCCTGCACGTGGTCGGCCAGAACAACCCGACCGGCGTTGATCCCAAGTCGAAGGCCGACACCGTCGCCTTCACGCCGTACGCCACGGTGAAGGACGGCTTCGCGATGAGCGTCTTCCTGATCCTCTTCGCCTTCTTCGTCTTCTACATGCCCAACGCGCTTGGCCACGCTGACAACTATGTCGAGGCCAACCCGCTGGTGACGCCGTCGCACATCGTTCCGGAATGGTACTTCCTGCCGTTCTACGCGATCCTGCGCGCCGTGCCGGACAAGCTGATGGGCGTGCTGGCCATGTTCGGCGCCATCGCCTGCCTGTTCGCCCTGCCGTGGCTGGACACCTCGAAGGTGCGCTCGATGCGCTACCGTCCGACCGCGAAGGTCTACTTCCTGTTCTTCCTGGTGGCCTGCATCATCCTGGGCTTCTGCGGCGCCAAGCTGCCGGACGATCCGGTGATCCCGCACCTGACCACGTTCCAGCTGGGCGGTTCGGACCTGAACAGCTTCGTGTGGCTCAGCCGCGTCGCCTCGCTCTACTACTTCGCTTTCTTCCTGGTCGTGCTCCCGGTCCTGGGTCTGGTCGAAAAGACCCTGCCGGTTCCGGACTCGATCGCTTCGCCGGCCCTCTCGGCCGACGCTCATAAGGGTTGATCCCGATGCTCCGCAAACTCTCGGTTCTCGCGGCGGCGGTCGGTCTCCTGACGGTCGGCGTCACCGGTCCGGCGCTCGCCAGCGGCGGCGCGCTGAAGGCCAAGGAAGTCCACTGGTCCTTCGAAGGCCCGTTCGGCAAGTTCGACCAGGCCCAGCTGCAGCGCGGCTACAAGGTCTATCGCGAGGTCTGCTCGGCCTGCCACGCGATGAAGCTGGTGGCGTTCCGCAACCTCGGCGACAAGGGCGGCCCGTTCTACAGCGAGAAGTATCCGAACTCGAACGACAACCCGTGGGTCAAGGCGATCGCCAAGGACTACGAGGTCGCCGACATCGACGGTGAAACTGGCGACGCCATCAAGCGTCCGGCCACCAGCGCGGACTACTTCCCGGCGCCGTTCGCCAACGAAGCCGCGGCCCGCGCCTCGAACGGCGGCGCTCTGCCGCCGGACATGTCGCTGCTGGCCAAGGCCCGTGAAGAGGGGCCGAACCACATCTACTCGGTGGTGACCGGCTATGTGGATCCGCCGAAGGGCCTGAAGGTTCCGACCGGCGGTCACTACAACCCGTACTTCCCGGGCGACCTGACCTCGGCCTGGTCGGGTAGCCACGAGCACGTCCCGCCGGGCGGCTTCATCGCCATGGCCCCGCCGCTGAAGGCCGGCCTGGTGACGTTCGACGACGGCACCAAGTCGACCCTGGACCAGCAGGCCAAGGACGTTTCGGCGTTCCTGATGTGGGCCGCCGAGCCCAAGCTGGAAGAGCGCAAGCAGACCGGCTTCGCCGTTCTGATCTACCTCGTCCTGCTCTCGGGTCTGCTGTACGCCAGCTACAAGACCGTGTGGCGCAACGAGTCGCACTAAGCAGGCTCAGCGCCAAAAGGACTGAAGTTCGAAGGGCCCGGTGGAAGCACCGGGCCCTTCTTCTTTGCGGGCTACAGGTCCAGCCGCCACACGATCAGCGACCCGTCCTCGCTGTCCTCGCGCTCGCCCACGGCCTGGAAGCCGTTGCGGGCCAACACAGCCTGCGAGGCCGGATTGTCGACCGAGGTCTCCGCGGTGAGCGCCAGCACGCGGTCATCCTCTCGCGCCCAGGCGGCAAGGTCGGCGACGGCGCGGGTGGCGGCGCCGCGACCCCAGCGGGTGGGCGCTACGCCGTAGCCGATCATCAAGGATCGGTCGGCGGCACCCAGCGGCTGGACGGATGAGATCAGGCCGACGACCTCGCCGTCTTCCACGATCATCCAGGCGCTGGGGCTGAAGGTCGCGCGGATGTGGTCGGCCAGATCGCTCAGCATGGCCAGCACCTCGGGCGGCGCCACGGGGCTGTCGGCCAGGCGATAGGGGGCAGGGGCCTCGCCGCGCAGCAGGGCGGCGAAGTCTTGGGTCTTGGCTTCAATAAGCATCAAAGGTCTCGGCTTTGAGAAGGCGCGCTGGGATCAGCGCGAAGGCCGAGCGACGGACGTCAGGCGCGTAGGCTCGCGTCGCCGCCGCGGCGGCTGTACGGAATGGCGACGACGATCAAAGGCGCTCTCCTACGTCCAAGCCTCAAGCCATAAGGTCTCAGGGCGCGACCGACAAGGTGCGGGCGTCGGCTGACAGCCGCAGGCGGTGACGGGCCCACAGCGCCGTGCCCAGGGTCCCGTCGACGCCGCCCGGCAGGTCGTCGGCCAGGGTCGCGGGGACATTCTCGGCCAGGACGCCGCCGATCGACAGGGCCCGCAGCCGGGCCGGAGCCGTATGGCGGGCGTTCGTATCCAGCTTTCCGGTCGCGGCCGCCCCGCGTGTCGACAGCCGCGCCATGGTCTTCGAGGCGGTGTCGATGGCGAAGGCCCCGCGCAGGGCCGTGGGGCCGTCGCTGACGGCCGCGGCGAGGGTCGGCAGGCCGGCGATCACCTCGACAGGCAACACGACCTGTCGGCGGGCGCTCCACGGCTGGTCGATGCGCACCCGACAGTGGGCGAAGTCGATCTCGATGCTGTGGCCGGCCAGGACGTCCATCCCGATGACCCCGGCGATCGGGGTGACGAAGCCGGCGCCTCGCGCGTCCAGATCGGCGACCCTGACCGACACCCCCGGGGCCTTCAGCCCCGCGACCTCGACCGGCAGAGTCAGCTCGGGCGCGGTGATGCCCTCCATCTGGGCCTTGGTCTCGTGCAGCAGCGTGCGCGGGGCCGAGAGGTCGAGAACATAGTCGCCGGCCATGTCGGCGATCACCGCCGGGACGATCACGGCTCCGTTCTCGAACCAGCACGCCGTCTCCCCGGCCCGCGCGGCGCCGGCGAGGGGCAGCGAAAGCAACAGGGCCAGGGCGGGTACGCGGCAACGCATGGGACCAGCGTAGCTCAGCCATGACGTCCGCGCGATGGTCTCGACACCGCCGCCATCGCCGTCACCCTGCCGGCGGGGACGATCCCGCCGAAGGACTCAGCAAGCCTGGGTCGGCGCGCCGTAACGTGCGTGGATCGCCTTGGGCGCCGCGCCGCCCAGCTGGATGACAGTCATGTGGTCGTACTCGCAGTCGGTCAGGACCTCCGGCGCGGGATCGCCCAGCGCGCGGGCGATGTCGGTGACCGTGTTGCTGTGGCCGACGATCAGCACGGCGGCGTCGGCGGGCGCCTCGCGGGCGGCCTCGGCCACGCGCTGGGCGTGGGCGACCGCGCCGCCATCCAGGGCGATCGGGACGATCCTCAAGCCGGCGGCCCCGGCCGTGGGCTGGCCGGTCTGCTGGGTGCGCTTCAGCGGCGTCGCCAGCACCAGCGCCACCTTGGCCCCGGCGAGGCTGGCCGCCAGCGCCTGGGCGCGGGCCTGGCCGGCCGGCGACAGGTCCGGATCGCCGTTGGGCGAGACCTTCTCGCCGTGACGGACGATCACCACCGTCTGGGCCAGGGCCGGCGAGGCGGCGAGAAGGAGCGACAGGCTGAGAGCGGTCAGTGAGCGGATCATCCACTGAGCCTAGGCGGGGCTCGACCCGTGCTCAAGCCTCGCCCTTGCCGCCGCCCGAGCGCTGGAACAGCTGCAAGGTTCGCAGCATCGCCAGGCGGGCGCTGTCGGGGTGGTGGCCGCTGGGGGCCACGAAGGCGTGCCCGGCCTCGTAGAGATAGATCGGCAGGTCCGGATGCGCCTCGCGGATCGCCTCGACATCGGCCAGCGGGATCAGACTGTCGGTCTTGCCGAAATGCAGGATGGTCGGAACCTTGGGCGTCTCGTCGCGATAGGCGACGATGTCGCCGCCATAGAAGGCCGAGACCGCCGTCAAGCCGTCGCAGCGGCAGGCCGCCAGCCAGGCCGTCGTGCCGCCATAGCAGAAGCCCATGGCGAACACCGGGCCGTCCAGGGCGTCGATGCAGGCCTGGACACGGGGCAGGGTGGAGACGCCCCAGCCGGTCGCCTTGCCCATGGCCATCCGCGCGTCGAGGATCGTCGGCGTGATGTCTTCGACGGGGAAGTCGGCGTCGGCCGCGTCCATCAGGCTGGGAACGATGACCTCATAGCCCTGCTCGGCCAGGGTGTCGGCCAGCGCGCGCAGATGCGGCGTGACGCCCCATATGGCGTGCAGCATGACGACGCCGCCGCGCCGGGCTTCCTGGGGTAAGGCGTGGTAGGCCGTGAACGGCGAGCCGTCCTCCCTACAGGCCAGAGGGATCCGCTGGCCCATCACGCGGCTCCATTGGCGACGAACAGCGCCAGCGTTCGCGCGCGGGCCAGTTCCGCGTCGGCGAGATCGCTGTCGGGCCGGCCATCGTTGTTGAAGCCGTGGCCGCTGGCCTCATAGATGTGGACCGGCACGTCGGGATGGGCGGCCTCGACCTTGGCCTTGACCTCGTCGGCCGCGATATGGGCGTCCTTGCGGCCCAGGTGCACGATCACCGGCGCCTTCAGCGCCAGCTCGGCATTGGCGGCGATCATGCTGCCATAATAGGCCGAGCCCGCCGCCAGACCCCGCAGCCGGCCCGCCGCCAGCCAGACCAGCGAGCCGCCCAGGCAGTAGCCGACCGCGAACACCGGGCCGCGCGCCGCCAAGTCGTCGATGCAGGCCTGGATGTCCGACAGCATGGCGTCGATCCCGACCTTCTGCACATAGCTGACGCCCGTCTGGAAGCCTTTGGGATCGTGCTCGGCCACGAAGCCGGGCTCGGCGCGATCGAAGATCGACGGGGCCAGCACCTCGAACCCCAGGGCCGCCCAGCGCGCGACGTCCTCCTGAACGTACTGGTCGAGACCGAAGATCTCCTGGACCACGACCACGCCGCCTTTCCGCGCGCCGTTCGGCTGGGCGTGCAGGGCGGTGAACGCGAAGTCGTCGACGGCGGACTTCAGGGTGACGGTGTCGGACATAGGCGTGCTCCCCAATGAGAGACGGCCGGGGCGTTTCCGCTCCGGCCGCTGACTTTGTTCTGAACGCTTAGACGTTGAAGCGGAAGTGCATCACGTCGCCGTCCTTGACGACGTACTCCTTGCCTTCGGCCCGCATCTTGCCGGCTTCCTTGGCGCCGTTTTCGCCGCCCAGACGGATGAAGTCGTCAAAGGCGATAGTCTCGGCGCGGATGTAGCCCTTCTCGAAGTCGGTGTGGATGACGCCGGCCGCCTGCGGGCCGGTGTCGCCGACGTGGATGGTCCAGGCGCGAGCTTCCTTGGGGCCGACCGTGAAATAGGTCTGCAGGTTCAGCAGGGTGTAGGCCTCGCGGATCAGACGGTTCAGGCCCGGCTCCTCCAGGCCCAGGGTCTCCAGGAACTCGGCGCGTTCGGCGGCGTCCAGCAGGGCGATCTCGCTCTCGATCTGGGCCGAGATGACCACCGACTTGGCGTTGTCCTTGGCGGCGCGTTCGGCGACCAGGTCGCTGTACTTGTTACCCTTGTCGGCGCTGCCTTCGTCGACATTGCAGACATAGAGGGCCGGCAGCGAGGTCAACAGCTGCAGCATGTGCCAAGCCTTCTCGTCGTCGGCGTCGATCTTGGCGGCGCGGGCGGGGCGGCCTTCGCGCAGCAGAGCCAGGGCGATATTGGCCAGGCGCAGCGTGTTGGCGCTGTCCTTGTCGGCGCCGACCTTGGCGCGCTTTTCCAGGGCGGGAACGCGCTTTTCCAGGCTCTCCAGGTCGGCCAGCATCAGTTCCATCTCGATGATCTCGAGATCGCTGATCGGGTCGATGCGGCCTTCGACGTGGACGATGTCGCCGTCCTCGAAGCAGCGGGCCACGAAGGCCACGGCGTCGCAGTCGCGGATATTGGCCAGGAACTGGTTGCCCAGGCCCTCGCCCTTCGACGCGCCGCGCACCAGGCCGGCGATGTCGACGAAGGTGATCCGGGCCGGAATGATTTCCTTGGAACCGGACACCTTGGCCAGGGCGTCCAGGCGCGGCTCGGGCACGGCCACTTCGCCGGTGTTGGGCTCGATCGTGCAGAACGGGTAGTTGGCGGCCTGGGCCGACGCCGTCTGGGTCAGGGCGTTGAACAGGGTGGACTTGCCGACGTTGGGCAGGCCGACGATGGCGACTTTAAGGGCCATGGAACTCTCGTGGATTTCGTTGGGCGGGCGATTAGCACGGATGGTCGGGAAAGGCGAACCGGACCCCTCTTGCATGAACTGCAACCAGATCAGATATCAAAGGCGCAAAGGAGCTTCCCATGAGCGTTCGTCCCGTCCTGAAGATCGTGAAGGGCATGCCCGCCTCGGATGGCGACGGCGTGCGGCTGACCCGGATGCTGGGCACGCCGGAAGCCCAGATGTTCGATCCGTTCCTGATGCTGGACTGCTTCGACAACGACCAGGCGTCCGACTACATGGGCGGCTTCCCCGACCATCCGCATCGCGGCTTCGAGACCGTGACCTACATGCTGGAAGGCCGGATGCGGCATAAGGACAACACCGGCCGCGAGGGCGTGATCGGGCCGGGCGGGATCCAGTGGATGCGGGCCGGCAAGGGCATCGTTCACTCCGAGATGCCCGAGCAGGCGCAGGGCCGGATGCGCGGCTTTCAGCTGTGGGTGAACCTGCCGGCCAGGCTGAAGATGAGCGCGCCCGGCTATAGCGAGTTCGAGAGCGATGCGATCCCGGTCGAGGCCCGCGACGGCGGCGTCACGGTCAAGGTGATCTCCGGCGTCACGGACGTTGGCACGGCCGGCCCGATCGGCGGCGGCGCGGTCGACGCCCTCTATTTCGACGTCGTCCTGCCGGCCGGGACCGTGTTCGAGGAGCCGGTGGGCGATGACCGCAACACCATGCTGGCCGTCTACGAGGGCCAGGTCCGCGTCGCGCATGACACGGTCGACGCGCTGTCGGGCGTCTTTCTGGGTCGTGGCGAGACGGTCCGCGTCGAGGCCGTCACCGACGCGCGGGTGCTGCTGCTGGCCGGCCGCCCGATCGACGAGCCGGTCTTCTGGCATGGCCCGTTCGTGATGAACTCCCGCGAGGAGATCGTGCAGGCGTTCGAGGATTTCCAGCGCGGGCGGTTCTAACCCACCCCCTGGGCCGCGAAGTCGCGCCAGGCCTTGGCCTCCTTGCGGAAGTGGGCGTGGGTCTTGGACAGGCGCTTGTCGATCTCGGCCAGCTGGGCGCGGGCTTCGTCCTTGCGGCCCGTGCGGGCCAGGAAGACGGCATAGCGGGCGATGCCCTCGAAGCCCGGATAGTTGTCGGCGGCCCAGGAGAGCGCGGTCTCGGCCTGCTCCTCCCGGCCCAGGGCGTGGTAGACGCGGCCCAGCGCCAGCATGATATGGGCCGTGCGGCCGCCCGTGGGTGTCTCGCCCAGCTTTTCCAGCAGGGGCAGGGCCTCGGCCGGACGGCTCAGCTCGATCAGGGCGTTGGCGCGGCCCAGCAGCAGCTGCGGATCGTCGGCGTACATGCCGGTCAGGCTGTCGGCATAGAGCTTTTCGGCCTCGGCGTGCTTGCCCAGCTCCGTGGCGGCGACGGCCAGGCGGACGCGGTTGGCGACCGTAGGGGCGTCATCGACGGCGCGGGCGGCCTCGCGGTACTCGCGCTGCGGATCGATGGCCTTGCGGGCCGCCTGACCCATCTTCTGGGCGGTGCGGCCGCCAAACCAGGCGGGCGCGATGATGGCGACGAAGTAGACGAGCCCGCCGATCGGCTGGAACGCCAGGATGATCCACAGCCAGTACATCTGCTGGCCGGTGCGGACCACGTGGACGCACAGGGCGATGGCGATCAGGAGCGACAGGCCGATCAACGGCAGGGGAAGCGAGAACATCGTCAGTCGTCCTTGCCAGGCTTGCGCGGATCGGCCTTGGGCGCCGGCGCCAGGCGCATGACCTCGGCCTGATAGCGCTCGTCGTCGCCCGCGGCGGCGAAGGGCAGGGCGTCGGCGATGGCGTCCAGCATCGGGTCCAGCCACTGGTGCTCGACCTTGTGGAAGTCGCCCAGCACGTAGTGCATGACCGCGTCCTTGTGGCCCGGATGGCCCACGCCGATGCGGCCCCGGCGGAAGGCGTCGCCGACCTGGCTGGTCACCGAGCGGATGCCGTTGTTGCCCGCCGCCCCGCCGCCGGCCTTCATCCGGAAGCGGCCAGGGGCCATGTCGATCTCGTCGTGGAAGACGATGACGTCGGACGGCGCCAGCTTGAAGAACTTCATCGCCTCGCCCACGGCGCGGCCGCTCTCATTGTAATAGGTCTTGGGTTTGAGCAGCAGCAGCTTGACCGGACCGTCGGGCGTGCCGACCTGCCCCTCGCACGCCAGGCCCTGGAAGCGGGCGCGCCAAGGGGCGGTCCCCCATTTCCGCGCGAGCGCGTCGACGGCCATGAAGCCGACGTTGTGGCGGTTCTTCTCGTACTTGGGCTCGGGATTGCCCAGGCCGGCGAGGATCAGCATCGCTTGGATCTCAAGACTTCAAACGAAAACAGGCGGACCCGAAGGCCCGCCCGTTCCGTAAAACAGTTCGGTCGGATGACCGAGCGGATTAGGCCTCGGCCGTGGTGTCGCCGGCGTCCGACTGGGCGGCCGACGAGGCCTTCAGGGTCGCGATCACGAAGTCGCGGTCCACGGCCGGCTTCACGCCTTCCGGCAGCTTCACTTCCGAGATGCGGATGGTGTCGCCGATGTCGTGGTCGGTCAGGTCGATGACCAGCTCTTCCGGGATCTTGTCGGCAGGGCAGGCCAGTTCGACGGTGTGACGGATCACTTCCAGCGAGCCGCCCTTCTTCAGGCCGACCGAGGTTTCGTGGTTCTTGAAGTGAACCGGCACTTCGATCTTGATCAGCTGGTGCTCGTCGACGCGGTACAGGTCGAAGTGGACCGGCTCATCGGTGACCGGGTGGAATTGGACGGCCTTGGCGATGACCGATTGCTTGTCTTCACCGTGTTGCAGCGTGACCAGGTGGCCCAGCAGCTTGCCGGTGTACAGCGACTTGCGGAACTCGTTGGCGCGCACGGCGATGTTCACCGGGGCCTTGCCGCCGCCGTACAGGGTGCCCGGGACCTTGCCTTCGCGACGGACGGCGCGGGCCGCGCCGGTGCCGGCGCCTTCACGGACTTCAACGTTCAGAATGATCTCGGACATTGTCGTGTCTTTCTAGAGAGCCGGATGCTCTCTTTTGTGACCCGGCGCCTATGGCTGTATCGCCACGCTCGCCAGCATCGTTTTGGGGTCGCGCTACATACACAAAAGGGCCGGGCGACGCAACGCCCGGCCCTTTCGGCTGGAATCGGGGAGAAGATCAGCTCTTCTTGGTGGCCGACTTCTTGGCCGGAGCCTTCTTGGCCACGGCCTTCTTGACCGGCTCGGCCTTCGGCGGCGGGGGCGGTTCCGGCGGCAGGGTCGCGCCCGAGGCCTTGACCACGCACGCGCCGGTGTCGATCAGGATGTGCTGACCCAGGCAGAAGATGTCCTCGTAGTGCGGCTTGGACACGGCCAGGCACTGGTAGAGGTTCAGCTTGGCCATGTTCAGGCAGTTGGCCGTCGCCCAGTCGCCGCTCAGCGCGTCGATCGAGGCCAGGTTGTTGTCGCCGGCCGCGCCCAGGGCGGCCAGGGCCGCGACCGCCAGGCCGCGGATGACCACGGGCTGGTAGGGGGCGGGCGCCGCGCGCGGGGTCAGGCCCAGCGACTGGCCGCCGGTCGAGGCCTGCTGCAGCACGGCCACGTCGGCGCTTTCGGCCAGGGCCGGAATCGCCGACAGCGACTTGGCCGAGGCCAGGCGACCGTCGCGATCGACGACCGAACTCTTCGACCAGGTCGACCTCTGCACGTCATAGGCGGCCTGCTTCACGGCCTTGCCGGCCATGTAGACCTTCAGGCCGTCGCGGCCGACGGTATCGATGATCAGGCCGGCGGCGCTGTCGGCGCCCTTGAACACGGCCGCGTACGAGGGGTTGGAGAAGATGTTGTTGATCATCTCCTGGCGCTGGGTCGGATTGGCCGCGACCTCGCGCACCGAGGCGACGAAGGTGGGGTCCTGCAGGGCCAGGACGGCGGCGTAGGCCACCGCGCCGTTCATGAACGACTTGGCCTCATAGGCCGCGCCGATCTTCAGCGAGGCCTGGATCTGCTCGCCGTTCTGGAAGGTCGGAGACACCGCGCCGGCGCGGGCCATATAGCCGCGGAAGGCGCTGGCCCGCTCGACGATGCTGGCCGACAGCGTGATCGGCGGCGGCGGGGGCGGGGCCTGCACGAGCGGCGGCGGCGGCGGCGGCGGCGAGCTACAGGCCGCCACCAGGGCGGCCAGCGCCACGACGGTCGTCGTCAGGACGACGCGCGTACGCGAAAAAGAACGCATTTTCTGAACATCCCCATCAAGTCTTGGGGCGCGCATAGCAGCCCGGGTCGGCGAGATTGTGACTTCGCCTCGTTAACCAGACTTTTACAAGCGTTGCCGTGCGCGAGGCGAGTTCGCGCTCGGCGCTCGCCCGATGGGCTTAGTCGAACAGCTTCGACACCGACTCTTCGTTGGCGATGCGGCGGATGGCCTCGCCGATCAGCGGGGCGCACGAGACGTAGCGGATCTTGGGGCAGGCCTTGGCCGGGTCGGAGGCCTCGATCGAGTCGGTGACGACCAGCTCGGTCAGCACCGAATTGGCGACGCGGTCCGCCGCCGCGCCCGATAGGACGCCGTGGGTGATGTAGGCGCTGACCGACTTGGCGCCGTGGCTCATCAGGGCCTGGGCGGCGTTGCACAGCGTCCCGGCCGAATCGGCGATGTCGTCGAACAGGATGCAGCGGCGGTCCTTGACGTCGCCGATGATGTTCATGACTTCAGACTGGCCCGGGCCCGAGCGGCGCTTGTCGACGATGGCGAGGTCGGCGTCTTCCAGGCGCTTGGCCAGGGCGCGGGCGCGCACCACGCCGCCGACATCCGGCGAGACGACCATCAGGTCGGGACCCATCGGATAGTGGCGACGGATGTCTTCGGCCATCAGACGCGAGGGCAGCAGGTTGTCGGTCGGGATGTCGAAGAAGCCCTGGATCTGGCCGGCGTGCAGATCCATCGTCAGAACGCGGTCGGCGCCCGAGCGGGTGATCAGGTTGGCGACCAGCTTGGCCGAGATCGGCGTGCGGCCGCCGGTCTTACGGTCCTGGCGGGCGTAGCCGAAATAGGGCAGCACGGCGGTGATCCGCTTGCCCGACGCGCGCTTCAGGGCGTCGATGCAGATCAACAGCTCCATCAGGTTGTCGTTGGCCGGATAGCTGGTCGACTGGATGACGAAGACGTCCTCGCCCCGCACGTTCTCGTCGATGGTGACGAACACCTCGAGGTCGGCGAACCGGCGCACCTGGGCGCGCGTCAGCGGCATATCGAGATATTCCGCGATCGCCTGGGACAGCGGGCGGTTGGAGTTGCCGGACAGCAGCTTCATGGAGATATCTCGGGGTGGGGGGCGGCCGATGCGGGGCCTTCTATCAGCGATCGCCTCAGGGGCAAGTGTTAACGTGGCGACTTATTGGCATCCGTGTCCGGACGGTCACGCTTCCAGGCTGATCGCCGACAGCAGGCGGCCGTAGTCGCCCTCGCCGTTCAGGAAGGCGCGGCGGTTGGAGAAGAACCATTCCTCCTCGACCCGGGTGTCGCGGCCGACCCACTCGCGACGCTCGACGCCGGCGGTCTCCAGGCGGTCCAGCACGAACGCCGGCAGGTCGAAGAAGCGCTTGTCGTCGGTCGCGCCCGGCTTGAAGAACCGGCCCGAGCCGGGGCAGTCGGCCTCGAACCTGTGCAGGAACTCCAGCCCTACCTCGTAGGACTTGGGGCCGATGCAGGGGCCGACGACGCCGGTGATGCGTTCGGGCCGAGCGCCCAGCTCGACCATGGCGTCGACGGCGGCCTGGACGACGCCGTCCAGGGCCCCGCGCCAGCCGGCATGGGCGGCGGCCACGATCCGGGCCCCGGGATCGGCCAGCAGCACCGGCGCGCAGTCGGCGGCCAGGGCCCCGCAGATGACGCCGGGAGTCTTCGTCACCACCGCGTCGCCCTCGGGCCTCGCGTCGCCCCACGAGCCGTCGGCCTTGATCGCGATGGTGGAGTGGATCTGGTAGCAGGTGTTGAGGTCTTCCGGATCGCCGCCGAACCAGCGGGCGGCGCGGGCGCGATTCTCGATAACGTCGGCGGGATCATCCTTGCTGCCGCGCCCGACGTTGAGGCTGTCATAGATCCCCGTCGAGGTTCCGCCCTTGCGCGTGAAGAAGGCGTGCTTGATCCCTGGCAGGCTGGCCAGCAGGGGCGACTGGATGGCGGGCAGGTCGGGCGTCTTCGCGGTCATGTCGCGTCCTCGAAGAGGGGGGGCGAAAGGTCGGGCGCGGTCAGGCACGCGACCTTGAACAGAGCGCCCATCTGCGCCTCTCCGACCAGACGATCAAGCTGTCTCGCGATCCGATCGGCGTGATCGGGGCGGGCCGCGGCCAAGGCCTGGGCGCGGGTCTCGATCCCCAGGGCCAGCAGGAACTCGGCCTGGCTAAGAATCGGCCCGGCCTTGGCGCCGGTTTGCCGCGCGGCGGCGATGACCGACGGGAAGTCGACCCAGACGGTGAGGTCAGCCAGGCCCGCCGTGGTCAGCGGGTCGACCTTCTGGTGATTGCGGACGGCCTGCAGAGTGTCGCCGGCCTCCGGCGCGTCGCGGCCATAGTCGATCAGCAGCGCCGCGCCGCCGTCGGCAGCGAGGCGGTGGGCGATGTCCGAGGCCAGGGCGGCCTGGGCGGGCGAAGATTCCCAGACGCTCCCTTCGCCGGCTTCGGGCAGGTGAAGCGGCGCGGCGTCAGGCGACTTCCCGAGGCCGCGCAGCCCGAACGCCAGTTGACCGTTCTCGCCCAACCCGATCACCCGCTCGGCCCAGCCGTCCCTGGTCCGGACGAACTGGCGAGCGGGCAGGCAGTCCAGCAGCTCGTTGGCCACCAGGATCATCGGCGCGCCGGCCGGGACCTCGTCCAGGCGACCGACCCAGCGCGGGCCTTCGCCTAGCTTGGCGGCCTGCTTCGCGCGCAGCGGCCCCGACACCTCGACCAGCCAGACCTCGGTCGCCGCCAGGAAGTCCGGATCCAGCCGCGCCGCCCGCAGCAGGTCGCTCATCAGCGTGCCGTCGCCCGGGCCCATCTCGACCAGGCGAAACGGCGCGGGCCGGCCCATGCGGGTCCAGGTCTCCAGCACCCACAGGCCGATCAGCTCGCCGAACATCTGGCTGACCAGCGGCGCGGTGATGAAGTCGCCGCCCGCGCCCCCAAGACCACCTAAAGAGGGGCGCATCGCGTAGTAGCCGTCGCGCGGGTCGTGCAGGCAGCGGGTGAAGAACTCGGGGACGCCGATCGGCCCGTCCTGGGCGATCTGCGCCTTCAGGCGATCAAGCAGGCTCATGCCCGCCTTCGCCTGGACCGACTTGAACAGGCTCGCGCAGCGCCTTCCACAACAGCCAGCCGCCAACCAGGATCATCGGGGTCGACAGCATCATCCCCATGGTCAGGCCGAACGGGAAGTCGGGCATGCCGACGTCGGGATTGCGCACATTTTCCAGCGACAGGCGGAACAGGCCGTAGGCGATCAGGAAGGTCGCCACGATCGCCCCGCGCCGCTGCAGCCACTTCAGGCGATAGACGGCGAAGACCAGAATGAGGAACAGCAGCAAGCCCTCCAGCCCCGCCTCGTAGAGCTGGCTGGGATGGCGCGGGTATGAGCCGGCCGGGCAAATGTGCTGTGGGTGAGCGGCCTTGATCGTCTCGTTGCAGAAGATGATGCCGAACGGCCCGTCGGTCGGCCGGCCCCACAACTCGCCATTGATGAAGTTGGCGATGCGGCCGAAGAACAGGCCGATCGGGGCTGACGGCGCGATCAGGTCGCCCAGCTTCAGCATGTCGATCTTCTGCTGGCGGGCGAACAGGGCGATCGCCGCGCAGACGCCCAGGAAGCCGCCGTGGAACGACATGCCGCCCTCCCAGATCTTGAACAGGTCCAGCGGGTGCGCGAACAGCCAGATCCGCTGGTCCTCGTTCATCAGCATGTAGAACAGGATGTAGCCCAGCCGCCCGCCCAGAATGATGCCCAGGGTGATCCACAGCACCAGATCGTCGATCTGCAGCGGCGTGGCGGTTGGCGTACGGCCGCCCCACAGGCGCTCGGTCCGGGTCATCCGGACGGCGAAACGCCAGCCCAGCAGGATGCCCGCCACATAGGCAAGGGCGTACCAGCGCAAGGCCAGCGGACCCCATTGCAGGGCCCAGGGACCGATGTGCACGATCGGGTCGATGTTCGGGAAAATCACGTGCGGCTCCGTGCGGGACACATGGTCGCACTCGTATAGCCTTCGGGCTTCGCTTTCATCCCCCGTTTCCCATATAAGGGCGTAGCCCACCCTTCGGGCCACTCGGAACCGCGATGCACAGCCAGAACCCCTTCCTCGACGAATTCGCCAAGCTGACCCAGGCGGCCATGGGCATCGCCCAGACGGCCGGCGAGGAGGCCAAGACCGCCATGCGGGCCCAGGCTGATCGTCTGGCGGCCGAATTCGACCTGATCCGCCGCGATGATTTCGAGGCCCTGAAGGCCGAGGTCGCCGCCCTGCGCGAAGAGGTCGCGACCCTGAAGGCGGCCAAGAAGGCCCCCGCCAAAAGCGCCTCTGGAAAAACCGCGACTCCAGGCGAATAGGTGATTCGGCGCTCGCTCACGGCGTGAAGCGAGTTGAGACGAACGTCACGAAGCAGATTAGTGTCCCTAGGCACGTGAGCGATTCATGGCGGGGGTAACCCTCGCCGTCGCGGGCGGGGACGTAGGTTTTTCATGGACACCCAACCGGAAGACGACGACGTCCTGATGGCGCTCGACCCCCTCGAGGTGGTCGAACACGTGCTGTCGGCCGAAAACCTGACCTTCGACCGCACGGAAGACGGCGATCTGGCGTTCGCGCTGAAGGGCGACTGGAAGGACTACGAGCTGTGGTTCGCCTGGCGTCCGGAAGCCGACTGCCTGCAGCTGTGCCTGTCGCTGGACCTGCGCGCGCCGAAATCCAAGCGCGCCAACGCCTACGAGCTGCTGGCCCTGATCAACCAGCGCGTCTGGCTGGGCCACTTCGAGGTCTGGACCGAGGACGGCGAAGTGGTGTTCCGCCACGCCCTGGCCCTGCCGGCGGGCGAGCGCCCGACCATGGCCCAGGCCGCCTCGATGATCGACGCGGCGGTGGAAGCCGCCGATCGCTTCTTCCCGGCCTTCGAATTCCTGCTCCAGGGCGCCAAGACCCCGGACGAGGCCATGGCCGCCTGCATGTTCGAGACCGTCGGCCAGGCTTGATTTAGACTGGACTTCCCTTCTCCCCTTGCGGGAGAAGGTGTCGCGAAGCGACGGAAGAGGGGTCGCACGGCGGCTGCCTCGCCGTTTCGCGGCTGATCCGTCGAGAAACCCCTCATCCGACCTGCTTCGCAGGCCACCTTCTCCCGCGAGGGGAGAAGGATAGAGGTAGAGGTTCGCGCATGACCCCCATTCTCCTCCTCGGCGCGGGCCGCATGGGCGGCGCCTTGATCGAAGGCTGGAGCGCGGCCGGCGCTTTCGCCGCCGCCGACCTGATCGTGCGTGATCCGAACGCCGACGCCGACGCCTTCGCCGGCGCGGTGGTCAATCCGCCGCTTGAAGCCCTGTCCGCCGCCAAGACCGTGCTGCTGGCCGTGAAGCCGCAGATCTGGCGCGAGGCGGTCAAGGACGTAGTTGCGCACCTGGCCCCCGACGCCGTCATCGTCTCGATCGCCGCCGGTGTCCGCGCGGCGGACATCTCCGAAGTTTTCGGCGGCCGTCGCGTGGCGCGGGTGATGCCGACCACCGCCGTCGCCATCGGCCGGGGAGCGGCCTCGATCCATGCCGAGGATGGCGACGCCCGGGCCGCCGCCCATGCCCTGTTCGCGCCGGTCGCGACCGTGGTCGACCTGCCGAATGAGGACCTGATGCACGCGGCCACCGCCGTGTCGGGCTCGGCCCCGGCCTATCTCTACGCCTTCATCGAGGCGCTCGAAGCCGCTGGCGCGGCCCAGGGCCTGGACGCGGCGGATAGCGCCCGCCTGGCCCGGGCCACGATCATCGGCGCCGCCGCCCTGATGGAGAAGAGCGGCGAGGAGCCGGCCGAACTGCGCAAGCAGGTGACGTCGCCGGGCGGCACGACGGCGGCGGCGCTGGCGGTGCTGATGGGCGAGGGCGGCTTCGGAGACCTGCTGCCGAAGGCGCTGGACGCGGCCGTGGCGCGCTCGAAGGAACTTGGCGGCTAAGCGTCTTGCTCTCGTCGCTTTCCGCCGCCATCTGACTCCCATGACCGACGCCCCAATCTCCGCTGACGACGACATCCTCGACCGGGCCGCCGCCGCGGCCCTCGCCCTGGCCGCCGACAAGCCGTGGCCGGCCATCGCCCTGCGCGACATCGCCGTGAAGGCCGAGGTCCCCTTCGCCGAGCTCTACGGGCTGGCCGACAGCAAGCACGCGGTGCTGGCCCATCTCTCGGCCCGCTTCGACCGCGCGGCGCTGGGCGTCGACTATGCCGAGACCGCCGACGTCCACGATCGCCTGTTCGACGCCGCCATGGCCCGGCTGGAAGCGATGGAGCCCCATCGCGCCGCCCTGATCGCCATCGCCAAGGCCGAGGGCGTCCTCGTCTCGGCGACCCGCTTCCCGCGCATCGCCCGCGCCGTTCTGGAAGCCGCCGGCGTCGAGGCCACCGCCCCGCGCCTGGCCGCCATGACCGCCGTCTGGGCCCGCGTGGTCCAGGTCTGGCGGGACGACGAAGGCGCGCTGAACCGGACGATGGCGGAGCTGGACAAGCGCCTGAAGCAGATGGCCGACCGGCTGGCGAAGATCGGGGCGGGGTTCTAGAGCATTTTCCGACGAAGTGGATACCGGTTCGTCGTCAGAAAATGCGTTAAAACAAGATGCTAGAGCATTTCACCGATCCAATTGGATCGGAAATTGCTCTAGCCCGGCAGCCGGATCGAGGCTCGCAGGCCGCCCATCATCGACCGCGATAGCACCAGATCCCCGCCCAGCCCGCGCGCCATGTCGCGGGCGATGGCCAGGCCCAGGCCGACGCCCTTTTCGTTCTGGTTCCGGCTCTCGTCCAGGCGCGAGAACGGCTTGAAGGCCTCCTCGTAGCGGTCCTCGGGGATCCCCGGGCCGTCGTCGTCGACCGTCACCTCGACGCCGCCCGTCAGGCGGGCCGTGGCCGTCACCTTCACCCGGTCGGCGTGGGCGACGCCGTTGTCGATCAGGTTCGCCAACGCCCGACGGAAGGCCAGGGGCCGTAGCCGCGCCTCCAGGTCGCGGGTGATTTCGGTCTCGACCATCGCCCCGCCGCGCTCGGCGTCGGCGACCACGCCCTCGACCAGCTCCGACAGGTTGACCTCCTGCACGGCCTCCCCGCCCTCGCCGCGGGCGAAGGCCAGGTACTCGTCGATCATGTGCTCCATCTCGGAGAGGTCGCCCTTCATGGCCTCCAGCTGTTCGCTGGGCTCGGACATGGCCATTTCCAGCTTCAGGCGGGTGAGCGGCGTGCGCAGGTCATGGCTGACGCTGGCCAGGAGGGCGGTGCGTTGCTCGATGTGGCGGATGATGCGCGCCCGCATGGCCATGAAGGCCATGGCCGCCTGGCGCACCTCGCGCGCGCCGTGCGGCTTGAAGTCGTGGTCCTCGCCCCGGCCGAAGGCGTCGGCGGCGTCGGCCAGGCGCTCGATGGCCCGCACCTGATTGCGGATGAACAGGATGGCCACCGCCGTCAGCAGCATGGTCGCCACCACCATCCACAGGATGAAGATGTGCCCCTGGGTGGCGTAGGCGCGGTCGCGCAGCGCGTAGATCTGCAGGACCCCGTCCTTCACCTGCACGCGGATGTCGATATAGGCCGTGTAGCGGGTGGTATCGAACCAGAACGGGTTGTCGAGCCGATCGTCCAGCGCCTTGTCCAGCGAACGATCCAGGGCCGCGAACAGCGAGGGCCGGTGTCCGGTCGGCAGTTTGCGGCCCTTCTGGAAGGCGATCGACAGTGACATCGAGTCCTCGGCCCGCTTGGCCAGCTTTTCGACGGCGGCGGGGCTGGGATCGTCCTCGTAGGACTGCACGGCCCAGGCGATGTCGCCGGCCAGGCCCTCGGACAGCTTGCTGGTCACCGACTGCCAGTGGGCGTCGAAGAAGGCCCATGTCACGGCGATCTGCATCACCGCCACCGGCAGGATGATGATCAGCAAGCTGCGCCCGAACAGGCTCGTCGGCAGCCAGCGCTTGATGAAGAGCGGGACGTACAGCTTGGTGCGCAGGCGCATCAATCAGTCCGGCGCCAGCCGATAGCCGACGCCGCGCACGGTCTGGAGGTAGCGCGGGTTCTTCGGATCCGGCTCGATCTTGCGGCGCAGGCGGGTGACCTGGACGTCGACCGCGCGGCCGGTGGCGTCGGCGGTGTCGCGAGCCAGCTCCAGGCGGTCGACCGGCTCGTGAGCCGAGCGGGCCAGGCGGCGCAGCAGAGTGACCTCGGCCTCGGTCAGGCGCACGACCTCGCCGTCACAGGTCAGTTCGCCGCGATCGGCCTCGAACGTGCAGCGGCCCAGCAGCAGCGCCTTGGGCCCCACCGGGCGCGCCGACGAGCGGCGCAGGATGGCCTCGATGCGAAGGAGCAGCTCCTGCGGCTCGAACGGCTTGCCCAGATAGTCGTCGACCCCGCTGGACAGACCTTCGATGCGGTCGGCGGTCTGGTCGCGGGCGGTCAGCATCAGGATCGGCGTGCGACCGCTTTCGCCGCCCTTGGACCGCAGGCGCTTGGTGAAGGCGTAGCCGTCCTCGCCGGGCATCATCACGTCCAGCACCATCAGGTCGAAGTCCAGCGCGCCGAACAGGCGGTCGGCTCCGGCCGCGTCCGAGGCGGCCGTGACCCGGAAGCCGGCGCGGCCCAGGAATTCCTTGATCAGCTTGCGCAGGCGGTCGTCGTCGTCGACGACCAGGATGTGACGCTCGCGGCGCTCTTCAGGACTCATGGCGTAACACTATCAGGTTTGACGGCGGGGGGCGCCGACGCCCTGGCGCGGGCCGGCCAGCGCCGCCATGATCCGCCGCGCGCCGGCCACGCCGTCAAGACCGCCGGTGCGGTAGGCGCGGGCCAGCAGCGCCCGCAGCCGCTCGGCGGTGCGCTGCTCGAAGGCCACGCCCTCGGGGGTCAGGGTCGCCGGACGCCGACGGCCGTCCAGATCGCCCGCGCCGCGCTCGACCAGGCCGGCCTTCTGCAGGTCGGCAAGGGTGCGGCTGGCGGCCTGTTTGGACAGGCTGGTCAGCTTCGAGAGGTCCTGCACGCCAATGCCCGGCCGGCGGCGCAGCAGGAAGGTCGCGCGCCAATGCGAGCGGCCCAGACCCAGGGGCTCGGCCTCCAGCGCCGTGTCGACGGCGGCCCACAGCGAGGCCTCGGCCAGCAGGATCAGTTCCAGCCCGCCGTCCAGCTCCTCCTCGCGGAGGATCAGACGGGGATCGTCCGAACCGGGCTGCAGCGGGGCTATCATCTCGAGGAGTCCATTTTATTTGACGCCCCCGTCCTCGGGGCGTCTAAGAGCCGGGTTTCCAATAAGGAGGTCTTGGACCGATGTCTCTGGTTCCCTTCGACGATCGTGACGGTTGGATCTGGCTGGACGGCCAGTTCGTTCCCTGGCGCGAGGCGAAGGTGCACGTACTGACCCACGGACTTCACTACGCCTCGTCCGTGTTCGAGGGCGAGCGGATGTACGGCGGCGAGATTTTCAAGCTGACCGAGCATACCGAGCGCCTGTTCAAGTCGGCGGAGATCCTCGACTTCAAGATCCCTTACACGGTGGCCGAGATCGACGAGGCCTGCAAGGCGACGGCGGCCAAGAATAACCTCAAGGATTGTTATGTCCGCCCGATCGCCTGGCGGGGCAGCGAAATGATCGGTGTTTCGGCGCAGCAGACCAAGATCCACGTCGCCATCGCCGTCTGGGAGTGGCCCAGCTACTTCGATCCAGCGACCAAGGCCAAGGGCATCCGCCTGACCTGGGCCAAGTACCAGCGTCCGGACCCCAAGACCGCCCCGGTCGCGGCCAAGGCCGCCGGCCTCTACATGATCTGCACCATCTCCAAGCACGCCGCCGAGAAGGACGGCTACGCCGACGCGATGATGCTCGACTATCGCGGCTATGTGGCGGAAGCCACGGGCGCGAACGTCTTCTTCGTCAAGGACGGCGCCCTGCACACCCCCAAGCCCGACTGCTTCCTGGACGGCATCACCCGCCGCACGGTGATCGACATCGCGCGCGGCAAGGGGATCGAGGTCGTCGAGCGCCACATCCAGAAGGAAGAGCTGTCGACCTTCACCGAGTGCTTCATCGTCGGCACCGCCGCCGAGGTGACCCCGGTCTCCGAGATCGGTGAGTTCAAGTTCACGCCGGGCAAGCTGTCGCTGGACCTGATGGACACCTACGCGGCGCTGGTGCGCAACGAGGCGTTGGAGACGGCCTGAGGCCCGTAAGCAGGCGCTTATCCCGCGCCTGTAAGCCTCCCGCCTATGGCCGCGCCGGCTGGCGCGGCGCACGCCTTCTCTCGTCTCAAGCACGGGAGAACCGCAAGTGACCAAACCCTCGTTCGCCATATTCGGCGCCAGCCTCGTGATCCTGGCCCTGGGCGCCCCCGCCCTCGCGGAGGAGGCCAGGCTTCCTCGGGTCAAGGTCGTCTCGCTCGCCCCCGCCGCGTCCAAGCCGGCGCCCGGCAAGGCCGAGGATCCGGACGACGATGGCGCCCGCCACAAGGCCAGCAGCCACAAGTCCAGGGATCGTGACGACGCCGAGCGTGGCGACAAGCCTGACGCGGAGCGCCGCCATGACCGGGACTGAGACCACGCCGGCGCCCCGCCGCTGGGACCCGGTGGTCAAGCTGACGCACTGGACCGTTGTCGCCGCCGTCCTCGCCAACGGCCTGATCACCGAGGCGGGTTCGGCCCCGCACCTGTGGGTCGGCTATACGCTGGCCGCCACCCTGATCCTGCGTCTGATCTGGGGCGTCATCGGACCGGCCGAGGCCCGATTTTCGGCCTTCCCGCCCAGCCCGGGCCGCGCCCTGGCGCATGTCCGGGAGATCGTCGCCGGTCGACGCACCGAGCACGCCTCGCACAACCCGCTGGGCGCCCTGATGGTCTATGCGATCTGGAGCGTACTGGCCGTCATCGTCGTGACCGGCGTGCTGATGGTCAGCGCCCCCGCCGCGCCGGAACGCGCCGGCGCCTCTCCCGCCGCGGTGGTCGCGACGCTCGATCGTGACGGGGATGACCACGAAGAGGCCGGGGAAGCCGGCGAAGAGCACGAGGAGGGCCCGCTGACCGAGATCCACGAGGCGGCGGTGAACCTGCTCTACGGCCTCATCGTCCTGCACATCGCGGGCGTCGTCTTCGAGACGCGGCGGAGCGGTCGGCGGATAGTCTTGGCGATGCTTCCCGGGCGGCGCTAAGTCTCTGGCGATGATCAATCGACGTCGAGCCCTCGAGCACAGGATCACGATGATCGCGGTCATCGTGATCCTGCAGCTGGCCGCGACCATCTTCTTCCTGGTCGACTTCACCGGCGATCTGCGCGCTGGCGGACTGGGTTCGCACCTGCTGGCCGAGGGCGGCGCGGCGCTGGCCCTGCTGGTCGGCGTCCTGTTCGGTGCGACCCAGGTGCGCTGGCTCGTCCTGCGGGCGCGCCGGGACGAGGCGGCGGTGGCCGCGGCCAAGGGCGCCCTGGCCGACCTCGCGCATCTGCGTTTTTCCGATTGGCGGCTGACCGGGGCCGAGGCGGATGTCGCCCTCTTCGCCTTGAAGGGCTGTGACGTCGCCGAGATCGCCACCCTTCGCGGCGCGGCCGCCGGCACCGTGCGCGCCCAACTGGCCCGGGTCTACGCCAAGGCCGGCGTGCGCTCGCAATCCGCGCTGATGGCGTTGTTCATGGAGGAACTGGTGGAGACCACCGGGAGCGAGGGGGCCGCGACCGAGCGGCGCCGCGACCCGTAGCCATGGTCGCCGCCGCCGCCCGCGTCGGCGCTTAAGCCGCCTCCGCCTCCTCGTTCGCCGGAACCTGGCGGATCAGGTAGTCGAAGGCCGACAGCGAGGCTTTCGCGCCTTCGCCCATGGCGATGATGATCTGCTTGTAGGGCGTGACCGTCGCGTCGCCGGCGGCGAAGACGCCGGGCAGCGAGGTTTCGCCGCGATAGTCGACCTCGATCTCGCCGCGGTTGGTCAGGGCGACGCCGGAGTCCTTCAGCCACTCGGTGTTGGGCACCAGGCCGATCTGGACGAAGACGCCTTCCAGGTCCACGCGGTGGACGCTGTCGTGGTTGCGGTCCTTGTACGACAGACCCGAGACCTTGCCGTTGTCGCCGTGGATCTCGGTGGTCATGGCCGAGGTGACGATGGTGACGTTCGGCAGGCTGGCCAGCTTGCGTTGCAGCACGGCGTCGGCGCGCAGCTGGCTGTCGAACTCGATCAGCGTGACGTGGGCGACGATGCCGGCCAGGTCGATGGCCGCCTCGACGCCGCTGTTGCCGCCGCCGATCACCGCCACGCGCTTGCCCTTGAACAGCGGGCCGTCGCAGTGCGGGCAGTAGGCCACGCCCTTGTTGCGGTACTCGGCTTCGCCGGGGACGTTGACGTTCCGCCAGCGGGCGCCGGTCGACAGGATGACGGTGCGCGACTTCAGGCTGGCGCCGTTCTCCAGCTTGACCTCGATCAGGCCGCCCGGGGTCTTGGCCGGAACCAGACCGACGGCCTTCTGCAGGTTCATGATGTCGACGTCGTATTCCTTGACGTGCTGCTCCAGCGCCGCGGCCATCTTCGGACCCTCGGTGTGGGGGACCGAGATGAAGTTCTCGATCGCCATGGTGTCCAGCACCTGACCGCCGAAGCGCTCGGCCGCGACCCCAGTCCGGATGCCCTTGCGGGCGGCGTAGACCGCCGCGGCCGCGCCGGCCGGGCCGCCGCCGATGACCAGCACGTCGAAGGCGTCCTTGGTCTTGATCTTCTCGGCCATGCGGTCGCCCGCGCCGGTGTCCAGCTTGGCCAGGATCTGCTCGACGTCCATGCGGCCCTGGCCGAAGGCCTCGCCGTTCAGCAGGATGGTCGGCACGGCCATGACCTGGCGGGCCTCGACCTCGTCCTTGAACAGGGCGCCGTCGATGGCGACGTGGCTGATGCGCGGGTTCAGGGCGCTCATGGTGTTCAGGGCCTGCACCACGTCGGGGCAGTTCTGGCAGGACTGCGAGAAATAGGTCTCGAAGCGGTAGTCGCCGTCCAGCGCCTTGATCCGTTCGATGACCTCGGCGTCGAGGCGCGGCGGGTGGCCGCCGACATGCAGCAGGGCCAGCACCAGCGAGGTGAACTCGTGACCCAGCGGCAGGCCGGCGAAGCGCACCGAAGCGTCGCCGGCGGCGCGGGTGATGGCGAAGGAGGGCTTGCGGGCGTTGTCGCCCGACAGGTTCAGGGTGACCTTGTCCGACGTCGCGGCGACGTCTTCCAGCAAGGCCAGCATCTCCTTCGAACCGGCGTCGTCCGCGAGGGAGGCGACCAGTTCGATCGGCTGGCGCAGGTTCTGCAGATAGGTGGTCAACTGGGTCTTCAGACCGGCGTCCAGCATGGCGCGCTCCCAAAAGGCTAGGGGGAGAGAAAGGTAGCGTTCGATTTTCGGGGGAGGAGGATCGAACGCGGCGTACGATCGAGGCCGGGCCGCCGACCGGTCCGAATGAACGGCCGGCGGTCCGAGTAGTTCTTAGGCTTTAGATCTTGCCGACCAGGTCGAGCGACGGGGCCAGGGTCTTTTCACCCTCTTCCCACTTCGCCGGGCAGACTTCGCCCGGGTGGCTGGCCACGTATTGGGCGGCCTTGATCTTGCGCAGCAGCTCGATGGCGTTGCGGCCGATGCCTTCGGCGGTGACTTCCATGAACTGGATCACGCCTTGCGGGTCGACCAGGAAGGTGCCGCGGTCGGCCAAGCCGACGCCCGGGCGCATGATTTCGAAGTTGTTGGTCACCACGCCCGACGGGTCGCCGATCATCGTGTACTTGATCTTGCCGATGGCCGGCGAGCTGTCGTGCCAGGCCTTGTGCGAGAAGTGCGTATCGGTCGACACCGAATAGATCTCGACGCCCAGGCGGGTGAAGACGTCGTAGTTGTCGGCCAGGTCTTCCAGCTCCGTCGGGCAGACGAAGGTGAAGTCGGCGGGGTAGAAGAAGAAGACCGACCACTTGCCCTTGGTGTCGGCTTCGCTGACCGTGACGAACTTGCCGTCCTTGTAGGCCTGGGCGGTGAAGGGTTTGATCTCGGTGTTGATCAGCGACATGAGGCGCTCCAGTTGGAAGAGATGAGCCCTGTTACAGGCCCGACTCGAGATTGATCAAATTGATAAAACTTCTCCACGGGATAGAGTGGATCTATCAATTTCGCAAAAGCGAAATGGGTTTGGGCGGCATACTCAGCATTCGTTGATCGAATGATGAATTATCGAATGTCGAGTATGGGTCGCTAGCGCGGCCTCGTCGTTGCTTTGTCGCAAAAACTTATGGAGTCGGGGCGCGTCGCGCTGGCGTTTCGCCGCGACGGGCATGTCACGCCTCATATTGGTCAGACCAATTTGATTGATCGGCCAAGCCATCTCGTGCGAACCCTTGCGCGCGAACCCTTGCCTGTGGAACGCCTATCGCTTGTGCGACCGGGGCTTCCCGACCATGGTCCTGTATCCAGTGGAGTGTGATTTGACCGGCAAGAGACCGACCATCGACGACGTCGCCCGCGTTTCGGGTGTGGCGCGCGTGACGGTGTCTCGAGTGCTGAACGGCGGCCCCAATGTCCGCGACGAGGTTCGGACCCGGGTCATGCGAGCCATCGAGCAGCTGGACTACAAGGTCAATCCGCAGGCCCGCAGCCTGGCCGGCGGGGCCAGCCGTCTGCTGGCCTTCGTCTTCGCCTCGGACCTCGAGAACGATCCGAATTCCTACTATGAATCCGCTCTGGAGCTGGGGGCCCTGCGCGCCTGCCTGACCCTGGGCTACCAGGTGCTGGTCCAGAACGTCCCGCAGCAGACGCCCGACCGCGAGAAGCGGGTGCTGGACCTGATCACCAGCCAGCGCTGCGAGGGCCTGATCCTGTCGCCCCCCTACAGCGACGACGTCTCGCTGATCCAGGCGGCCTTGGCTCAGGGCTGCAAGGTGGTGACGGTGTCGCCCGGCGGACCGGGGCGCGGGATCGCCGACGGAGTCGGAGTCGACGACGAGGCCGGCGGCTACGACATGGCGCGCGAGCTGCTCAGCCTGGGCCATCGCCGCTTCGGCTTCATCGCCGGGCTGGAGGGCCACCTTTCCGCGGACCGACGCATGAAGGGGTTCGAGCGCGCCCTGGCCGAGCAGGGTCTGGGCGAAGACGCCTGGATCATGGCGCGCGGCGACTTCACCTTCCGCTCCGGCACACACCTGGCGCCGGGGCTGCTGGACCATCCGCTGAGCCCCAGCGCCCTGGTCTGCGCCAATGACGACATGGCCGCCGGCGCCCTGTCGGCCGCCCACGCGCGGGGTCTCAGCATCCCTCGGGATCTGTCGATCACCGGCTTCGACGACGCCCCCGTCGCCGCCATCGTCTGGCCGCCTCTGACCACCGTGCACCAGCCGGTGAAAGTGCTGGGCCAGCGCGCCGTCGAGATGCTGGTGGCCCGCCTGACCGGAACCAACAGCGCCTCCGAGCCGGTCTTCCAGCAGCTGGACCACGCGGTCGTACGCCGCCAGACCACGGCCGCGCACTAGAGCCTGTTTATCTCGTTTGGATGGGACCATCTAAACGAGATAAACAGGCTCTAGATCAAACATTTAGAGCCCTTTTTCCGCTTTAGATGATTCCCTCTAAAGCTAAAGGGCTCCAGCCGACCGTACCCGCTTTCCGGTTTCGATCTTGACAACGTTGTCGCTTGCCATGCTAGTGGAAGCGCTTCCATGGAAGCGCTTCCACGGCCAAGGTTGGCCTCACGACAAAAAAGGCCGTCGCTTCGCGCAGGAGCGGCTTCAGAGGGGAGAGCTAGATGATAAACCGCAAGAGCGGCGCGCGTCCGTCCATCCAGAAATTTTACGTCACCGCTTCCACCGCCGCGATCACGCTGGCCCTGGCCGGCTCGGCCTTTGCCCAGCAGGCGGCTGCTCCGGCCCCGGAAGCCGACGACACGGTCGACGCGATCGTCGTGACCGGCATCCGCGCGGGCATCCAGAACTCGATCAACATCAAGAAGAACGAGACCTCGATCGTCGAGGCCGTCTCGGCCGAGGACATCGGCAAGCTGCCGGACGTGTCGATCGCCGAGTCGATCGCGCGTCTTCCCGGGTTGGCCGCGCAGCGCGTCAACGGCCGCGCCCAGGTGATCTCGATCCGGGGTCTCGCGCCCGACTTCACCACCACCCTGCTGAATGGCCGTCAGCAGGCCAGCTCCGGCGACAACCGCGCCGTCGAGTTCGACCAGTATCCGTCGGAACTGCTGTCCAGCGTGGTGATCTACAAGACGCCGGACGCCCAGGTCTCGGGCATGGGCCTTTCCGGCACCGCCGACCTGCGCACCGTGCGCCCGCTGGGATACGGCAAGCGCGTCCTGGCCTTGAACCTGCGCGGCGAGAAGACCTCGGGCAAGAAGCTGAACGACGATTCCCGCAACACGGGCGGCCGTTTCAGCGCCAGCTACATCAACCAGTTCGCCGACGGCACGATCGGCGTGGCCCTCGGCTACGCCCACCTGGATTCGCCGTCGCAGGTGAAGCGCTACAAGGCCTATGGCTACGAGGCCTTCCCGCCGGAATCGACCTCGCCGGACAGCGCCGACGGCGCCCTGATGCTGAACGGCCAGGAGATCATGGCCGTCTCGCGCAACAACAAGCGCGACGCGGTCATCGGTATCTTCGAGTACCAGCCGAACGACCGGATTCACTCGACGCTGGACCTGTACTACTCGACCTTCAAGCAGAAGGAGACGACGCGCGGCGCCCAGTGGTTCTCGAACCCGTACGCCGACGGCGTGACCTATTCGAACGTCACGACCGCCGACATGGGCGGCTCGAAGTTCGCCACCGGCGGCACGCTGAATCACGGCGTGCCGATCGTGCGCAACGACTACAACACCCGCCAGGACCAGCTGTTCTCGGCCGGCTTCAACAACGAATTCCAGCTGACCGAAAACACCAAGCTGGTCGCCGACCTGTCCTATTCGTCGAACAAGCGGAAGGAACAGATCATGGAGACCTACGCCGGCTACGGCCGTGGCGTGGGCGGGGTCACCGGGTCGACGGCGGACGTGGGCCGCACCTATGACACCATCGGCTTCAAGGTCGCCGACAACGGGTTCTCGCAATATGACGAAGGCCTGAACTATGCCGACGCCAGCAAGGTCACCCTGGGCGACCGCGCCCCGTGGGGCGGCTGGGGTCACGACGGCGCGATCCGCTATCCGCACGTCAAGGAAGACGTCAAGGCCGTCGACATCCGCCTCGAGCACGAGATGGACGGCTTCATCACCCAGCTGTCGGCCGGCGTGAACTACACCAAGCGCGACAAGGGCAAGACCGTCTCGGACAACGACCTGTTCCTGAAGAACGGCCGCCAGCAGGTCTATGTCGACCAGGCCGATCTGGTCTCGCCGACCAACCTCGGCTTCGCCGGCTTCGGCGATGTCCTCTCGGTCAAGATCGGCGACGTCTGGAAGAAGTACTACAACTCCTCCCCGATCCTGGACGCCAACTACTACGACAAGAACTGGGACATCACCGAGGAGGTCACGACCTTCTTCGCCAAGGCCAACTTCCAGAGCGGCGACCTGCGCGGCAATGTCGGCGTCCAGGTGGTCCAGCAGAAGCAGGAATCGAGCGGCATGGTTATCAACGGCACCGAGCCGGGCCAACCGGTCGTCCCGACCAAGATCGCGGTAAAGGACGACTATACCGACGTCCTGCCGAGCATGAACCTGATCTACGACCTGGGCGGCGGGCATCGCTTGCGCCTGGCCCTGTCCAAGACCATGGCCCGGCCGCGCATGGACGACATGCGCGCCAACGTGACGCCGGGCTTCGACGCCCTGATTTGCACTGGACCGGGCGGCTGCGCCCCCGGCTCGACGGTCAATCCGTGGAGCGCCTCGGGCGGGAACCCGAACCTGAAGCCGTGGTTGGCCAAGGCCGCTGACCTGGCCTACGAGTGGTATGTCAGCCCCGCGACCTATTTCTCGATCGCCGGCTTCTACAAGAAGCTGGACACCTACATCTATCAGCAGTCCGGCACCTTCGACTTCACGGGCATCCCGCGACCCACGGCGGCCAGCCAGATTCCGTCGAACGTCACCATCAGCCCGATCGGCCAGATCACCTTGCCGGCCAACGGCAACGGCGGCGTGGTCAAGGGGGTCGAGTTCAGCGGCGCCGTCGAGCTCGGCCAGTTCGCCGACATGCTGAAGGGCTTTGGCCTGCAGGGCAGCCTGTCGCTGACCAAATCGAACCTGAACCCGACCGGCAACCCCGATCCGACGCAGGAAGTCCGCATCCCAGGTCTGTCGGGCACGGTCTACAACGTCACCGGCTATTACGAGCGCGGCGGCTTCCAGGCGCGCATCAGCCAGCGCTACCGCTCGGCCTTCAAGGGCGAAGTGGTGCAACTCTATGCCAAGCGTGGCGAAACCGAGATCCTGGCCGACAAGCAGGTGGACGCCCAGATCGGCTACACCTTCAACGACGGTCCGCTGGAGAACCTCGGGGTCCTGTTGCAGGTCAACAACCTGACGGACTCGCCGTACCGCACGCGCCTGGGCCTCGACGGCGGCGGCACCAAGACCCAGAACGGCGGTTCGCTGCCCGAGACCTACGAGAAGTACGGCCGTCAGATCCTGTTCGGCGTGAACTATCGGTTCTAAGCAGAAGGCCGAGCCGAGCCGCGCTCCCCCGCGACTTGGGCTCGCCAGGCAAGAACCAACGGAGGCGGGGTCGCCTATGGCGGCCCCGACCTTCGAGCTCAATGGGAGGCGGGTGGTTGCAACCGCTCAAGAAAATACTGATCGCCGGCGGCGGTTCCGCGGGCTGGATGACAGCGGCGCTGTGCTCGCGGCTGTTCCAGGGTCTCTACGAGATCGTGCTGATCGAGTCCGAGCAGATCGGCACCGTCGGGGTCGGCGAGGCGACCATCCCCGCCATCAAGAAATTCAACGAGCTGCTCGGCCTCGACGAGGACGACTTCCTGCGCAAGACGCAAGGGTCCTTCAAGCTGGGCATCGAGTTCCGCGACTGGTTCCGCAAGGGCGAGAGCTACCTGCACGGCTTCGGCGTGCTGGGCCAGGACCTGGGCTGGCTGCGCGTGCACCAGTACTGGCTGCGGATGCGGGAGCTGGGCCAGGCCCCGGACTTCGACGCCCTGTCGATCAACAACGCCATGGCGCTGCAGGACAGGTTCATGCGCGCCCGGGCCGACATGGCCGAGTCGCCGATCGGCCACATCGCCCACGCCTTCCACTTCGACGCCGGCCTCTACGCCAAGCACCTGTCGACCTACGCCCAGGCGCGCGGCGTCCAGCGGCGCGAGGGGAAGATCGTCGACGTCACGCTGCGGCCCGAGGACGGCTTCGTCCAGTCGGTGACCATGGACGACGGCGAGGTCATCACCGCCGACCTGTTCGTCGACTGCTCGGGCTTCCGGGGCCTGATCATCGAGCAGGCCCTGAAGACCGGCTACGAGGACTGGACCCGTTGGCTGCCGGCCGACCGGGCCATCGCCGTGCCGACCGAGCGCTCGGCGCACTTCACGCCCTATACCCGCTCGACGGCGCACGACGCCGGCTGGCAGTGGCGGATCCCGCTGCAGCACCGCACCGGCAACGGCCACGTCTACTCATCGCAATATATCGACGACGACGAGGCCGAGCGCGTCCTGCTGGCAAACCTGGACGGCGCCCAGCGCGCCGACCCGCTGCGCATCCGCTTCACGACCGGCAAGCGCAAGAAGATCTGGAACAAGAACTGCGTCTCGATCGGCCTGGCCAGCGGCTTCATGGAGCCCTTGGAGTCGACCAGCCTGCACCTGATCCAGTCGGCCGTGATCCGCATGGTTCGCCTGCTGCCGGACGCTGGCTTCGACCCGGCCAATGTCGACGAGTTCAATCGCCAGAGCGACTTCGAATACGAGCGCATCCGCGACTTCATCATCCTGCACTACAAGGCCACCGAGCGCGACGACACGCCGTTCTGGCGCCACTGCCGCGACATGGAAGTCCCCGCCACCCTGCAGCGGAAGATGGACCTGTTCCGCGCCAACGGCCGGGTGTTCCGCGAGGACGACGAGCTGTTCACCGAGGAGAGCTGGATCCAGGTGTTCCTGGGCCAGGGCGTGATCCCGCGCGGCTACGACCCGCTGGTTCGCGTCCACTCGGACGAGGCCATCGCCACCCATCTCGGCAATATCCAGACCGTCATCGGCAAGTGCCTGAACGTGATGCCCAGCCACGCCGAGTTCGTGGCCCGCGCGTGCCAGGCCCCGCCGCTGCCGGCGACCCCTGTTCCAGTCCCCTAGACGTTTTCGACGGAGTAACGCCATGACGACCGCCGCCCAGCCTTCATCCGCCTTGCGGATCCTGTGCCGGACCACCGCCGCCGTGGCGTTGCTCGCCCTGACCCCGATGTCCCTGGCCTTTGGATCCGGGGCGCTCGCCCAGGTCATGCCGACCAAGGACAGCGCCCCGCTGGCCCCGCGCGCCAACGACCCGGCCTGGGCCCGCGCCGACGCCCTCGTCAAGCAGATGACGATGGACGAGAAGATCACGTACCTGCACGGGCTGTTCCCGCCCAACACCAAGCCGGCGCCGGCCGACATGATCCCCTCGGCCGGCTATGTGCCGGGCGTGCCGCGCCTGAAGATCCCGACGCTCCGTGAGAGCGACGCCAGCCTCGGCGTGGCCAACCAGGTCGAGCAGCGCAAGGGCGACGTCGCCACCGCCCTGCCGTCGGGCCTGGCCCTGGCTTCGACCTTCGAGCCCAAGCTGGCCTATGCCGGCGGCGCGATGATCGGCGCCGAGGCCCGCGCCAAGACCTTCAACGTTCTGCTGGCCGGCGGCGTCAACCTGACCCGCGACCCGTGGGCGGGCCGCAACTTCGAATATCTCGGCGAAGACCCGCTGCTGGCCGGCGAGATGGTCGCCGAGCAGATCAAGGGCGTGCAGTCCAACCACATCATCTCGACGATCAAGCACTTCGCCCTGAACGCCCAGGAGACCGGCCGTCACGTGATGGACGCCCAGATCGGCGAGGCGGACCTGCGCGAAAGCGACCTTCTGGCCTTCCAGATCGCGATCGAGAAGAGCAACCCCGCCTCGGTCATGTGCGCCTACAACAAGGTCAATGGCGACTGGGCCTGCCAGAACGACTTCCTACTGAACAAGGTGCTGAAGCGCGACTGGAACTATCCCGGCTTCGTGATGTCCGACTGGGGCGCGGTGCACAGCACGGTGAAGGCCGCGCTGGCGGGGCTGGACCAGCAGTCGGGCCAGGAGCTGGACACCCAGATCTTCTTCGGTGACGACCTCAAGGCCGCCGTCGCCAAGGGCGAGGTCAGCCAGGCTCGTGTCGATGACATGGTCCGCCGCATCCTGCACGGGGTGATCACCTCGGGCCTGATGGACAACCCGACCCCGACGACCGCCCAGCCGATCGACTACGCCGCCCACGCCAAGGTCGCCCAGGCCGTGGCCGAGCGCGGCTCGGTGCTGCTGAAGAACGAGGGCAATCTTCTCCCGCTGGCCAAGACCGCCAAGAAGATCGTGCTGATCGGCGCCCATGCCGATGTCGGGGTGATCTCGGGCGGCGGCTCGTCGCAGGTGCGTTCGGTCGGCGGCGCGCCGGTCGAGATCCCGCTGGACGGCGGCGAGGCGGCCTCGTTCGTCCGGGTCACCTGGCACGCCTCCTCGCCGCTGGAAGCGATCAAGGCCGCCGCGCCGGGCGCTGAAGTGATCTATGTCGACGGCAAGGACCCGGTCGCCGCGGCCGCCGCCGCCAAGGACGCCGACGTCGCCATCGTCTTCGCCTGGCACTGGCAGACCGAGGCCCAGGACGCCCCGTCGATCGCTCTGCCTGACAATCAGGACGCCCTGATCGACGCCGTCGCGGCGGCCAACAAGAATTCCATCGTCGTGCTGGAGACCGGCGGTCCGGTGACCATGCCCTGGCTGGATCGCGTCGGCGCGGTGCTGCAGGCCTGGTATCCCGGCCAGCGCGGCGGCCAGGCCATCGCCCGCCTGCTGTTCGGCGAGGTCAATCCGTCGGGCCGCCTGGCCATGACCTTCCCGAAATCCGCCGACCAGGCCCCGCGCGCCAGCGCGCCGGGCTTCGCCGAGCAGGCGGCCATCGACGACGCCCGCCGCGCCGGCCAAACCGTTCCCGGCATCAAGGGCTTCGCCGTGCAGTATCCGGAGGGCGCCGCCGTAGGTTACCGCTGGTACGCGCAGGAGAAGCGCCAGCCGCTCTATCCGTTCGGCTATGGCCTCTCCTATACGGCCTTCGCCTACAAGAACCTCAAGGTCGAGGACGCGGCGGGGCTGAAGGTCAGCTTCGACGTCACCAACACCGGCAAGGTCGCCGGCGCCGACACACCGCAACTCTACGTCACGGCGGGCAAGCGCAAGTCGATGGTCCGCCTGGCGGGCTTCGAGAAGGTAGACTTGGCGCCGGGCCAGACCAAGCGGGTGACCCTGACCGTCGAGCCGCGCCTGCTGGCCGACTATGACGTCGCCAAGCCGGGCTGGACGATCCCCGCCGGCAGCTATCCGCTGTATGTCGGCAGCCACGCCGGGGACATGGCCCTGACCGGCGCGGCCAACCTCAAGGCCTGGTCGCGGAAGCCGTGATGCGAACCCTTTCCCTCACCCTCGCCGCCGCGGTCGTCGCGGCGGCCCCCGCTCACGCCGCGCCCAAGCTGCACAGCTGGACGACCACGGGCGACAAGAGCCAGCTCCTGGCCGCCCAGGCGCCGTCGGTCGCGGTGGCGGCCGACGCGATCGCCAGCCTGCCGGTCATCGCCGTCGACGCCAAGGAGCGCCACCAGACCATGGTCGGGTTCGGCGCGGCAATCACCGACGCCTCGGCCTGGCTGATCCAGAACAAGCTGACCCCAGCCCAGCGCGACAGCTTGCTGCGCGAGCTCTATGGGCGCGGGGAGGGCGGCCTTGGCTTCAGCTTCACGCGCGTGACGATCGGCGCCTCGGACTTCTCGCTGGACCACTACAGCCTGGACGACGCGCCGGGTGGCGCGGCCGATCCGGCGCTGCAGCATTTCTCGCTGAAGCGGCCGCAGGAATTCGTGTTCCCGACCGTGCGCGCGGCCCTGAAGATCAATCCCGAGCTGAAGGTCATGGCCTCGCCGTGGAGCGCTCCGGCCTGGATGAAGACCACCGGCTCGCTGGTGAAGGGGCAACTGAAGCCCGAGGCCTATCCGGTCTATGCCGACTTCTTCGCCCGCTACATCAAGGAAGCCAGGAAGGTGGGCGTCCCCACCGACTATCTGAGCATCCAGAACGAGCCCGACTTCGAGCCTGACAACTATCCCGGCATGCGCTGGCTGCCCGCCGACCGCGCCAGGTTCTTCGGCGACAACTTGGCGCCGGTTTTCAAGCGCGAGAAGATCGCGACCAAGGTGCTCGACTGGGATCACAACTGGGACCAGCCGCAGCAGCCGATGACCGTGCTGGCCGACGCCAAGGCCAGGGCCTTCGTCGCCGGCGTCGCCTGGCACTGCTATGCCGGCCAGGTCGAGGCCATGGAGACGGTGCGCGCGGCCCATCCGGACAAGGATGTGTTCTTCACCGAGTGCTCGGGCGGCGAATGGGCCCCCAGCTTCGACGACAGCTTCTCGTGGATGGTCGAGCAGCTGATCATCGGCTCCACCCGTCGCGGCGCGCGCGGCGTGCTGATGTGGAACCTGGCCCTGGACGAAAAGTTCGGCCCCCACGCCGGCGGCTGCGGCGACTGTCGTCCGGTGGTGACGATCGACAGCACGAGCGGCGCGATCACCCGCACCCAGGAATATTACGCCTTTGGCCAGGCGAGCCGCTTCGTGAAGCCCGGCGCTGTGCGGATCGGCTCGCCGGAAAAGGTCGGCGACCTGCGCACGGTGGCGTTCCAGAACCGGGATGGCGGCCGCGTGCTGCTGGTGCTGAACACCGGCAAGGCCCCGGCGGACTTCGCGATCGTCGAGGGCGCTCGCCGCTTCAAGGCCAGCATCCCGGCGCGGGCGGCGACGACCTTCACCTGGTAGATACTCAGCTCGAGATCTTGGCTTCAAGCTCGTTCAGGCGCGCGCGCGTCGCCGCCAGGTCCGGTCCGAACCGCGCCGGGTCGGCGGCGGCGAGGCGGCCGGCGATGTCGTAGCTTTCGCGGTAGAGATCCAGGGCTCGCATGCGGTGGCCCCGGTCCTCGCGCAGGTCGGCCAGGCGCTCCAGGTTCACCGACAAGGCCCGCTGAGCGCCCGTGTCACCGGCCTCGCGGCCGCCGCGCGAGCGGCGCAGGGCCAGGGCTTCCTCGAAGGCGGCGAGGGCGGCGTCCAGGCGGCCCTCGGCCTCGGCCACGTCGCCGACGCCCGACAGCGAACCGGCCAGCAGCTCGGCGCTCTCGTCATTGCCGTGCGTCTGGCGCACCTGGCGAGCGTAGGAAACCGAAGTGTCATAGGCCTCGGCGGCGTCGTCCATCTGGCCCTGGGCGCGGGCGAAGTCGCCGAGATCGCGATAGACGATCGCCAGCTCCTCGTCGGTGCGGGCGGTGGTCTTCATCGCCGACAGGGTGCGCGCGGCCTCGTGCCAGGACTCACCGTGGCTGAGCGAGACCAGGCGCGCGCGCAGTTCGGCGAAGGTCGCGGGCCTTGGCGGCGGGGCCGGTTGAGGAGTCGGCGTGGCGACGGGCGCGGCCACTGTCATGACCGGCGGAGCCACAGGTTGGGGATGAGATTGCAGCGGGGCCACAACGGGCTCCGGAGCCGACGAGGCGGCTGCCGGCTGGGCTCGCGGCTCCCCCAGCTCCAGGCCAAAGGCCATCGGCGCGGCGCGCTTCTTCGGTTTGCGGCGGGGAAGCAGGGCGGCGACGATGAGCGCCCCGCCCACCATCGCCGCCGCCACACCGACGGCGGGCCGATGCGGCTCGAACGGTCCGAGATCGAGATTCGTGGCCCAATTCCCCAGCGAGCCCCAACCCGCCACCACGTATCCCGACGTCGCCAGGATCAGCCCCAAGATGATCCCAACCAGTCGCGCCAGCATCACGTCCCCCCAGACGTTCACCCAAGACGGGCGCCAACCCCGAAAAACGGGGCGTCCCAGCCGCCAGGCCGCACAGGTCATCCGATGGCCCCGCTTCCGTCGAGCCGTCTCAACTGGCAGGGGAAGCGGGGCGAGCGGATGGCTCTTCAGCGGGCGCCCGGCGGGAACGGCGCCTCTAAATCAGCCACGCGCGCGGGCGCGGATATGCCTCGCCGCGCGACAGATAGTAGATCCCGACAACGCAGCGGGCCACGAACCACAGGCCGACCGCCCCCAGAATGAGGCCGCCGGCGATGATCATCGGCAGGCCGACCAGCACGATCAGCATCGGGATGCCGAAGAAGATCAGCGCGCCGCCGATCAGGAACCAGGCGATCGACAGCCAGAAGGTCCGGATGGCGAAGGTGTAGTGGCTCTCGTTGATCGGCCCGGCGGCGTCGCGGTTCGCATAGGCGACGATCAGGCCGATGATCCAGGTCAGGCCGTTGGTGAAGCCCAGCAGATAGAGGCCGTAGACGACGGCCGGCAGGACCTTGTCCTCTTCGGCCCGCGAATCGATGGGGTCGGGGGTGGTGACGGCGGTGGTGTCGGTCATGGTCTTACAGCATCCAGTTCTTGGGCGTGGGATAGGGTTGGCCCTTCAGCAGGTTCGACAGACCCACGACGCCGCGCACGACCAGCCAGACGCCGATGGCGGGCAGCAGGAAGACGCCGATCCCGACCGGGGTCAGCAGCAGGGCGACGACGCTGAAGCCGAGCGCCAGCCAGAAGGTGCGGATCTGGAACTCGTAGTGGCTGGCCAGCCACTCGGGCGCGTCCTTGCGGCTGATATAGGCGATGATCGCGCCGATCAGGCTGGTGAGGCCGCCGGTCACGCCGCCGGCGATGTGCAGGGCGTAGACGACGCCGGGCAGGGTCTTGTCGTCCTGCAGACGCGGCGGGACGGCGGGGTCGATGGCGGTGGGGTCGGACACGAGCTTGAGCCTAGAAGAACGTCGTTGGCCCAATCGTCGCGCCGATCGCGGCGGGATGCAAATGAAGGTGGCGTCATGAAGGCGACGTAACCCGGATGCTCCCCCGCATCACGGTCTCAAGGCAGAAGATCGCTCGGCGGGTCGTGGGGATCGAACGGCGTCCCTCGGTTCAGCCAGGGCAGGACGGCGAACATCAGGATCAGCACGAAGCTCATCCGCGCGGCCATGTCGACGCCGACCGAGGCCATGCCCGCCGTGAGCGAGAACAGCAGCATCGCCGCCGCGCCGAAGGCGGTCAGGCCCATCACCCAGGTCAGGGCGGCGCGCGCCTCGAACCGCGCCAGGCCGAAGCGGGCGCGGGGCGCCAGATCCGCGCCGACGGCGGCGATGGCGCGGGCCAGGGTCGAGAAGCTGGAGAGCCGGTCCTCGAACTGACCGGGTCCGACATAGCTCTGCGAGGCGATGCTCAGGCGGCGCCGGCCGAAGGTCAGCAGTAGGCCGCGCCGCCGGCCGCCGGTCTTGTCGACAGCCAGGCTGTAGCGGGTCAGGCTGGACAGCGGAAAGCGGCGCTCGACCTTGCCGCGCGTTTCCACCAGCGCGCCGGCTTCCAGGGTCCAGACCGTCTCGGGCTGGAAGGGGGCCAGTCGGGCGCAGTGGGTGATCGCCATGGACTAGGACCGGACGGCGGTGATCTCGACGCCGGCGGCGGCCGCGTGCGGGGCCAGGGCCAGGGGCTTTTCGACCCGCACCCGCGCGCGGGTGACGCGCGGATCGGTGAAACAGGCCTGGGCCAGGCGCTCGGCGAAGGTCTCCACCAGGTCGATATGGCCCTCGGCGGCGATGGCGCGGGCGGCCTCGCCGATGGTCTCGTAGTTGACCGTGTCGCCCAGGCGCTCGCAGTGGCTGGCGGCCACGTCGAGTTCGACATCGACGACCAGCGGCTGCATGCGACCGTGCTCGTGGTCATAGACGCCGATCTCGGCGTCGACCTTCAGGCCACGGACGAAGACCTTGGTGACGATGATCCGCGCCAAGGGGGCGTCGGTCGGAGCGTCGGCGGGCGCGGTGTCGGCGAGGGAAGCGGGAGCGGCCATTCGATCCGGTTTCGCTAGAAGTCGTTGATGCTGTTGTCCGCGCGCAGGCACCACTGACCGGGCGCCCAACCGGCGAGGCCGGCCATGTCCGTGGCGTCCAGGCCGACCGCGTTGGTCGGGGTTTCCTGGATCCTGAGGGACTCTAGCGTGAACAGGCCGTCGATGGCGAGGAAAGCCTTGGCCTTCAGCGCCATGGCGATGGCCAGGGCCTCGGTGGTCGGGTCGCCGTCGAAGGTCATGACCCGCGCCAGGGTCTCGGGCTCGTGCTCGCGGAAGAAGCCGATCAGCGGGTCGGCCAGATTGGCCTGGAACGCGTGGTCCACGGCGCTGTCGATCCAGCCGTGCCAGGCGCGCTTGGCCCGCTCGAACGAGGCCGACATGTTCGAGCCGCCCAGGTCCAGCCGCGTGGCCGGGCGCAGGCGGATGAACACGTACTCGTCGTGGCCGTGCGGGGTCTTGCACTTGGACGACGGTTCGCTCAACAGCCGGTGGGCCATGGAGTACCGGCGATTGAATTCGAGGCTAAGCATCTGGAATACCTGGACCGGCTGCGCTGGGTTGGCCAAGCGCGGCGCGGAACGCGTCAAATGTGGAAGGGCGGTTCGGCGAAACGACGGTGACGAATAGTCGAGCGCTTCAGAGAGGCCGCGCCCTTATCATGAACAGCAGGTGCAGCGCAAAATATAGTTGCGCGGCGGCCATTCGCCAGACCTCAGTCCGCTAGACGTCTGGATCGTAGGCCACGTCCCGCGCCCGGCCCAGCAGGCTCTCGCCGCCGTCGACGGTCAGGGTCTGGCCCGAGAAGGCCGGGGTGTCGACGATGAACAGCAGGGCGCGCGCCAGGTCGGCCGGAGTGCTGCTGACGCCCGACGGGGTGGCGCGGGCGGCGCGGACATAATCGTCGTGCGTCTGCTTGCCCGAGGGCAGGGTGACGCCCGGCGACAGGCCGCAGACCCGCACCTTCGGGGCCAGGGCCTGGGCCAGCACCGGCGTCAGGGCGGCCAGGCCCAGCTTGCCGGCGGTGTAGGAGAAGTAGTCGGGATTGGGCCGCAGCACCTTCTGGTCCAGCACGTTCACCACCAGGCCGGTCTCGGCCTCGCCCAGGGCCGTGGCGAAGGCGTGGATCAGGAAGACCGGCGCGGTCAGGTTGGTGGCGATATGCCGGTCCCAGCGCTCCGCCGTCAGGGTCTCGAAGGTGTCGTACTCGAACAGCGAAGCGTTGTTGACCAGCAGGTCCAGCCGGCCGAACCGCGCCCGGACAGCGGCGACCAGGGCCTGGCCCGCGGCGGGAGTCGACAGATCGGCCTGAAACAGCGCCACGGCATGGCCGTCGGCGGTCAGGGCGTCGGCCAGCGCCTGGGCGTCCTCGGCGGAGTGGCGATAGTGCAGGGCGACCGCATAGCCCGCCTCGGCCAGCGCCCGCGCCAGGACGGCGCCGATGCGCCGCGCCGCGCCAGTGACCAGGGCGACTTTTGGCGGGGCGGTCGTCAAGCTGGCCGGACCTTGAACCACTCGACGCCGGCCGCGCGGGTTTCCGGGAAGATCTCCGGCTTGACGACGCGGACCCAGCAGGCGTCGACCAGCGGGTCGAGGAAGGCCGCGTCGACGGCCTCCTGCAGCAGGGTTTCCAGCAGGTCGACATGGTCGCGACCCTGCCAGCCGACGATCAGGGCGCGCAGCGGATCATAGTCGATATAGGTCCCCGGACCGGTGAACTCGGTCCGGGAATACAGCCGCGCGCTGACGCGCAGCCGGTTGGGGCGCTCGGGATGGCGCTCCCACGGGTGCAGCCCGCAACGGACCAGAACCTCGACGCCTTCCAGCACCGCAACCTGGTGCGGCGCGGCGGTCTGCCAGTCGAAGGGGCCCGTCATCGCCTAGTCGATGCGGCCGAACTCGAAGAAGTTCAGGCCGAGGATGACAGCCAGGAAAATGGCGATGACACCGATCGCGATCATGGCGCGGCTCCGGAAAGAGAAAAACAAAGGTCGAGCCGGCTTTAGCCTCCGGCGCCGCTGACCGCAAGGGTGGGGCCGCCCTCGTCCTTCGACGGGGCTCTGGATGAGGGCTGCTTTTGAGCCGCTCAGTAGGAAACCTCATCCTGAGCTTGTCGAAGGACGAGGTTTTCGGTCCCTCGGGGTCGGCGATATGGCTACAAGGATTCATGCTCTGGCGCCGTCGCATCGAACCCTTCACCCGCCCGCTGGTCTACGCCTTCTTCCGCGTGACCCGGGGACTGACCCTGGGCGTGCGGGCGGTGGTCACCAATGACGCCGGCAAGGTCCTGCTGATCCAGCACACCTATATCAAGGGCTGGTACCTGCCCGGCGGCGGGGTCGAGCGGGGCGAGACGGCGGAGATCGCCGTGGCCCGCGAGCTTCAGGAGGAGGCGGGCGTGCGCGCCCTGTCGCGGCCGCGCCTGGTCTCGGCCCACAGCAACGAGGCGCTGCACCGCGGCGACCACGTGCTGCTCTACCGTATCGAGACCTGGGAGCCCTGCGCCTCGGACGCCGAGGGCGAGATCCACGCGGTCGGCTGGTTCGATCCGGACGACCTTCCGGAGGAGACGACCAAGGCCACGCGGCGGCGGATCGCCGAGGCGCTGGGTGGGGCGGAAGCAGATGTGATGTGGTGAGGGCTAGCCACCTGAACGCCGATCACATTAAATGCTTGTTTGAAACCGCCCGCCGCCTCTCCAACTAGAGCGGGCTATCCAAACCATCCAAGGGCAGGAGAACGGCATGCGCGAGTACACCAAGTTCTATATCGATGGCGCCTGGGTCGATCCGGCCGCCCCGAAGACGCTGGACGTCATCAACCCGGCCAACGAAGAGGTCGCCGGCGTGATCTCGATGGGCTCGGAGGTCGATGTCGACCGCGCCGTCCGCGCCGCCCGCAAGGCGTTCGACAGCTGGTCCCAGACCAGCCGCGAAGAGCGCATCGACGTGCTCGAGCGCATCATCGCCGAATATCAGAAGCGCTTCGAGGACATGGCGAAAGCCATCACCGAGGAGATGGGCGCTCCCGCCTGGCTGGCCCAGCGCGCCCAGGCCGCCATGGGCATCGGCCACGTCCAGACCGCGGTCGCCGTGCTCAAGGACTACAAGTTCGAGGAAGACCGGGGCACGACCCGGATCGTCAAGGAGCCGATCGGCGTCTGCGCCTTCATCACGCCGTGGAACTGGCCGGTGAACCAGATCGCCTGCAAGGTCGCCCCGGCCCTGGCCACCGGCTGCACCATGGTGCTGAAGCCGTCGGAGATCGCGCCGTTCAGCGCCTATATCTGGACCGAGATCCTGCACGCCGCCGGCGTGCCGCACGGCGTCTTCAACCTGGTCAATGGCGACGGCCCCACGGTCGGCGCGGCCCTGTCCAGCCATCCGGAAGTCGACATGGTCTCGTTCACCGGCTCGACCCGGGCCGGCATCGAGGTGGCCAAGAACGCCGCCCCGACCGTCAAGCGCGTCCACCAGGAGCTGGGCGGCAAGAGCCCCAACATCATCCTCGACGACGCCGACTTCGCCCGCGCGGTGGGCGGCGGCGTGGCCTCGATGATGATGAATTCGGGCCAGTCGTGCAACGCCCCGACCCGGATGCTGGTGCCGGGCAAGCGCATGGACGAGGTCATCGCCATCGCCAAGGCCGCCGCCGAGAGCCACACGGTCGGCGACCCGAACGGCAACCACAAGATGGGCCCGGTGGTCTCCGAGACGCAGTGGAACAAGATCCAGGGCCTGATCCAGAAGGGCATCGACGAGGGCGCCACCCTGGTCACCGGCGGCGTCGGTCGTCCGGAAGGCCTGGACAAGGGCTACTATGTGAAGCCGACCGTCTTCGCCAATGTGAAGCCCGACATGACGATCTCCAAGGAAGAGATCTTCGGCCCGGTGCTGTCGATCCTCGGTTACGACACGGTGGATGAAGCCGTCACCGTCGGCAACGACACCGAGTATGGCCTGGCGGCCTATGTCTCGGGCGGCGACCTGGAGACGGTGCGCAAGGTGGCCAGCAAGCTCCGCGCCGGCCAGGTGAACCTCAACGGCGCCGGCCCCGACCTGATGGCCCCGTTCGGCGGCTACAAGATGAGCGGCAACGGTCGCGAGTGGGGGGATCACGCCTTCGGGGAGTTCCTGGAGACCAAGGCGATCCTCGGGTACTCGGCGAAGGCGGCGGCGGAGTAGGTTTGTACTGAGCTAGGTGAATTTGGAGAGGGCGGAGCCGGGAGGTTCCGCCTTTTTTCCGCGAATTTGTTAAGGGGTACACTACCTCATGTTCAGATATTGGCGAGATTGTTCGACTGAAATCCTATGAGATTCTTCAACCGCCGCCCATTCCTCGTACAAATTCGCGATGGCCTTGGTTATGTGACTACGAGCCTGAGTAAGAATAGCCTCTAGAGCTTTGCCATCTTCGTCTGCCTCGTGGGTTACCGTTTTGCCTACTCGCCGAGTGGCCATTTCAGCGGTGTGGAGATTGGTGACTACCGCAGTTAGCTCAAGCGTTGCGCGGGCGTTCGCAAAAAGGTAGCTCGGAAATCCGCGCAATAATGCCTGAACATCGACAAGTGTCGCGACAATTGGCTCGATATCGTGCGCCCAGCGTTTCCGTTCTTCAGTGTTTCGAGCATGCTCAATAAGCGGGGTTAGTGAGCCTTCGGCTCTAACGATGAGCCCAATGGCGCTCGACCAAATTCCTGCTAAGGCTTTGTGTTGATCTTCCAGCGCATGAGCGCGAATTCTATTTGCGGCCTTGCGATTTTCGCGGATTTGAAAGACGCCAAGTAGCCCGGTGCCCAGAATGGCGGCTATTGAACCGAATGCTTGAACCCAAGCGGCGGCGTCCTTGCCTGTAAAAAGTAGCCAAAAAGCTTGATACGTAAGCGTTGGAATAAGAGCGACTGCGATCAGCAAGCCAGCGCATACCCAGATTAGCCAGTTGAGCGCTCGCACCTGTATCCCCCTTGCTCTGATCCACCCCTGCTGGATCAGCGCCCACCTTACATCTCTTGGAGGCTGCAGCGTGCCGGACTGACCAGGTCAGTCAAGGACCGCTCTCCGAGCGGCCGCGCCGCGGCGACGCGGAGCGTCGTCCTTGAGTGACCTGGACAGTCCGGCGATCGTCTCGCCGTGAGATGTAAGGCTGGCGCCCTTCCTGGGAGGAAGGTCTTTTCAGATCGAGCAGGATGCCCACCGGAAACCCTCTTCCATAGGGAGAGGGCGGGGCCCGCCGCCGGAGGCGGTGGGAGGGTGAGGGGTTTCACCGTCAACCGGAAAATCCTGATTCCTTCTGTTGAGCGCACTCAAGGGCCGAGTTCATGCTCCCGCCATGGACACGACCGCCAACGCCCGTCGCCTCCGCCAGGACCAGACCCTGGCGGAGAAGGCGCTCTGGACCCTCGTTCGCAACCGCCGCGTGGGTGGATTCAAGTTCAAGCGGCAGGTCCCGATCGACCGCTACTTCGCGGACTTCGTCTGCGAGCAGGCGAAGGTGATCGTGGAGCTGGACGGGGCGGCGCACGAGGGGAGGGAAGACTACGATGAGCGAAGAACCGCAGTGTTGGAGCTGTACGGGTATGTGGTGCTGAGATTCCGCAACGAGCGGGTGCTGACTGATCCTGGTGGGGTGGCGGATGAGGTCCTAGCCGTGCTCCGGTCAGACAGGATGTAACCCCTCACCCTCCCACCGCTTCGCGGTGGGCCCCTCCCTCTCCCTATGGAAGAGGGATTCAGTTACCCTCCGCCCATGACCACCGACACGCCGCCCCCCGAAGCGCCTCTCGACGAAACCCCCATGCAGCGCGCCCTGCGCCTCAAGCAGGCCGCGCTCGACGCCCGGCCCAAGGCGCCGCGCGGCGGGAAGTTTCAGCGACAGCAGTCCGCGCGCATCGCGGCGGGCGACTCCAAACCCTGGATGAAGAAATAATGGCCGGACTCAAGGACAAGCGCGGGTTCATCGACAAGGACCGCCTGGATCTCACCGAACGCCAGGCCGTCGAGTACTGGATGAAGCGCTGGGGCGTCACTCGTGACCAGATCACCGCCGCCCACCGCAAGGTCGGCCGGATGACCAAGGACATCGCCGCCGAGCTCGGGAAAAAGCGCTGAGCAGGGAGGCGTTACGTCACATGCCCGGCCGTGGTCGCCACTGTCATCGTTTGCACGTCTTGTGTGAGTCGAAACGAGCGGAGCGACCGGCATGGCGGGCGTGGACGTTGGTGGCGTAGAACTCGAATTTCCCTGTCCGCATTGCGGCGGTCACGCGCACGCGACCATCAAGGTCGTGCGCGTGCTGCCGGTGCTGGATTGCCCAGCGTGCGGCGGGCGTTTCGGCGTCGATCTGGAGACGTTCAGCGCCCAGGTGACGCGGGCCGAGGCGGCGGCCAAGCCCGCGCGACGCGGGCGGCGCTGACTCTAGCGGGCGTTGGCCGCGCCGCCGGCGTCGTCGCGTGAGACGGCCCGCAGCAGGTGGTTGCGGCCCTGGGGCGTGATCTCCCAGCCCCCGCCGCCGCGACGCGCCAGGCCCAGCTGGGTCAGGGCCTGGGCGGCGCTGATGTTGACGAAGTTGGAGTCCTGGCCCGGCTGGCGTTCGGCCAGGCTCCGCAAGGCGTTGAGCTGGCTGTCGGACAGGGTGTCGCTGACGGGGGGATCCTGGGTCATGTCGTTCCGATGCATCGGTGATCGAAGCCGCCGATCGGCCGGGGAACCCGGGCGCCTGGGGAAGCCGCCAGGTCGACATGAACCTCGTCAGCATACCACGTTTCGACCGGGGAGGCGCGCGTCTTCTGAATCTCGACGGAAAGCCAAGGGGCGGTCCGGAGGATATTTCAAGATTTCCGTCTGTTTTCGCGAGAGTTTCGGCGGCTGAAATATTTTGGACAATCAAGAAAATCGTCGGGTTCCAATCGCGAACGATTAATTCCCCGGAGGGTTCGATTTTGTGTTAATCTTCTGAAATGCGAGAAATTACCAATCGAGCCGTTCTCACTGTCGCCCGACATGAGGGCGCGTGGAGCGTCGAGCTGGCGGGCGAGCATTTTGGCCAATCCGCCGACAAGGAAGTCGCCAAGGCCGCCGCGCATCGCCGCGCGCGGAGCCTGCAGGACTCCGGCCAGGCCTGCCAGATCCGCATCACCGGAGAACACGGTTTCGGAGGTCGCCCGTGAGCAAGAGCCCCGCGCCCAAGCCGCCGCCGCAGGCCCCGTCGGTCCTGTTCCGTCGCGAGATCGAGGCGGCCATCGCCGCCGGCGCCTCGGCCAAGAAGATGACCCTGCGGCTGACCTTGAATGACGGCCGTCGCCTGCGTCGCGACGACACCGTGCCGCTGGAGCAGATCAGCTATCGCGGCGGCGAGATGCACTTCCTGGGCGTCCGCGTCCTGGAAGGCGGCGTCGCCGTCAGCGCCCTGGACCAGTCCGCCGGGGCCTGAGGCTTCCCCAAACGGCAACCTTGCCGCGCGTCCGCTTTCCGTTACCGTTGTTTGCAAAAGAACAACGATAATCTGAGGGAGTGAGACCATGACGCCGCCGGACGGCGCGTCGCCCTCGCGCGACGTCTCCGAGGTTCCGTTCAAGCCGCTGGCCATGAAGGGGCCCGACGTCAGCGTCGAGCGGCGGCCGGACGGCTCGATCGTCATCACCTCGAACCACCCGCCGGGCGAGGGTCCGCGCTCGATCGCCCACCTGATCGCGCAAAGGGCCGCCGAGCATCCGGATCGGCCCTACATCAAGCAGCGCGAGCCCGGCCATGGTCCCTGGCGCGAGGTCACCTACGGCCAGGCCCAGCGGGCGGTCGAGGGCGTCGCCCAGTTTCTATTGGCGGGAGGCGGGTTGCTGGATCGCGGCCTGACCCACGCCGACAGCGTCATGATCCTGTCGGGCAATTCGATCGAGCACGCTCTGATGACCCTGGGCGCCTATGCCGCCGGCGTCCCGGCCGCGCCGATCAGCCCGGCCTACAGCCTGATCTCGACCGACCACGCCAAGCTGAAGCACTGCTTCGAGAAGGTCGCCCCCCGCGTCGTCTTCGCCCAGAGCGGGGCGATGTTCGCCAAGGCGCTGGAGACCCTGAAGGCCATCGACCCGACCCTCGTGGTGATCACGGCCGACGGGAGCGCGGGAACGATCGCCTTCGCCGAGGTCGCCGGGACGACGCCGACCGCGGCTGTCGCGGCGTCCCGCGAAACGCTCGGTCCGGCGACCGTGGCCAAGTACCTGTTCACCTCGGGCTCCACCGGCCTGCCCAAGGCCGTGCCCCAGACCCACGGCATGATGGCGGGCGTGATCGCCGGCCAGGAGGGCCTGCGCACCGATGCGCTCACCGATGAGGTCCCCCAGAGCCTGGAGTGGATGCCCTGGAGCCACATCTCGGCCGGCAATATCGGCTTCAACAGCGTGCTGTGGGCCGGCGGCACGCTGCACATCGACGAGGGCAAGCCGCTGCCGGGCCTGTTCGAGACGACGATCAAGAACCTCTACGAGGTCTCGCCGATCGTGTTCGGCTCGGCCCCGATCGCCTTTTCGATGCTGGCCGAGGCGATGGAGAGTGATCCGGCCCTGCGCCGCTCCTTCTTCAAGAACCTGCGCTACATGGGCTATGGCGGCGCGACCCTGTCCAACGACGTCTATGACCGCATCCAGGCCCTGGCCGTGGCCGAGACGGGGCAGCGGATCCCGCTGACGACCATGTATGGCGCGACCGAGACGCAAGGCGTCACCGTCACCCACTGGATCACCGAGCGGGTCGGCCTGGTCGGCTTGCCGCTGCCGGGCATCGCCCTGAAGCTGGCCCCCAACGGCTCCAAGTACGAGGTCCGGGTCAAGGGGGCGACGGTGGCGGCCGGCTACCACAAGGATCCGGAGCGCACGGCGGCGGCCTTCGACGAGGAGGGCTTCTACAAGCTGGGCGACGCGGCGCGCTTCGTCGATCCGGACGACCCGGCCAAGGGCCTGGTGTTCGACGGCCGGGTGACCGAGGACTTCAAGCTGGACAGCGGCACCTGGGTCAGCGTCGGCGTGCTGCGCCCCGACCTGGTGGCGGCCTGCAGCCCCTATATCCACGACGCGGTGATCACCGGCCAGGACAAGCCGTTCATCGGCGCCATGCTGTGGCCCTCGCCGGCGGGCCTTCAGGCGTTGGTCGCCGATCCGGGGCCGGGGACGCCGCTGGAGAAGCTTGTGGCGATCGTGCGGGAACGAATTGCGGCCTTCAACGCGGCGGCGGGCGGCTCGTCGCGGCGGATCGGTCGCTTCACCCTCCTGACCGAACCGCCCTCGATCGACGCCGGCGAGATCACCGACAAGGGCTATGTCAACCAGCGCTGCGCCCTGGACCGGCGGGCCGAGCGGGTGGAGGCGCTGTACGCCAAGCAGCCCGGCGAGGGCGTGTTCGCCGTTTAGCGCGTCACCAGCTCATCCCGCCGCGCACCAGCACGGCGGTCTTGTCCGACATGCCGATGGCCATCAGGTCGGCCGGCTTGGCGGGCGGGGCCTTGGCCAGGGCGGGCCAGCCGTCGTGATACTCCAGCGCCGCGACCTCGACCTTGCCGGCGCCCTGGGTGGTGAAGCTCAGGGTGACGCCGTTCGGGTCGGGGGCGTGATAGGTCAGGGCCGACCACTGGCCGGCTTCGGTCTTCAGCGTGATCGGTCGACCATTGAGGCGCGGCGAGGCCAGCGCGCCGCTGGGCCGCAGGCGCAGGGTGACCATCTCGGCCCCCGGCGCGGGGATCAGCCGGACCAGCAGGCGGTCCTCGGCGCGATCGACGGTCAACTGCGGCGCCTCGACCGGCACGGCGCGGGTCTCGGACATCCAGACGGGCTTGCGCCAGAACGGGGCCAGCGGCTGCTGCTTGGCGGCCGAACCGCCATCGTCGGGCAGGACGGCCTTGGTCCAGGCGTCGAGGCGCGCGGCCTCGGTCAGCCGCCAGGCCTTGCCGGTCGACAGATCGGCGACGTGCAGGGCCTGGGTCACGGCCGGGCGGCCGGGCTCGCCGCCGAGGCGGGCGGCGTTGGCGATCAGGGCGATGCCGGCCAGGGCGAGCACGCCGGCGGCGCGCCAGGCCCAGCGCGTGGCCGCGAAGTCGTGGGCCAGGGGCGACAGGGCCGGCGCGGCCAGCATGGCGAACAGGGCCAGGACCGCCGGCTCCATCATGCCGACACCGGCGAAGGTCCAGGAACCCCAGGCGGTCAGCTGGGCCGTCGACAGCACGGCCAGGAGGCCGACGGCGCAAGTGAGCGCGAGCGCCACCCGCCGGTCGCGCGTCCCACCGACGCCGATGATCAGGGCCGCGCCCAGGGCGGCGACCAGCAGCGGCCAGGTCAGCATCACCGTCGCGCCGGGGGCCAGGATCTGAGCGGCCGTGGCCAGCACCAGCAGCACGATCATCCCGCCGATCCAGGCGCCCAGGACGTCGGTCTTGAAGCCCAGGGACAGGGCGGCCAGCACGCAGGCGGCGACGCCCAAGCCGAGGCCGATGGGATCGAAGCCGCCGACCAGGCTGCACGCCCCGCCCAGGGCCAGGGCGACGGCGCAGGGGATGATCCGGCGCGCGCCCCGCGCCTGGGCGGTGGCGACGCCCAGGCCGACCGCCACGGCCAGCAGGCCGCAGCCCCACAACAGCATGTCGAAGCGGGTCAGGACGCCGTAGTAGCGCTGCACGTCCGTGATCATCAGCAGCCGGCCGGCCAGGTGCAGCACCGTGGCGATGCTGGTGGCGGTGAGCAGCAGGCCGGCCACCCCCCGGGCGATCTCCCAGCCGCTGGCGGCGCCGAGGCTGAGCGTGCGCCAGGCGGTGAAGACGATCAGGCCCGCGGCGAGGACCAGCAGCCCCCAGCCGACGGTCGGCGGATAGCTGATCAGGAACAGGCCCAGCACGTCCGAATAGATCGCGTTCGGAGCCTTGGCCGGCAGGGTCGGGGCGTCGGCCAGGGCGCGGATAGTTGGCAGCGCCTGGTCGCCGATATGCTGCAGGCTGCCGCGCTCCAGGTGGTCGGGCCTGGCCAGCGGCGTGTGATAGGCCAGCTGGTCGTCGATGAAGGCCAGGTTCAGCCCCGGCAGGCCCTTCTTCACCGCGTGGGTGAAGTCGGTGTCGTTGGGCATCTTCTCGTAGACCGTCGAGGCCAGGGAGTTGGCCGACGGACCCTTGGCCTGACGGGCGAAGACGCTCATCAGGGCGCCGTTGCCGGGGCCGGTCTGGAACATGGCCGCGCGGCCGGCGTCGCCCCGGGCTTCCATGTTCACCACCAGGCCCACGCGCTCCAGGGTCGGGTCGCGGTTGAAGAAGGCGTCGGCGCCCAGCAGGCCCGCTTCCTCGGCGTCGGTGAACAGGAAGATGACGTCGCGGGCGTGGGGGCCGTCGGCCTTCAGGGCGCGGGCGATCTCCAGCGCGGCGGCCACGCCCGTGGCGTCGTCGGCGGCGCCGGGCGAATTGTGAACCGAGTCATAGTGGCTCATCACCAGGATCGCCGGCAGGCTGGGATCCTTGCCGGGCAGGACGCCGATCACGTTCTGGACGGCGGCCACGGTCAGCGCGCGGCCGGTGTCGGACTTGGTCCAGAAGCCCTCGCCGGACCGGATCGAGACTTGCAGCCCCAGCTCCGCGATCCGCTCCCGCAGATGGTCGCGGACCTTGGCGATCTCGGCCGAGCCGGTGGGGTGGGGCTTCTGCGCGATGGTCGTGACGTCGGCCATGGCGCGGTCGGCGGAGAAGGCCGTGGCCGGGGCGTTGGCGGGTACGGGCGCGGGGGTTCTCTGGCTCCACGCGCCCAGCGCCAGGCCGATGGCCAGGCAGATCCAGAACCCGAGGAAGCGGATCGTCTTCATGGGCGCGGCTCCGGCGTTGAACGAATCCCCCGAAGGCCATGCTGGGGTGATGCGCGGCGATCGAAAACCCCTTCGCCTACGGAAAAAGAAAAGGGCGACCCGGTCGCCCGGATCGCCCTTCCCCTCTTCCGAAAGCCGGCGGAGGCTCGAGGCCGCCGCCGGTTCCCCCTCCCGGCTAGAACTCTGGCTGGTTAGAACCTGGCCTTCAGGGTCACGCCGTAGGTGCGCGGCGCGCCGAGGAAGGCGTCGTAGGTGCCCGATTGCAGCGGGCCGTCGTAACCGACCTGATAGTACTTCTTGTTGGTCAGGTTCTGGGCCCAGGCGTCGACCGTCCAGAGGCCGGTCTGGCTGCCGATGCCGATGCGGCCGTTCATCACCGTCATCTTCGGCTGGACCTTCTGCGGGGCCAGGTCCGAACCGGTGTTGTAGCTGGAGCTGTACTTGGCGCTCAGGTTGGCGTGGAACAGCAGCGACGAACCCAGGTCATGCTCGTAGCTGGCCGCCAGCGAGCCCGACCACAGCGGGGCGAACGACAGGCGGGCGTCGGACAGGCGCGGCGAGACCCCGGTCGGCGCGATGAACGGGCCGTACTCGGTCTCGGCGTAGGTGACGCCGCCCTGCAGGCTGAGGCCGCGGATCGGCGTGAACCACAGCAGGTCGGTGTCGACGCCGAACGATTCCACCTTCGGGATCGAGGTGACGATGTAGCTGACGCCGGTGAAGGTGTTCAGCTGGAAGCCGTCATACGACTGGTGGAAGAAGGCCGAGTTCACCGACAGGCGGCGGTTCAGCCAGCTGGTCTTGAAGCCGACCTCGATCGACTCGACCGTTTCCGGCGCGAAGCCGGTGTCGGGGTTCGGCGCGCCCAGGCCGATGCGCGAGCGGTCGAGGTTGAAGCCGCCGGCCTTGTAGCCCTTGGCCCAGGACACATACGACATGATGTCGTCGGTGACCTTGGCCGAGACCTTGAAGGTGCCGGTCCATTCCTTCTCGTTGCGCTTCTGCTTGGAGCTGTAGTTGTTGAAGCCCGGATCGGTCCACGGCAGGCAGAGGTTGCCGATCACGGTCGCGGCGTTGGCGGCGCCGACGATGCCGACGATCGTCCCGGTGCGGCCCAGGGCGGCGGCGCAGCCGTTGTTGCCCGGCAGGTTGGTGTACTGCGTCGCCAGGGTCTTCAGTTCATGCGTATGGCGCAGGCCGATCGTCAGGTCGATCCGATCGGTCAGGTGGTAGGTGTCGTTGGTGAAGAACGACAGGCTCTTGGAGTTCTGCGCGTAGGCGTCGAGCGAGCCGGAGTTCGCCGTGTAGGAGGTGCCGGGCGCGCGGCCGGTCAGCGCCGACACGAAGGTGGGGCTGGCGCCGCCCGAAAGCAGCAGGCCCAGATAGGTCTCGTAGGCCGAGCCGTAGCGGAACGGCGTCAACTGATCGAGGTCCTCGTCGGCGTAGAAGGCGCCGATCAGCCATTCGCCCTTTTCGGCGCGGCCGGCAAAGCGCAGTTCCTGGCTGAACTGCTTGAAGCGCGTGCGCCACTGGTCGCCGTTGCGGTAGGCGACGTCGGCGGTCGAGAAGTCGACGTCCTGGCCGTTGTTGGTCGTCCACTCACGCGCCGCGGTGATCGAGGTCAGGGTCGCGCCGCCCAGCCACGGCGTGGTCCATTCGCCTTCCAGCGAAACGCCCTTGTCCTCGATCTGCTGATCGGTCGGGCGGTTGGCGTAGGAAATGCGGTCGAAGGGCTTGGCCGGAATGGACACGCCCGAGTCGGCCGACAGGGCGTCGAGGATGGGGCCGGTCGCGCCGGTCACGATCTGCACGCCCACGCAGCAGCGTTCGTCACGCTTGGTGTAGTCGCCGATGAAGCGGAACTTCAGCTCGTCGGTCGGGGTCGCCAGAAGCTGGCCGCGGATGGTGTAGAAGTCCTGGTTGGCGTCGTCGGTGGCCGTGCGCGGACCCGCGCCGGTCTTGATGGTGTAGAAGCCGTCGCGCTCGCGCTTGGCGGCGAACAGGCGGCCGGCCAGCTTGTCGGCGATGATCGGACCGGTCACGGCGACCGAACCGCCCTTGGAGCCGTAGTTGCCGAAGGTCGCCTCGGCCTCGGCGCCGAATTCGAACTCGGGCGCCTTGGTCAGGACGTTGATGACGCCGGCCGAGGTGTTCTTGCCGAACAGGGTGCCTTGCGGACCCTTCAGCACTTCGACCCGCTCCATTTCGCCCAGGTCGTTGAAGGCCACGCCGTTACGCGGGCGATAGACGCCGTCGATGACGACGCTGACCGAGGATTCCAGGCCGGGGTTGTCGCCGACCGTGCCCACGCCGCGGATGCGGACGGTGGTGTTGGTCTCGTTCGACGTCGACGCCACGTTCAGGCCGGGGGTCAGGATCTGCAGATCCTTGATGTCCTTGACGCCAGCGCCTTCCAGCTGCTTGGCGCTGACCGCGGTCACCACGATCGGCACGTCCTGCAGGTTCTGCTCGCGCTTCTGGGCCGTGACGACGATGCTGTCGACGGTGGGGATCTCGTTCTGGGCTGGGGCGGCCTGCTGGGCCTGGACGGCGCCCGCGCCCATGCCGGCGAGGACAACAGCGGACGCAGTGCCGCAAAGCACCTGGGTGAAGCGCATTTCCTACCTCTCGGTTGTCGGCCGACAGCGCTTGCCCGCCCCCGGCTCGTTTTTTTTGTTGTTCCGTCGAACGATTGTTCGAATGGATAGCCAAGGGTTAGGCGCCACAGGCGCGCTCGGCAAGCAAAATCCCTTGTCGCGACTAGGTTCGAGCGATTCCTGTTGCCGGGAAGCGACAGCATTGGCCGGCCGTCATCGAAATTCGAAAGAGGCTTGCGCGCGGGGCGGGCGGGTCTCATCTGGCCACTCATGAGCCTCTCGCCCGCCTACCGTCCCGATCCGCGACTCCAGACCTTGGGGCGCGATTTCGCCGATCCCGTCGAGGCGGCCGACTTTCCACAAACGATCCTGCGATTCCGCAACCAGAGGGCGGCGGCCAGCGTCGGGCTGGACGGCCTGACCGACGTCGACTGGGTCCGCCACTTCGGCCGCTTCGCGCCGTTGTCGGACAACCAGCCCGTCCCGCTGGCCATGCGCTATCACGGCCACCAGTTCCGCGTTTACAATCCCGACCTCGGCGACGGCCGTGGCTTCCTGTTCGCCCAGCTTCGCGAACGGGGAACGGATCGTCTGCTGGACCTCGCCACCAAGGGTTCGGGCCAGACGCCGTGGTCGCGGGCCGGCGATGGCCGTCTGACCCTGAAGGGCGGGGTGCGCGAGATCCTGGCCGCGACGATGCTGGAGGCTCTGGGCGTTCCGACCTCGCGCGCCTTCTCGCTGGTCGAGACCGGCGAAGCCCTGACGCGCGGCGACGAGCCCAGCCCGGCCCGCTCGGCGGTGCTGACCCGGCTGTCGCACAGCCATATCCGCTTCGGGACCTTCCAGCGCCTGGCCTATTTCGACCAGCGCGACCTGATCGTCCAGTTGGTGGATCACGTGGTCGAGACCTATTTCCCGCATCTGGCCGACGCGCCCGACCGGGCGGCGGCGCTGATGGGGGAGACGGTGAGCGCCAGCGCCAGGCTGCTGTCGCGCTGGATGACGGCGGGCTTCGTGCACGGGGTGCTGAACACCGACAACATGGTCGTGACGGGCGAGAGCTTCGACTACGGCCCCTGGCGGTTTCTGCCCCGCAACGATCCGAACTTCACGGCCGCCTACTTCGACCACCAGGGGCTCTACAGCTTTGGCCGCCAGCCCGAGGCGGTGTTCTGGAACCTGCAGCAGCTGGCCGCCTGCCTGACCCTGGTCGCCGACCAGGCCGGGCTGCTGGCGGCGCTGAACGGCTTCTCCGACGCCTATCGTCTGGCCCTGCGCGGCGCGATGCTGGACCGCTTGGCCGTGAAGAGCCGCGACCCGGACGATGATGTCGAACTGGTCAACAGCGCGTTCCGGGCCTTGGCCGAAGGGGGCGACGCCTTGCGCTGGGAGCCGTTCTTCTTCGACTGGTTCGGCGGGGCGGCGTCCGAGGCGCGGGCGCTGGGCGGTCCGCGCGCCGACCTCTACCGCACGGAGACGTTCGAGACGTTCCGTCGCCGGCTGGCCGCCTTCGAGCCCGATCGGCCCGAGCGCCTGGCCGATCCCGTATTCCAGCGTCCGGAGCCGGAGGAGCTGATCATCGAGGAGGTCGAGGCCCTGTGGGCGCCGATCGCGCAGAGCGATGACTGGGGTCCGCTTACCGAGAAACTTGGCCGGATCGAGGCCGCCCGCGTGGCCTACGCCCTTGGACCGAACGGCGCTAAAAACACCGCACCCTGAGTTTTTTCATTCGGACGCGGAACAACCGTCAAGTTTCCGTCTTACAGTTCCGGCACAGTGCCCAAGACGAACGCCCGCGTGGAGATTCCAAGATGCGCATCTTCCAACCGATCATGCTGGTCTGCGCCGTGGCCATGTCCTTCGTGGGGGCCCTCGGCATCCCGGGCTGCGCCCGCGCCATCGGCGAGTGCCTGCGCGACCGCCCCGAGCTGGCTTAAGCGCTGAGCGCTTCGGACTGGACGGCGGCTTCGCCCGTCAGCTGACGGCGCGCCGTGACGGGGAACGTCGCCAGGAAGCGCTCCAGGAACAGCCAGGTCGCCTTGTCATGATCCAGGTGGTGGGTCAGCAGGCCGATCGGCTCGTTCCATTGACCCGTCTTGCGCCGCTGGCTCATCAGCCGTCGCATCCGTGACAGGAAGCGCCAGGTTCCGCGGAACCGGCCGCCGCCTTTCCAGCGCAGCACGTCCAGGTGGGCGTCGAGGCGCGTGACGCCGTCGCGTACGCCGCTGGTCTGGTCGAAGCCTGACACCACCGCGATCGACGAGTCGGGCAAGGCCTCCAGAAGCCGAGGCCTGATATTGTTCCATGGCGGCACGAACAGCGTCGGCGTCACGCCCGCGCGATGGAAGAGCGCGACGGTGGCGCGCAACTGGGCCCGCACCCAGTCGACGTCGTCGCTGTCGACGATCTCGCCGGAGCCCTGGCCTTCCGGCTGGCGGTTGACGTGCTTGAAGCCGTGGACGGCGAGCTCGACGTGCGGCTCGGTCTCGAGGCGGCGCACCAGCAGCGACAGGCTGGGCCCGGCGATGGCCGCCAGGGTCAGCGGGGCGGCGTGACGGCGCGACAGGGCTAGCAGCCGCTCCAGCCCGTCGGTCGCCACGCGGGCGTCGTCATCGCGCCACCACAGGACCGGCGCATGGCCGGCCTTGGTCCAGAGCGCGAGCTCGGGCCCCAGGACCAGACGGAAGGCGAGCGGCGGTCGGGACATACTGGCGCTGAGCGTTACTGGCCGTTGGCCTCGGCGCGGCGCAGCGGCAGCGGGGCGGGGGCGATCACCGGACGCCCGGCCTCGGTCGCCTGGGCGCGTGCGCGCAGGATCTCGCGCGCCCGCAGGTTCGACAGGATCGGATACAGGCCGGCCATCAGCGAGATCAGGAAGCCCAGGTCGCCTTCCTTGTAGCCCTTGCGCGAGACGTAGCACTTGAAGAACCGGCGCAAGCCGCGGAAGGCGTCGTCGCCGAGGCTCGTGATCTTGCCGCTGTCGGCCAGGTCCTGGGCTTTCAGGGCGGTGTAGCGGCCCAGGCGCGCGAACATGTCGGCGATGTCCTCGTCGACCATGTGCTGCAGGGGGTGGGTCAGACGGCCGCCGTAGACCCCCTCGAGCTTGGCGCCCGGATGGACGCGCTCGGTCTTCCACGACTTGACGCCGCGACGGAACAGTCGGGCCGCCGAGGCGGTGCCGAAGGACCCGCCCCAGCCGTGGCGGACCAGTTGTTGACCGACATAGTTGTCGATCGGGATCTGGTACCAGTCGGCGGCGTCGTCGCGCTCGATGGTCTGGCGGATCTCCTCGGCGAAGGCCGGGGTGACGCCTTCGTCGGCGTCCAGTTCAAGGACCCAGTCGCCGGTGCAGCGGGCGATGCCGGCGTGCTTGCGCGGGCCTTCGATCGGGAAGATGCCCGAAACGACCTTGGCGCCGTAGTGGCGGGCGATGGCTTCGGAGCCATCGCTGCAACGGTCGGCGACCACGACGATCTCGTCGCAGAACGACAGGGCCGCCAGACACGCCGGAAGGCGTTGTTCTTCGTTGTGCACGCAGAGCAGGGCCGAAAGCTTGGCCATCACATGTCCTCGACCGAACGACCACGCCCCCGCGGTCGCTTTGATAGTAAGACGCCGCCGTGCGCGACCTCCCCCCGGGGGATGACAAATATGTAAGCTTTGCAACAAACTACCGGCGCGGCCTGGGGCGTCGGGATGACTAGAAGTTGGCCGACAGGGCCAGGCTCCACGTCCTCGGACGCTGCGGCGTCACCTGGCGGACCTGGCCGAAGCTGAACGGGTTGCCGTAGGCGAAGGTGTCGCTGGAGCTGTTCCAGGGATTGCTGACGAACGCGGCCGCGCGCCAGCGGTCGGTCATCACTTGGGCCGACAGCTTGCCGGTGTAGTAGCCGCCCATGGTCGGCGAGAAGCGCGGGTCGAAGGTCAGGCGAGACTCGCCGATATAGCCTGTCTCGGCCGTCAGCATCAGTGTGGCGCCGGCGATGGGGCGCTGATAGGTCACCAGGCTGCCGAACGAGACGTCCGGCACGCCGGGCAGGCTGGCGGTGTTGGTGATGCCATAGCCGGGCGCGATACGGGTCAGCTTCGGCTCGTTGAACAGAGCGTTGGCCTTCAGGGTCAGGCGCGGCGTCGCCTTCCAGCCCGCCTCGATCTCCAGGCCCCGGTTGCGACCGTCGCCGATATTGGCGGTGTAGGACAGGCCTGACGCGAAATACTGGTCGGTCTGGATATCGCGCCAGTCATCATAGAACAGCGCCGCCCGCAGGTTCACCCGGCCGTCGAGCGGACTCAGCGTCGCGCCGACCTCATAGTTGCGCAGATGGTCGGGATGGAACACTCGCCTCGCCTCGGACGGCGTTGTCAGGCCCCCTGAGTTGAAGCCGCCGGCGCGATAGCCCTCCGAGCTCAGGGCGTAGATCATGCCGCCGCGCGCCAAGTCGCGCTGGATCGAGATCTTCGGCGAGAAGCCGTTGAATGAGGCCTCGCGGTCGAGGTCGCGCGACTGGCCTGGCGGCGGCGCCAGGACGTAGGAGCGGGTGTGGACCGTGGTCTTGAACGCCCGCCCACCCAGCGCGACCTTCCAGTCGCCGCCCAGGTCGTAGGTCGCCTCGCCATAGAGGGCGTACTCGTTCAGCCGGTCCTTGCGGTTTTCGTCGTAGAAGCTGCGGGTGACATTGCCCGCGCGGGCGCGCAGATTGGCGTCGCCGTCCTCGATACTGGTGGCCAGGAAGCCGCCGATCATCCAGCGCAGCCGGCCCAGGGCGGGCGCGGTGTAGATCATGTCCTCAACCGCCATGCGCACGCGCGCGGCTTCGTCATAGAAGCCGAGCTCGAGCGCCTCCTTCGAGAACTGCTTGAGCGAGACGGTGGCGTCGTAGCGGCTGGCGTAGCGGTGGGTGACATAGCCGGTCACCGACTCGAACTGGCCCCAGTCGCCCGAGCCGCTAATCTTGACGGAGGTCTGGGACAGGCGGTTGCGGTGGATCTCGCGCATCTGGTTGGCGCGGCGCGGGCCGCCCGGCGTCAGGGTGACGTACTGGGTATCCTTGGACGAGACGCTCTGCAGCGCCGTGCCCAGCTTGATCCGCCAATCCCCGAGGTCCGCGCGCCAAGCCACGCGGCCGCCGCGGCGTAGGGTCCTGTCGACGTTGGACAGGCGCAGATTGACGTCGTCGAGATAGCCGCCGTCGACGTCGTAGTAGGCGACCGCCCTTATCGCGGAGATCTGGCCGAGCGGCGCGTTGATCACGCCCTCGGCGCGATAGCTGTTCGAGCCGGATTCGGTGGTGGCGATGGTCGAGCCGACCGAGGCTGAATAGCGTCCCAGCTCCGGCTGGCGGGTGACGACACGATAGATGCCCGACAGCGAGCCGCCGCCGTAGAGCGCCCCCTGCGGACCGCGCATCACCTCGACCCGAGCGACATCGATCAGCCGCAGGTCCGGGTCGGGGGCGTTGTAGTTGACGGGGATGTCGTCGAGATAGGTGCCGACCGTCGACTGGGTGCGGCCCGTGAAAGTGCCGTCCGACAGACCGCGCAGCAGGATCTTGTTGCGCGCCGCGCCCAGGTTGGTGGTCATGAAGCCGGCCGTCTGGCGGGCCACCGAGCCGGTTTCGCCGACCCCGGTGTCCTGCAGCTGCGGCGAGCCGATGACGCTGACGCCGCCGGCCAGGGCTCCGAGGCGCGGCGAGCGCTTGCCGGCGTTGATGACCAGCGGGGTCAGGGGCGCGATCGGCTCTGGCGCGACGACGGCCGGCCGGCCGGCGACCACGGGGCGCGGCGCCGGCGGGGACGGGCGAGCGACCCAGAAGCGAACCGTGCGGGCGTCGACGAAGCTGTAGGCGCAGCCCTTGCCCAGGCTGACGCGATCCAGGGCCTCGCGCAGGCTGAAGGTTCCGATCAGCGGGACGCCTGGACCCTTGCAGGCTTCGACGCCTCCGATGGTCGTACCCATGCGGACGCCCAGCTCGATCAGGGTTTCGGCGGCGGTGGCCTTGCGGATGTCTAGGCGGACGCGCGATTCCGCCGCGGCGGCTTCATGCGCGCTGGCGCCCAGACCCAGAAGACTGGCGGCGAGCAGTAGCGAAGCCCGATTCAGGGTCGGACCCGGTCAAGAACGTCAGTTGGGAGCGGACGGCCTTCCGCGCAGGACAATCGAATCATCGCTCGGCGTCGCCGAAATCGGCATGAGGCTGGTCAGGCGACGGACCATCGCATCCTGACCATCCACGATCAATACGCCGGAGAACCGAAGGTTGGCGGTGTTTTCACCTTCAAGGCGAAGCGGCCGGTCGAAATAGTGGTTCATGTCGCCGACGATCCGCGTCAGCGGCTCGTTGCGATAGATCAGCCGGCCCGAGCGCCAGCCCACCTGGTCCTCGGCCGCGACGCCGCGCACGCTGACGCCGGCAGCGCCCTCGACATGTTCCAGCATCTGGCCCGGGCGCAGCCGCACGGGGGTGTCGTCACCATCGGTCGAGACCTCGACCAGGCCGCGCAGCACGGTGACCGTGAGCTGGCCGTCGCGGCGGCGGACGTCGAACTTGGTGCCGACCACGCGCACGGTCTCGTCGCCGGCGGTGATCAGAAACGGGCGGGCGGCGTCGTGCGCCACGTCGAACAGGGCCTGGCCGTCATGGACGGTGACGCGGCGGGCGTCCTTCTCGAGGCGGACGGACAGATGCGAGTCGGTGTTCAGGTCGATGTGGCTGCCGTCGGCCAGCGCGATGGCGCGGTTCTCGCCCTTGGCCGTGGTGTAGAGCGTGTCGGAGGCGGGCAGGAGCTCGCTCCATGGCGCGACGACCAAGGCGACGGCCGCCGCGGCGCCTGCGGCGCCCAGACCACCCAGCCAACGCCAGTCGATCGAGAACACACGCTTCGCCGCGGCGCGCTTCGGCTCGGCCAATTCCCCCCGGACGGCCGCGCCTCGCTGGAAGATCTCCTCGTCGACGGCCTGGATGGCGTCATACGCCTCCCGCGCACCGGGCTCGTCGAGCCAGGCGTCAAACGCCAGCCAGTCGGTCTCTTCGACCTCCGGCCGCTGCAATCGGGTCAGCCAATCGGCCGCCTCTTGCAGGTGTTGCGCTGACCGGCTCATCCGGTGGTGCTCCGACGAGGATCCATCATCCCCTTAAAAACTGACGGCGCCGACGAGACCCGTCCCCCATGCGAACTTGCATAAATCACCGGAGCCGCCTCGTCAGGGTCTTTAGGGCGGCGCTAATGTGCTTTTCCACCGTACTGACGCTGATGCCCATGCGTCGGGCGGTTTCCATGTGACTGTGACCCTCCAGCTTGTGCAACTGGAAAGCTTGACGGGTCTTTTCAGGCAGATCCTCGACAGCCTCGACCAAGGCCTTCAGCCGCTGGCGGCCGGCGACCACCTCGTCGGCGGTGGGCTCGTCGGCGATCTCGTGGCCGGCGACCACGGTGGTGTTGACGCTGCGCCAGTCGCTGTCGCGCGTCCCCGACCGCTTCTGGCTGCGCAGGCGGTCCAGCATCAGGTTCGAGCCGATCCGGTGCAGCAGGGCCGACGGATTGTCGACCGGGCCGATCGACTCCATGCCGCTGATGCGGATGTAGAGGTCCTGGACCAGGTCCTCGGCCTCGGCGCGGGAGCCCAGGCGCGCGGAGAAGAAACGCACCAGATTGGCGCGCTTTTCCTCGTACAGGCCCAGCAGAGTGGCCTTGTCCGAGCTCGTCACGCCCAAAAGATCACCCACGTCCGCCAAAAACCGCCCCGTCACGGCGCAGCACTATCCATCTTTTTGGCGGAAAGACGATCGTTTGTTGCGACCGATCCTCAAGTCAGACGCGGAGCGGGCGCGAGGCTGTCGATGGTCCAAAGACCCGCGAAAGTTCAAATAACGGCGGCTTTTCATGGTCAAGTCTCGCCGCCTGAATGGCGGCGTCCTCGACGAACGGTGGCGATGCCTGGACTTATGTGGCGAAATGTCGCGGCGCGGACGGCGTGAGGCGGCGCCGTCTTAGCGCGCATCGAAATCTCCGCGTGAAGTGGGGACCGCCCTCCTCCGCTGAACGGGGGGAGAAGGGCGGCGATGTCAGGCCCTGCTTGGGGGAGGGGCGGGCCTTGTCCTTGCGAGACCCCGTCACCTTGCGCCTTCGGCTCGAAGAAAACTTGAAAGGAACGATCAGTTTTTGCGTCGCTTCAAGGCGATCGTCCGCATGCGGCCGACGTCGGCAATGTAATCCATTGTAAAATCAGAGACGTGGTCCCTGGTCGGCGTCGAACTCTTGTCGTCTAAGTTGAAAAAACGCGATTGGGGAGCGCGGAACATGGAACGGTCCAGCGTGATGGCGCCGACGGTCGCGACCGTCGGCCACCGATTCCGACCGCGTCGCCTTCGCCCCGGCCGGTTCGTGGTGGCCGTGGGCCTGGCGGTGCTGAGCTGGGCGATGATCATCCTGGCCTGGTGCGCCCTGAGCGCCTGGCTCGCGTGACCTTCGGCGCGCGCGGCGTTATCATCTTTTAGCTGGACCACCTGGGGCGAACGACCATGCGCGCACGCGGCTTTTTGCTGGTCGGAGCCTGTCTGACGCTGCTTGCCGCCTGCGCCTCGCCTCGCGCCATGGGACAGGGGGACGTCACCGGGTTGAAGGGTCTGGCCCCCTATTCCAGCTCGGCCGACGGCGCCGACGCGGCCTTCGCCAAGGCGGTCCAGGCGCGGGCGATCGACGCCCTGGGCGGAAGCGGCGGCGGCAAGCCCGCCTACCTCGTCCAGGTCGGCGTGGCGGTGGCGCCTTTGAGCGTCGGGGTCTCCAGCGCCGCCGGGACTCTGGACGACAAGGCCTGGCGCAGTCCTGCCGAGCGCCGTCCCTGGTGGCGACCGTGGCAGGGCAAGGGTCCGGCCCGCACCGTCACCCTGGCGGTGGTCGAGGCCGGTACGGGCAAGACCGTCGCCTGGTCCTCCATCCGGGTGCGCAAAGGCGAGCCGGCGGCCGTGGCCGACCTGCTGGTCGCGGCCCTGCGGCCTTCCACCAAGGGCTAGGCTCCGACAGCTAGTTCGCCAGCCCGACGGTGTGGCGCGGCAGGCGGACGGTGAACTCCGCCCCGACGCCCGGCGCGCTGCGGCACGAAACCTCGCCGCCGTGGCGGGCGACGGCGGCCTGCACGAAGGCCAGGCCCAGGCCCGCGCCATTGACCGTGAAGTCGTGACCCGGCCGCTCGAACCGCTGGAAGGGCCTAAAAGCGGTGGCCGCCTCCTCGCGCGAGAAGCCCGGCCCCTGGTCGGCGATGGAGACATTGGCGGTCGGGCCGCTGGCCGAAGGTTGCTCCGAGAGGCTGACGGTGATGGTCGAGCCCTCCGGGCTGTACTTCACGGCATTTCCCAGCAGGTTGACCAGGGTGCGGGCCAGGACGCCCCGGTCGCCCAGCACGGTCAGCGGCGCGTCGTCGCCGACCTGCTCGATACGGATCTTGCGCTGCACCGACTGCGGCCAGACCTCGTCGATGGCCTCGACGGCGATGTCGGCCAGGTCGACTGGCTCCAGATGGACCGGCGTCACCTCCGCCCGCGCCAGCTGCACGAAGCCGTCGGCCAGGGCCAGGGTCCGCTTGGCGTAGGCGGCGATGCGGTCGGACAGCTCGGGCGGGACGTCCGGCGTCGTGGCCAGCAGGGCCAGGATCGAGGTCTGCGGCGAGCGCATGTCGTGGGTCAGCAGTTGCAGGGCCTGCTCGCGTTGGCGCATGGCGGCCGTGAGGATCGAGATATCGGCCAGGCGGACGATCCAGCCGGCCGGCGCGCCGGCCTCGTCCCTGCGGAACACGGTCTGCAGCTGGAAGGCGTGGCCGTCGGGCAGATGCAGGTCGATCGGCTCGTGCCGCTCGTTGGCCAAAGGGGGGGGAGTGGGGGGCCAGTCCAGCTCGAAGCGATGGCCCAGCGGTTCCAGAGCGTTGATCAGATCGGCCAGGGACGAGCCCGTCAGCTGAATCTGACCGGGCTTGAACAGGGCCTGGGCGGCGGCGTTGGCGGCGATCACCCGGCCGTGGGCGTCGGCGACCAGGGTGGCGTCGGGCAGGCTGAACAGGGCGTCGGCCGAGAAGCGGCGCAGGTCGTCCATGCGGGTGATGGCCTCGCCCAGGTTCGAGGCCTGGCGCGCCACGACGTCGCTTTCGAAGTCGGCCGGAGCGGTTCCGCGTCCGCGCACGATGCCACGCACCCGCGCAAGTTCGCGGCTCAGCAGGTCGTTGACCCGGCCCAGCTGTCCCCAGCCCCAGACCAGGGCGATAATCTGCAGGCCCAGCACGGTGGCGATCGGCGACAGCCAGACCTGGCCCAGCCAGAACATCGCCGCCGAATAGGCCACACCGACCAGGCAGAGGCCGATCGTCAGCATCAGGTTGGCGCGCGGCGGCAGGATCAGGAACCCGACCATCAGCAGCCACAGCAGGGTGAGTGTGAAGGCCGCGCGGCTCCACGGGCCGGCGGGCTTGACCATCAGGCCGCTGCGCAGGCCGTCCAGGATGCTGGCCTGCAACTGCACGCCGGTCATGCTGGCGGCGTCGGGCGTCACCGGCGTCGGGAAGGCGGGACCCAGGCCCGGGGCGGTCAGGCCCACGAACACGGTGCGGCCGGCGATCAGCGACGGCGGCGCCTCGCCGTCCAGCACGCTGGAAAAGCTGACGTGGCGATAGATCGACGGCGGGCCGGCGAACGGGATCAGCAGGGTCTGGTCGAAGCCGCGGGTGACGTCGCGCCCGCCCGCCGGGCGGGTGGCGCGATGGACGACGGTGACCAGGTCCGGAGTCAGGCTGGCGCCGTTGATCTCGAACGGGGCCATGCGGCGCACGACGCCGTCGTCGTCGAAGCGGACATGGGCCAGACCGACGCCGGCCGCGCCCTGGGCGATGGCCGGCACCGAGCCCACGACGCGCGGTGGGGCGTCCGCGCCCGCGTCGGCCAGGAATTGCGGCAGGTAGACCCGGCCCGAGCGCTTGATGGCCTCGCCCAGCGCCTGGTCCTGGGCCGGATCGCCAGCTTCGCTGAACAGGACATCGTAGACGATGGTCCGCGCGCCGGCCTCGGTCAGGCGGTCGACCATCCTGGCGTGGGTCTCGCGCGACCACGGCCAAGCGCCCAGCTGGGCCAGGCTGCGGTCGTCGATGTCGATGATCAGGATCGAGGGATCGGCCGGCCGGCCGTTGGCGCGGGCCAGGATGTCGTAGAGCACGTTGTCCAGCCGCTTGGGCGGCAGGACGGCGAAGACCACCATGAGCAGGCTGGAGACGATGGCCAGCAGCAGCCAGGACAGCAGCCGCCCGCTCGGGCGCGGCGCGCGGGGCGCGTCGTTCGTCACTTCCCGATCTGCAGCTGTTGCAGCGTCCCTACCTTCTCGGTCACCGCGCCATCCTTGAAGCGCACGGCGGCCACGCGCCAGGAATAGCTCCCGGGCGGCAGGTCGGTCAGGGTCAGCTGGGGTTCGGTCAGGCCGGGCTGGTCGACGATCGCGACCTTGGCCTCGGCGTCGGAAAACAGCTGGAAGCGATAGTTGCGCACCCCGTCGCCCGCCGCGCTCCAGCGGAACAGGAACTTGCGATGCTTGCCCTCGCGGCTGTCGGACGGCGCGCCGGCTTCCAGCGTGTTGAGGTCGCGATCGAAGCTGTAGTCGGACGGGAAGCCTTCCAGGCCGCCCGGGTCGATCGCGGTCAGGCGGACGAAATAGGTGCCGTTGGCCAGCTGGCTGAAATCGGCGGTCGGGCGCTCGCGGGTCGTGGTCTGGGTCCTGGCCTCGGCGAAGACGTCCATGAAGCCGGCGTCGCGGGCCAGCAGCAGGCGATAGGCGGCCGCGCCCTGGACGGGCTCGACGGTGAAGCGGACGATCGCCTCGTTCTGGGTCTGGCCGCCGGGACCCATCTTCGGTCCGGGCAGCAGTTCGACGGGCGCGCCGACGCCGCTGGCCGAGGCGCTGACGCCGAAGCCCGCCGCCACCGGCGGTCCGCCGGTCGCCACCTGGCCGGCGTCGACCCCGACCGCGCCTTTCAGGACTTCCGTCTGGGCTCCGTCACCGCTGGCGCCGACCCGGAACTCGGTGCCGCGCACGGCCGAGACCGAGACAGGGGTGCGCACCTCGAACCGGGCGCCCGGCGTCTGGGTCGGCGTCGCCGAGATCGTGCTCTTGCCCTGGTCCAGCTGGAACACCCGCTGGGGCGCATTGTTGATCATCACCTGACGCAGCTTGGAGATCCGCACGCGGGTGTTCGACGGCAGGGTGACGCGCGAGGCGTCCTCCAGCTCGAAGGTGGCGAAAGCGCCGGGGCCGGTGCTGATCACCTGGCCCTCGGACAGCGGCATGCCGACCCGCGCCGGCGTGCGCTGGCCGTTGGTCTCGACGGTGACGGGGCCGGTGAACGCCGACAGGCTGGCGGCGATCGGCGTCGACTTCAAAAGGTTCGGGTCGATGTTCAGCTGCGAGCCCGGCCGCAGGCGTGTGGGCTGGGTCACGCGATTGGCCTTCTGCACCGCCCGGTAGTCGCCAGGCCGGTTCATGTAGCGGCTGGCGAGACCGATCAGCGTGTCGCCCGGCTTGACCACATAGGCCACCGGCGGCTCCGGCGCGGCGGTCTGGGCGTTGGCCGCGCTCGCGAGCATCAGCCCCGCCAGAAAAAGGAGGCCCGCTCCGGCAGCCCTGGTCATGTCTACTCTCCCCCGCCCGCCGTCTCGGGATCGCAGGCCTCGAGACGATAGCCGAAACCGTAGACCGTGCTGAGTCGGAAACCGTTGGTGGGCCGCAGGTGCAGCTTGGCGCGCAGGCGCGAGACGTGCGCGTCCAGGGTGCGGGTCTCCAGATCCGGCCGCTGGCCCCAGATGCGCCGGAGCAGGTACTCGCGCGACAGGGGGCGGGACAGGTTGTTGAAGAGCAGGGACGCCAGCTGGAATTCCTTGGGCGTCAGGGCCTCGACATGGCCGGCCCAACTGGCCGTCTGGGCGCCCGGGTCCAGGCGATAGGGACCATGTTGCTCGACCTGGGGCGAGACCGGCGGCCGGTGGATGCGGCGGGCCACGGCGTTGACGCGGGCCAGCAGCACCTGTGGCTGCAGCGGCTTGACGATGTAGTCGTCGGCGCCGGCGTTCAGGCCTTCCACGAGGTCCGCCTCGACCGAGCGGCTGGTCAGCAGCAGCACCGGCGGGGCGGTGGTCGGATCCTCGCGCAGCAGGCGCAGGGTCTCGACACCGGACAGCTCCGGCATGTTCCAGTCGAGAATGATCAGGTCGAACGTCTGCTTGCGCAGCTCGGCCAACAGGCGCGAGGGCGTCGTGAAGCTGGTGCAGACAAAGCCTGCAGGATCCAGAACCGAAGCGACAAGCGCATTATGGCTTTGGTCGTCGTCGAGCAGGGCGACTTTCATGCGCTCACTTATACTGGGAAGTGGCGCGTCCCGCGGGGGAGCGGAACGCGCCGCGGGACGCCCGATGTCGGTGGGGTGACGAGCAGGCGACCAGCTATTCATTGTTATCGCGCCCCGCCCCCGGTTGCTCGCCTTCAGGCGGCATTTTTACAATGCTTTACACTCGGGTCGAGCGAGCATTCATGCGGCGACCCGGATGATCGAACCCAACTTGGGGGCGAGATCGCCCGTGGGGCGAACCTCGACGCCGGAAAGTCCCAGCCAGGACGCCATCAGCGCCAGTTCCCCGGCGAGCCGGTCGGCGGTCTCGTCATCGGCGTCAGGCTCGGCGTGGGCGGCCAGGACCAGCAGCTTGCCGGCCTTGCGATCGGCCTTCAGGTCGACCCGCGCGGTGATCGCCTCGTCCTGCAGGAACGGCAGGACGTAGTAGCCGTGGGTGCGCTTGTGGGCGGGGGTGTAGATCTCCAGCCGCACGCGGACGCCGAACATCCGCTCGGTGCGCTCGCGGAACCAGATCAGGTTGTCGAACGGCGAGAGCAGGGCGGCGGTCTTCACCGCACGTGGCCGCCGCGCCTGCGGCCACAGATAGGCGGGCTGCTCCCAGCCCTTCACGGCGACCGGGGTCAGGGTCCCGTCGTCGACCAGCGCGGCCACGCCGTCGCGAGCGTCGGTCACGCCCAGCCGGAAGTAGTCGCGCAGGTCCCGCTCGGTGGCCACGCCCATGGCGCGGGCCGAAATCTTCAGCAGTTCGCGGCAAGCTTCGGCGCGGTCGGGCGTGGGGGTCTCGACGATCGCGCTGGGCAGCACCTTCTCGGGCAGGCCATAGACGCGCTCGAAGCTGTTGCGACGGGTGGCGGTGGTCAGGCGGCCGGTCCAGAACAGGCATTCCATGGCCCGCTTGCCCTCACTCCAGCCCCACCAGCCGCCTTCGCCCTTGGCGCCCAGCTCCAGTTCGGAGGCCGCCAGCGGGCCACGCTCGGCGACGGCGGCCAGGGCCTTGTCGATGAAGTCCGCGTGGCTGCGCAGGAAGCCCGAGACATTTTTCCAGACCCCGACGCCATCAAGGGCGTCCTGCATCCGCCAGCGTAGCAGGGGGTGGGTCGAGAGCGGCGTCAGCGAGGCCTCGTGCGCCCAGTATTCGGCGAGGTCCGGCGTCTTGCCCCAGGCCATCGCCTCCAGCAGCGACCGGTCGTAGGCCCCCAGGCGCGAGAACAGCGGCAGATAGTGCGAGCGCGAGACGACATTGACCGAGTCGATCTGCACGACGCCCAGGTTCTCGATCGTCGAGAGCAGGTGGCGTTTGCCCGGCGCGGTCGGGCGCGGTCGCCCGAAGCCCTGCGCCGCCAGCGCGATGCGTCGCGCGTCCTTCGCGGAGAGGGTCTCGGCCATGGCTCTAGTTGAACTTGCGTCGGGACCGGGCGCAAGGCAGTGAGACCGCTAACATCTAGGGAGGAGCCATCATGACCGTGATCGAACGGGGCCCGGCCCGCCTGGCGCTCGCGCCGGAGGTCGGCGGCGCGATCGCCGCGTTCACGATCGGCGGCCGGGACGTGCTGCGGCCGATGGCGGCTGGCGCGACCGACGCCCTGCTGACGGCGAGCTTTCCGCTGGTCCCGTTCTGCAACCGCATCCCGAACGGCCGCTTCGCGTTCGAAGGCCGCGAGGTCGTGCTGCCGCCGAACCTGGCCGGCCATCCGCATACCCTGCACGGACAGGGCTGGCGCAACGCCTGGACGGTGGAGAAGGCGCAGGGGGGTGAAGCGGTGCTCTCCTATGAACACGCGGCGGACGCCTGGCCGTGGGCCTATCGCGCCGAGCAGCGCCTCGTGCTGTCCGAGAGCGGGCTGCGCATCGAGCTGACCGTGACCAACACCGGCGACGCGGCCATGCCGGCCGGCCTGGGTTTCCACCCCTATTTCCCGCGTCGCGAGGGCGAGGTCCTGACGGCGGCCAATGACGGCGTCTGGATGATCGACGCCGACGTGCTGCCGACGGTGCGCCATCCGGGCGTCTGGGGACCGGATTGGGCCGCTGGCGCCGTGGTCGAGGGCCACGCGCTGATCGACCATTGCTACACAGGCTGGGACCAGCGAGCGGTGCTGAGCGCGCCGGGCCAGCGGGATACGGTCGTCACCGCTTCGGCCGATTGCCGCTGGCTGCACGTCTACGTCCCGCCGGGGGAGGACCACTATTGCGTCGAGCCCTGCGCCAGCCGCCCCAATCCGTTCGGGGAAGGGGAGACTGGCGTGGTGACGCTTCAGCCCGGTGAGAGCCGGTCGATCTGGATGGAAGTGGCTACGGCGTAATCCCGGCCTGGGCTTTCAGCCTGCTCACCATGTCGTTCGACATGTAGCCGTCGGCCGGCAGTTGCTGGCTCTGCTGCCAGGCGCGCAGGGCCTTGCGGGTGCCGGCGCCGATGACGCCGTCGGCCGGACCTGGATTGAAGCCGACGCGGGCCAGGGCGATCTGGGCGGCCATGCGGTCCGACATCGACAACGGGGTCTCGACCGGCCAGGGCGTGATCGGGGCCTCGCCGCCGCCGAAGCGGTCGGCCAGCAGGCCGATGCCCAGGGCGTAGGACGTCGAGTTGTTGTAGGTGCGGATCGCGAAATGGTTCGGCAGGGCGAGGAAGGCCGGACCCGCCGCGCCCGCCGGCAGGAGCAGCATGGCCGGCGAGGCGGCGTCGGCCGCCGTCCAGGGCAGGCCGTCGGCGCGGCGCACGCCCCGCGCTTCCCACCAGGCCGGGATCTGCTTGTCGACTTCGGTCACCGAATAGTCGAAGCCGGCCGGCAGGATCACCTCCTTGGCCCAGCCCGCGCCGGGCTTCCAGCCGCCCTTGACCAGCAGGTTGGCGGCCGAGGCCAGGCTGTCGGCGTCCGAACCCCAGATGTCGCGGCGGCCGTCGCCGTCGAAGTCGACGGCGGTCGAGCGGTAGCTGGAGGGGAGGAACTGGGTCTGGCCCATCGCCCCGGCCCACGAGCCGCGCAGTTGGGCCCGGGCGACCTCGCCCGAATCGATGATCTTCAGCGCGGCGATCAGCTCGCCCTCGGCCCAGGCGCGGCGGCGGCCGTCAGCGGCCAGGCTGACCATCGAGCGGACGACGTCGAAATTGCCCTGCAGCTGGCCAAACGCCGATTCCATGGCCCAGACGGCCAGCAGGATGTCGCGCGGCACGCCGTAGCGGGCCTCGATGGTCGGCAGGTAGGCCAACTCCTCCCGCTTGCGGCGGCCCACCGCCACGCGGTCGTCGCTGATCACGCCCTTGATGTAGTCGCCCACCGGCTTGGAGAACTCCGGCTGGCGGCTGTCCAGGCTGATGACCTTGGGATCGGGCGTCACGCCGGCCAGCTCGCGATCCAGCAGGGCGGGCGACAGGCCGGCGGCCAGGGCGCGGCCTCGGAAGTCCCGCAGCCAGGTGTCGAAGGCCAGCTCGCCGGCGGGCACGGGCGTCGCCGGAACCGGCTGCGGCGCGGCCGGAGTTTGGGGCTTGGGCGCGGGTTGCGGCGGGGTGATCGCCGTCAGCGGACCTTGTGGAGACGTGTCCGCGCAACCGGCGAGCAGGAGAACGAGAAAGACGCGACGATCGATGGCCATGCGGGGGAAGCTACCGGGGTTCGAGTAAAGCCTTCAATCACAAGCGCGCCAGACGGGTGAAGTTCCCGCGAAATCCCCACGCGCATTTGGGCGAAAGGGCGTCGAGCGCATTGACTCCGGTCCGCGTCGCACTTATACGCACCGCCTCCGAAACACCCCGGAAGTTCTGGCCGTATTCTGCGCGCCCGAACCTCTCCGCCGAAGTACAGAGACCGGTCATGAAGGTTCGCAGCTCGCTGAAGTCGCTGAAGGGTCGCCACCGCGACTGCAAGATGGTGCGTCGCAAGGGCGTCATCTACATCATCAACAAGACCGACCCGCGCTTCAAAGCCAAGCAAGGCTAATGACCTTGTCGTCTCCCAGAGCCGTTCTCTGGGATGTCGGCAACGTCATCGTGCGCTGGGATCCCCGCGCACTGTACGCGAAGATGTTCAAGGAACCGGCCGATCTCGACCGGTTCCTTTCGCATGTCTGCACGCTGGATTGGCACGTCGAGCACGACAAGGGCGTCGGCTTTCCGGAGAACGCCGCGCCGCTGATCGCGCGCTTCCCCGAGCATGAAGCCGAGATCCGGGCCTGGGACGAGCGGTTCGGCGAGATGCTGTCGGGGCCGATCCCTGAAACGGCGTCCGTGATCGAAGCCCTGGCGGCCGCTGACGTGCCGCAATTCGCCCTGACCAACATGCCCCAGAGCAAGTGGCCCGCGGTCCAGGCGATGTCGCCGGCCCATTTCGGCCATTTCCGCGATGCGATCGTCTCGGGCGACGAGCAGGTGATCAAGCCGGGCCGCCGGATCTACGAGATCGTACTGGAGCGGACGGGCCTGCGGGCCTCGGACCTGCTGTTCATCGACGACAGCGCCGCCAATATCCAGGCGGCCATGGACATCGGCTTCCACACCCACCACTTCACCGATCCGGCGCAGCTGCGCGCCGCCGTCGAGCGGCACGGTCTGCTCTAGTTCCCAAGTCAGGGAGATCTCGCATGAACGTCGGTTTCATCGGCCTCGGCGCCATGGGCGCGGCCATGGTGCGCAACCTGCTGGGCAAGGGCGTCCAGGTGACGGTGTGGAACCGCTCGCGCACGATCGTCGACGAACTGGCCGCCGAGGGCGCGAACCCGGCCGCCAGCGTCGACGAGGCCTTCGCCGCCGATATCGTGCTGACCATGCTGGCCCACGACCAGGCCGTGCGTGAGGTGCTGCTGGACAGCGGCGCGCTGGCCAAGGCCCGCAAGGGCGTCGTCCACATCAACCTGGCCACCATCTCGACCGCCCTGGCCGCCGAGCTGTCGGTCCTGCACGCCGAGTTGGGTCTGGGCTATGTCGCCGCGCCGGTGTTCGGCCGTCCGCCCGTGGCCCAGGCCGGGGGGCTGAACGTCGTGGCCGCCGGCGCGCCTGAGGCCGTGGCCGCCGCCATGCCCGTGCTGGAGCTGCTGGCCGCCAAGGTCTGGCCGCTGGGCGAGGATCCCGTCCGCGCCAACGCCCTGAAGCTGGCCGGCAACTTCATGATCGTCTCGGCCATCGAGAGCATGGGCGAGGCCGTGGCGCTGGGTGAAGCCTATGGCGTCGAGGCGCCCGAGTTGCTGGACATGCTGTCGAGCACCCTGTTCGCAGCGCCGATCTACAAGATCTACGGGGCCATGATCGCCGAGCGCCGTTACAGCCCGCCGGGCTTCGCCGCCGAGCTTGGCCTCAAGGACGTGCGCCTGGTGCTGGACGCCGCCGAGGCCAAGGGCCTGTCGATGCCTTTGGCCGATCTGGCCGAGGCCAGCCTGGAATCCCTGCTGGGCGGACCGGACAAGGACCTCGACCTGGCCGCTCTCGCCGAAGTCGCGCGAGCCAGGGTCGAAGGAAGGTAGTGGAAGGTCGCTGAATCGCGCTTCCCAGGGGCGCGCGTTCGCACTAGGTTCCGCGCCTCCCAATTCCAGCCTCTCGCGAGACTTTCCGCATGGCCGACGACGCCACTCCCCACGCCGACGTTCTGAACTCGACCGCCCAGGGTCAGCTGAAGTCGATCATCGACCGCGTCGAGCGCCTCGAGGTCGAAAAGACCGAGATCATGGAGCAGATGAAGGAGGTCTATGCCGAGGCCAAGGGCAATGGCTTCGACGTGAAGATCCTCAAGAAGGTGGTTCGTCTGCGCAAGCAGGACCGCGCCAAGCGCCAGGAAGAGGACGCGATCCTCGACCTGTACCTCTCGGCCATCGGCGAGATCTGAGTTTTTACCGGGCGCGCATTTTTTAGGTAGTGTTTTGGCGCGCGGGGTCGGGGATAGTCCTCGCGACATGCGCGCCAAGCCGCCCGATCCGAAAGCACAGGCCAAGAAGGCCGCGCTGAACGCCCTCAAGCGGGCCCGGCGCGCGGCCGAGAAGTCGGGCGTTGAACTCTCCGAATGGGAGGGCGAGTTCCTGACCAGCGTCGCCCAGCGCGTCGAGACCTATGGGCGGGCCTTCGCCGATCCCGAGAAGGGCGCGCGCGGTCAGGCCCTGTCGGGCAACCAGGCCATCAAGCTCAAGGAAATCGCCCGCAAGGCCAAGGGCGAGGCCAAGCCGATGAAGCGCGGCAAGGGCTTTGCGCGGCGCGGTCGCGAGCCAGAACCCGCGCCGGAAAGCGACGAAGACTGATTCCGACGCGACCAAGCCAGGCCTGGAGACGCGCGGTTCGCGCTTAGCCTTCCTCCCCAGGAAACCGGGAGGAAAACCATGGCAGACACCAAGTCGCCGCGCCACGTCGCGCTGACCATCCTGCTGGGAACGGCGGTGGCCGGAACCCTGGATATGACCGAGGCCTGCGTTTATTGGGGCGTGACCAAGGGCGTGGCGCCGGAGCGGGTCTTCCAGAGCGTGGCCAGCGGCCTGCTGGGCAAGGCGGCCTTCACCGGCGGCGCGCCGGCGGCGGCGCTAGGGCTCGCGGCCCACTTCGGCATCATGGCGGTGATGGTCGCCTGCTATGTGCTGGCCGGCCCGAGATTGCCGATCCTGACCAAGCGCCCGATCGTCATGGGCCTGGCCTATGGCCTGGCGACCTATGCGGTGATGAACTATGCGGTCCTGCCGCTGTCGCGGGCCCCGCATGGCGGACCCTTCGTGCTGTCGACCTTCGTGAACAATCTGGGCGCGCATCTGTTCATGGTCGGCGCGCCCATCGCCCTGATCGCGGCGTCACGAGAAAAGATGACAAAAACAGCCTGAGATTTGTCTCAAAGGCTTACCAAAAACTATTGTTCACCGAGTGACGTTAAGATCTTGGTAAGAGTCTCGGCTGAAAATGTGAATAATTGTAAAGAGTTAAATACTCATCGCTGTGAGGTTCTGGGTCGCGGGCGGGTCGCGGCTCCAGCCTCGACGTACGCGGGCGAAAGCCTGGATCGGCGTCGAGCGAGCTGCACGGCTCCGTGGATCAAGGATAATGGCGACCACCTATCAATATCTGCTGCGCCGCAAGGCGGAGTTGGAAACCCGCATGGTTGAGGCTCAGAAGCGCGCCCAGGCGCCGTTCGAGGGCGAGCTACGAGCGATCATCGTGGCGCTGGAGGCCCTTAAGCAGGCCGGCATGTCCGAGCGGCTGTCGGCCGGCGAGCCGGCGCCGTTCGCGCCGCCAGCTCCGGGCAAGCGTGGCCGACGGGGGCGCTCCACCCGCGACATGATCCTGATCACCTTGACCCAGGCGCCGGGCCTGAACGAGGCGGAGATCGCCCGTCAGCTGGATCACCGCTGGAGCCGGCCGGTGACCCCCGCCCAGGTCGGGCGCGAGCTGGAGCAGATGGAGATCGAGGGCATGGCCCGGCGGTCCGGCGCGGGATGGGTCCGCATCGAGGAGGCCCCCCAGAATGTCGAAGAGCGGCCAAGCTTCAGCGTGGCCGCTCCCGGACATTAGTTCGGTCTTGAACGCCTCAGGCGCGCGCCGGCTTCGCCGACACCGCCGGGCGCGCCGGCTTCAGCAGCGCCTTCAGGCGCTGTTCGCGCGAGACCGGACGGAAGATCATCAGAGCCATCAGCCAGCCTCCTTCATGTCGACCTCGATGCCCTGCTCGCGAACCTTGCGATAGAGGGTCGAGCGGCCGATGCCGAGGCGGCGGGCGACTTCGCTCATATGGCCGGCATAGACGTCGATGGCGTGCTGAATAAGGTCGCGCTCGATGTCTTCCAGCGTCCGCAGGTGGCCGCGGTCGTCGAGGATGCGCACGGGCGCCTCGGCCGCGCCCGTCGGGGCGGCCATGGCCGCGTGGGCGGCTTGCAGCATGGCGGCCGGCGGCGGCGCGGGCGGGGTCGCGACGGCCTCGACTGGCGCGGCGAGCCCCGAGATGGCCGGGAAGTCGTAGGGCTGCAGGTAAGGCGCGTCGGCCAGCACGATGGCGCGATAGACCGTGTTCTCCAGCTGGCGAACATTGCCGGGCCAGTCGAACGCGGTCAGCAGCTGCAGGGTCTCGGGCGAGGCGCCGATGACGCGCTTGCCCTCTTCCACGTTGAAGCGGCGAATGAACGCCTCGACGAGGGCCGGGATATCCTCGCGGCGCTCGCGCAGGCTGGGGGCTTCCAGCGGGAAGACGTTCAGGCGGTAGTAGAGGTCTTCGCGGAAATGCCCGACCGAAACGGCCTGCTGCAGATCGCGATTGGTCGCCGAGACGATGCGGACGTCGACCTTCAGCGAACGCTTTGAGCCGATCGGATCGATCTCGCCCTCCTGCAGCGCGCGCAGCAGCTTGACCTGGACGTCCAGCGGCAGTTCGCCGACCTCGTCCAGGAACAGGGTGCCGCCGTCGGCTTCCTTGAACTTGCCCAGATGCTTGTCGCTGGCGCCGGTGAACGAGCCCTTCTCGTGGCCGAACAGGATCGACTCCACGAGGTTCTCCGGAATGGCGCCGCAGTTGACGGCCACGAACGGCTTGCCGGCGCGCTCCGAGGAGCCGTGCACCGCGCGGGCGATCAGCTCCTTGCCGACGCCGCTTTCGCCGGTGATCAGCACGGGGATGGCGCTCTTGGCCGCCCGCTCGCCCATGCGCTTGACCATGGTCATGACCGGCGAGGCGCCGATCAGGTCCGCGAAGGTGGTCTTGCCGCCGGCCCGCTTGGTCAGGCGCTCGACCTCGCCCTTGAGGTCGCCCATGGACAGGACGTTGCGGATCGAGACGGTGATCCGCTCCGGGCTGGCCGGCTTGATGAAGAAGTCGGCGGCTCCGGCCTGCATGGCCTTGACCACGGTGTCGACGCCGCCGCTGGCGGTCAGCACGATCACGGGCTGGTTGAAGCCGCGGGCGCGCATCTCCTTCAGCGTCTCCTGACCGGTCAGGCCGGGCATGACGAGGTCGAGCAGGATCACGTCGGCCGGCGCGCCCGACGTCAGGTGCGCGATCGCCGCGTCGCCGCCTTCGGCGTGCGAGACCGCGAACCCGTCGCGCTCGAGCACCGCCTGGATCAGCCGACGTTGTGTCGGGTCGTCATCGACGACTAGGACCGTTTTGGTCATAGGGCACATCCACCAGAACCGGCCATGCCCACATGGAGCAAGGCTCTTGTTGGTTCAGAGTGATACAGGCCGCGGGTAAACACCGGCTTTCGCAGACATGTCGCGGAGCTTAAGGTTTAGCGTTAACAGGACCTTACCTGGGGAGGGGCGTGCGTACGCCAATCTGCTGCTATCGAGACCGACGAACTGGCGGGGCTTCTGCGGCGGGCCTGGCGGATCGTGGCGCCCAAGGCGATCCAGAAACGCCATCCGTCGATCTGACGCATTGCGCCCCTTGGGGGCGGAGGCCTATCTGCTAGCCCATGAACGCGCCCTTCAAGCCCGACACCCCGCCCGAATGGAACCTGGCCGATCTCTATGTCGGCCGCGACGATCCCCGGATCGAGACCGACCTCGCCGCCGCCAAGGCCGCCAATGACGAACTCGCCTCGCTGGAGGGGATGTTCCTGGAGGCTCGCAAGGAGCCGGCGCGCCTGGGCGTGCTGCTGGATCGCGGGATCACGCTCTACGAGCAGGCCACCAACGGCCTGTGGAGCGTCGGAGCCTATGCCGGTCTGGAAGCCGCCGTCGCCCGCGATGACCCGGCCTGGGCCAAGTTCGAGGCCGACCTGCGGGCCCGCTCGTCCCAGATCGCCGCCGAGAGCCTGTTCTTCACGCTGGAGCTGAATCAGCTGGAAGACGGCGAGATCGCCAAGGCGCTTGAAGCTCATCCGCTGAGCGCCCGCTGGGCGCCGTGGCTGCGCCGCGTGCGCCTTTCGCGGCCGCACGAGCTGTCGCCGGAGCTGGAGCGCTTCATCGTCGACAAGAGCCCGGCTGTCGCCAACTGGGTGCGGCTGTGGGACGAAACCCTTGCCAAGCTGACCGCGACCGCCGGCGACGAAACCCTGACCCTGCCCGAGACGCTGAACCGCCTTTCGGATCCCGACGTCGCGCGGCGCAAGGCCGCCGCCGACGGCCTGGCCAAGGCGCTGGAAGAGCGCGCCTCGACCCAGGCCCTGGCGCTGAACACCCTGGCCTTCGAGAAACAGGTCGAGGACCGCTGGCGTCGCTACGACAGCCCGGCTCAGTCGCGTCACCTGGCCAACGAGGTCGACGGCGACGCGGTCGACGCCCTGGAGCAGGCGGTGGTCGAGGCCTATCCGCGCCTGTCGCACCGCTACTACGCCCTGAAGGCCAAGGTCATGGGCCGCGACAGCCTGGACTACTGGGACCGCAACGCCCCGCTGACCGCCGCCGCCCCGCGCGCCTACGCCTGGGACGAAGCCAAGGGCATGGTGCTGGAGAGCTTCCAGGACCTGGCGCCGAAGTTCGCCGACGCCGCGCGGGTGTTCTTCGACAGGCCGTGGATCGACGCTCGTCCGCGTCCGGGCAAGCAGTCCGGCGCCTTCGCCCATCCGGTCACCGCCGACCGCCATCCGTTCGTGTTCATGAACTATATGGGCGAGCGGCGCGACGTGCTGACCCTGGCCCACGAACTGGGCCACGCCGTCCACCAGACCCTGTGCCAGCCGCTGGGCACCCTGCTGGCCGATACGCCCCTGACCCTGGCCGAGACGGCCTCGATCTTCGGCGAGGGCCTGGTCTTCGACCGCCTGCTGGCCGAGGCGAGCCCCGAGGACCGCAAGGGCCTGCTGGCTGGCAAGATCGAGGACGGCCTCAACACGGTGGTCCGCCAGATCGCCTTCCACCGCTTCGAGCGCCGCTTCCACGAGGCCCGCCAGGAGGGCGAGCTGTCGCCCGACCAGATCGGCGGTCTGTGGCTCGAGGTGATGGGCGAGAGCCTGGGCCCGGCCGTGAAGCTGAACGAAGGCTACGAGCACTACTGGGCCTATGTCAGCCACTTCTGCCACGCGCCGTTCTACGTCTACGCCTATGCGTTCGGGGATCTCCTGGTGCGCGGGCTGATGGAGAAGCGCCGCGAGGATCCGGCCAAATTCGCGCCCCTGTACGAGGATCTGCTCGCGGCGGGCGGCACGCGCACCTATGTCGAGGCGCTGAAGCCCTTCGGGTTGAACCCCAGGGACAAGGCGTTCTGGGCGGCCGGCTGCGCGCAGCTGGAGCGGCTGGTGGACGAGTTCGAACGGCTCGTCTGACGCCCTGCGTTCGCCCTCGTCCTTCGACAAGCTCAGGATGAGGGCGAAGAACTTCCGGGGTGCGTCCGTCACCTCATGCTGAGCCTGTCGAAGCACGAGGTGACGCGGCATGGCTGACGATCGTAACGACCCCGCCAAAGACCCGGAGCGCGACCGCCTCTCCGGCCGGCTCTCCCGCTTCGCCAAGGTGGGCGCTGGGCTCTCGGGCGCGGCCGTGTCCTATGGCGCCAACCGCGTCTTCGCCGGCGACGACGCCAACGCTCGCAACGCCAAGGCGCTGAAGGCGGCGCTGGGCGGGCTGAAAGGGCCGCTGATGAAGGCGGCCCAGATGTTCGCCACGGTGCCGGACCTGTTGCCGCCCGAGTTCGCCAAGGAGTTCGCCGAGCTCCAGACCAACGCGCCCGCCATGGGCTGGCCGTTCGTGCGCCGGCGCATGGCGGCCGAGCTGGGACCCGACTGGCAATCCAGGTTCGCGACCTTCGAGCACGAGGCCGCGGCCGCCGCCTCGCTGGGCCAGGTGCACCGCGCCACGACCCATGACGGCCGGGCCATCGCCGTGAAGCTGCAATATCCCGACATGCAGAGCGCGGTCGAAAGCGACCTGGGTCAGCTGCGCGCCCTGATCGGCATCTTCAAGCGCATGGACGGCTCGATCGACCCGTCCGAAATGATCGTCGAGATCGGCGATCGCCTGCGCGAGGAGTTGGACTACGGGCGCGAGGCCAGGATGATGTCGGTGTACGGCGAGTTCTTCGCCGATCGCGAGAGCATCCGCACGCCGACGCCGGTTCCGGAGCTGTCGACCGGCCGTCTGCTGTCGATGACCTGGCTGGACGGCCAGGGCCTGCTGGCGTTCAAGAGCGCCCCGCAGGAAACCCGCGACCGCATCGCCGCCCTGCTGTTCGAGGCGTGGTGGAGCCCGATGACCCATCTCGGGATCATCCATGGCGACCCGCACCTGGGGAACTACAGCTTCGGCGGTGACGAGGCGGCGCACCTGAACCTGCTCGATTTCGGATGCATCCGTGTCTTCCCGCCGACCTTCGTGGCCGGGGTGGTGCGGCTCTATCGCGCGCTCTCGAACGACGACCGCGCCGAGCAGGTCGAGGCCTATCGCACCTGGGGCTTCCAGGGGCTGACCGACGAGCTGGTCGACACACTCAACGTCTGGGCCCGCTTCATCTACGGCCCGCTGCTGGACGACCGGGTCCGCACCGTCGCCGACGACGTTCCGCCCGGCGAGTACGGCCGCCGCGAGGCCTTCAAGGTGCGCCAGGCCCTGAAGGCGGTGGGCGGGATCACCATCCCGCGCGAATTCGTGTTCATGGACCGCGCGGCGATCGGCCTGGGCGCGGCCTTCCTGCACCTGGGCGCCAGCCACAACTGGCGGGCGCTGTTCGAGGCGTCGCTGGAGGGCTTCTCGGAGGCGGGCGTCGCCGAGCGGCAGGCGAAGGCGCTGGCGGCGGCGGGGCTGTAAAATCCCCGTCGTTTGAAATCTCCGTCTTCCCGGCGAAGGCCGGGACCCAGATCCCAAGACGCTTTGGCTGATTGGAAGAGCGCGGCGTTCCTGGAACCCGGCTCAGCGTTCTTCCACCTGGGCCCCGGCCTTCGCCGGGGAGAACGGAATTGGGGTTATTCATACTCCCCCAGCAACGCCTCCAGCCGCCGCTGCTCGGGCTTCATCACCCAGTAGAACCGCAGGGTGTTCCAGCCGAAGCTGGCCACCAGCGCGCCGCCGCACAGGGCCAGGGCCTGCATCCCCGCCGCGCTGTCCATCTTGCCGTCGCGCTGCAGGCGCTCGATGGCGAACCACATGGGCAGGATGAACACCGGGGCCATCATCCAGAACACGTGGTAGTTCCGCCGCGCCGCCTGGTTGCGGGCCAGGAGGCCGGCCAGGGTGTCGCGCATCGGCTGGCCGGTGTCGCGGGTGCGGGCCCGCAAGCCGTTCCAGAACACCGCGATCATCACGATCCAGCAGACGCCCAGCATCGCCATGCCGGCCCAGCCATGAAAGTCCTCGCCGCCGCGCAGCACGGCCGCGCCGGCGATGAGCGTGAACACGGCCAGGGCCGTGAACGGGACGGCGCTCAGCAGGAATTCCGTCCTGCGGCGGGTCTTCAGGGTGTTCATCAGCTCCTCCATCAGTCGGGCCTGCTGCTCTTCGGAGGGGCGGTTGGCCTCTGACCGCCAGACCTGTTCGAGGCGCTCAAAGTCCATCGGCGTCCTCCTTCACTTGGGTCGAGAGACGTTGGCGCAGGCGGGTCAGTCGCGCGCCGACATTGCTCTCCGTCAGCCCGTGCAGCCGGGCGATCTCGCCATAGGCCACGCCGTCCAGCGACAGCAGGATCAGCGAGCGCTCGACCGGCGCCAGGGTGCGGATGGCCGCGTAGAGCCGCTCCAGCAGCGGGCCTTGCGGATCATCGCCCGCGTCGCGGATCAGCAACTCGGCCTCGATCGACGCGCCGCGCAGGCGTCGCCGAGTCTCACCCCGCCGCCAGGTGAGGGCGGCGTTGTGGGCCACCCGATGCGCGAAGGTGCCGGCCGCGCTCTGCTCCCGGAAGCTCGGGCGCGCCTTCCACAGCGCCACCGTCAGTTCCTGCAGCAGGTCGTGCTGGTCGCAGGGTTCGGCGAACGCCCGCGCCGTCCGGTGCAGCATCGGCAGATGCGGCGCCAGCCAGTCGGCGAAGTCCTCGTCGATGTCGTGGTCGCTCGCCATCCCCTTGGCCATCCGTCTCCCCGTTTCGAGAGGTTAGATGCCGGTCGCGGCCTCGTCCTTACGGAAGGCTTTTCTTTTTTCAAACGCTCGTTAGCCTGACGGCATGTCCGACGACCTGACAGACGCCCAGACCGCCGCGATCCCCGACGGGTTCTCCCAGCTGAACTGGTCTCGCGGCTTCGGCCGTCAGATCGGGCCGCTGTTCGAGCATAGCGAAGGCCCCGGCCAGGCGCGCCTGGCGTTCCGGGTCGAGGAGCACCACACCAACGGCCTGGGCAATTGCCACGGCGGCATGCTGATGAGCTTCGCCGACATGGCCTGGGGCCGGATCATCTCGCTGCAGAAGTCCTACAGCTGGGTCACCGTGCGGCTGATGTGCGACTTCCTCTCGGGCGCCAAGCTGGGCGACTGGGTGGAGGGCGAGGGCGAGCTGATCGGCGAGGAGGACCTGCTGTTCACCGTGCGCGGTCGCATCTGGGCCGGCGACCGGACCCTGATCACCGGTACTGGCGTCTTCAAGGCGCTGAGCCCGCGCAAGCCGCGTCCGGGCGAACTGGCCTATACGGAAGGCGCCGATGGCTGACGATCAAACCTCGCCGGTCTCGCTGCTGGCCCCCTTCCACGGGGAGCCGCCGCCGGCTCCGGCCTGGTTCAAGGGCGCCATCGCCCAAGCCCCGGAGCGTTCGACCATCGCCGTCGAAGGCGCGAACATCGAGCTTCTGACCTGGGGCGAGATCGGCAAGCCGGGCCTGCTGTTCCTGCACGGCAACGGCGCCCACGCCGACTGGTGGAGCTTCATCGCGCCATTCTTCGCCCAGGATTGGCGGGTGGCGGCGATCTCATGGTCGGGCATGGGCGAGAGCGACTGGCGCGAGGCCTACAGCGCCGAACTGTTCGCGACCGAAATCTTCGCCGCCGTCGACGCCGCTGGCCTCGAGGCTGGCGGCGTCAAGCCGATCGTGGTCGGCCACTCTTTCGGCGGCTTTCCGACCCTCTATTGCGCCGCGCGCCATCCCGAGCGCCTGCGCGGAGCGATCATGGCCGACAGCAGCATCCAGCCGCCGGAAAAGCGCTGGAAGGGCCCGCCGCCGCGTTCCGGGCAGGGCAGCCGTGTCTACGCCACGCTGGAAGAGGGGCTGAATCGCTTTCGCCTGGCCCCGCCGCAGCCGTGCGAGAACCTCTACATCGCCGACTTCATCGCCCGTCGCTCGCTGAAGGCGGTGGAGGGCGGCTGGACCTGGAAGTTCGATCCGGATCTCTGGCACAATTTCCGGATGCCCGATCTTGGGCAGCTTCTGCCCCAGATCGCTTGTCCTGCGGCCCTGATGTGGGGCGAGCGATCTAACCTGATGCATGCGGAGACGCTCGACTATATGGTGGCGCAAATGCCCAAGGACGTGCTGCTTCTCCCGCTGCCCGACGCCGATCATCACGTGATGATCGACCAGCCCCTGGCCTTCGTGGTCGGGCTCCGTGGACTATTGGCGAACTGGTCCTGAGCGAGGCGCCGGGGCCCGTTCTCGTCTATGCGCCCGATCGCGGGATCGGCGATCTGATGTGGCATTTGCCGACGATCCGGGCGATCGCGGCGACAACCCCCGAGGGGCAGGTCGTGCTGGTCGCGCGACCGTCCAGTCGCGCCGCCGAGGTCCTGACCGTCGAGCCCAGCGTCGCACGCGTGCTGTACGCCCCCCACTACAAGGGCAGGCTGAAGGGCGTGCGCGAAGTCATCGACTTCTATCGCATCTGCCGCGCCGAGAGGCCGCGCGCGGTGTGGATCCTGGAGAAGATCGACCGCCCCGCCATCGCCGCCGCCCTGGCCGGCGTGCCCGAGCGACGAGGCTTCGGTCTGGGTCACGGTCAGGAGACATTCCTGACCACGGGGCCGTACCTGCCCAGGTCGATGCGCCCCGCCCACCGGATCGACAAGCTCAACGCCTTCGAGGAGGCTCACGGCCTGGTCGTCGACAGTCGGGAGCCGGAGCTGAGGCTGGATCCCGAGGCCCTGGCGGCCGTGAAGACCAGGTACGCCGACAAGCCTGGTCCCTGGCTGACCCTGGGCATTGGCGCCAGCGAGCCCGCGCGCACCTGGCCGGCCGAGAGGTTCGCCCAGACGGCGTCGCGGCTCTCGGACCTTTTCGGCACGGTGTTCTGGGTTGGAGGCCCGCATGAGGCGCAGGTCGCCCAGGCCGCGATCGGCGATCTGCCCGGCAATGTCGTGGCCTGCGACCTGACGCTGGACAAGTCCGCGGCCCTGATCGCGCTGTCGGCCGGGTTCCTGGGTAACGACTCGGGCGCGCTGAACGTGGCCGCCGCCGTCGGCACGCCGTGCGTGGGGCTGATGGGCACGGCGCCGGTGCCGGCCTATTCCCGCTGGCTCTCGCGGCTGGACGGCGGCGAGGGGCGAATCTCCGATATCACGGTCGACCAGGCTGTCGACGCGGTGCGCACTCGCTTCGTATCGGAAGCCTGGGACAATACGCACGCTTGAGCCTTAGGCCTCCGCGTTGTATCGGGCGGGCTCGGTATTCTCCCTTTGCTTCCAAGGACGACACATGGCCGGCGACTATCACCGCGGTGAGATGGACATTCACGAACAAGCCGCGACCTTCGCGGCGTTCAACAACATGATCAAGTGGGGCTCGCTGGCCGTCGCCACCCTGCTGCTGTTCATCACCCTGTTGTTCTGCACGGCCGCTGGCTTCTTCGGTAGCGCTATCGCCGCCGGCGTGCTGCTGGCCGCGGGAATCTTCTTCCTTCGCGACAAGCCTGCCTCGGCCCACTGACACCGGTGGACATCGGCATATTTTCTCCCTGAGCTGCGTCTTCAGCCTCGACAAGAGGCAAGACTATCCCCTACAGAGCGCCGCATGCTGCTGAGCAAACAGCGCTCTGGGGAGGGGTATGCCGATGGCCGTCATTGCCGTCACGAAAGAGACCCGCGCGAACGAAACGCGGGTCGCGGCCACGCCTGAAACCGTCAAGAAGCTCGGCGCCGCCGGCTTCTCGGTGGTGGTCCAGGCGGGGGCGGGGACGGCCGCGTCCTATCCGGACGCCGACTACGAGGCCGCCGGCGCCAAGATCGCCAAGACGGCCGTCGAGGCCCTCAAGGACGCCGACGTGCTGTTCAAGGTGCGCGCGCCCGAGGCCGCCGAGATCGCGGCCCTGAAGAGCGGGGCCATCGTCGCCGCCGCGCTCAACCCCTACCAGGACAAGGAAACGCTGGACGCCCTGGCCAAGGCCGGCGCGACGGCGATCGCCATGGAGTTCATCCCGCGCATCACCCGCGCGCAGGTGATGGACATGCTGTCGTCTCAGGCCAACCTCGCCGGCTATCGCGCCGTGATCGAGGGCGCCGAGGCCTACGGCAAGGCCCTGCCGATGATGATGACCGCCGCCGGCACCGTCGCCGCGGCCAAGGTGTTCATCATGGGCGTGGGCGTCGCCGGCCTGCAGGCCATCGCCACGGCCCGTCGCCTGGGCGCGGTGGTCACCGCCACCGACGTGCGTCCGGCCACCAAGGAGCAGGTCGAAAGCCTGGGCGCCAAGTTCCTGGCCGTCGAGGACGAGGAGTTCAAGAACGCCCAGACCGCCGGCGGCTACGCCAAGGAGATGTCCAAGGAATACCAGGCCAAGCAGGCCGAACTGGTTTCCGCCCACATCGCCAAGCAGGACATCGTCATCACCACGGCCCTGATCCCGGGGCGTCCGGCGCCCAAGCTGGTCAGCGCCGCCCAGGTGGCGTCGATGCGCGCGGGCTCGATCCTGGTCGACCTGGCCATCGAGCAGGGCGGCAATGTCGAGGGCGCGAAGCTGAACGAGACGGTGATCACCGCCAACGGCGCCAAGATCCTCGGTCACGCCAACCTGCCGGGCCGCATCGCCACCGACGCCAGCGCGCTCTACGCCCGCAACCTGATGGCCCTTGCGACCCTGTTCATGACGAAGGAGGGCGCCTTCGCCCCCAACTTCGAGGACGAGATCCTGCAGGCCGCCGTCGTCACCCGCGGCGGCGCGATCGTCCATCCGAATTTGAAGACCGCCTAACCTCAGAATCGAAAGGGAGGCTCCCATGGAAGCCGTCGACCCCACCGTGTTCCGTCTGGCGATCTTCGTGCTCGCCATCTTCGTCGGCTACTACGTCGTCTGGAGCGTGACGCCCGCGCTGCATACGCCGCTGATGGCCGTCACCAACGCCATTTCGTCGGTGATCATCGTTGGCGCCCTGCTGGCCGCCGCGGCCCATGGCGCCAATAGCGACCTGGCCGGCGGCGCCGTCGCCGGCTCGACCTGGATCTCCAAGGGGGCCGGCACGCTCGCCGCGGCCTTCGCGGCGGTCAACATCTTCGGCGGCTTCTTGGTCACCCAGCGCATGCTGGCGATGTACAAGAAGAAAGAGAAGAAGTGAGCAAGCGAGAGCAGGGGGAAATAGAACAATGAACGCCAATCTCGCCGCCATTCTCTACATCGTCTCGGGGGTGCTGTTCATCCTCGCGCTGCGTGGCCTCTCCAGCCCCGTGACCAGCCAGGCGGGCAACCGTAACGGCATGATCGGCATGGCCATCGCCGTCGGCACCACCCTGGCCACCCTGTGGAGTCAGGGCGCGCTGGACGTCGTAACCCTGGGCCTGATCCTGGGCGGCGTCGCCGTCGGGGGCGCGGTCGGGGCGGTCATCGCCCGCAAGGTCGCCATGACCTCGATGCCGCAACTGGTCGCCGCCTTCCACTCGCTGGTCGGCATGGCCGCCTGCCTCGTGGCCGTGGCCGCCATCTATACGCCCGCCGCTTACGGCATCGTGGGCGAGGACGGACACATCCACCTCAACAGCCTGATCGAGCTGTCGCTGGGCCTGGCTATCGGCGCCATCACCTTCACCGGCTCGGTCATCGCCTTCGCCAAGCTGAACGGCAACATGGGCGGCGCGCCGATCCTGCTGCCGGCCCGCCACCTGCTGAACATCGCCATCGCCGCGGCCATCGTGGGCCTGGTCGTGGTGCTGGTGATCAGTGGCGGTTCGGCCATCTGGGCCTTCTGGGGCATCTTCGCCCTCAGCCTGCTGATCGGCGTCACCCTGATCATCCCGATCGGCGGCGCGGACATGCCGGTCGTCGTGTCGATGCTGAACAGCTATTCCGGCTGGGCGGCGGCGGCGCTCGGCTTCACGCTCGAGAACACCACCCTGATCATCACCGGCGCGCTCGTTGGGTCGTCGGGCGCGATCCTGTCCTACATCATGTGCAAGGGCATGAACCGCTCGTTCGTGTCGGTGATCCTGGGCGGCTTCGGCGCCGACGCTTCGGCGGCCGCCGGTCCCGGCGGCAAGGTCGAGAGCCGGCCCGTCAAGCAGGGCAGCGCCGACGACGCGGCTTTCATCATGAAGAACGCCAGCAAGGTGATCATCGTCCCGGGCTACGGCATGGCCGTCTCCCAGGCCCAGCACGCCCTGCGCGAAATGGCCGACAAGCTGAAGGAAGAGGGCGTCGAGGTGAAGTACGCCATCCACCCCGTCGCCGGCCGGATGCCTGGCCACATGAACGTGCTGCTGGCCGAGGCCAATGTCCCCTATGACGAGGTTTTCGAACTGGAGGACATCAACAGCGAGTTCTCGACGGCCGATGTGGCCTTCGTGATCGGCGCCAACGACGTCACCAACCCGGCCGCCAAGACCGACCCGACCAGCGCCATCTTCGGCATGCCGATCCTGGACGTCGAGAAGGCCCGCACCGTCCTCTTCGTCAAGCGCGGCATGGCCTCGGGCTATGCCGGCGTCGAGAACGAGCTGTTCTTCCGAGACAACACGATGATGCTGTTCGGCGACGCCAAGAAGATGGTCGAAGGCATCGTGAAGGGGCTGTAGGGCTCCTCACCGCTGGAAACGACGAAGGCCCCGGTGGTGACGCTGGGGCCTTTTCGTGCGCCGCGCTGAACAAAGGCCCCAGGGTTTACCTGAGGCCTCTGTCGCGGGGCGTGGGGGGAGTTTTGGGGTAGGCTTTCTCGATCACTTGGCGGCGACCTCGATCGCTTCGCCGCGGGCGGCGACCTTCAGGTTGGCGCGCTGGGCGGTCGGCAGCTGGCGGTCGACTTCGCGCTGAAAGGCGACGACGCAGCCGCGGTAGGTCATGCCGCTCAGGTCGCCGGAGCGCAGCTTGGCGCGGCACATGTCTTCGCTGGCGGCGTCGACGCGGGCCTTGAAGATCTTGGCTTGGCTCGGATTGACCAGGTTCAGGTCGCCATAGGCGACGCGAGCGACGCGCTCGGCGGCGTTGGCGGCTTGGGTCAGGCCCAGCACCGGCACGGCGGCGAGGCTCAGGCTGGCGACGGTGGTCAGGCTCATGATGAACTTGCGCATTTGAAGTATCCCTCTGGCTGGGCGCTATTCCCTGCGCCGATGAATACTGTCTATTCTCGAGAGTTCGCGAAGTCCCGTTACGTCTCATTCATGACGTGCAATTAAAGAAGTGTCCTGGTTTTAATGAAATGAAGTTTCCGTAATATTTGACGATTACATGACACCTGTTGATCGATCGTCGATGCGACCTTGGCGGCATAGTTAGCGAATGGTTAAGCTGCGCCCTGTTTTCGCCCCATGCGACATCCATACACCCCGCCAATTCACTGTTCCGAAAGGTCAAGCATGAGAGCTAGACGCGCGCGGCGCGGTCCTCTCCTTGACCGAATGTCCGAGAGGAAAGCGGTTTGATCCCCAAGAGCCTGGCTGTTCAGTCTCCCCACGCACGCGTCGCCTTCTTCGCCATGCTGGGCGTCGCGGCGATGGCGGGGGCGCTGAACGGCGCGGTGGCGCTGGGTGAGTGGGTCGCCCACGCGACCCCTGTCTCTCGCCCGACGCCCGCCATTGTTCCGACCGAGCCCGTCGCCGAAAAAGAGGCCGAGCCCACCGCGCCGCCGCCCGCCTATCAGTTCGACGCGCCGCTGCCTGGTCGGGGGGTCAATTCGCCGTTCGGCCTGCGCCAGCTGCCCTGGGAAGAGAACGGCCGCCTGCATCAGGGCGTCGATATCGCCGCCCCCAGCGGCGCGGCGGTCAAGGTCGCCGCCGATGGCGTGGTCAAGGCCACGGGTGTTTCGCCCACCTACGGCCGCTATGTCCAGGTGATGCACAAGGGCGGGCTGACCACGATGTACGCCCACCTCGCCGGACCGGCCAAGGGCGTCAAGCGCGGCGTCTATCTGCGTCGTGGCGCGACGGTGGCCTATGTCGGCAATTCGGGCCGTTCGACCGGTTCGCACCTGCACTTCGAGATCCGCGACGGCGACAAGGCCCTGAACCCCAGCTTCTTCCTGGGCCGCAGCTTCGCCGAGGCCGACGACCTGCCGCTGAAGGCCGCCAGCCGGGTGTCCAGGAAGGTTCGCCTGGCGACGGTCTCGAAATGGCCGAAAGGCGTGGCTCGGACCGGCAAGGACGGGATCACCGTCACCCGCGTGAAGGGCGGCCGCGTGCGCGCCACGATCCCGGTGGTCGACGGCTCGATCCCCAGCGTGGCCGGCTAGAGCGCAGAGCGCTCCAGGTTTCGGACGCAATCCGAAGCGGACAGACTCTAAAACTCCGCTCAGAGAGCGCCACGTTCTCGACGCGTCACAAAGCGTTACTACATTGAACGCCATGATCCAGTTTCTCGGCCGTGGCGTCGCGGGCTTCGTGCTCCTGCTCTTGTCCTATATCGCCGTCGGCGGGCTGATGAGCGCCTCTGGGGCGCCCAAGCCGCGCGGCCAGTTGGTCGAGATCGAGCCGGGGCGCAAGCTGCGGCTGGTCTGCGAGGGTCCCCGAAGCGACCGCCCGGTAGTCTGGCTGGAGGCCGGGGCTTTCGGCTTCGCCGCCGACTGGGGCGCCGCGCAAGAGGCCCTGACCGCCGCCGGCTGGCGCTCTTGCGCCTATGACCGCGCCGGCATGGGCTATTCGCCGAAGGGCCCCAACCCGCGCGACGGCATCGCCATCGTCACCGACTTCGAGAAGCTGGTCGCCGCCTCGGACGAGCCTGGTCCCTACATCCTGGTCGGTCACTCGATGGCCGGCCTGCGCCTGCGCCAATATGCCGGCCGCAATCCCGACAAGGTCGCCGGGCTCGTGCTGATCGACGCCGCTACGCCCGAGGCCGCCCAGAACCCACGCATGAAGGGCTTCATCAAGGCCTTCGCCAGCATCTCCAAATGGGCCGCGCGCGGCGCTTCGATCGGCCTCTACAAGCCGCTGGTGCACACCCGCCTGGGCGACAAGATCGACCTGCCCCCAGCCGCCAGGGCCGAGAAGGGCTGGGCCTTCGCCAATGGCCGCCACAACCGCACCTCCGCCGAGGAGGTCGGACTGTGGCATGAGGCCTCGCAGCAGGCCGGCGAGCAGCCGGCCTATGATCCGAAGTGGCCGGTCGCCGTGCTGACCGCCGGGCCTGTGAAGGGGCGTGAGAGCTGGAAGGACCTGCAGGCCGCCCCGGCCCGCGCCTCCCAGCATGGCATGATCGACCACGTCGAGACCGCCACCCACACCCTGCTGATCGGCCGCCGCTTCGCCGACCATATCGTCCGGGCCGTCGCCTTCGTGGCCGACGCTCGCCAGAAGGGCTGATACAACTTCCAGGAAGTCGATTCGGGGAGGTCGTCATCATGGTCAGCGCCGTCAACCTGGAGGGCGTCAGCAAGACCTATGACGATTTCCACGCCGTCCGGGACGTCAGTTTCGAAGTCCCCTCCGGCCGGATCACCGGTTTCCTGGGCCCCAACGGCGCGGGCAAGACCTCGACCATCCGCATGATCCTGGGCCTGTTGCCGGTCAGCGCGGGCGAGATCACGGTGCTGGGCGCCAGAGACGCCACCAAGGTCCACGAGCGGATCGGCTTCCTCCCCGAGGAGCGCGGCCTCTACAAGCGCATGACCCCGATCGATGCGATCGCCTTCTTCGCGGGGCTGAAGGGCGTGCCGGAGGCCGAGGGCCGCAGGCGGGCCAAGGCGATGCTGGAGGCGCAGGGCCTGGGCTTCGCGATGAAGCGGCCGATCAAGGACCTGTCAAAGGGCATGGCCCAGAAGGTCCAGCTGATCTCGGCCCTGGCCCACGAGCCCGAACTGGTGGTGCTGGACGAGCCGTTCTCGGGCCTCGATCCCGTCAACCAGCAGGCCCTGGAGACGATGATCCGCGAGATCGCCGCGCGCGGGGCCACGGTGCTGTTCTCCACCCACGTGATGCAGCACGCCGAGCGGCTGTGCGACAAGGTCGTGCTGATGGCGCGCGGGCGGAAGGTGTTCGATGGCGACGTCGCCACGGCCCGCTGCGCCGCGCCTCGAGCCCTGGTGCTGGAGGGCGATCTGCTGGCCGAGCAGGTCATGGCCTTGCCGGGCCTGGGCGCGGTGACCTCCGAGCCGCTGCCGGACGGCGGTTGGCGACACGTGGCCGTGCTGCCGGAGACGAGCGCCGGTCAGGACGCCCTGAAGGCCGCCTTCGCCCGGGATCTGGCCCTGCGCCGGTTCGAGCTCAAGGAGCCCAGCCTGCACGACGCCTTCATCGTCCTGACCGGAGACCAGGCATGAGCCGCCTGCTGAGGATCGCCCGCCGGGAATACCTGGCCTATGTCCGCACCATTGGCTTCTGGCTGTCGATCGTGGCGCTGCCGCTGGTCATCGGCGTCAGCGCCACCGCGCCGTTGATGATGATGAAGACCGCCAAGCCCGAGCGGCTGGCGATCGTCGACCTGACGGGTCAGAATCTGGGGCCCGCCGTCGCCAGGGCGGTGGTCGAGGACCAGAACCGCGCTTCGGCCCGGGCCCTCCGCGCGGCGGCCCTGTCGGCGGCTGGTCCCAAGGCCCAGGAGGCGGTCGGCAAGGCCCAGGCCAAGGGCGGCGAGGCGGCGGGGCGGGAGGCCCTGGCGGGCTTTAATCCGGCCGCCGCGGCGCGTTTCAAGCCGCCGCGCGCCAAGGTGATCATCCTGCCGGCGTCTCCCGAGGCCCAAGCCGCCGCGACGCCGCGTGAGGCGGGCCTGGTCGCGCGTCGCGACGTGGCCGACAATCGCCTCGATTCGGTGCTGATCCTCAGCGGTCGCGACGACGCCATCGTCATGGACCTGTGGAGCCGCAACCTGGGCGCCCCGGTGCTGGAGAACGACCTGCGCCAGGCCGTGGGCGGCCTCATGCGCGAGCGCGCCCTGGCTCGCGCCGGCGTCTCGGCCCAGGTTCTGAAGGCCGCGGACGGCCTCAAGCCCGCCTTCAACAGCCTGTCGCCCAAGGCCGCTTCGGGCGAGAAGGTCAGTCTGCGCGACCGCTTGCCGGCCATTGTCGGCTTCGCGGCCGGGATGCTGCTGTGGTCGATGGTCCTGACCGGGGCCAGCATCCTGCTCAACAGCGTGATCGAGGAAAAGTCGTCCAAGATTCTCGAGGTGCTGCTGTCATCGGCCTCCGTGCCCGAGATCATGGGCGGCAAGATCCTGGGGGTGGCGGGCCTGACCCTGACCGTCCTGGGCATCTGGGCCATGGTTGGCTGGCTGGCCCTGATCAACTTCGCTCCCGGCCTGGCCGGAGACCTCGCGGCCGTGCTGCTGGGCAAGGGGCTGGTGTTCTATTTCGGCGCCTATCTGGTCGGCGGCTATCTGATGTACGCGGCGCTGTTCGCCGGCATCGGGGCCTTTTGCGAGAGCCAGCGCGACGCCCAGACCCTGCTGGGGCCGATCATGATGGTGATGACCATCCCGGTGGTGTTCATGAGCCAGGCGATCCGCTCGCCCGACGCGCCTATTCTCGGCGCCCTGTCCTGGTTTCCGCCCTTCACGCCGTTCCTGATGCCGGCGCGCATCGCCAGCGATCCGCCGCTGGTCCAGGTGGTCGGAACCACGGTGCTGATGGCCGTGACCGTGGCGGCGATCATCGCCTTCTCGACCCGCGCCTTCCATGTGGGGGCTCTGGCGACGGGGAAGGTGAACCTGAAGACCCTGGTGGGCCTGATCGTCAGGAAGCAGGCGGGGTAGGGAGCCTCTAGCCCAGAAACGACGAAAGCCGCGCGGATCGCCGCGCGGCTTTCGAGATCTTCGAAGCTGAAGAGGTCTGGTCTTAACGACCAGCCGGCTTCTTCGGCATCGGCAGCAGGCCTTCGCGCTGGGCGCGCTTGCGGGCCAGCTTGCGGGCGCGACGGACGGCTTCAGCCTTTTGGCGAGCGCGCTTTTCCGACGGCTTCTCATAGTGCACGTGCCGCTTCATTTCGCGGAACGAGCCTTCGCGTTGCATCTTCTTCTTCAGAGCCTTCAGGGCCTGATCGACGTTGTTGTCGCGGACGAAAATCTGGACCAGGGGTATCTCTCCATTCGACAGCCCGACCAATATTCCCAAGTCCCTCTTGAGGGGCCGGGCGGGCGAACAAAACCGGGTAACCTGAGAGGGGTTCTCCCAGGCGATGAGGCGGGGCTGATAGCAGAGCGAAGGGCCGCTGTCCATGCGCGACGCGGCCTAAACACCAGTGTAGACTCGGATTTATGACGCAAACCGCCCAGACCGCCGTTCAGACCTCCAGCCAAGCTTCGGATCAACCGGGCTCCTCATGGGCCGACGCCGCCGAGCAGCGCGTACTGGACGAGGCCTTGCGTCTCGCGCCCAAGGCCGGCTGGAACGCCGGGTTGGTCAGTCGCGCCCTGACGGCGGCGGGCCTCGGCGAAGCCGAGGGCCAGCTTCTGTTGCCCGAAGGCCCTCGCGACCTGGCCGCCTTGCTGTCGCGACGCCATGACGCGGTCGCGCTTCGCAAGCTGCGGACGTTCGATCTGGCCACGCTGAAGATTCGCCAGCGGATTCGCGAGGGTGTCGTCGCGCGCCTCGACGCGGCCCAGGAGAACGCCGACGTGCTGCGCCCGCTGGCCGCCTTCCTGGCCTTTCCGACCAACCTGGCCCTGGCCCTGCGGCTGACCTGGGAATCGGCCGATGTGATCTGGCGCTGGGCCGGCGATGTGGCGACCGACGAGAACCACTATTCGAAGCGGGCGATTCTCTCGGGCGTCCTGATCTCGACCCTGGCCGTCGACATGGCCTCGGGCCGCGCTTCGGCGCTGTCGCACCTGGACGCGCGCATCGACAACGTCATGGCCTTCGAGAGGTGGAAGGCGGGCTTCAAGCCCATGGACCTGGCCAGCGAGACGGTCTCGGCCCTGGCCCGCATCCGGTACGGGAAGTAACTGCTCCCCTTTTGGGGGAGCTGTCGGCGAAGCCGACTGAGGGGGCTCTCTCGGCCTAAGCCGCGCTGCCCCCTCCGGCCCTCTGGGCCACCTCCCCCAGCGGGGGAGGAAAGTCTCTTACCCCCCGAACGCCGCCGCGAGACGCTCGAAGTGGGCCTGCACCGGCCGAGGCGCCTCTTCGTTCGGCGATTCCACGTACATGCGGCGATCCAGGTGGCGGACGCGCTCATACAGGCGCTCGGAGCGTTGCAGCAGGTTCATCAGGCCGAAGGGCAGTTCCTCGATGACCGGCGGTTCGCCCGCGGCTTCCGCGCCCAAACGGTAGGATTCAGCGCAGGCGGCTTCCGGCGGCATCTCGCCCTCGCGCACCGCGCGCTGCACCAGCAGCCATGAGGCCACCTGCATCAGGCGGGTGGTCAGACGCATGCTCTCGGTGGCGTAGCCCAGGGCGGCGTTGCGGGAGAGGACCTTGCTGTCATGCCGACCGGCCCCGTCGAGATAGGCGGCGGTCTCCTCGACCAGCTGCATGCCCTCCTCGAACGTACGGTCGAACAGCTCCGATCGCGCGAAATCCTGGATCACTCCAGCGCGCCAAGGGGTGTCCGCGAACGCGTTCACTTCGGTCATATCTACTCAATGCCCCTCGAAAGGCCGCGAGGACGTCTCGCTTGGCGGGGTGGAGTGCAACCCCCGTGCCAGAACTCGCCGTCCCGTTGCGACCCACCCCTTCGATCGACCATACTCTCTCCAGCGCGCCGAGCGCGCGAGAACAGGAATGGGCGTCAGAAGGCGGATGACCGCTTAAGACGCCAGTAACCTCACCGAAACCTTAAAAGAACCCTTAGTCCAGGCGACCAAACAGCGCATTGGCGGCGTCGCGGCCGGCCTTTTTCTTGGCGAGCTGGGTCTTGGTGCGCTCGATTTCGGCCTGCAAGGCCGCGATGCGCTCCTCCAGTTCGGCGACGCCGTAGACCTCCAGGTCCTCGTGGGTCGTCTCGTTCAAGGTGTGTCCGTTGAAGGCGCGAGGCTCCGCGGGCTCTTCGAACATCGGCTTCTCTCCTTTTCCGCGAGCCATCTGACGCCTACCTAGGGGCCAAGGCAAGCATGAGAGGACCCCGAGCATGGCCGGAACGATGACGGCGATCGCGATCGAAGGCGGCAAGGGACCGGCCGAGGCGCTGAAGCCCGTTGAAGTCCAACGCCCCGAGGCGGGGGCTGGTCAGATTCTGATCAAGGTCGCCGCCGCGGGCGTGAACCGCCCCGACCTTCTGCAGCGCATGGGGTTCTACCCGCCGCCGCCGGGCTCGCCGGAGACCTTGGGCCTGGAGGTCGCGGGCGAGGTCGTGACCGGTTCGGGTCGCTGGAAGGCCGGCGATAAGGTCTGCGCCCTGCTGGGCGGCGGCGGCTATGCCCAATACGCGCTGGTCGACGCCCGCCACGCCCTGCCGATCCCCAAGGGCCTGGACCTCCTCCACGCCGCGGCCTTGCCGGAGACCGTCTTCACCGTCTTCGCCAATGTGTTCGAGCATGGCGCCCTGAAGGCCGGCGAGACGCTTCTGGTTCACGGTGGAACGTCCGGAATCGGAACAACCGCCATCGCCATGGCCAAGGCGGCCGGCGCCAAGGTCATCGCCACGGGACGCGGCGCCGACAAGAAGGCCAAGGCCCTGGAGCTGGGCGCCGACATCGCCATCGATGCGAAGGCCGAGGACTTCGCCGCGATCGTCAAGGCGGCCGGCGGCGCCGACGTGGTGCTCGACATGGTCGGGGCCAGCTATTTCGACAAGAACCTCGACGCCCTGAACGTGGGCGGCCGCATCGTCTATATCGCCAGCCTGGGCGGGCCGGTGCTGGAAGTGCCGGTCATGAAGATCATGCAGAAGCGGGCGGTGATCACGGGCTCGACCCTGCGTCCCCGCTCCGCCGACGAGAAGGCGCGGCTGGCCGCCGAGGTCGAGCGCGTGGTCTGGCCGTGGATCGAGGCCGGCCAGGTGAAGCCGCTGATCGACGCGACCTTCCCACTCGCGGACGCCGCCAAGGCCCATGCGCACCTCGAAGCCGGCGAGCACGTGGGCAAGGTGGTGTTGACGGTCTAGGGCCAAGCCTAGAGTGCAGATTCACTCAAAGCTCTGACGTTGCTTTCGTTTGGCTGATCCCCGTTCCCTTTTTCCGAGAACCGGATTATAGCGTTCATCAACATCCCGCCCGGCCGAAAGGCCGGGCGCCGTCATTTCTGGAGGACCGCATGTCCGACATTCTGATGCCCAAGGCGACCGCCGTCTGGCTGGTGGACAACACGTCGCTGAGCTTCGAGCAGATCGCCGATTTCTGCGGCCTGCACCCGCTGGAAGTGCGTGGCATCGCCGACGGTGAAGTGGCGCGCGACATCCGCGGCGCCGACCCGATCGGCAACGGCCAGCTGACCCGCGAAGAGCTGGACAAGGCCCAGGCCAATCCCGACTACCGCATGAAGGCCCAGGTCAGCCGTCACGCCGAGCTGCTGAAGCCCCAGAAGAAGGCGCCGCGCTACACGCCGGTGTCGCGCCGCCAGGACCGTCCGGACGCCATCGCCTGGTTCCTGCGCCACCACCCGGAAGTGACCGACGCCCAGATCTCGAAAATCCTCGGCACCACCAAGGCCACGATCGAGCAGGTCCGAGCCCGCACGCACTGGAACGCGGCCAACATCAAGCCGATCGACCCGGTGACCCTGGGCCTGATCGGCCAGCTGGAGCTGGACGCCCTGGTCAAGAAGGCGGCCGAGAAGAAGGCCAAGGACGACCTGAAGAAGGGCATCCTGCCGGAAGACCCGACCCTGCGACCCGCCTCGGAGGCCGGCCAGTTCGAGCCCGAGGTCGAGGAAGAGGAAGAAGATTTCCGCGCCAAGCGCGGCGACCTCAAGGCCGAGGACGTGTTCGGCAAGGCCGGCGCCTACGTGGACGAGGACGACGAGGACTGATCCTCGTTTCCGAGCTGAAAAAAGCAGAGGCCCCGCTCCGTGCTGGAGCGGGGCCTCTCGTTTTTCGGCTGCCTTAGCAGCTAGTGAAGTCGCGCCCTCAGGCCCTCGATCTCCTCCTTCAGCCGAAGCTTCTGCCGCTTAAGCTCCCTAAGCATCGTTCCGTCACACCCGGGTCGACTGGTCTCCTCCTGGATCTTGCGATCGAGCCCCTCGTGACGGGACCCAAGCTCGCGGATACGGGATTCGATGGCCATGGCTCTCGGCTCCTTGCTGTTGGAGAAGAAAGTGAACACCCGCTGCGCGGCGGTGTCAGATCACATATGATTGCAAGCGGCTCCGCTTGACGTGGCCAGGTTTACTCCCAAGGCGGACGAAAATTTACCATGACGGACGTTTTGAAAGCCGCGGATCGCCCCCAGGATCGCCCCAAGCTGGTCGTTGGAATTTCAGGGGCTTCCGGCGTGGTCTACGGCGTGCGAACCCTGGATGCGTGCCGCGAACTGGGCGTCGAGAGCCACCTCGTCGTCTCGAAGTCGGCGGTGCTGACCCTGCAGCAGGAGACCGGCCAGTCGGTCGCCGAGCTCAATGAGCGGGCGGATGTTGTCCATCGCGTGAGCGACATTGGGGCGGCCATCGCCTCGGGCTCGTTCCGCACCCTGGGCATGGTCATCGCGCCCTGCTCGGTGCGGACGATGAGCGAAATCGCCACCGGCGTAACGTCCTCGCTGCTGACCCGGGCCGCCGACGTGACCCTGAAGGAGCGCCGGCCGCTGGTGCTGCTGGTGCGCGAGACGCCGCTGCACCTGGGCCACCTGCGGACCATGACCAGGCTGGCCGAGATGGGCGCGGTGATCGCCCCGCCGCTGCCCGCCTTCTACGCCAAGCCCGCCACGATCGCCGAGATGGTCGACCAGTCGGTGGGCCGGGCGCTGGACCTGTTCGATCTCTCATGGAAGCCGGTGAAGCGCTGGGGCGAGGACCTCGCCACCCTCTCCGGCAAGGATGCTCAAGGCGAGGAAGGTTAACGCCGATGCGGATCTGGGACTGGGCCCTCGAGGTCTATGCGCGTCAACCTGTCGCGGAGGCGTGCCTGCACTTGCAGGACGCCCACGGCCAGAACGTGCCCTACCTGCTATGGGCCGCCTGGATGGCCGGGGAAGGGCGCTCGGCCGACCTGAAGGATGCGGCCAGGACGATGCGCGCTTGGGACGCCGAGGTCGGCGCGCCCCTGCGCGGCGTGCGCCGGGCGCTGAAGCCCTCGCGCCCTCCGGTCGATGACGCCGCCAGGGAGGCCCTGCGCGACGCCGTGAAGGCCGCCGAGCTGAAGGGCGAGCGGGTGCTGATGGAAAGCCTGGAGGCTCTGAGCGGTCCGCCGGGCGCGCCGGCGCCGGTGCTGGACGGCCTGGCCGCCGCCGCCGAGGCCTCGGGCGACCCGCCTCGCCGCGCCGCTTTGGAAAAGCTGGCGGTCGCGCTTGAAAAGTCCACGGGCTGAGCGCCTTTACGGCTCGTCAGCCTTTGCTATCTAAATCCCTACTGGGGCTCACCTGAGATATGTCCATGAACGACGATGATCCGTCGGAAGACACCGACATCGCGATCGAACGTCGCCTTGCCGACCTGCGCGAGGATCACAAGGATCTCGACGACGCCATCCGAGCGCTGGAAGAGCGCTACCAGCCCGACATGCTGCAGGTCGCCCGCCTGAAGCGCAAGAAGCTGGCCCTCAAGGACGAGATCGGCCGGCTGGAAGACCAGCTTACCCCCGACATCATCGCGTAGGCGGCGTCAGGCGGCGATCGCGGTCGCTTCCAGGTCGCGGACGGTCTGCAGCAGGCGACCCGGGGTGATCGGCTTTTCCAGCCGCGCGTCGGCGTGCTGGTCGTCCTTCAGCAGGCGGGCGTCGACGGCCGAGGCCATCAGGGTCATGGCGCTGGGGCGAGCCTTGCGCACGGCGCTGACCAGCTCGCCGCCGCTCATGCGCGGCATCGAGTGGTCGGTGATCACCAGGTCGGGCTTGAACCGGTCCAAGGCCTCATAGGCTTCCTGGCCGTCCCGACACAGCAGGACGTCAAACCCCGCCTCGGTCAGGGTGATTTCGTAGATCAGCGAGAGGACAGGGTCATCCTCGGCGATCAGAATACGCTGCATCCGTCCCACGCCCAGTCATGCTTAACAGACTATGAAGATCTGTTACCGCGACCGGCGGGGGCCGTCGCCGCGCGATAAGGTCGCATTCCCTTGAGTTGTCGTCAGGCTTGCTTCCGCTTGCGGACGAACATGGCGGCGTCGGCTTCGGCCAGGGCCTGTTCCGGATCGGCGCCGGGCTCGATCTCGCGCACGCCGTAGGAGATATGCAGCGGGGCCGACCATTCGCCGAACTCGACCGGCGCGGAGCGGACAGCGTCGGCCAGGCTCTGAGCCTTGGACAGGGCGGTTTCCTTGTCGGCCTGGGCCAGCAGCACGGCGAACTCGTCGCCGCCCATGCGGCCCACGACGTCGCTCTCGCGGACATTGGCCAGCAGGCGCTTGGCGACGGCCTTCAGGGCCTCGTCGCCAGCGGCGTGGCCGAAGCGGTCGTTGACGGCCTTGAAGTTGTCAAGGTCGAAGAACACCACGCTGGCCGGCGAGCCGTAGCGCTGGGCGAAGGCCGAGACGCGCTTCATCTCGCGCAGGAACGCCCGGCGGTTCAGCACCGGCGTCAGCACGTCCATGTCGGCCAGGCCCTGCGCCTCGTTCAGGCGCAGCTTCAGCATGGCGACCTCGTTCCGCAGGTCGTCGATCTCGCTCATCAGGGTCTGAAGCGCCTCGATGACCTTCGGGCTCATGTCGGCTTCCGTGAGGCCCAGGAAGGCGGCGCTGTCGGGGGCGGCCACCTCGCGCGCCACGACCTGAGCCCCGGCGCGCGCGAGGGCGCGCTTGCGGATGGCGGCGAAAGGTTCGGTTCGGGCGCCGGAGATCTTCATGAGTTCACAGGGAATCGTTATGGCACAGCTAGCATTAAGGTTAACGGGAACGCCGTTCGACGCAATCGGGGGCGCCGATAAGCCGCAGGCGCGGATCGACGCGCCCACTCTAGAGGCGACCCCGGAACGTTTTGTGTCGTTTTGGGCTTGCCGGAGCGGGCGGACGCGCATACGGGGCGGCCTTCCGACGCTCGCCCAGAGCGTGGCAGCCGAAAGTGTAAGCGGTTTCGGCGTCTGCCACGCTCTAGATGTTTGAGGTAGAGCCTGTTTATCCGTTTCTGATGTCTCCATCAGAAACGGACAGGCTCTAGCAGAGAGACGACGCCGATGCCTTCGACCACGCCGCCCGTCGCCATCATCATGGGCAGCCGCTCGGACTGGCCGACCATGAAGGGCGCGGCCGACGCGCTGGACGCCCTGGGCGTGACCTACGAGGCCAAGGTTGTCTCGGCCCACCGCACCCCTCAGCGTCTGTTCGACTTCGCCACCGGCGCGGAAGCCGCCGGCTACAAGGTGATCATCGCCGGGGCCGGCGGCGCGGCGCATTTGCCGGGCATGGCCGCCTCGATGACCAATCTTCCGGTGCTGGGCGTGCCGGTGCAATCCAAGGCGCTGAGCGGCCTCGACAGCCTGCTCTCGATCGTCCAGATGCCCGGCGGCGTCCCAGTGGCGACCCTGGCGATCGGCGAGGCTGGGGCCAAGAACGCTGGCCTCCTGGCCGCCCAGATTCTGGCCCTGTCGGATCCGGCCCTCAACCAGCGCCTGTCGGCCTTCCGCCAGGCCCAGACCGACAGCGTCGCCGAGAGCGTCGAGGACTGATCCAGATGCCTGAGTTTCCCCTCGTTCCCGGTTCGACCATCGGCATCCTCGGCGGGGGCCAACTGGGCCGCATGCTGGCCCAGGCCGCCGCCCGGCTGGGCTTCGATGTCGTCATCCAGGATCCGGAAGAGAATTCACCCGCCGGCCGCGTCGCCGCCCGCCAGATCGTCGCCGCTTACGACGACCGCTGGGCGCTGAAGCGCCTGGCCGAGGCCTGCGACGTCGTCACCTACGAGTTCGAGAACGTCCCGGCCGACACCGTGTCGGAACTGGCCGCCCTGGGCGCGGTGGTCTCGCCGGGCGCCAAGGCCCTGGCCGCCGCTCAGGACCGGGTGGTCGAGAAGAGTTTCCTGGCCGAGATCGGCGTGCCGACGGTGGCCTTCGCCGCCGTCCAGGACAGCGAGAGCCTGGCCGCGGCGGTCGCCAAGATCGGCGCGCCGTCGCTGCTGAAGACGCGCCGCGATGGCTATGACGGCAAGGGCCAGGCCTGGATCCAGAAGGCTTCCGACGCCGAGGCCGCGTTCGAGAAGATCGGCCGGCGCGCCGCCATTCTCGAGGCTCCCGCCGACTTCGGCCGCGAACTGTCGGTGATCGCCGCCCGTAGCCGCGACGGTGAGATCGCCTGCTATCCCCTGTCGGAGAACCACCACGAAGGCGGCGTGCTCAAGCGCACCGTGGCGCCCGCCAAGGTCACGCCGGCGACCCGCGACCAGGCCGAGACCATCGCCATCAAGATCCTGACCGCCCTGGACTATGTCGGGGTGATCGGTGTGGAGCTGTTCGAGCTGGCTGGCGGCAAGCTGCTGGTCAACGAGTTCGCCCCGCGCGTCCACAACACCGGCCACTGGACCCAGGACGGCTGCGAGGTCGACCAGTTCGAGCAGCACATCCGCGCTGTCGCCGGCTGGCCGCTGGGCCCGACCGACCCGCACCATCATGTCGAGATGACCAACCTGCTGGGCGCTGACGTCGACGCCTGGCGCAAGCTGGCCGCCGAGCCGGAGACCCGCGTCCACCTCTACGGCAAGGGCGAGGCCCGGCCGGGACGGAAGATGGGCCACGTGAACCGGTTGCGGCCCCTGCGGGACTAGGGGGCGGCGGCGCGTCGCCCTTGCGGGGCTTGGCGGTCGCCGGGAAGCGCCTAAGGTCGAGCGACGAATCTTGGCCTTGGGGATACGCCTTGTCGCCCACGCTCGAAACCGAACGCCTGATCCTGCGGGTCCCGGTGCAGGACGACTTCGACGCCGGCTGGGCCGAGTTCCACGGCGATCCCGAGTGCATGCGCTATCTGGGCGGCGCCATGCCGCGCAGCATCGCCTGGCGCGCCATGGCCCAGGTGGTCGGCATGTGGCCGCTGCGCGGGTTCGGGACCTTCTCGGTGATCGAGAAGGCCACCGGGCGCTGGGTCGGTCGCTCCGGTCCCTGGCAGCCGGAGGGCTGGCCGGCGCGGGAGGTCGGCTGGATGCTGCACCGCTCGGCCTGGGGCCGGGGCTACGCCACCGAGGCGGCTGGCGCTTGCCTGAAGTTCGTGTTCGAGGACCTGGGCTGGACGTCGGTGGCCCACATGATCCATCCCGACAATCTCGCCTCGCAGGCCGTCGCCGCCCGACTGGGCTCGCGGCTGATCAGGATGGTCGATCTGCCGCCGCCGATGGACGTGGCCGGCCCGACCCAGATGTGGGGTCAGGACGCGCCTTAGTCCCCGTCGTCGGGCGCGGTCAGGTCAGACGTGTCGAACGCGTAGTCCAGCAGGTCGCCCGGCTTGCAGTCCAGAGCCGCGCACAGACGGGCCAGGGTGCGGAAGCGGATGCCCTTGACCTTGCCCGAGCGGAACAGGGACAGCTGGGTCTCGCTGAGGCCGACCTCCTGGGCCAGGTCGCGGGCTTTGAGGCCCTTGGCGACGATCAAGGCGTCCAGGGTGACGCGAACGGGCATCAGACAATCTCGTCGAGTTCGGCCTGCGCCGCCAGGGCCTGGTCCATCACGCGGCCCAGCAGGAAAAGGGCGCCGCCGATCATGCCCAGCGTCATGCCGGCCACGTCGAAGTTCAGATAGCTGCGCTTGTCCGCCCCGACCAGCCGCATCAGGTTGATGACCACGAAGACGCTGGCGACGCCGCCGACCCCCAAGGCCAGGCCGACGCGGCGCAGGGCCGAGGGCAGGGCGGCCTGGATCAGCCGGCCCTTGGCGATCTCGCCCAGCGCCTGGCCGATCGACCACACCCCGAACAGGTAGCAGACGGCCGGGATGTACTGGATCGTGATGGCGAGCACCTTGGCGGGGGCGGGCGCCGTCGGCCTGTGCAGGGCCATCAGCAGCAGCGGCGCGATCCAGGCCATCAGCGCCAGGAGCAGGCCGACACTGACGACCATGAACACGGCCAGCCAGCGGAACTGGCCGCACATGCGGCGGAATTTCTCGGCGTCATTGGCGTTCACGGCGGCCTCCCAACCTGTCTCATCTTTAATCTTGACTTAAAGACGATCGCTTCGCAACTTTATATCTGACTTAAACGAAAGTGAGCGCCGCCGCATGTCCGTCGCCATCGAAACCGAAGGTCTGTCCCGTCGTTTCGGCCCGCGCCTGGCGGTCGACGGCGTGTCGATGACCGTGCCCGAGCGGGCCGTGTACGGCTTCCTGGGCCGCAACGGCGCGGGCAAGACCACGACGCTGAAGATGGTGCTGGGCCTGATCCGTCCGACCTCAGGCGTGGCCAGGGTCTGCGGCGTCGACGTCGCCCGCGACCGCATCGGCGCGGCGCGCAAGGTCGGGGCGCTGCTGGAGGCGCACGGTTTCTACGGCAACCTGACCGGTCGGGAGAACCTGGCCCTGACCACGACTCTGCTGGGCTGTCCCGCCAGCGAGATCGACCGGGTGCTGGAGGTGGTCGAGATGCGTCCCGACGCCGGTCGCAAGGTGGCCGGCTATTCGCTGGGCATGCGCCAGCGGCTTGGCCTGGCCCGCGCCATGCTGGGCGCGCCGCCGGTGCTGGTGCTGGACGAGCCGACCAACGGTCTCGACCCCGACGGCATCGCCGACATGCGCCGGTTCCTCAAGAGCCTGCCAGAGCGCACCGGCGCCACCGTGCTGCTGTCCAGCCACCTGCTGGGTGAGATCGAGCAGACCGCCACCCATGTCGGCGTCGTCAATGACGGCCGGCTGGTGCTGGAGGGCGAGCTTTCCCGCCTGAAGGCCGGCCTCGCGCCGGAGATCGTCCTGCGCACCGGCGACGATGCGCGGGCCGCCGCGCTGCTGCGCGCCCACGGCCTGGACGTCCGCGTCGCCGAAAGCCTGACCGTGGCCCTGGACGCCGGCGACGCTGTCGACCCGGCCGTGGCCGGGCTCACCGCCCTGCTGGTCGAGGCCGCCGTTCCCGTCTTCGCCATCGGTCCCCGCGCCCAGTCGCTGGAGGACATCTTTCGCCGCGTCGCCGTTCCTGCCCCCCGTCAAGCCGAGGCCGCCTGATGCTCGCCGTCCTGTCCGTCGAATTGCGCAAGCTGAACCGCTCGCTGGCCGCCGTCCTGGCCATCGCCGCGCCGTCGCTGATCGCAGCCTTCCTGTTCTTCCTGGTGCTGCGCGGCGATAAGGCCCCGCCGTGGGACAGGCTGTTGGAAGGCTCGACCACCGCATGGGCCTTCTTCATGCTGCCCATGAGCGTGACGGCCCTGACCGCCCTGGTCGCGCACATGGAGCATGGACCCCGCGCCTGGGATCATCTGCGGGCGCTGCCGGTTCCGCGCTGGAAGCTCTATGCCGCCAAGGCGATCTGCGTGATCGCCGTGGTCACGGTCATGAGCGGCCTGAACCTTCTGCTGAGCTGGGCGTCGGTCTCTGCGGCGGCGACGATCAAGCCCGTCATGACGCCGACCGGGACGGTGGACGTGGCGCGCCTGCTGCTGCTGAATCTCAAGATCGTCGCCGCCGCGATCCTGCTGACCGCCATACAGCTGTGGACCGCCCTGCGCTTCGCCAGCTTCGTGCCGGCCCTGGCGATCGGCATCGGCGGGACCTTTTTCTCGGTGGTGGCGACCTCGGCCAAGGAGGGGGTGTTCTTCCCCTGGCAGATGCCGGTCAACATGCTGGCCAGGGAGACGTGGCGGGTAGAGACCGCCCTGGCGCTCGGCGGCGGCCTTGGCCTGGTCGCCCTGGCTGTAGCCATCGCCCATCTGGCGCGGCGCGAGGTGTTGTAACCCCGCGCCGGGCTCTCTAGGACCGTCTCCGACGGAGGACGGCATGACCGAACAGGCGCTCATCGGATTGATCGGCGGCATGAGCTGGGAAAGCTCGGCCCAGTACTACCGGCTGATCAACGAGGCGGTGCGGGACCGGCTGGGCGGCGTCGCCTCGGCCAAGACCTTGATGTGGTCGTTCGACTTCGCCGAGATCGAGCATCTGCAGCACGCCGGCCGCTGGCCCGAACTGTCGCGCCGCCTGGCCGACGCCGCGCGGGCGCTAGAGGCTGGCGGCGCGGACTTCCTGGTCCTCTGCACCAACACCATGCACCGCGAGGCCGACGCCATCGAGGCGGCGGTGAAGATTCCGCTGCTGCACATCGCCGACCCGACGGGCGAGGCGATCAAGGCCGCCGGCATGACGACGGTCGGCCTGCTGGGCACGGCCTTCACCATGGAGCACGACTTCTATCGCGGCCGCCTTGAGCGGAAGCACGGCCTGACCGTGCTGACCCCGGACGCCGACGACCGCGCCGCCGTGCACCGGATCATCTACGAGGAGTTGGTGACCGGCCAGGTGCTCGACGCTTCCCGCGAGGCCTACAAGGCGGTGATCGCGCGACTGGTGGCGCGGGGCGCCCAGGCGATCATCCTGGGCTGTACCGAGATCATGCTGCTGATCGGCCAAGCCGACAGCCCGGTCCCGGTGTTCGACACCACGACCCTCCACGCGATGGCGGCGGTGGACAGGGCGTTGGGCGAGCAATAATTTCCACTGTCATCCCGGCCGTAGCTTAGCGGAGAGCCGGGACCGCAACAGACGCTGAGCTTCCGGCGGTCCCGGCTCGGCGCGCTTCGCGCTTGGCCGGGATGACAAGCGTGTGGGCGCTGCTACGGTGCCCCCGCTCAAGTTGCGGAGTTACCTGAATGCGTCTGCGCCTCGCCCTGCTCGCCAGCCTCTCGATCCTGGCGGCGACGCCCGTCCTGGCCCAGACCACCACAGCCTACGAGTCCGTCGACCCGTTCATCGGCACGGGCGGCGACGGTCACACCTTCCCGGGGGCGGTGGTCCCGTTCGGCATGGTGCAGCTGAGCCCCGACACCGACATCCTGCCGTTCAAGCAGAGCTACGCCCGCGCGGCCGGCTACCGCTTCGGCGACCCGACCATCCTGGGCTTCTCGCACACCCACTTCTCGGGCGCGGGCCATTCGGACCTCGGCGACATCCTGCTGACCCCTGTCGCGGGCGAGGCCAAGCTGGAGCCGGGCGAGGCCGACAAGCCGGGCTCGGGCTACCGCTCGCGCTACAGCCACGACACCGAGGTGGCCCAGCCGGGCTATTACGCCGTGACCCTCAGCGACAGCCGCGTGCGCGCCGAGCTGACGGCCGGCCTGCGCACCGGCCTGCACCGCTACACCTTCCAGAAGGGCGACCGCGCCCAGGTGCTGATCGACCTGCGCAGCTCGATCTACAACTATCCGGGCAAGGTGCTTTGGTCGCGCCTGCGGGTCTCGCCGGACGGCGTGGTCACCGGCTATCGCGAGACGCGCGGCTGGGCGCCGGGGCGCAAGCTGTTCTTCGCTATCAGGTTCGACCGTCCGCTGGTCGGCCAGGCGTTCCGGAACACCGAGAAGGACGTGCCCTATAACGGCTTCGCCCAGCCGGGGCGGACGCCCAACGACCGCGCCCAGGTCCAGGGCCGCGCCCTGGTCGGGGTGTTCGACTTCGGCCAGATCGACGGGCCGCTGACCGTGAAGGTGGCGCTGTCGTCGGTCAGCGAGGACGGGGCGATCGCCAACCTCGCCAGCGACGAGCCGGGCTTCGACTTCGACGCCCAGCGCGCCCGCGCCAGGACCGCCTGGGAGAAGGCCCTGGGCGCGGTCGACATCGAGGCCCCGGCCCCGATGAAGAAGACGCTCTACACGGCGCTCTACCACACCCTGCTGGCGCCCAGCGTCTATGCCGACGCCGACGGCCGCTACCGGGGGCCCGACGACCAGGTGCACGAGGGCAAGCTGGACGGCCGCCCGTTCACCTTCCACTCGACCTTCTCGCTGTGGGACACCTTCCGGGCCGAGCATCCGCTGCTGACCCTGATCCAGCCGGCCGACTACACTAATGACGTGGTCAACTCGCTGATCGCCTCGCAGAAGCAGAGCCCCTACGGCATCCTGCCGGTCTGGCAGTTCCACGGCCAGGAGACCTGGACGATGATCGGCTACCACGCCGTTCCGGTCATCGCCGACGCCTGGATGAAGGGCATCCGCGGCTATGACGGCAAGGCGGCCCTGGACGCCATGGTCAAGAGCGCGACCTACGCCCCCTATGGCGGTCTCGGCGACTACATGAAGCTGGGCTACGCGCCGATCGACAAGGAGCCGGAAGCCGCCTCCAAGACCGTCGAATACGCCTATGACGACTGGACCATCGCCCGCATGGCCAAGGACATGGGCCAGGATGAGGTCGCCAAGACCTTCGAGAAGCGGGCGTCGTACTGGCGCAACAGCTTCGATACGAAGACCGGCTTCCTGCGGGCCCGCAAGTCCGATGGGACCTTCCGCGAGCCGTTCAATCCGACCGCCATCAACTACGGCTCGGACTACACCGAGGGCAACGCCTGGCAATATTCGTGGTTCGCGCCGCAGGACCTGGGCGGGATCGTCAAGACGCTGGGCGGCGACGCGGCGACGGTCAGGAAGCTGGACGCGATGTTCGACTTCGACAACTCCAAGGTCGACTACTCGCACGCCGAGGACATCGCCGGCCTGATCGGCCAGTACATCCACGGCAACGAGCCCAGCCACCACGTGGCCTATATGTACGACTACGCCGGCGCCCCATGGCGCACCCAGGCCCGCCTGACCCAGATCATCAAGAGCCAGTACAAGCCCACGCCCGACGGCCTGTCGGGCAATGACGACCTGGGCCAGATGTCGGCCTGGCTGATGTTCACCAGCCTGGGCTTCTATCCGGTGACCCCGGCCTCGAACGAATACGCCATCGGCCGGCCGTTCGTGGACAGGGCGGCGCTGAACCTCCCAAACGGCAAGCGCTTCACGGTGCGCGCCGAGGGGCTGGCCGACGACAGGCCGTACGTTGGCAAGGTGACGCTGAACGGCAAGCCGCTGACCCGGGCCTATCTCAAGCACGACGAGATCGTGGCCGGCGGCGAACTGGTCTTCACGATGAGCGCCACGCCGAACAAGACCTGGGCGGCGAAGGTGGCGGATCGGCCGACGTCGCTGACGGGTTACCGGTAGGGCGCGTCGATTGGCGGCGTGACAAGTCGTCGAAGTTGGCGTTATGTTCCGGGTAGGAGTTCTCATGACCCGCCCGACGAACACCGCCAACTTCCTGAGGCCGCCGAGTCATTCGTCGGGGTCCATGCCAAGCGAGCTTATGTCCGATGAGGAACGCGCGGCACGAGGCCGAGCGCAGATCGCGGCAGGTGACTGCATCGAGGACGACGAACTCGACGCCTTCCTCGATAGCTTGCTGCTTCCAGACGCCGAGGGCTGAGGGGAGCCTTGTCTTGGAAGGTGACTCTTTCCAAGGACGCGCAGGTCGAGATGCGCAACATCACCAAATGGTTATCTCAGCCCGGCGCCGGTGCTGCTGCGTGGCGAAAGCTCGACGCCCTTAAGAAGAACGTAAAAGACCTTCGACGTGATCCGTTGCGACACCCGATCTTCGGCTTGGCTGGGAGGCGTAAATGCAGCTCGCCAGGAGGATATGAGGTCCACTACGACGTTGTACCGGAGCCGCCCGGATCCATGTCAGCGGGCGTCGTCGAGGTGCTGTTCGTCAAGAGCCCATACCAAGACTACACGACCTTCGCGGATCGATAGCCCCGATCAGTAAGGCAGCCGCTCCGGCGAGGGCGGGGCGGGACCCGTCGGGGGCGCCATGGTCTCGGCCGCCTTCGCCGCCGCGTCCAGTTCCGAGGCCGCGCGCGCGAATTCCGCCGACAGGGTCTCGTAGTAGCCGTTGCGCGGATCCGGCTCGGTCTGCGGCGCGGGGTCCGGCAGCAACCAGTCGAAGTCGCGGACCGCCAGGGTCTGGTGGGCGGTCATCATGAAGCGGCGCCAGATGCTGGCCGGGATGTCGCCGCCGACCACCTTGTTCATAGGCTTCTCGTCGTCATTGCCGACCCAGACGCCGGTCACGTAGTCGGGCGTGAAGCCGACGAACCAGGCGTCGCGCCAGTTCTGGCTGGTGCCGGTCTTGCCGGCCGCCGGCCGGCCGAAGGCGGCGCGCTGGGCCGTGCCCTCGGTGACGACCTTCTTCATCATCTTGACCATGATGCTGGCGTGGCCGACGTCATAGACGCGGCGCTCGGCCTGTGGAGGCTGGTGCTGGAACAGCGCCTGGCCGTCCTGGGTGGTGACCGTCTCGATGACATAGGGCTCGATCCGGACGCCGCCCTGCTGGAAGACCTGGAAGCCCGAGGTCAGCTGCAGCAGGCTCACCTCGTACGAGCCCAGGGCCACCGACAGGTCGGGGACGGGCGGCAGGGTGGTGATGCCGAAGCGGCGGACCAGGTCGCCGATCGCCGCGCCGCCGGCCTCCTGGCCCAGCTTCACGGCCACGGTGTTGATCGAGTTGATCAGGGCGCGCTCGACGGTCATCGGACCGCGATAGCCGCCGCTGTAGTTCTCGGGGCTCCAGTCGCCGAACCTGACCGGCTCGTCGACGCGGATGTCGGTGGGCAGCACGCCCTTCTCGACGGCGGCGGCGTAGACGAACGGCTTGAAGGTCGAGCCCGGCTGGCGGCGGGCCTGGACGGCGCGGTTGAACGGGCTCTCGCCATAGTCCGTGCCGCCGACCATGGCCCGGATGGCGCCCTCGGTCGACAGCGACAGCAAAGCCGCCTGGCGGGCGCCCGAGCGGGTGGTCTCGGTGGCCATGGTCTGGCGCACGATCTCGGCGCCCTCGCGCTGCAGCAGCGGGTCGATGGTCAGGCGCACCACCAGGTCCGGCGCGTTCTGGCCGGCGATCTTCACCGCCTCGGTGGTGGCGTAGTCCAGCACCCAGCCGTAGTCGCCCTCGTCCTGCAGGGCCATCGGCGACAGGCGCGGGGTGTCGTCCAGCGCGCGGCTTTCCTGCTCGGCGGTGATCCAGCCTTCCTTGCGCATGTTCGCCAGGATCAGGCGCGAGCGGGCCAGGGCCCGTTCCATGTCGTTGGTCAGCGCCAGGCGCGACGGGGCCTTGGGCAGGCTGGCCAGCAGGGCCGCCTCGGACAGGGTGAGCTGGCTGGCGGGCTTGCCGAAATAGGTCTGGGACGCGCCGTCGACGCCGTAGGTGCCGGCCCCGAAATAGATGCGGTTCAGATAGAGCTCGAGAATCTCGTCCTTGGTCAGGACCTGCTCGAGCTTCCAGGCCAGCAGCATCTCCTGGAGCTTGCGCTTCACGACGCGGTCGGGCGTCAGGAACAGGCCCTTGGCCAACTGCTGGGTCAGGGTCGAGGCGCCCTGCTTGGTCTTGCCGCCGCGCCAGTTGACCCAGGCGGCCCGGACGATGCCCTGGGCGTCGATCGGTCCGTGTTGGTAGAAACGCCTGTCCTCGGCCGCCAGGAAGGCCTGGGGTACGTAGTTGGGCACGGCGCCGATGGTGATGCGCTGGCCATAGCGCGGGCCGCGCGTGGCGATCACCTGGCCGTTGCGGTCCTCGAAGCGGATGCCGGGCGCGCGGTTGACCGCGAACAGCGCCGAGCGCGAGGGTAGGGGCGGGGTGTCCTTGAGGTACTTCTGCCAGACATAGGCCGCGCCGCCGCCGGCGGCGAGCACGCCGATCAGGAACGAGACCAGCAGCACGCCCCAGATCCAGCCCCACTTGCGGGCTTTCTTCCTGGCGGCGCGGTGCTTGAGGTCGGCGCGGAAGGGCTCCTCCGGAGGCGGAGGCGGCGGCGGCTGATGGGAGGGCGGCGCGCCCGGCGACAGCTGGAACGGATCCCGCAGCGGTTCCGGCTGCGCCCACGGGTCGTGGGGCGGCTCAGGCGGCGCGCCGGCGGCAGGCTCCGACCTGCGTTTGGACGGATCCTTGTCGTCGAATTTGTACGGCGGAAGGGTCCAGTCGTTCACGGTCTGAGTCAGGCTCTGTTTGGTCGCCAGGTAAATCGGGTTTAGGACGGCGCCATGACGCCACGCAAACCTTTCTGGGAGACGAAGACGCTCTCCGAGATGACCGTCCCCGAGTGGGAGAGCCTATGCGATGGGTGCGGCCTTTGCTGCCTCGTTCGCTTCGAAGACGAAGATACTGGCGAAATCATCCCCACGCGGGTGCACTGCCAGCTCCTCGACGCGCATCTCTGCCGCTGCAAGGACTATCCGAACCGCAAGAAGACGGTGCCGGACTGCATCAAGCTGACGCCCTACAATATCGAGGATCTGGAGTGGATGCCGCTGTCCTGCGGCTATCGCCGGATCCACGAGGGCAAGGACCTGCCGCGCTGGCACCCGCTGATCACCGGCGATCCGGACAGTCCCCACAAGGCGGGCGTCTCGGTGCGCGACCAGACGGTGTCGGAGCTGAGCTTCAAGGACGCCGAGGACGCCATGGATTTCGTGGCGACGGACCTGATGCGCGATCGCGGCGATGATCCTTACGATCCAGAGGACTGAGGGGGCGTCCAGATACGGAAAAAGCCGGCCCGCAAACGCGGCGCCGGCTTTTCGTCGCCCTTACGGCGAGAAGCTTTAAGCTTCTTACTTCTTGGTGAAGCCGGCGAACTTGGCGTTGAAGCGCGAGACGCGGCCGCCGCGGTCCATCAGCTGGGCGTTGCCGCCGGTCCACGCCGGGTGGGTGCGCGGGTCGATGTCGAGCGCCAGCGTCGCGCCTTCCTTGCCGTAGGTCGAACGGGTTTGGTAGTTCGAGCCATCCGTCAGGGTGACGGTGATGAAGTGGTAGTCGGGGTGAATGTCTTGTTTCATGGCGGCGATCCAGTCCGACTAAGCCGGCGAGTGTGAATTGGGTTAAGCGCCCTCCGCGCACGCGCGGGGTGGCCCTCGAAGACGGGCGGCTATAAAGAACCCGCGCGATTTTGGCAAGGGACTGTTGATGACTGACGCGAACGGCGGCGACCAAAAGGCCGAAGGCCGTCCCGGCGCGGGGGCAGAACTGGTCCAGGGCATGGCCGAGGCCAAGGCCCGGCGACCGCGCCGCAAGGACATCCGCCCGCTCGCCCACCTGCTGCCTTTCGTCAAGGCGCACAAGGGCGACGGGATCGCGGCGGCCTTCTTCCTGCTGTTCTCGACCGGGGCGACCCTGGGCCTGACCGCCGCCTTCAAGGACGTGATCGACCACGGATTCGCCAAGGGTCAGGGCGGCGAGATCAACAGCGCCTTCCTGGGCCTCGGCGCGGTGGCCATGGTGCTGGCCATCGCCACCGCCCTGCGATTCTTCTTCATCACCCGCCTGGGCGAGCGGGTCGTGGCCGATCTGCGCCGCGCGCTCTACGGCCACACCCTGGGCCTGGACCAGGAGTATTTCCTGAAGACCCGCACGGGCGAGGTGCTGTCGCGCCTGACCACCGACGTCTCGCTGATCGAGCAGCTGGTCGGCGCCTCGGCCTCGATCGCCCTGCGCAACATCCTCAGCCTGGTGGGCGGCCTCGGCTACATGGCGGTGGTCTCGCCGAAGCTGGCGGGCTTCATCGTGCTGATGGTGCCGGTGATCCTGGCCCCGATGTTCCTGGTCGGCCGCCGCGTGCGCAAGCTGACCGTCACCGCCCAGGACCGCTTCGCCGACGCGGTCGGCTATGCCGGCGAGAGCCTGGACGCCCTGGAGACGGTGCAGGCCTTCGGCCGCGAGCAGGCCTCCTCGCTGCGCTTCGGCGGGGCGGTGGAAGAGGCCTACAAGGCTTCGGTGCGCCGCATCACCACCCGGGCCAGCATGACCGCCATGGTCATCACCCTGGCCTTCGGCGGCGTCACCCTGCTGCTGTGGACAGGCGCGCGTCTGGTCCTGGCCGGCGAGATGACCGGCGGCACCCTGGCCCAGTTCGCCATGCTGGCGGTGATGGCCGCCGGCGCGATCGGGGCCCTGGGCGAGGTCTGGGGCGACGTCCAGAAGGCCTCCGGGGCCATGGACCGCATTTCCGAGCTGCTGAACGCCAAGCCCGACATCGCCGCCCCGCCGGCGCCCAAGGCCCTGCCGGTCCCGGCCCAGGGCGCGATCGCCTTCGAGAACGTGGTCTTCGCCTATCCCGGTCGCCCCGACCTGCCGGCTCTGAACGGCTTCGATCTGGCCGTGAAGCCCGGTGAGACGGTCGCCCTGGTCGGCCCCTCGGGGGCGGGCAAGAGCACCGTTCTGCGGCTTCTCCTGCGTTTCTATGACCCACAGTCCGGGGCGATCCGCCTGGACGGCGTCGACCTGCGCGACGCCGAGCCGTCGGAGGTTCGCGCCCGCATGGCCCTGGTGGGCCAGGACTCGCCGCTGTTCTCGGGTTCGGCCATGGACAACATCCGCTTCGGCCGCGCCGACGCCACCGAGGCCGAGGTCCGGGCCGCCGCCGAGGCCGCCCAGGCCGCCGGCTTCCTGTCCGCCCTGCCGCAGGGTTTCGACACCCCGGTCGGCGAACGCGCCAAGACCCTTTCGGGCGGCCAGCGTCAGCGCCTGGCCATCGCCCGGGCCCTGGTCCGTCAGGCGCCGATCCTGTTGCTGGACGAAGCCACCAGCGCCCTCGACGCCGAGAGCGAACGCCTTGTCCAGCAGGCCCTGCACGCGGCCATGGCCGGCCGCACCACCCTGGTCATCGCCCACCGCCTGGCCACCGTGCTGAAGGCCGATCGGATCGTGGTCATGGAGGAAGGCCGTGTGGTCGAGCAGGGCACCCACACCGAGCTCTTCGCCAAGGGCGGCCTCTATGCGCGGCTGGCTCGCCTGCAGTTCGGGGTCGAGGCGGCGTAGGATTGGGGTTATACTCGCGGCAGGAGCGATCCATGCCCAACAAGGTTCTCACCGCCGAAGTCTCAGCGCCGCTCGCCGATGAGATCGAGCGCCTGGCGCGTCGCCTGGATCGGTCTCAGAACTGGGTGGTCGAGCAAGCGCTCGGGGCGTTCGTTGACCGCGAAGCGCGCCATCACGCCATGATCCTGGAAGGAATGGCCGATGTCGACGCCGGCCGTTTCATGACCCAAGCCGAGATGGAGGCATGGGCCGATAGCCTTGATCCCGATAGCGCGCCGCTCGCGCCGCGCTGATGCAAGTCGTCTGGACGGGTAAGGCCTCGTCCGACGTGGCGCGGCTGCACCAATTTCTTGCCGAAGTGAACCCGAGAGCCGCCAAAGCCGTCGTGCAAAGGCTGGTCGCCGCGCCGCGACGTCTACCGGAAGCGCCTCGATCCGGTGAACGTCTTGCAGAGTTTGCGCCGCGAGAAATCCGTCGCATCCTCGCGGGCGACTATGAGCTTCACTACGAACTTGTCGGTGAGAGGATATACATCCTGCGCGTCTGGCACACGCGGGAGGATCGCTGACTACCTCCGCAGATCCGCCGGAACGGTCGGTTCGCTGATCACGCGCTCCATGGCCTTCCAGCGCGCGTCCTGGGTCTTGCCGGCCCGGTAGACGTGGTCGCGAACCATGTCCTGGCCGATGTTGTAATTGATCACGTACGAGCGGTAGGTCTCGATGAACGACACCCGCTTCTCGGCTCCGCCGCGCGAATAGAGCGTGTACTTCATCAGCGCCCGGACGGCCTGTTCCTTGGTCATCTTGCCGGAGAGGTACAGGGCCGCGATGGTGTTGCCGCTGCTGGACAGCGCCGCCTTGGCGTCCTGCAGCTCGCCATAGGCTTCGGCCGTCTTGGGATCCAGGCCCGCCAGCGGGTAGAGCTTGTCGCGCTCGAATTCGGTCTTGGCCTTGCCCGGGAAGGCCAGTTCGATGCCGAAATTGGCGCTGCCCTCGGCGATGAACGACTGTGGCGAGAACAGCGGATAGACCGAGAACTCCACCCAGCCCTTGTCCTTGGTCAGCTTCTCTTCCAGCAGGGCGTTCAGCACGTGGTGGCCCGGATAGCCCTCGTGGCAGCCCAGGTCGAGCGCGCGGCTGATATAGATCGGCAGGTCGGTGTTGATCTGGATCAGGCTGTGGGCGCCGCCCTTGTACCAGTTGTAGCCGCTCCACGGCTTCTTGGTGACGAACTCCATGTCGAAGCGCTCGCCGGCCGGCAGCTTGATGTGCTCTTCGGTCTTGGCCTTGCAGGCGGCGATGCCGGCCTGCATCACCGCCTCCACCTTGTCGGTCGGGATCACGTAGCGGTTCTGGAAGGCGTCGACACGGGCGGCCAGATCGCCCTTGCCCGGGACCAGCTTGTCGATCCGGGCCAGGATCGGGTCGTAGCTCTTCAGCGGCCTGATCACCGGGCGGACGCCGAACAGGCCCTGCGCCTCGTCCTCGAAGCTGAACGTGTCGCCGGCGATCATGGCCAGGCGGGTCTGGGCGGCCTTGATCTGGCCCTTCAGGAACAGCTTGCGGCGGCGCTCGTCGGGCGACAGCTGCCTGTCCTTGGCGGCGACCACCAGGGTCATCAGGCGGTCGGCCTCCTTGCGCAGCACCGAGACGGGGCGCGGGGCGAGCTTGGCGGTGTCCATCAGGTGGACCGGGCCGTAATAGGCGTCGACATAGCCGGGCTCGCGCTCGCCGGCTTCCAGGGTCATGCGCACGAAATCCTCGGCGACGCGGTCCAGCAACTCGCTGGACGCCGTGCGGGCGGGCTGAGCGGCGGCGGCCGAGCCCAGCATGAGCGCGGCGGCGAGGACGGCCGTGGAGACGACGTGGCGGATCTTCATGAGGCTTCCCCTGGGAGTTCGGACGGCACGCTGCACCGGTCCGGGCCGTCTCCGCAAGAGGCGCCAGGCTACCCCCGCGCGGCGGCCGCCAGTCCCGGGAAGTCGCTGAACACGCCGTCGACGCCCGCCGCGTAAAGCGCCTTGAACACCGGGGTGACGTCGCCGTGCATGGCGAGGAAGGCCGGGTCCGCGGGATCGCCTTTCCGCAAGCTGGCGGGCAGGAAGTAGTTCTCGGCCCGCACCGTCCACGGGTGGACCTGCAGGCCCGCGGCGTGGGCGTTCTTGACCAGGTCGGTGGCCGGCAGCAGGACCTGCTTGTCGTTGGGGACCACCAGGCTCCAGTTCGGGCCCAGGCCGTCGGCATAGACCGCGACGTCCTTCAGGCCCTGGGCGGTGATCAGGTCGGTGTATTTGACGTTCGGCAGGTCGGCCGGGCCGCCCTCGCCGTCGACCAGGAACACCAGGCGCGCGGGGGTCTTGGCGCGCAGCTTCTTCAGCGCGCCGACCTCGAAGCACTGCACGAACACCGGCGCGCTCGCCGAGTTCAGGTCCAGCGCCTTCAGCTTCGCCACCAGGCGGTCCTCGGTCGGCAGGCCGATCGAGGCGAAATAGGTCGGGTGCTTCAGCTCCGGATAGGTTCCGATCACGCGGCCCGTGCGCTGGCCGCCGGCCCTGGCGATGGCCACGACCTCCTCGTAGGTCAGGATCTGGGCCTGACCGTCGAAGGCGGCGCTGGCCGGACGCAGCTGCGGCAGCCGCTCGCGGGCGCGCAGGGTCTTGATCTCGGCCAGGGTGAAATCTTCGACGAACCAGCCGGTGACCTGCTCGCCGTCGATGGTCTTGGTCGCCTTGCGGGCCGCGAATTCGGGGCGGCTGGCGACGTCGGTCGTGCCGCCGATCTCGTTCTCGTGGCGGGCCACCAGGTGGCCGTCCTTGGTCGGGACCAGGTCCGGCTCGATGAAGTCCGCGCCCTGGTCGATGGCGCGCTCGTAGGCCAGGGCGGTGTGCTCGGGCCGCTCGCCGCTGCAGCCGCGGTGGCCGATGACGATGGGCTTTCTGGCCTGGGCGCGGGCGAAGCCGGGCAGCAACGTGCCGGCGAGCGCGGCGGTGGTCATGGCGCGACGGGTGAGCAGGGTCATGGGGCGCGATTTAGCGCCGGGATGTGACGGTTTGGCGAGGGCTTTGACGCCCTCGCCATCACAAAAACTACGCCGCCCGCAGCCGCTCGAGGATCAGCGGATAGAGGTCCTGGTTGCTGGCCAGGATCGACTTGCCCTGCACGACGTCGTGGTCGTCGTCATCGATCGTGGTGACCTTGCCGCCCGACTCCTGGACCATCAGCACGCCGGCGGCGACGTCCCACGGGTTGAGGTTGCGCTCCCAGTAGGCGTCGAAGCGGCCGGCGGCGACCCAGGCCAGGTCCAGGGCGGCGGCGCCGAAGCGGCGGACGCCGGCGACCTTCTGGCTGACCTGGTGCAGCTCTTTCAGGAACTGGCCGTGGCCCGGCTTGCCGGCGAACGGCACGCCCGTCGCCAGCACGGATTCGTCGAGGTTGCGACGGGCGGCGACGCGCAGGCGCTTCTCGGCGCCCAGGAACGCGCCCTTGCCCTTTTCGACCCAGAACAGGTCGTTGGTGATCGGGTTGTAGGTGACGCCGGCGACGACGCCTTCGCCTTCGCGCTGCAGGGCGATGTTGACCGCGAAGTGCGGGATGGCGTGCATGAAGTTGGTGGTGCCGTCCAGCGGGTCGACGATCCAGGTGTGGGTCTTGTCGGTGCCTTCGATCATGCCGCGCTCTTCGCCCAGGAAGCCGTAGCCCGGGCGGGCCTTGGTCAGGATCTCGAACAGGGTCTGTTCGGCCTTGATGTCGGCGTTGGTGACGAAGTCCGCCGCGCCCTTTTTCGAGACCTGCAGTTCCGTGACTTCACCAAAGTCGCGAGCCAGGCCACGGGCGGCCTTCCGGGCCGCGTCGATCATGACGTTCAGAAGGGCGGAAGGCGTAGCCACGGGCGTGTAATCCTCATGCAATGCCGTCGACGCCCGCCGGAAGGTCCGGCGGCGGAGCGGTAGGTCGACGGTGTGAAAGAACGGGCGCGGAACCTAGTCGTCCACAGGCCTGAAGGCAAGATGGGCGCGGTTCGAGATGGTTAAGGCCGGACACGTATCAAAACACCGATTTCCCCGGCGAAGGCCGGGGCCCAGATCCATCCGGAATGACTTGGGATGGCGCGCCTCGCGGCCTCGCCACCTCGTTGAAGCCAATGGGTTCGATCTGGGTCCCGGCCTTCGCCGGGAAGATCGGATTGGAGGCTAAGGCAGCTCGACCTTCGGCAGGGTGTCCTTGGTCTCGCAGAGCATCTTGCCGGCCTTGCCGACGGCGCCGGAGATGTCGTCGATCTTGGCTTCCTTGCGCCAGCCCTTGGGCAGGCCCTTGGAGCCGTCGAAGTCCATGCCGAGGTCCATCCACTTGTCGGCCGCGCAGTCCAGCGCGAAGACCAGGATCGGGCCCTTGCTGGCCGGCCAGTTCTTGTAGGGACCGTTGGGCTTGCCCTCGGCGACGCGGGTCACGATCAACCCGGTGGCCTGGTCCACGCGGGTGAAGTCCGCGTCATAGTAGGACTTGGTGTCTCCCGGCGCCTGCTTCCAGGTCTCTGCAGTCGCAGCCGTGGCAAGCGCCAGGGCCGTTACGCTAAGCAAACACAACTTGAGTCGCTTCATGAGCGTCCTCCCCCGTTTATCGTTGTTCGCTGACGGGGAAGCTATGCCGATGTGCGGCGCGTCACAAGGGAACGCCGTTATTTGGCCTTATTCGCGGCCGGCCCCCGACCTCGCGCTCAGGCCCTCGACGATCGCGGCGTTCAGCGCGGCGACGGCCGCGTCAGGGCCTTCCGGATAGGCCCAGACCCCGGCCGAGACGGCCAGGAAGTCCGCGCCGGCCGTGGCCAGGGGCGCGGCGTTGGCGGCGGTGATGCCGCCGATGGCCACGCAGGGGATCTCCATCGTCTCCTGCCAGATGGTCAGGATCTCGGGTTCGGCGGTGGTCGGGGCGTCCTTGGTCGTGGTCGGGAAGAAGGCCCCGAAGGCGACGTAGTCGGCGCCGCCCTCGGACGCCTCCATGGCCAGGTGGCGGCTGTCGTGGCAGGTGACGCCGACCATCCGCTGGCCCATCAGCTTGCGCGCGTCCTTCAGGGCCATGTCCGACTGGCCGACATGCACGCCGTCGACCGGCAGGCGGGCGGCCAGATCGGGGCGGTCGTTGAGGATCACGGCCACGTCGTGGGCCTGGGCGATCGGCCCTAGGGCTTCGACGGCGGCGGCGATCACCTCGTCCGGGGCGTCCTTCAGGCGAATCTGCAGGGCGGCGACGTCGCCGCCTTCCAGGGTCCTGGCCAGCTGGCGGCCGAAGGCGGCCAGGTCGGGCAGGGACGGCGGGGTGATCAGATAGAGGCGGCAGGCGAGCGTCATGGGCTGGGCTTTAAGCCAATTCGAGCCGCCCCGCGACACCTAGCCGCTATGAACCGTAGTGAGAGTCAGTTGCAAAAGCTGTCGTGAGCGGCTAGATGAGAATGACACTCAATCGGGTAGGGCGTTCTTCCTTGTACGTCTGCAATTGTAACGGCATCCGCGAGCGCGAAGTGCGCGCCGCCATCGACGCTGGCGCCACGCGCCCGGCGGACATCTTCCGTCACAAGGGTTGCCAGGCCCAGTGCGCCAAGTGCGTGTGCGAGATGCGCCAGATGATCCAGGACAATCGCGAAGCGCTGGCCTTCGCCGCCGAGTAACGGTTCGAACACCAGCAAATTCAGGGATCCGCCCAGCGTTCGCGCGGATTTCCGTGAGAGCGCGAGCGACTCGCACATATTCAGGTTGAAGCCGGTTTCGGCTTGCCCCAGGTTCCGGCCGAACACGTGAACTTCAAGGAGGCCGCCATGCAGGGCGATCCCGGCATCATCCGACTGCTCAACGCGGTGCTCACCAACGAACTGACGGCGGTCAACCAGTACTTCCTGCACGCGCGGATGTACGACAACTGGGGCTTCAAGCGCCTCGGCAAGATCACCTATGACGAATCGATCGGCGAGATGAAGCACGCCGACAAGCTGATCAACCGCATCCTGTTCCTGGAAGGGCTGCCGAACCTCCAGGACCTGCACAAGCTGAAGATCGGCGAGACCGTGCCGGAATGCCTGGCCAGCGACCTGGCCGTGGAGGTCGGCGGCCGCGAGACCTTGATCCCCGGCATCGTCCAGTGCGAACAGGCGCGCGACTATGTCAGCCGCGAGCTGCTGCGCGAGATCCTCAGCGACACCGAGGAGCATATCGACTTCCTCGAGATGCAGCTGGGCCTGGTCAAGGCGCTGGGCGAGCAGAACTACCTGCAGTCGGCGGTGGGAGAGCTGCCGGCCTAGACCGCTGTTCGCGTTTGGGTCTCGGACGACAATCGGTCGCACGAGACCCGAAAGCGTTTTAGCTGGCGCGCGGCGCGGATCAGGCCATCATGGCGTCGGGGTCCCGGTCGCGCTGGAACCAAGGTTCAGCTGGGCTGTTTGACCTTGCGAGTTCACGAAGGAGTCCCGCCATGCATGTCGCCAACGGAAAGTCGCGGGAACGCGCTCTGGCTGGACGCGAGGCGTTCGAGCTGGAAAGGCGGGAAGGCCTTCATCCCGCGGCGCAGATCGGCGTCGGCGCGGCCCTGGCCGGTGGCGCGATCATCGCGGCCATGGTGATGGGCCGCCGCCACGAGCGGGTGCTGGACGACGAGATGTACGCCGTCGAGTTCGCCGAGATGCACGAACCGGTGGCCCACCAGCCCAAGCCGCTGACCAGCCTGCTTCTGCCGCCGCTGTTCATCGCCATGACCCTGTCGGGCCTGCGCACCTGGAACGCCCCGGCCAGCCCCGCCCGCACCCGCGCCCTGACGATCTGGAGCCTGGTGCAGGGCTTCAACGCCCTGTGGCTGGGCCTGGGCGCCAAGCGCCTGGGCGGCCAGCTGGGCGCGGCCACGGCCTCGCTGACGGCCTCGGCGGCCTATGCGATCGAGGCCCGCAAGGTCGGCGGCGGCGTCGCTCCCGACTTCGGCTGGATCGGCATCGCCAACGCCCTGACCTCGCAGCTGTGGCGCAAGCCCGTGCCGCGCATGCCGACGATTCATTGAAAACTGTCATCCCGGCCAAGTGCGAAGCACGCCGAGCCGGGACCGCCGGAAGCGCTGAGCTCGCCGTGGTCCCGGCTCTCCGCTTCGCTGCGGCCGGGATGACAAGCGCTTTGTAGATCAAGCGATCTTCAGCGCCCGGTCCAGGCTGAACCGCCCACCGCCGCGCGCGATCAGGAACAGCAGCAGGGCGGCCCACGACAGGTGGGTCGGCCAGGCGTCGGGATAGACGAAGATCTCGATCACCGCCGTCATGCCCAGGAAGGCGAGCGCCGAGAGCCGGGTGAACAGGCCCAGCACCAGCAGGACCGAGAACAGGTGCTCCGAATAGGTCGCCGCGTGCGCCGCCACGTCCGGCGACAGCAGCGGCACGTGGTATTCGGTCTCGAACAGGGAATAGGTGCTGTCCTTGATGTGCAGCAGCCCGTCGACCTTGGTGCGGCCCGACTGGAAGAAGATCGCCGCCACGCCGAGGCGGGCGACGAGGGCCAGGACGTCCTCCGTCAGAACCTTGCCGGCGATCCGGGCGAAGGCGTCGAAGGGGGCGCGGAGAGCGGCAGCGGTCATTGGTCGATATCCATGAAGGCGCCGTCGGCGATCAGGCCCGCGAACAGCGCGGCGAGGTCGGCGGCGGGATGGGTTGTCAGGACGCGCTCGGCGGCCCGGGCGGTGGTCTGGCCCTCGCGGCAGGCGCGGAGGAATTCGGTTTCGGCCTCGCCGACCACGCGATGCGTGACGACGCCGTTGGCGCGAAGGCAGAGGAGCGCTTCGGGAGCCTCCGAGAGCTCCAGGTCCTCATGGCCCGCGCGGGCCGCCGACCACAGGCTGGGCAGGCCGGCCTCGAAGGCGGCGAAGCGGACGCTGGGGTGCAGGGCGAGCCGCGTCACGGCCAGGGCCTCGGGCGGCAAGGCGGCCAGCGCCCCGGCGGTCAGGGCCGGCGCCTCGGCGGCGAACAGGGCTTCGGTCCACAGGCGGTCGAGATGGGCGACGCCAGCGAGATAGGGTAGGTCCTGAGCCGGCGGGAAGCGGCCCAGCCAGGCGGGAAAGTCCTCGCCGTAGTCCAGCAGGGCCGCGCCGGTCGGCGGCGCCTCGCGGGCGAACAGCGCGGCGGCGGCGCGGAACCACTCTTCGCCGACCATGGACAGCACGGTCGGGAAGTTGGCGGTCAGGGCGTCGACGCAGCCCTTGGCGATGGTGTTGCGGTAGACCGACAGCCCCGCCTCGCCGGCGCCGGGCGCGAGCCAGGGCGACAGGGCGGCGCGCTCGCCACCGAGGGCCGCGACGAAGGCGTCCTGGAAGTCCAGCAGCTCAGGCATGGGCCTTCTCCCGGACAGGCTCCAGCATCGCCGCGGCGCGGTCGCGCTCGGCCATCAGCGTCGCGAAGTCGGGAATGTCGTCGTCGCGCTCGATCAGGGTCGGGCGGGGGCCGATGCGGTCTATCAGCCGGCGATAGAGCGTCCAGACAGGCTCGGCCACCGGCGCGCCGTGGGTGTCGATCAGGAGGTCGGATCCGCCTTCATCGGCGCCGTGGCCGGCCAGGTGGATCTCGCCGATCGCCTCGGCGGGCAGGGCGTTCAGATAGGCCTCGGCGTCGTAGCCGAGGTTGCTAGCGCTGACGAAGACGTTGTTGACGTCGACCAGCAGGCCGCAGCCGGTCCTGGCGACCAGGGCCTTCAGGAAGTCGACCTCGTCCAGGTCGTGGCCGCTCAGGGGCAGGTAGAGGGACGGGTTCTCGATCAGCACCTCGCGGCCCAGGGCGTCCTGCATCCGGCCGACATTGGCGGCGATGCGGGCGAGGGCGGCGCGGGTGCGCGGAAAGGGCAGGAGGTCGGGCTGGTGCTGGCCCCGATGCGTCGACCAGGCCAGGTGCTCGGAGACCACGAACGGCTCGAACCGGTCGACCAGCCGCTTGAGGGCGGCCAGGTGCTCGCGGTCCGGATCGGCGTCGGCGGCCAGGGACAGGCCCACGCCGTGCAGCGAGATCGGGCGGCGTTCGCGGATGGCTTCCAGCGCCGCCAGACGCGGGCCGCCAGCCGACATGTAGTTCTCGGGATGAACCTCGAACCACAGGCCCTGAGCCTCGCACGCGAGCGCGTCGGCATAGTGCTGGGACTTGAGGCCAAGGCCGGCGGTTGGGGTCATGGGGGGGGGGAGCTTTCAAAACCCTTGTCATCCCGGCCGCAGCGCAGCGGAGAGCCGGGACCGCCAAAAGCGCGGCGCGTCCGGCGGTCCCGGCTCGGCGCGCTTCGCGCTTGGCCGGGATGACAGTTTCAAAGGTCGCTTACGCCTTCGGAGTCAGCGAACCCATGCCCTTGGGGGTCTTCATGGTCACGCACGCGCCCTTGGCCACGTGCTTCCAGGCGTCGCCCTGATAGTCGACCTTCGAGGTGCCGGCGCACGAGGTGCCCGCGCCCGCCTTGCAGTCGTTCTCGCCGGCCTTGGCCACGCCGTAGCACTTTTCCATCTCGACCTTGGCGCCGGTCTTCATGTGCTCGTCGGCCGAGGCCATCGAGACGCCGGCCGAGAGGGCGAGGACGGCGGCGAGGGCGGCGGTGGTGGCGGTGCGGTTCATGGGGTGTCTCCTTGGTGCTCTTGGGGAAGTCTTGGGATCGTTGCTGGCCGGAGCGGCATGTCGTCGCCCGGTCGATGGGAGATACGAAGCTTCCGCCGTGAAGGTTACACCGGTCGCCGAACAAAAAACGGGGGGAACAAAATTTCGGCGCGGCGGTCTCGGGCGGTTCCGGCGCGGCGCGACACCGTGTAACCATCGGCCCTTCCCGCGCGAATAGGGGTGTGCGTGACGGATACCGAGACCCGTTTGAAGGCGCTGATGCTGCGCGGGCTGGACGGTGACGCCGTCGCCTATCGCGAGTGTCTGGCCGTTCTCGGCGTCCGGCTGCGCGCCTATTTCGCGCGGCGGATGTCCGGCGCGTCCGGCGATGTGGAGGATCTGGTGCAGGAGACGTTGCTGGCGGTGCATCTCAAGCGGTCGACCTGGGACTCGTCCCAGTCGTTCACCGCCTGGGCGCACGCGGTGGCGCGCTACAAGCTGATCGACCACTGGCGGCGGCGGAAGATCCGCCAGACCCTGCCGATCGAGGACCACATCGAATTCCTGGCCGCCGACGAGCCCGATCCGGGCGTCGGCCTCGAGCTGGACCGCGCCCTGGCCACCCTGCCCGAAAAGCAGCGGACCCTGGTCTCCGACGTCAAGCTGACCGGCCTGTCCCTGGCCGAGGCGGGCGCGAAGGCCGGCATGTCCGAGGGCGCGGCCAAGGTCGCCCTGCACCGGGCGCTGAAGGCCCTGGCCGAAAGGATGCGCCGTGCGAACGGATGATCTGATCGACGCCCTCGCCTCGGACGCCCAGGCCACGGATTTTGGGCCGACGCGCGCGCCGCCCCGGCGTCTGGCGATGGTCGCCGGCCTGGGCGCCCTGGCGGCCCTGGTCCTGGTGCTGGCCTGGTTGCATACCCGCCATGACCTGATGCCGGCCATGCGCGGCGGCATGTTCTGGATGAAGGCGCTCTACACCGCCCTGCTGGGCGCGGCCGGCTACCTGGCCATCGAGCGGCTGTCGCGGCCGGGTGGATCGGGCCGCCGCGGCTGGATCCTGGGCCTGTCCGTCCTGGGAGCGTTTTCGGTCGCGGGCGTCGTCCAGGCGATGATGAGCCCCGACATCCAGATGACGCTGCACATGCTGCGCGGCCATTCCTGGCATGTCTGCAGCCGCAATATCCTGGTCCTGGGTCTGCCGATGCTGGCCCTCGGCCTGTGGGTGGTGCGCGGCATGGCCCCGACCCGGCCGACCCTGGCGGGTCTGGCGACGGGATTGTTCGCGGGCGGCGTGGCGGCGACGGTCTATGGCCTGCACTGCGCCGAGAACACCTTCACCTTCGTGGCCCTCTGGTACAGCCTCGGGGTGCTGTCCCTCGCCGCCCTCGGCGCGGCGGTCGGGCGCTGGGCGCTGCGCTGGTAGGCAAGGCCGCCAGTCGGCGAGCTGTCGCCAGATCTAGCGACGATCAAGTTTCGTGTCGTCGCGCCGCGGTCGATTGACAAACCGATGTTCCGCCACTGAAGTGACGCCGCCTTTCGCGAATGAGACGCGACAGGTGCTGGCGCAACCGCCATCCGGCTCTGTGGGGAGAGGCGCGTGACGATCGATGACACCGTCGCTCCGATAAGCGGCGCGAGGGCCGGCGCGCCCATCTGGTCGGCCGCGACCCTGCCCTGGCGACTGGCCGAGGTCGCCGCCGCCGGCGTCCTGGCCGGCGTGCTGATGATCCTGGTCTGGCTGGACCTGCGTCCGGACCTGCCCCTCGCCGCCGCCCAATCCTTCTTCTGGATCAAGGCCGCCTATCCCGCCGCGGTGGCCGGCTGCGCCATGATCGCGGCCACGCGGATGGCGCGCGATCGCCCGGGCGGGTTCAGCGCGCTGGCCGTCGCCGGGGCCTTGGCTAGCGTCCTCCTGATCGCCGGCGGGGTCCAGGCGTCGGACATGACGGCCGGCGCCCTGGCGGCCCTCTACTGGCCGCAGGCCGCCGTCTGCCTCGGCAATGTCCTGGTCATGGCCGCGCCGATGCTGGCCCTGGTCGCGGCCGGCCTGCGCGATGTCGACCTGGAGCGGCCTGGGCCGACCGGTTTCGCCTGCGGTCTGTTTTGCGGGGGCGTCGCGGCCACGGTCGACGGCCTGCACTGCTGGCAGGGAACCTACGCCTTCGTGGGTCCTGGGTTCACCCTGGCCATACTGCTGTGCGGCGCGGTCGGGGCCGTCGCGGTCAAGCTGCTCGCCCGCCGCCGCCGCCTTCTCGTCGCGGCGGAGTAGCCGGCGCGAAAAGGCCTCCCGGATCGCGCCGGGAGGCCTCTTCGTCTCAACGGATCGACGTCTACTCGGCGGCGGCCTTGGCCGCGTCGCCGCCGAACTTGGCGTGCAGTTCGCCCGAGGCGTAGCGCTTGCCCATGGTCGCGGTCGACAGCGCCTTGATCTTGTCGGCGTGGCCGGCCGAGCCGAACTCGACGAAGCGGGCCTGGCAGACCTTGCGCATGGCTTCCTTGGCGGGTTTCAGATAGGCGCGCGGATCGAACTCGCCCGGCTTCTCGACCAGGATCTTGCGGATCGCGCCGGTGATGGCCATGCGGTTGTCGGTGTCGACATTGATCTTGCGCACGCCATGCTTGATGCCGCGCTGGATCTCTTCGACCGGCACGCCCCAGGTCTGGGGCATCTCGCCGCCGTACTGGTTGATGATGTCCTGCAGGTCCTGCGGAACGCTGGAGCTGCCGTGCATCACCAGGTGGGTGTTGGGCAGGCGGCGGTGGATTTCCTCGATCACGTTCATGGCCAGGACGTCGCCGTCCGGCTTGCGCGTGAACTTGTAGGCGCCGTGGCTGGTGCCCATGGCGATGGCCAGGGCGTCGACGCCGGTCTGGGCGACGAAGTCGACCGCCTGGTCCGGATCGGTCAGCAGTTCGTCATGGCTGAGCTTGCCCTCGAAGCCGTGGCCGTCCTCGGCCTCGCCCATGCCTGTTTCCAGGCTTCCCAGCACGCCGAGCTCGCCCTCGACCGAGACGCCGCAGCTGTGGGCCATCTGGACCACCTTGCGGGTGACCTCGACATTGTACTCGTAGGAGGCCGGGGTCTTGGCGTCTTCCATCAGCGAGCCGTCCATCATCACCGAGGTGAAGCCGTACTGGATCGCCGTCGCGCAGGTCGCCGGGCCGTTGCCGTGGTCCTGGTGCATGCAGACCGGGATGTGCGGATAGATGTCGACCAGAGCGTCGATCATCTTGGCTAGCATGATGTCGTTGGCGTAGTTCCGCGCCCCGCGCGACGCCTGGATGATCACGGGCGAGTTGACAGCCTCGGCCGCCTCCATGATCGCCAGGCCCTGTTCCATGTTGTTGATATTGAAGGCGGGCAAGCCGTACTCATGCTCGGCGGCATGGTCCAACAGCTGGCGCAGCGTGATGCGAGCCACGTAGTTCTCTCCTGCAAGCGTTAAGTGGTTGGGTCGTTTCTTGTTTTTGGGGCCGTGACGCTTGTGCGTTCTCTGCCCGTCTAGTCAGTCTGCGTACTTAAACTCTTCCGATCTTCCCGGCGAATGCCGGGACCCAGATCCCAAGGCGCTTGGGCTGATTGGAAGAACGCGGTGTTCTTGGAATCGCTTCAGCGCTCGTCCATCTGGGCCCCGGCATTCGCCGGGGAGATCGGAGAAAACTAGTCAGATTCTCAAGCCTCCAGAGCCGCGACGCCCGGAAGCGTCTTGCCCTCCATCCATTCCAGGAACGCGCCGCCGGCGGTCGAGACGAACGTCATGTCGGCCGACACGCCCGCGTGGTTCAGGGCCGACACCGTATCACCGCCGCCGGCCACGGCCACGATCTTACCCGATTTCGCCAGTTGCGCGGCGTGCTTTGCCGCCGAAACGGTCGCCTCGTCGAACGGAGGGACTTCAAACACGCCCAGCGGGCCGTTCCAGATCAGGGTCTTGCTGGCGTCCATGGCGGCCAGCAGGGTCTTCACCGTCTCGGGGCCGGCGTCCAGGATCAGGTCGTCGGGCTGGACATCATAGACATTGCGGGTCTCGGCGTGGACGCTCGGCTTGACGCTCTTGGCCACCACCACGTCGGTCGGCAGCAGCAGCTTGCAGCCGGCCGCGCCCGCCAGGTCGATGATCTCCAGGGCGGTGTCGGCCAGGTCGGGCTCGCACAGCGAGGCGCCGACATCGATCTTGGCCGCGTGCAGGAAGGTGTTGGCCATGCCGCCGCCGATGGCCAGATAGTCCAGCTTGGTCACCAGGTTGCGCAGCAAATCGAGCTTGGTCGAGACCTTGGAGCCGCCGACGATGCCGATCACCGGCTTCTTGGGATTGCCCAGGGCCGCGTCCAGGGCTTCCAGCTCACGCTGCATCGCCAGGCCCGGATAGGCCGGTAGCAGGTGGGCGAGCCCTTCCGTCGAGGCGTGCGCGCGGTGGGCGGCGCTGAAGGCGTCGTTGACATAGACGTCGCCATTGGCGGCCAGGGCCTTGGCGAACGCGGGATCGTTCTTCTCTTCGCCGGCGTGGAAGCGGACGTTCTCCAGCAGGGCCACGCCGCCGTTTTCCAGGGTGTTGATGACTTCAGCGGCGGCCGGTCCGACGCAGTCGCTGGCGAAGGCGACCGGCTGCTCCAGCAGCGCCGACAGCGGCTCGGCCACGAAGGCCAGGCTCATCTCGGGCACGACCTTGCCCTTGGGCCGGTCGAAGTGGGCCAGCAGCACGACCTTGGCGCCCTGCTGGGACAGGTAGTGGATGGTCGGCAGCGCCGCGCGCAGGCGGGTGTCGTCGGTGATCTTCCCGCCATCGACCGGCACGTTGAAGTCCACCCGGACCAGGGCGCGCTTGCCGGCGAGATCGGCGGTGTCGAGGGTGCGGAAGGTCATGGGGCGTCCTGCGGTGCGTGAACCTCGTCCTTCGACAAGCTCAGGATGAGGTTCAAGAGATCGGCAATAGCCCTCATCCTGAGCCTGTCGAAGGACGAGGGCGGGCCAAGGAAAACCCCGCTCCTTGCGAGAGCGGGGTTTGGTGGTGCGTTCCTTACAGGAACTTCGCCATTTCCAGAGCGGTGTCGCTCATGCGGGTCGCGAAGCCCCACTCGTTGTCGTACCAGCTGAGCACGCGGACCAGCTTGCCCTCGATGACCTGGGTCTGCGGCAGGGCGGCGGTCGAGCTGGCGGCGATGTGGTTCAGGTCCGTCGAGACCAGCGGGTCGGTCGTGGTGAACAGCACGCCCTTCATCGGACCGTCGGCGGCGGCCTGCAGGGCGGCGTTGACCTCGGCGGCCGTGGTGTCGCGCGTCGGCACGACCTTCAGGTCGATGACCGAGACGTTCGGGGTCGGGACGCGGATCGACGAGCCGTCCAGCTTGCCCTTCAGTTCCGGCAGAACCAGACCCAGGGCCTTGGCGGCGCCGGTCGAGGTCGGGATCATGCTGAGGGCCGCGGCGCGGGCGCGGTAGAGGTCCTTGTGCATGGTGTCCAGCGTCGGCTGGTCGCCGGTGTAGCTGTGGATCGTGGTCATGTAGCCGCGCTCGATGCCGACCAGGTCGTGCAGGACCTTGGCGACCGGGGCCAGGGCGTTGGTGGTGCACGAACCGTTCGAGACGACGATGTCGTCGGCGGTCAGGGTCTCGTGGTTGACCTTGTAGACGATGGTCTTGTCGGCCCCGTCCGCGGGAGCGGACACCAGCACGCGCTTGGCGCCGGCTTCCAGGTGCAGGGCGGCCTTGTCGCGGGCGGTGAAGATGCCGGTGCACTCAAACGCGATGTCGACGTTCAGTTCCTTGTGCGGCAGATCCTTGGGATCACGGATCGCCGTGACCTTGATCTTGCCCATGCCGACGTCGATCCAGTCCTCGCCCGAGGTGACCACGCCCGGGAAGCGGCCGTGGACGCTGTCGTAGCGCAGCAGGTGGGCGTTGGTCTCGACCGGGCCCAGGTCGTTGATGGAGACGACCTCGATGTCGCGGCGGCCATGCTCGGCGATGGAGCGCAGGACCAGACGTCCGATGCGGCCGAAGCCGTTGATGGCGACGCGAATAGCCATGGGTCGTTCTCCTGTTATGACCGCGCGATCGAGTTCGATCGGCGTTCCCTATTTGGGTGCGCGTTTTGCGGGGGAAAGGCGCTGAGTCAAGGCCTAGAAACTGACACGGCTTCGGTAAATGCTGCTATGGGCTCCGCGCCGCCCAAATGTCGCCCTGACGACTGGCATAGACGGGGCTCATCTATATGTTGCGTCGCATGATTGGAAATCGCCGATGATCCCGGCCGACGGTACGGCCCTCGACCTGGCCGTGCGCCGTCTGGAGCGCGCGGTGGCTCAGCTTGAGCAGCGCCAGGCGGCCAGGGCCGCCGAGGTCGAGCGCGCGCTTGCGGCCGCCGCCGCCGCGCCTGTCGCGTCGTCGTTGTCCTCCGCCGAGCCGAGCCTCTTCGATGACGAAGAGCGCACGCGCCTGGTCGCCGACCTGGAAGCCGCCCGCGAACGTGAAAAGGCGCTGGAGGAAGCCGGCGAGCAGGCCTCCGCCGCCCTGGGCCGCGCCATCGCGGAGATCCGTTCCGCGCTCGGCGACGAGTTCGTGGCCAATGACGACCACGCGCATGACGACGACGAAGCCGAGGACGCCGTCGCGCCTCTGCAGGACGACGACCTGTTCGACGCGCCCAAGGCAGGCGATCCCAAAGTCAGCGATCCCAAAGTTCGCGATCCCAAAGTCCGCGATTTGGGGGAGGCCTGACGCATGGCCCAGGTGACCATCCACGTGAACGGCCGGCCCTACATGGTCGGCTGCGAGGACGGCCAGGAGCCGCATCTCTCGGAACTGGCGCGGCTGTTCGACCGCCAGGTCCGCCAGGTCAGCTCCGACGTCGGCCAACTGGGCGAGACGCGGCTCTTCCTGATGGGCGCCCTGCTGCTGGCCGACGAACTGTCGGACATGAAGCTGCGCCTGGCCCACGCCAACGCCGAGATCGCCCGCCTGAACCAGGACGGCACCAAGGCCGAGATCGCCGCCATCCGCGCGCTGGACGCGGCCGCCGAGAAGATCGAGAAGCTGGCGGCGGAGTAGGCGCTCCGCTCGCGCTATAACTTGAGGTTGTTCTCTCCACTGTATTCCCTATCGTTGGGACCTGTTTCGGAAGAGGGCTTCGATGAGAGTGCTGGCGACGTTTGGGCTTCTGGGCTTGGCCTTGAGCGGTCAGGCCCTGGCGGCGGATTCTACCGCTGGCGCGTTCGGCGCGCGCGAATATATCCAGCAGATCAGCCTGTCGCCGGACGGCCAGCAAGTGGCGATGATCGTCCCGACCGCTGGGCGCGGCGTCCACCTGGAGGTGGTCGACACGGCCGCTTCCGGCCCGCCTAAGCCGATCCTCGCCTCCAGCGGCAGCCCCGAACGGCTGACGAGCTGCCGTTGGTCGACCAATACGCGCCTGGTCTGCCAGATCTATGTCGTCGTGAAGGACGCGCAGAATCGGCTGGGCTTCACCCGCCTAATCGCGATCAACAGCGACGGCGGCGACCTGAAGGTGCTCAGCGCCGAGACCAACGACCGCTCGCTGCGGTTGTCGCAGAACGGCGGCGTGGTGATCGACTGGGCCACCGACGACGCGCCGGGTGGGATCCTGATGACCCGCGACCATGTGCCGGAGCGCGGCACTGGCACCCACCTGGCCAAGGAAGACGACGGCCTGGGCGTCGATCGCGTCGACACGACAACCTTGGCTCGCCGGTCCGTCGAGAAGCCAAACCTTAACGCCATCGAATATATCGGCGATGGGCGCGGGACCGTCCGGGTGATGGGCGTTCGGCCGACGCGGTCGTCGGGCTACGCCAGCGACAAGATCCTCTATTTCTATCGCCAGCCTGAACGCCGCGACTGGCTGCCGTTGGGCCAACTGACCCTCGGCGCCACGGGCTACAGCGGCTTCAGCCCCGAAGCCGTCGATCCCAAGCTCAATGTCGTCTACGGTTTCGACGTCAAGGACGGCCGCCTGGCCTTGTACAAGACGGCGCTGGACGACAGCCTCAAGCGCGACCTGGTGCTGGCGCGGCCGGACGTCGACGTTACGGGCCTTGTTCGGATCGGTCGCCAGAGCCGCGTGGTCGGCGTCTCCTACGTCACCGACAAGCGCGAGACCGAATTCTTCGACCCCGACTTGCGCAAGTTGGGTCTGGCGCTGGGCAAGGCGCTGCCGGGTCGCCTGGTCACGTTCGTCGACGCCTCGGCCGACGAGTCCAAGCTGCTGCTGTTCGCCGGCAGCGACAGCGATCCGGGCCTCTACTACCTCTATGACAAGACCACCCGGAACCTGCAGGAGCTGATCGCCGCCCGGCCGCAGCTGGAAAAGTTGAAGCTGGCCACGGTGAAGGCGGTGACCTATCCGGCCGCAGACGGCACGCAGATCCCTGGCTACCTGACCCTGCCGCCGGGCAGCGACGGCAAGAACCTGCCGGCGATCGTCATGCCGCACGGCGGCCCCGGCGCGCGCGACGAATGGGGCTTCGACTGGCTCGCCCAGTATTTCGCCCAGCAGGGCTACGCCGTCTTGCAACCCAACTATCGAGGCTCGGCCGGCTATGGCGCCGACTGGTTCCAGAAGAACGGCTTCCAGTCCTGGCGCACCGCGATCGGCGATGTGAATGACGGCGGCCGCTGGCTCGCCCAGCAGGGGATCGCCGCGCCGGGCAAGCTGGCCATCGTCGGCTGGTCGTACGGGGGATATGCGGCGCTGCAGTCGGCGGTGCTGGATCCGGACCTCTTCAAGGCCATCGTGGCGATCGCGCCGGTCACCGATCTGGAGACCCTGCGCGCGGAGTCCATGAACTTCACCAACTACCTCCAGGTCAGTCAATTCATCGGCAAGGGCCCGCACGTGGCCGAGGGTTCGCCCGCCCAGAACGCCGCGAAGATCAAGGCGCCGGTCCTGCTGTTCCATGGCGACCTCGACGCCAATGTCGGGATCGGCGAGTCGCGGCTGATGGAGCGCAAGCTGCGGGACGCGGGACGCAAGGCCGAGTTGGTCGAGTTCAAGGGATTGGACCACCAGCTCAACGACGACACGGCGCGAACCGAGATGCTGACCAAGACCGACGCCTTCCTGAAGGCGTCGCTGGGCCTCTGATCGTCGCCTGCGACGCGGGCACCTCTATCGCTGGGGCGCCCGACCCCCTATATTGACCCACGGCGGGTCTTGCTGTGGCTCTCGTCGAAGATTTCTATTCCCAGGGACCTTAATCTCTCTATCGGGACCTGTTCCCTCCCGTGGCCGTGGCTGCGGGAATACGGGGCCCACCTGTTACTGACAGGTTCGAGTGGATTGAAACGTCTTCACGGTTCTTCGCGGCGCCGCCACCTTTCTTCCCGAAGCGATGGTCTCCTATAAGCGACGGATGGCGATCACCAATCCCATCGCGGCCAAGACGGCCCTGCGCATCTTCCTGCGCAACCAGCGCAAGCAGCTGGCGCTGGAGCATCCCGAAGCCGACTGGATGATCGCCGAGGTGGCGCGCGAGCCCTTGGCCAAGCTGTTCCCCGATCCCGCCGGCAAGGTTGTCGCGCTCTATCACGGGCTTGGCTCGGAGGTGTCGCCGCGCATCCTGGCCGACCATATGCGCGAGGCGGGCTGGACCCTGGCCCTGCCGACGGTCGAGGACGCCGAGACGGCCCGCATGGTGTTCCGCCTCTGGGATCTGGACCAGCCGCTGGTCCATGACGCCATCGGCCTGCGCGGTCCCCCGCCGACCCAGGCGGTCGTGCTGCCGGACCTGGTCATCACGCCGCTGCTGGCCTTCCAGCGCGACGGCCTGCGCCTGGGGCAGGGCGGCGGCTATTACGACCGGGCGCTGGAAGCCCTGAGGGCTCGCAAGTCCGTTGTCGTGCTGGGCCTGGCCTACAGTGGCCAGCAGGCGGAGAATTTGCCGCACGAGCCGCACGATCAAAGGCTGGACGCTATTCTCACCGAAAAAGAGTATATCGCGGTCAATGACATGGGCCGCCCAGGCCCTCCTTAAGGACTTTCGATGCGTTTCGCCTTCTTCGGCGATGTCGTCGGCAAGTCGGGCCGCGACGGCCTGGCCGACCATCTGCCCGATCTTCGCCGCCGGCTCTCCCTCGAGTTCGTGATCATCAACGCCGAGAACGCCGCGGCCGGCTTCGGCATCACCGAGAACACCGCGCGCGAGCTGTTCGAGGCCGGCGCCGACTGCCTGACCCTGGGCAATCACAGCTGGGACCAGCGCGAGGCTCTCACCTATATCGTCCGCGAGCCGCGCCTGATCCGACCGGCCAACTACCCGATCCTGTCCGACGCCCCGGGGCGCGGCAGCCACCTGTTCCAGACCGACAGTGGCAAGACGGTGTTCGTCGTCAACCTGCTGGGCCGGGTGCACATGGACGCCATGGACGACCCGTTCGCCGCCGCCGACCGTGAGCTGGACAAGGCCCCGCTGGGCCAGGTGGCCGACGCGGTGATCGTCGACATGCACTGCGAGGCGACGTCGGAGAAGATGGCCATGGGCCACTATTGCGACGGCCGCGCCTCTCTGGTGGTCGGCACCCACACACACGTCCCGACCGCCGACTGCCAGGTGCTGCCGGGCGGCACCGCCTACCAGACCGACGCCGGCGCCTGCGCCGACTATGACAGCGTTATCGGCAACCAGAAGGAAGAGCCTCTGCGGCGCTTCACCACCAAGATCAGCGGCGGGCGCTACACGCCGGCCTCGGGTCCGGCGACGGTGTGCGGCGTGTTCGTCGAGACCGACGACCGCACGGGCCTGGCGGTGCGTGTCGAGCCGATCCGCGTCGGCGGGCGGCTGCAGCCGACGGTGCCCGTGATCTAAGCCTCTCCTGGAGAGCGGGCTATCATCCGCCGAAGGCTACAGCCGGCACCGGCGATAGACGCCGCGACGGAGCTGATAGGTGTCAGTGCGGGGATTGTAGCTGCGATAGCGCGCCGAACAGGCCCGCACGTGCTGGTACCAGTTTCCGTGGCGGTTGAAGTGCTTGGGCGGCGGCGGCGGGCGACGGCCCCAGCCATTGTCCCAGCGGCCATAGTCGTTGCCGTGCATGTCAGGGCGGCCCATGCCCGGGCGATCCTGTCCGGGACGATCCGGGCCAGGGCTGGTTTGGGGGGCGCCCGGTCGTCCCATCGGACCACTCTGGGCCGACGCTGCGAGCGGCGTTGCGGCAAGCAAGGCCGCGCCGATGGCGATGGTCAGGAATCTTCGCATGAGATGGCTCCTTGAGCCCAGGGACCGAGCGCGACGCCGGAGAGGGTCGCTGCGCGCCCGACTGGAGCCTTAACCATCCCGGGGCCTGGCGGTTCCGCAAATGCGCCAGATCAAATCGGGTGACAAAACCCCGCGGCGGCGGGCGCCCCGGCCATGCTGGCCTCACCCTGCCGGGAAGTACTTGAAAAAGGGCTCGGCTTCTTCGAGCACGCGCGCCACTGAAGGCCGAGCCGTCAGCCGCGCCAGATAGGCGCTGATCCGAGGATAGGCCTCGCCCAGCGGTTGGACCTTGTCGGCGTAGTAGAGCGCCGGGAACGCCGCGCAGTCGGCCAGACCGAAGGCGTCGCCCGACATCCAGGTCCGGTCGGCCAGTTCGGCCTCAAGCACCGGATAGGAGGTAGTGATCTGCCCGCGCGCCTGATCGACGCCGAATGGATCACGCTGGTCGTCCGACGGGCGGATGCGGTCGCCGACGATCTTCTGCATCGGCGTCATCACGTAGAAATCGAAGAACCGGTCCCACAGCCGAGTGCGCCAGGCCGCGTCCGGATCGGCCGGCGTGAACCGCACCGGACCGGGATAGTAGGCGTCCAGATAGTCGAGGATGACGCTGGTCTCGGGCACGGTCTCGCCGCGCGCGTCGTCGCGCAGCACCGGGAACTTGCCGATCGGCCAGACCGACAGGAAGGCGGCGCGCGAGGCCTCCTCGCCCAGGTTCACCACCAGCGGCGTGAACGGCGTGTCGTTCTCGTAGAGGCCGATCAGCACCTTCCAGCAGAACGAGGACAGCGGGTGGGCGTATAGCGTCAGGCTCATCGATCGCTCTTAGACGCTTAAGTTATTGCCTAACTATCATCTAGGCCAGGCGGAGCGCAAGCCTGGCCCGGCGCCCCTTGGGGGTGACAAAACCCGCCCTCGGGGGCTAGAAGCGCCCACACTCCATTTTTCAGACCAGAGACAGAGCCTCCGAATGGCCGGCCACTCGAAATTCAAGAACATCATGCACCGCAAGGGCCGCGCCGACGCCGCGCGCTCCAAGCTGTTCTCCAAGCTGTCGCGGGAAATCACCGTCGCGGCCAAGACCGGCCTGCCCGACCCGGCCATGAACCCGCGCCTGCGCCTGGCCGTGAACAACGCCAAGGCCGAGAGCCTGCCCAAGGACGTCATCGACCGCGCGATCAAGAAGTCGCAGATGGGCGACGCGGCCGACTATTCGGAAATCCGCTATGAAGGCGTCGCCGCCGGCGGCGTCGGCATCATCGTCGAGGTGCTGACCGACAACAAGAACCGCGCCGCCGCCAACGTCCGATCCTACTTCACCAAGATCGGCGGCAATATGGGGGCCACCGGCTCGGTGACCTTCAACTTCGATCACGTCGGCCAGATCACCTACCCGGCCAAGGCCGCGACGGAAGACGCCATGATGGAAGCCGCCATCGAGGCCGGCGCCGACGACGTCACCTCGGACATGGACGAGGAGGGCGAAGGCCACACCATCTACACCGCCTTCGAAAGCCTGAACGAGGTGGCCGCCGCCCTGGAAGCCAAGTTCGGCGCGGCGTCGAACACCAAGATCGCCTGGCGCCCGAAGATGCAGGTGCCGGTCACCGGCGACTCGGTCGCCACCCTGATGAAGCTGCTCGACCTGCTGGACGACGACGACGACGTCCAGAACGTCTATTCGAACGAAGACATCAGCGACGAAGACCTGGCCAAGCTGGGCTGACGCTCTTGGGGGAGGTCCGAATGGGCCTCCCCTTCTTACTTCCAGTATTTCTAGCGACCGAGGCCCCGGTGACCTTTTCCGCCCCGAACGCCCTGGCTGAAGTCGACCTGCCCGGCCTGCCCAACCACTATCGCGGCAAGGTGCGGGACAATTACGACCTGCCGGACGGCCGCCGGGTGATCGTGGCGTCCGACCGCCTCAGCGCCTTCGACCGCATCCTGTGCGCCGTGCCGTACAAGGGCCAGGTGCTGACCCAGACGGCGCGCTACTGGTTCGACGCCACCGCCGATATCTGCCCCAACCACGTCCTGGCCTATCCGGACCCGAACGTGCTGATCGGCCGGCGTTTGGAGATGCTGCCGGTCGAACTGGTGGTGCGCGGCTATCTGGCCGGGACCACCTCGACCTCGATCCTGACGCTCTACAACAAGGGCGAGCGCGAAATGTATGGCGTGCGCCTGCCCGACGGCCTGCGCGCCAACCAGCGCCTGCCCGAGCCGATCCTGACCCCCACCAGCAAGGCCGCCGACGGCGACCATGACGCGCCGCTGTCGCCCGCCCAGATCCTGGAACAGGGCCTGCTGACGGCCGACCAGTGGGACCAGCTCAGCGCCTACGCCCTGGCCCTGTTCGCGCGCGGCCAGGCCCTGGCCGCCGAGCGCGGGCTGATCCTGGCCGACACCAAGTACGAGTTCGGCCTCGACGCCGACGGCGCCATCGTCCTGGCCGACGAGATCCACACCCCCGACAGCAGCCGCTTCTGGAAGGCGGCGACCTACGACGCCAGGTTCGCGGCGGGCGAGCGCCCCGACAGCTTCGACAAGGACTTCGTCCGCGCCTGGGTGGCCCAGCGCTGCGATCCCTACAAAGACCCGATCCCGGAGATCCCCACGGACCTGATCCGGCAGACCTCGGACGTCTATATCGAGGCGTTCGAGACGATCACCGGCCAGGCGTTCCAGCGCCCGGCGGCCGATGAGCCGGTGATGGCGCGGGTGAAGCGGAATTTGGACCGGTACCTGGCGGGATAGCGCGCTCACCGCGCTCCGCCACCCTTCTCCTCGTCATGGGGCGCGGCTAGACTGCGGACATGGTCCTGCGGGTTCACATCGACACCGATTGCGGCGTGGACGACGCCCTGGCGCTGACGCTTCTGGCCCGCGCGCGACAGGCCGTGGACGTGGTCTCGGTCTCGGCCGTGTTCGGCAACACCTATGTCGACCAGGCCGCCGCCAACGCCCGGGGCGTGCTGCGGCTCGCCGGCTGTGGGGCCGAGGTCTATATCGGCGCCGGCTCTGGCCTGGCTCGCCGCCGGGTCGAGCGGATGCGTCCGGCTCATGGGGTCGACGGCCTGAACGGCGCGGGCTTCTCGCAGCGCTGGAAGCTGCCCGAGCTGGAGCGCGGCCATTCGGCCAACTTCCTGGCCTTCGCCGCCCGCCGTAAGGTCAGCGGCCTGTTCCTCGGGCCTCTGACCAACCTGGCCAAGGGCCTGCTGGAGGACCCCGCCGCCTTCCGCGACTGGCGGCCGACGATCATGGCCGGCGCCTTCGAGGTGGCCGGCAAGGCGGCCGGCGGCGCCGACTTCAACAGCTGGAGCGACCCGGAGGCCCTGCAGCGCACGCTGGAGGGCCGGGTCATGCCGCGCCTGATGCCGATGGACGTCACGCACCAGGTGTCAGTCACCGCCGAGGACCTGGCCAAGGGCGCGGCCTGCTGCGGCTCGCCTTTGTCCCAGCGCCTGATCAAGGCGGCCGGGCCCTATATCGCCTTCCACCGGCAGGTCTGGGGCGGCGAAGGCTGCCGGCCGCACGACTCGGTGGCGGCCGCCAGCCTGATCGCGCCCGAGCTCTTCAGCTTCACGCCCGCGCGCCTGCGGGTGGTCGTCGACGGCCAGCGCCTGGGCCGCGTCGACCGCATCGACGGCGCGCCCAACGCCGAGGTCTGCACAGGCCTCGACGTCGCCGCCGTCAAGCGCCTGATCCTGGGCGGCCTGTTCGGCTGGAGCGCGGTGGAGGCGGCTTGAGTCTCGCCCCGGCTTCCTAGTGTGGCTGGCGCCACTGGGCGGCGCGTTCGCGGACCAGCTCGCGCATGAACTGGTCGAGCTCGGCCAGGCGGCGATCCATCTCGCCCACCGGCACGCCGTTCCAGACCGCGTGATCATAGGCCGACCGCGCTTCGCGAAGATTTTCGCCGGCCTGGTAGCGCTCGGTTATGTAGAGGGTCTCGAGAAGCTTGGTCGGTCGGTCGAGCTTCTCGTGCTTCATCGACCAGTAGCTGACCATGTACTCGGCCAGGATGCCGTCGTCCGATGTCTCGACCATCGTCCGTCTCCCTTTACGCTGGAGCGGAGATAGGGAGATCGGGCGACGGTTCCAGAGGCGAAGGGCGTCTATTTCCCGCCCGCGTAGTCCTTGATCAGGGCGTAGAGGAAGTCGCGGCCGTCATAGAGCGACTTGACCCGCATGCGCTCGTTCAGGCCGTGGATGCCGTCGCCGTCCGAGCCGCCGAACAGGCCCGAGACGCCATAGGTCGGGATGCCGCCGGCGTTGGTATGGACGCCGTCGGTGGCGCCGGTCAGCAGGATCGGCACGATCGGAACGCCGGGCCACAGCTTGGCGGCTTCCTTCTCGATCGGGCCCATGATGGCCGGCGTCAGGGGCGGCGGCGGCGAGACGCTGTTGGGCTCGTGGGCCAGAGTCACGGCGACGGGCGCGCCCGCCAGTTCGGCCAGCTTGGTCCGGACCTCCTCGACCGGCGTGCCCGGCAGGATGCGGCAGTTGACGTTGGCCGTGGCGCGCTGGGGCAGGGCGTTGGGCGCGTGTCCGGCATTGACCATCGTGGCCACGCAGGTGGTGCGCAGCATCGAGTTCCACATCGGGTCGGCGGTCACCGTCTTCAGGGCGGCGGGATCGTTGATATTGGCGACCAGCGCCTTCATCGCCGCCGCCTGCTCGGCCGGCACGCGGGCCTGCATCTTGGTGAAGTAGCCGCGCGTGGCGTCGTTGAAGCGCGGCGGGAAGCCATAGGCGCCGATCCGGTCCAGGCCCGCCGACAGCTGGTAGATGGCGTTGGCCGGGACGGGGCGGCTGGAATGGCCGCCCGGATTGGTCACCGTCAGGGTGAAGTCCTGATAGACCTTCTCGCCGCCCTGGACCTCCAGCACCACCGGCTTGTCGTGCTCGTTCAGCAGGCCGTCGGCGCCCTCGTTCAGGGCGAATTCGGCGTCGACCAGCGGCCGGTGGTTCTTCACCAGGTCCTCGATGCCGTTATAGGCCTCGCTCTCCTCGCCGCAGGTCAGGGCCATCTTGATGTCGCGCCTGGGCTTGAAGCCGGCCTGCTTCAGGCGGACCAGGCTGTCGACCCAGATGGCCGCCTGGGCCTTGTCGTCCGACGTGCCGCGCCCGAAGAAGTAGCCGTTCTCCTCGACCAGCTTGAACGGGTCGCGGGTCCAGTCGGCGCGGTTGGCCTCGACCACGTCGATATGGGCCAGCAGCAGCATGGGCTTCGACTTCGGATCGGTCCCGCGCAAGATCGCCACCAGGCTGCCCTCCCTGGGATGGCCGTCGGCGACCACGACCTTGACGTCCTCGGCCGGGAAACCCGCCGCCTTCAGCCGCGCGCCCATGGCCTCGGCCGCTTGGGTGCAGGAGCCGACCGACAGGGTGGTGTTGATCTCGACCAACTCCTTGTAGAGGTCGCGGAAGGCCATCTGGTCGGGGCGGACGGTCTTGGGCGGTTCGGCGACCTGCGCGCTCGCCGTCGTCGCCAGGGCCAAAAAGGCGCCCGCCATCCACACCGACCGTTTCATCCGTACTCTCCCCAATGAACTTGAGCGTGAGGAGAGCCCGCCAGCGCCCGGCGCGCAAGGGCCGCTGTTAACGCCTCGTTAGCAAAGGACTGGCTTTTCGTGGGGCCGGGAAAAGGCGATGGTGCGAGAACACATGATGAACGCGAATCGCACGCCTATCCGAATCCTGGGGCTCGATCCCGGTCTGCGCCGCACCGGCTGGGGCGTGCTGACGGTCGAGGGCTCGCGCATGAGCCATGTCGCCCACGGGGTGATCGTCCCCGACGAGAAGGCCGACTTCGCCCAGCGGCTGCTGCACCTGTTCGAAGGCATCTGCGCGGTGATCGAGCAGCACAAGCCCGACGAGGCGGCGGTCGAGGAGGTGTTCCTCAACACCAACGCCCAGTCGACGCTGAAGCTGGGCCACGCCCGCGCCGCCGCCCTGATCGCCCCGGCCCGCGCCGGGCTGCTGGTCGCTGAATATTCCACGCGTCTGGTCAAGAAGGCGGTGGTCGGCACCGGCGCGGCCGACAAGGCCCAGATTGGCTTCATGATCGCGCGCCTGCTGCCCACGGCGGGCAAGACCACGGCCGACTGCGCCGACGCCCTGGCCGTCGCCATCACCCACGCCAATCTGCGCGTCGCCAATCGGAGGGTCGCATGATCGGAAGATTGCGGGGCGCCGTCGCCGAGGTCGGCGAGGAAGAGGCCCTGATCGACGTCATGGGCGTCGGCTACGTCGTCCGCTGCGGCCACCGCACGCTCCAGCGCCTGCCGGCCCTGGGCGAGGAGACCTTGCTGCACATCGAGAGCCAGTGGAGCGAGAGCGCGGGCCTTAGGCTCTACGGCTTCGCCACGCGCGAGGATCGCAAGGCCTTCGTGCTGCTGCAGGCCATCCAGGGCGTCGGGCCCAAGGCCGCCATGGCGGTGCTGGACGTGCTGTCGCCGGCCGAGCTGGCCTCGGCGGTCGCCCGCGAGGACAAGGCCGCTGTCGGCCGGGCCAATGGTGTCGGGCCCAAGCTGGCTTTGCGCATCGTCACCGAGCTGAAGGACAAGCCGATCACCGACGGGCCGGTGCTGACAGCCGCCCCGGCCTCGGGCGCGACCGCCGCGCCCGCCAAGCCCGCGCCCACCGGCGACGCCGTCGCCGCCCTGATGGGCCTGGGCGTCGCCGAGGTGAACGCCCGCCGCGTGGTGGAGGCCGCCGCCGATCGCCTGGGCGAAGAGGCGACCGTTCAGGCGCTGATCAAGGCGGGCCTGCAGGAGTTGGGGCGGTGAGCGCGGTGCAAAGCCCTTCCCCCTTGATGGGGGAAGGGTTGGGATGGGGGTGTCGCGGCCTTGGCCACAAGCGCTCGTCGCAGCCGAACCGCCGTAGTCACCCCCATCCCCGACCCTTCCCCCATCAAGGGGGAAGGGAGAAGATGCGCCGATGACCCGTATTATTTCAGGAGAAGCGCAGGCCGGCGAAACCCTGCCCAGCGCCGACCGCGCTCTGCGCCCGCAAACCCTGGCCGAGTTCGTCGGCCAGGAGCAGGCCAAGGGCAATCTGCGCATCTTCATCGAGGCCGCCAAGGGCCGGGCCGAGTCCCTGGACCACGTGCTGCTGTTCGGCCCGCCGGGCCTGGGCAAGACTACCCTGGCCCAGATCATCGCCCGCGAACTGGGGGTGAATTTCCGCGCCACCTCCGGCCCGGTGCTGAACAAGCCCGGCGACCTGGCCGCGATCCTGACCAATCTCGAGCCGAACGACGTCCTGTTCATCGACGAGATCCACCGCCTGTCGTCGAACGTCGAGGAAATCCTCTATCCGGCCATGGAGGACCATGTGCTGGATCTCGTCATCGGCGAGGGACCCTCGGCGCGCTCGATCCGCATCGACCTGGCGCCCTTCACCCTGGTGGCGGCGACGACGCGGGCGGGGATGCTGGCCACGCCGCTGCGCGACCGCTTCGGCATTCCGATCCGGCTGGAGTTCTACACCCCGGCCGAGCTGCGCCACGTGCTGCTGGGCGCGGCCCGCAAGATGGGCGCGCCGCTGTCCGAGGACGGGGCCGACGAGATCGCCAAGCGGGCGCGCGGCACGCCGCGGGTCGCGGGCCGCCTGCTGCGTCGTGTCCGCGATTTCGCCGAGGCCGACGGCGCGGCCGTCATCGACCGCAAGGCCGCCGGCCTGGCGCTCGCCCGGCTTGAAGTAGACGAAGTGGGCCTCGACAGTCTCGACCGCCGCTATCTGCGCGCCCTGATCGAGCACTATGGCGGCGGCCCGGCCGGGGTGGAGACCATCGCCTACGCCATCGCCGAGGCCCGCGACGCCGTCGAGGACGTCATCGAGCCCTATCTGATGCAGCAGGGCTTCATCCAGCGCACCCCCCGCGGCCGCGTCGCCTGCGGCAAGGCCTATCTGCACCTGGGCCTGAAGGCGCCGCCAGCCCCGACGGGGCAGGGCGGTTTGTTCGGGGATGACGTTTGACCCTGCTCTTCAGGGCGTGGGGTTAGTCGTCCTGGCGCGCGCCGTGGCGGATGCGCAGGATGATCACGGCGTCGTCCCGGATCCGATATCGGATCAGATACGGGTGGATGATCGCAAGTTCGCGAAGTCCACGGGCAGTTTCTCGACCTCGCTCGGGATGGTCGGCCAGGCTATTGGCCGCCGCTTGCAGTCTGCGAGCCAGCCGCGCCGCCGCTGGCGCATTGAACGCCGAGACGTAACCGTAAATGCTCTTGAAATTGGCGACCGCTTCGGCGGACCAAATAACTTGCCGCACTAATCGCCGACTTCCGGCGGTGGTCGCGGATCACCTTCGGCCAATGAGGCCAGCCAGCGACTGACGGCCTCGTGGCTGATCACGCGACCAGCCAAGACATCGGCTTCGGCGCGCGCGTCGGCGGCCGCTTCGGCGTCGTCGTCGATTTCGTCGAAGATGCCAGGTTCGATCTTCATGGCTCGAACGATAGCACAAAAAGGGAACATGTCCAGCGCCTGACGCCTGGGTTGAGCCACATTGTGGGGCTGACGTCGCAGACCGCCCACGCTAAGCAGTCCCCATGACGACCCCGCCCGAACCCACCGCCCCTGAACCGACGGCCGGCGTGTTTTCCGGCCGCGAGCACCGGCTGCCCGTGCGGATCTATTACGAGGACACCGACTTCTCGGGGATCGTCTATCACGCCAACTACCTGCGCTACATGGAGCGTGGGCGCAGCGACTTCTTCCGGATGGTCGGCATCTCGCACACGGCGCTAGCCAAGGCCGACACGGCGTTCGCGATCATCCACATGACGCTGGACTTCAAGCGCTCGGCGCGGATCGATGACGCGCTGATTGTGCGCACGACCTATGACCGGGTGAAGGGCGCGCGGCTCTATGTCAGCCAGAAGGTGACGCGCGGCGACGAGGTGCTGGTCGAGGCCCGGGGCGAGGCGGTCTGCATCACCCTGGACGGCCGTCCGCGTCGTCCGACCACGGAGATGCTGGCCCAGCTGGCGCCCTGGCTCCTGGTCGACGGCGAATAAACAAACATCGTTTTTCGGGATCGCTCGACGATTGTCATAGTTTCACCCAAGCGTCGCTTCATGCCATACGGCGCGTAGTAAGACTTTTAGACGCCCCAACGGAGCCATAACCCGCATGGACGCCTCGGCAGCCGCCCCGAATTTCTCGTTCTTCGCCCTGTTCATGCAGGCCGACTGGGTCGTAAAGGCCGTCATGATCGGCCTGATCCTGGCGTCTCTGGGGTCGTGGGCCGTGATTCTGGACAAGCTGGTTCGCTTCACGGGCCTGAACCGCGCCGCCGACCGCTTCGAGGAGCAGGTCTCGGGCGGGCGTTCGCTGGAGGACGTCGCGGGCGAGGCCGGCGCCAATCCGCGCCACGCCCTGCCGCGCATGCTGCAGGCGGCGCTGAAGGAATGGCGCGACGCCAAGACCAAGGGCGCCATGAGCGAGAACCAGGCCGGTTTCCTGATCGCCCGCATTGACCGCATCCTGGACGCCCAGATCGCCCGCGAGAACGCCAAGGTCGAGGAAGGCCTGGGCAGCCTGGCCATCGTCGCCACCGCCAGCCCGTTCATCGGCCTGTTCGGCACCGTCTGGGGCATCATGCACGCCTTCCAGAACATCGCGATCTCGAAGAACACCTCGCTGGCCGTCGTGGCCCCGTCGATCGCCGAGGCGTTGTTCGCCACGGCCGTCGGCCTGATCGCCGCCATCCCGGCCTATATCGCCTACAACAAGTTCTCGACCGACGCGGGCAAGTATGCCGGCCGCCTGGAAGGCTTCGCCGACGATCTGTCGACCGCGATCCAGCGTCGCCTGTCGGACCGGGTCTAGACCGATGGCGATGTCGTCCAATGACGCCTTCGCGACCGGCGGCGGCCGGGGCCGTCGTCGTCGCGGCCGCCGCTCGCGCGGGGCGCTGTCCGAGATCAACGTCACCCCGCTGGTCGACGTGATGCTGGTGCTGCTGATCATCTTCATGATCAGCGCGCCGCTGCTGAGCGCCGGCGTGCCGCTGGAACTGCCCAAGACCGAAGCCGCCGCCCTGCAGAATCAGGACGAGCCGATCACCGTGTCGATCAACCGCGAGGGCAAGATCTTCGTGGGCGAGACCGAGATCCCGTTCCAGAACCTGGCCCCGCGCCTGACCGCGATCGCCGGCAGCGGCTACGACAAGCCGATCTTCGTCCGCGCCGACGGCGGGGCGACCTATGCGGTCGTCGCCCAGGTGATGGCGGGTCTGTCGAACGCGGGCTTCAACAAGATCAACCTGATCACCGAGACGGGCGGCCCCTCCACGGGCGCGGCTCCCCGGGACGCCCAGCCGGAGGGCTCGGGCGAACTGCGCCCGGCCCAGTAGGATCGGCCAGGAAAGCTTGATGAGCGCTCGCCGCGAATCCCCGATCTCTCCAGGCCTGCTGGCCTCGATCGCGCTGCACGGAGCGGTGGCGGCGCTGATCGCGTTCGGCCTGCCGTGGAAGCAGTCCAAGCCGATCACCATCGGCGAGTCGGTGCCGGTGACCATCGTCACCAACGGCCCGACCAATGTGCGTCCCGCCGAGGAAGCGCCCGAGGAACAGACCGCCCAGGCGCCGGATCCGGTTCCAGAGGCCACGCCGCAGCCGCCGGCCCCGACGCCCGCGCCCACGCCGACCCCCGCGCCCGCGCCGCCGCCCAAGCCGACGCCCGTTCCCAAGCCGGCCGTCACGCCCACGCCGGCCAAGCCGACCCCGACGCGGAAGAAGCCGGACACCGACTTCTTCGCCTCGCTGGAAGCCTCGATCGCCAAGTCCAAGAAGGCGACGGGGAAGCCGACCGCCAACGCTCCCAAGGGGCCGGCCCGCGCGGAGACCTCGGTCTCGGCCCGCCCGGCCATGGGCGCGGCGACGGGGCTGTCCGCCGCCGCCCTGGGCCGCCTGCAGGGCGAGGTCCAGGACCGCTGGAACCCGGCCTGCAACGTCGAGGGCGTGGCCGCCGTCACCGTCCGGGTGGTGTTCGAGATCGGCCCGGGCGGCCGGGTCGTGGGCCAGCCCCAGAGCCCCGGCTCGTCGTCGTCCGATCCCGTCGTCCGATCGGAGTCCGACCGTGCGGTCCGCGCGCTGTTGCAGGCTTCGCCGTTCGCCTACCTGCCGTCCGACCTGTACGGTCAGAAAATCGCCCTGAACTTCAACGCAAAACAGGCCTGTTCGCGTTGATGCTCGGAATGAACTTGAAGGAGACTTCGATGCGCTTGAAAGCCCCGATGCGTCTGAGAGCTCTCTTGCTCATGGCCGCCGTCCTGCTGGGCGGCGCGGCTTTCGTCACGCCGGCCGCCGCGCAGATCGAGGTCGACATCAACGCCGGCGCGGTCAAGCCGCTGCCGATCGCGGTTCCCGCCTTCTCGGGGACGACGCGCGGGGCCGAGATCGCCCAGGTCATCACCGGCAATCTCGAGCGTTCGGGCCTGTTCCAGCCGCTGAACGTGTCGGGCGTGCCGGACAGGCTGCAGGACGTCAACGTCCAGCCGCGCTTCCCCGACTGGCAGGCGACGGGAGCCCAGGCCCTGATCAACGGTCAGGTCACGGTCGGGCCCGACGGCGGCCTGCGCGTCGACTTCCGCCTGTGGGACGTCTTTTCGCAGCAGCAACTGCTGGGCCTGCAATTCTCCTCGACGCCCGACAACTGGCGGCGGGTGGCCCACAAGATCAGCGACGCCGTCTATGAGCGGCTGACCGGTGAGAAGGGCTATTTCGACACCCGCGTGGCCTTCGTCGCCGAGAGCGGCCCCAAGCTGGCCCGCGTCAAGCGCCTGGCGATCATGGACCAGGACGGCGCCAACCCGCAGTACCTGACCGACGGCTCGTACATCGTGATGACGCCGCGCTTCTCGTCGACCAGTCAGGAACTGACCTATATGGCCCTGCGGCCGACGGGGTCGTCGATCTACCTGCTGAACCTGGAGACCAGCCGGCAGGAAACGGTCGGCAAGTTCCCGGGCATGGTGTTCGCCCCGCGCTTCTCGCCGGACGGCAGCAAGGTGGCGTTCTCGGTCGAAAAGGCCGGCAACAGCGACATCTATCTGATGGACCTGCGCAGCCGTTCGTCGACCCGCATCACCACCGACCCGGCCATCGACACCTCACCGTCGTTCTCGCCGGACGGGACCAAGATCGCCTTCAACTCCGACCGCGGCGGCCAGGCCCAGCTCTATGTGATGAACACCGACGGCTCGGGCGTGCGCCGCATCTCGTACGGCGGCGGCCGCTACACGACCCCGGTCTGGAGCCCGCGCGGCGACTTCATCGCCTTCACCAAGCAGACGGGCGGCGAGTTCCACATCGGCGTCATGCGTCCCGACGGCAGCGACGAGCGTCTGCTGACCACCAGCTATCTGGACGAGGGTCCGACCTGGGCCCCCAACGGCCGGGTTCTGATGTTCTTCCGCGAGGGCTCGGCCGGCAATCCCAAGCTGTGGACGGTGGACATCACCGGCCGGATCCTGCGGCCGGCGGCCTATGGCGGCTCGGGCTCCGACCCGGCCTGGTCGCCGCTGCTGGACTGATTGACACATCCTTCGGGCAACCTGCGCGGAGCACAGGCGTTAAGGCAGAGGTTTCGGCTTTGGTCTATTCGCGCCGGAAGTGAATCTTCATCGTCTGACGAGCTTCTGACATCATTGTGAGGCTTGGTCAGGCATTTCATGGGTCCATTCCAAGCGTTGCGCAGGTATGGATCAGGTCCAGAGTTCGTAGACTGAGGAGAAACTGGATGAGCTTCGACACCCAGCGCGCCATTAGACTGGCGCTCGTCGGCGTGGCTGCCGCCTCGCTCGCCGCCTGCGCTTCGCGTCCGAAGCCCCAGCCCGTTGCGCCGGCGCCGGAGCCGCCGCCGGCCGCGCCGAGCCAGCCCTACACCCCGCCGCCGGCCCCGCCGGTGTCGAGCGGCGTGCTGCCGGGTTCGGTTCAGGACTTCGTCGTCAATGTCGGCGACCGCGTCTATTTCGACACCGACGAATATTCGGTCCGCGCCGACGCCCAGCCGGTCCTGGCCGGTCAGGCTCAGTGGCTGAACCGCTACCCGCAGGTCCGCGTCCGCATCGAAGGCAATGCCGACGAACGCGGCACCCGCGAGTACAACCTGGCGCTCGGCGCCCGCCGCGCCAACGCCGTGCGTGACTTCCTGATCGGCCAAGGCGTCGCCGCCGCCCGTATCGAGACGATCTCGTTCGGCAAGGAACGCCCGATCGACGCCGGCACGAGCGAAGAGGCCTGGGCCAAGAACCGTAACGGCCACACGGCCATCACGGACGGCGCCCGCTAAGAATAGGAACCCTTCCCCTTGATGGGGGAAGGGCAGGGATGGGGGTGACGCGGCGGTTCCGCTGTTCAAGCCCTGGTCACCCCCACCCAACCCTCCCCCATCAAGGGGGAGGGCTTTTTGCGCCCTACTTTTGTCAGCAACTTGGACATACTGGTCGCCATGAAGCTGAAATCCGCTCTGCTCGCCGTCCTGTTCGCCTCGACCGCCGCCGTGGCCGTGGCCCAGACCCCGCTGCCCGTCGAGGATCCGCTGGACGATCGCTCGGCCAAGCGTGTCGAGCGCATGGAGAAGGTGGTCCGCGAGCTGCGGTCGATCGTCTTCCAGGGCCGCGACACTGGTAAGCCCGTGGTCGTGCAGCCGGCCGAGACCGACGCCCAGATCGCCGCCCTGAACGAGCGCGTCAGCGACCTGGAACAGACCCTGACCAAGCTGAATGGCCAAAACGAGGCCGCCAATTTCGAGCTGACCAAGGCCAATCGCGCCGTCGCCGACCAGAAGGCGCGCGCCGATCTGCTGGAACAGCGACTGGCCGCGCTGGAGAAGTCGATCGCCGACATGCAGACCGCCGCCGCCGAGGTCAGCGCCCAAGGAACCGGGGGAATGGCGCTCGCCGGCGGGGCCCCGCCGCCGCCGGCGCCGCCCGCCGATCCGGCCGTGGCCTTCAAGCAGGCCAAGGATCTGCTGCTGGCCGGCGACTACGCCAATGCCGAGCAGGCCTTCGCGGCCTATGTGAACAACTATCCGGACAGCGCCAAGGCGCCGGAGGCCCGCTACTGGCAGGGCGAGACCCTGTTCGTGCGCGAGGCCTATACCGACGCGGCCGGGGCCTATATCGGCGCGATCCGCGGCTGGCCGCAGACCAGCTGGGCGCCGGACGCCACGCTGAAGCTGGCCCGCTCGATGGTGGCTCTGAAGAAGACCACCGAGGCCTGCCGCACCCTGGACGAGCTGACCAAGCGCTATCCCAAGGCCCCGGCCCAGGTCATCTCGCGCGCGGCCTCGACCCGCGTCGCGGCCAAGTGCGCGTAGAAGCGGTTCGAGCCGCCCTCGACCGGCGGCTCGATCGCACTTCCGACACCCCGCTGGCCGTCGGCTTCTCCGGCGGCGGCGATTCTCTCTTTCTGCTGAAGACGGTCCTGGACTGGGCGGGCGAGCGGCGCGTGTTCGCCTTCGTCGTCGATCACCGGCTTCAGCCGGACAGCGCGCGCTGGACCGCCGAGGCCGTCGCCAAGGCGCGGGCGCTGGGCGCGGCGGCGAAAGCGCTGGCTTGGACCGGCGACAAGCCTTCCGCCGGTGTCCCCGCCGCCGCCCGTCGCGCGCGTCACGCTCTGCTGGCCGCCGCCGCCCGAGAGGCCGGGGCCAAGGTCCTGCTGCTGGGCCACACCGCCAGCGATCTGGCCGAGGGCGCGGCCATGCGGGCCGAGGGCTCGACCGTTTCCGACCCCCGCGAATGGGCGCCGTCGCCGGTCTGGCCGGAGGGGCGAGGCGTCTTTCTGCTGCGACCGCTGCTGGGCCTGACCCGCGACGCGATCCGCCAGGCCTTGGCCGCCGAGGGCGAGACCTGGCTGGACGATCCCGCCAACGAGGATCTCCGCTACGCTCGGGCGCGGGCCAGGGCGTCGGGCGTCGACGAGGTCGCGGCGGACGAGGCCGTTTCGCGCCGCCCACCGGCCTTCGAAGTCGATCGCGCCGGAACCATCCGCCTGCCGCGCGACGTCGCCGCCGCCCATCTGGCCGCCGCCCTGTTGTGCGCCGCCGGGACAGAGCGACCGCCCCGGGGCGAACGGCTGGCGCGGTTGGCGCAACGTCTGCGCTCCGGTGAAATCTTCACCGCTACCCTCTCCGGCGCGCGGATCGAGGCCGATGCGGAGGTGATGGTCTGCCGCGACGCCGGCGAAATCGCGCGCGGCGGCCTTGGCCCGCTGGACCTTGCTGCGGGCCAGACCAGCGTCTGGGACGGTCGCTGGGAAATTGCCGCCGGCGCCGAGCCGCTGACCGTCAGCGCCTTGAAAGGCGGGGTCTCCCGTCTTTCGCCCCGCCAGCGCGCCGCGCTCTCCGCCCTCCCGGCGCCGGCCCGTCCCGGCCTGCCGTTGATCATGCGTCCCGGCGCGGTCCCGTATTGCCCCGCGCTTGACGGCCCGGACCTTGCAGCCGAAGGAGGTGCGCGCGCGCGTCCGCTCGTTCTGGATCGTTTCAAGGCCGCGATCGGCCGGATCGACCAAGAATCCGTGACCTGATGTCACGTCCATGGCGCAAGCGCGCGTGACCTCCTATCTTGGGAGGTCAAGAACCTATTCGTTGGGAAGACGAGGCGTATGAATTTCCGGAACCTGGCCATCTGGCTGGTGATCGTCGCGGTGCTGGCGGGCGTTTTCGTCGTCAGTCAGAACGCCCGCACCAAGGGCAGCGGCGAGATCAGCTACTCGCAGCTCCTCAAGGACGTCGACGCGGGCAAGATCAAGTCCGCCGAGATCGCCGGGCAGACCGTCATGGCCAAGGGCGCCGACGGCAAGGTGCTGACGGTCAATGCGCCGCTGAACTCCGACGAACTGGTCAACCGCATGGTGGCCAAGAACGCCGATGTGAAGTTCAAGAGCGGCTCGATCAGCTTCCTGGCCATCCTGGTCCAACTGCTGCCGATCCTGCTGGTCGTGGGCGTCTGGCTGTTCTTCATGCGCCAGATGCAGGGCGGGGCGAAGGGCGCCATGGGCTTCGGCAAGTCCAAGGCCCGGCTGCTGACCGAGAACAAGAACCGCATAACCTTCGAGGACGTCGCCGGCGTCGACGAGGCCAAGGAAGAACTGCAGGAGGTCGTCGACTTCCTGAAGGATCCGGCCAAGTTCCAGCGCCTGGGCGGCAAGATCCCCAAGGGCGCCCTGCTGGTCGGCCCTCCGGGTACGGGTAAGACCCTGATCGCCCGCGCGGTCGCGGGTGAGGCGGGCGTGCCGTTCTTCACCATCTCCGGTTCGGACTTCGTCGAGATGTTCGTCGGCGTCGGCGCCAGCCGCGTGCGCGACATGTTCGAGCAGGCCAAGAAGAACGCGCCCTGCATCATCTTCATCGACGAAATCGACGCCGTCGGCCGCCACCGCGGCGCCGGCCTGGGCGGCGGCAACGACGAGCGCGAGCAGACCCTCAACCAGCTGCTGGTCGAGATGGACGGCTTCGAGGCCAACGAAGGCATCATCCTGATCGCCGCCACCAACCGTCCCGACGTGCTGGACCCCGCGCTGCTGCGTCCGGGCCGCTTCGACCGCCAGGTCGTGGTGCCGAACCCGGACGTCGCCGGTCGCGAAAAGATCATCCGCGTGCACATGAAGAACGTGCCGCTGGCCGCCGACGTCGACGTCAAGACCCTGGCGCGCGGCACCCCGGGCTTCTCGGGCGCGGACCTGGCCAACCTGGTCAACGAAGGCGCCCTGCTGGCCGCCCGCAAGAACCGCCGCATGGTCACCATGCACGACTTCGAAGCCGCCAAGGACAAGGTCATGATGGGCGCCGAGCGCCGCTCGATGGCCATGAGCGACGCCGAGAAGAAGCTGACCGCCTATCACGAGGGCGGCCACGCCCTGGTGGCCCTGCGCGTTCCCGTCGCCGATCCGGTCCACAAGGCCACGATCGTGCCGCGCGGCCGGGCCCTGGGCATGGTCATGCAGCTGCCCGAGGGCGACCGCTACTCGATGAGCTACGACATGATGACCTCGCGCCTGGCCATCATGATGGCTGGCCGGGTCGCCGAGGAGCTGATCTTCGGCAAGGAGAAGATCACCTCGGGCGCGTCCAGCGACATCAGCGCCGCCACCAGCCTGGCCCGCAACATGGTCACCCGCTGGGGCTTCTCCGACGAGCTGGGCACGGTGGCCTATGGCGACAACCAGGACGAGGTGTTCCTGGGCCATTCGGTCGCCCGCACCCAGAACGTCTCGCCCGAGACGATGGTCAAGATCGACAAGGAAGTCCGCCGCCTGGTGAAGAGCGGCGAAGACGACGCCCGCAAGATCCTGACCGAAGAGCTCGACAACCTGCACGTCGTGGCCAAGGCCCTGCTGGAGTTCGAAACCCTGAGCGGCGACGAGATCATCGGCGTCATGAAGGGCGAGACCCCCAAGCGCGACGAGGACGAGAGCAACAAGGAGACGGTCTCCGCGCCGTCCCTGGTGCCGCTGTCCCCGGGCGCGGGCGCCAGCGTCACGGCCTAGGCGGACCGAACTCGGACGATCAAAGCCGGCTCGAAAGGGCCGGCTTTTTTCTTGGCCGCGCGAGGGCTAGAACCGCGCCATGATCCAGGCCCAGCGCCCCCGTGTGATGGGGATCGTCAACGTCACGCCCGACAGCTTCTCCGACGGTGGCAAGTATCTCGGCGCCGCCGACGGGATCGAGCACGCGCGCCGGCTGATCGCCCAGGGCGCCGACATCCTCGACATTGGCGGCGAGAGCACCCGGCCGGGCGCGGTCCCGGTCTCGGAGTTCGACGAGATCCTGCGCGTGGTCCCGATCATCGAGGCGATCCGCCGGGCCAGCGATATCCCGATCTCGATCGACACGATGAAGCCCGGCGTCGCGCGCGCGGCGATCAGGGCCGGGGCGAACATCTGGAACGACGTGGCCGCCCTGCGTTTCTCGCCCGAGGCGCCCGAGGTCGCCGCCGAGCTGGGCTGCGAGGTGATCCTCATGCACATGCTGGGTCAGCCGGGAACCATGCAGGACGACCCGCGCTATGGCGACGTGGTCGCCGAGGTCGAGGCCTTCCTGCTGGCGCGGGCCTTCACGGCCATGGCCGCCGGCGTGGCCAAGGAGAAGATCTGGCTGGATCCGGGCATCGGCTTCGGCAAGACGGTGGCCCACAATCTTGCTTTGCTGAAGGCCCTGCCGCGCTTCGTGGCCCTGGGCTATCCGATCCTGCTGGGGGCCAGCCGCAAGCGTTTCATCGCCGGGCTCGACCCGTCGGCGGGCGAGGCCACGGATCGTCTCGGCGGCTCGCTGGCCGCGCACCTGGCCGGCGCCGCGGCCGGCGTGGCGGCGGTGCGGGTCCACGACGTGCGCGAGACGGTCCAGGCCCTGGACGTCCAGGCGGCGATCGCGGGGGCTTAGGCCTATCCCTTCTCCATCAACGGGGAAGGGAGTTTCCGGTGATCCGATTCCCGCCTAAACACCCTCCATGTCCCAAGTTCCCCTCACAGCGCCCCTGGGCCGGGTCCTCGTCATCGCCGGATCGGATTCCGGCGGCGGCGCGGGGATCCAGGCCGACATCAAGACCATCACCGCCCTGGGGGGCTACGCGGCCACCGCGATCACCGCCGTTACGGTGCAGAACACCCTGGGCGTCACCGGCGTCCATCCGATTCCGCTGGACGTGATCGCCGCCCAGGCCCGGGCGGTGCTGGACGACATCGGCGCCGACGCGATCAAGACCGGCATGCTGGGCGATGTCGGCGTGGTCGAGACCGTGGCCGCCGCGATTGATCACGCCCAAAGAACGCGGGAAGACGGCGTCCCGGTCGTCGTCGACCCGGTGATGATCGCCAAGGGCGGCGCCGCCCTGCTGGCCGAGGCCGCGATCGGCGCGGTCAAGACCTTGATGATCCCGCGCGCGGCCCTGCTGACCCCCAACGCTCCCGAGGCCGCCGCCCTGACGGGCCTGACGGTCGAGACCACCGACGACCTGCGCCGGGCCGGCGAGAGCCTGTTGGCGATGGGCGCCAAGGCGGTGCTGATGAAAGGCGGTCATATCGACGGCGAGCGTGTCGTCGACGTGCTGATGACGGCCGACGGCGAAACCACCTTCGAGGGCGAGCGGATCGAGACCCGTCACACCCACGGCACGGGCTGCACCTTGGCCAGCGCCTGCGCCACGGGCCTGGCGCAGGGGCTGTCGCTGAACGCCGCCGTCGCCCGGGCCTGGAACTATGTCCACGAGGCCATGCTGCGCGCGCCGGGCTTCGGCGCGGGCCACGGCCCGCTGGACCACGGCTGGACGCTGCGCCGATGAACGCTCAACCTTCCCAACAAGGTCTCGAGGACCGCCTGCGCGAGATCGTCCGCGCCACGCCCACGACTTGGGAGGTGCTTCGCACCGTCCGCGAGCTGGACCTGCCCGACTGGATGATCTTCTCCGGCGCGGTCTATCAACCGGTCTGGAACGCCCTGACCGGCCGGGATCCCGCCTACGGCATCAAGGACTACGACGTCGCCTATCACGACGACAGCGACACCAGCTACGAGGCCGAGGACGTGGTCATCCAGCGCGTCGCCGCCGCTTTCGAGCCGCCGCTGCGTGACCTCGTGGAGGTGCGGAACCAGGCCCGCGTCCACCTGTGGTTCGAGAAGAAGTTCGGCGCCGACGAGCCCTACCCGCCGCTGGAGGACAGCGCCGCGGCCCTGAAGCGCTTCGTTGCCACCGCCTTCTGCGTCGGGGTGCGGCTCGAGGATGATGACACCCTGAGCGTCTGGGCGCCGTTCGGCCTGGAGGACCTCTTCGCCATGCGCCTGCGGCCCAATCCGCTCCGGGTGAAGGGCGCGGGTGGCTGGGAGCGCACCACCGGCTCGGCCAAGGCGCGCTGGCCCGAGATCACCGTCGAGGGGTGAGAAGCCGTCCTCGTCCTTCGACAGGCTCAGGATGAGGACGAATGTTGAGGCCGTGCCGTTGAAAACCTCATCCTGAGCTTGTCGAAGGACGAGGTTTTCAGCTCCGCGGCGATTGTCACGAGGACAATAAAGCCTTTGCCGCCCGCGTTCCGCGCGCATAACAGCGATGTCCAGCTTGGGAGATCGCTATGCGCCAGTGGACCATCGACGCCTTCGCCAGCGGACCGTTCAGGGGCAACCCTGCCTGTGTGGTCGAGCCACTGGACGCCTGGCCCTCCGCCGCCTGGATGCAGGCCCTGGCGGCCGAGAACAACCAGGCCGAGACGGCCTATCTGCTGAAAACCGCCGATCCGGCCCGCTATGGCCTGCGCTGGTTCACGCCGGCCCTGGAGGCCCCGCTGTGTGGCCACGCCACCCTGGCGGCGGCGCACGCCCTGTTCGAGGAACTGGGCGTCGACGTTCCGCTCCTGACCTTCGACACCCTGTCCGGGCCGCTGACGGTGAGGCGGGCAGATGAAGGGCTGGAGATGGACTTTCCCGCCGATCCGCCGCGCCGGACGGAGATCCCGGAGGGGCTGGCCGAGGCGTTGGGCGCACAACCCGTCGAGGTCTGGGCCGGGGCCTATCTGATCGCGGTGATGGATAGCGAGGCGACGGTGCGCGGCCTGAAGCCCGACCTTGGCCTGATCAAGAAAATCCAGGGCGAGGCGACCGGCGGCCCCGGCCAGGCCGTGGTCGTGGCGTCGGCCGATCCTGGCCAGCCCTACGCCGTGGTCAGCCGCTTCTTCGCGCCGGGCTTCGGCATCCCCGAGGACCCGGCCACCGGCTCGGCCCACTGCATCCTGACGCCGCTGTACGAGGCGAAGCTTGGTGCGAGCCCGCTGAAGTTCCACCAGGCCTATCCGGGCCGGGGCGGGGATCTGGAATGCGAAAGCCGCGGCGCGCGCGTTCTGTTGCGCGGCCGCGGCTTCACGGTCTTGGAGAGCCGGCTCCGGGTGGAGCCGGCTTAGGTCAGGCTGTTACCAGCGGTTCGGACCGCGATGCTCGCCGTAGCCGTAACCGTAGTTGCGGTCGTGGCGCTCGTAGCGGATCTGGGCGCTGATGCGGTCGAAGCGGCGATCCAGGTCGGCGCGCTCCCAACCGCTCAGGCCGCCGCGACGATACTTGCGCTCCAGGCGCTCGGTGTCGCGCAGTTCGGCGCGCAGGCGGTAGGCTTCGCCGCGGCTCAGCGAGCCGTTGCGCACGCCGATGTCGATGCGGCGGTCGAGCATGGCCTGGCGGTCGTTGACCGACTGGGCCGAGGCGATGGCGGGAACGGCGGCGGCCGACAGGGCCGAGACCGCGGCGATCGAGATCAGGATCTTTTTCATTGGTTCGGTTCCTCTCTGAAACTTGTCCCGTCGCTCCGGGGGAAGCGACGTTGAGCTAAGAGAAACACGCGCAGCCTGAAGCGGTTCTGAGCCGCTCGTTATGTTCCGTTCATGTTGAACATATTGGGCGCCGTCTTTTTCAGGTTCGATCCCTGAAGGGCTTGCCGAACCGGAAGGTTCGACTGGCGGCGAGGAATTCGAGGAGCAGCCGCTCCAGTTCGACGCCCATCGCCCGTAGCGCTTCCGGCGGCTCGTTTTCCCAGCGCTCCTGGGGTTCGATGGATTGGCGCAGCCTGCGGATGACGCCGCGCAGCCCGCTCTTCTCGATCTCCTTGGGGAAGCTGTAGTCACCCGAGCCGTATCGCGCGACTTCCTGCTCCAGCTCGATCGCCATGTTGACGCAAGACGCCATGAAGCGGGCGTCGAAGCTGTTCTTCGCCCAGGCGACTCTGCCGCTGTCGGGACCCGAGACGATCCAGGCCCCGCCCGGAGGACCGGAGGCGCTGTCGGCTCTCAGAAATGGCCCCCGAATGGCGTGGCCCATGTTGGGATCGTTGACCTGGAGGAAGCGAAATGGCGCGCCTTTCGGGTAAGTCGATTGCAGCGTGGCGATCCCGAGATGCTCCAGCCTGGCCATCTGATCGGCTGAAACCGGCGGGTGGTCAAAGACGGCGATCTCCTGGGTCCCGTCCTGCCAGAGCAATCTCCAAGCGGGCATGCCCGGTTTGATCCGGATTTCCCGCTCCACGTTCCACCAGCGAAAGTAGCCGCGCTCATCGCCAGCATAGACGCCGAGGGCGATCGTGGCGTCCTCTGCCTCCCATTCCTGAGCCCGTCGCTCGGCCTCAAGGGCGCGCACCAGATCGACCAGCTCGGCCGCGGCCGAACCTTGGGCGACGCGTTCAGCCACCGCCGCCAGTTTGACGAAGTCGTCGCGCCGGATGATCACCGGCGGCTTGGCGGAGGACGGAGCGGCGGCGCTGAAGTCTTTCGTCATAGGCGTGCGTCCCATGGTCACCGATGGGCGACTCCTGGATCAACCTAAGATTACGGTAGAGCGCGCCGCAAGGGTGGAGTCGCTTTACGCCGCCTGGGCCACGCGCGCGGCGGTCATGGCCGCTTCGATCGCGTCATAGAGCTTGGTGACCTCGATCGGCTTGGCCACGTGGCCGTCCATGCCGGCGGCCAGATAGTCCTCGACCTGGTGGGCCAGGGCGTTGGCGGTGACGGCGATGATCGGCGTGCGGACGCGGCCTTGCTCGGCCTCCAGGGCGCGGATGGCCCTGGCGGCCTCGACGCCGTCCATGACGGGCATGTGGATGTCCATCAGCACGATGTCGAACGTCCCGGCCCGCCAAGCCTCGATGCAGGCCTGGCCGTCGGCGACCGTGGTCACCTCGGCGTTGAGCGGAGCCAGGACGGCGGCGACGACCTTCTGGTTGGTCGGATTGTCGTCGGCGGCCAGCACGCGCAGGCGGGCGGTCTCGGCCGGCGCGGCTTGCGGCGCGGGGACGTGGTCGTCGTCGATATAGTGGACGTCGGTGATCGCCTCCTCGCGGGGCAGGGCGACCAGGACGGTGAAGGTCGAACCGCGACCCTCGCGGCTCTGGACCTTGATCGAGCCGTCCATCAGCACCGCCAGCTCGCGGCAGATGGCCAGGCCCAAGCCCGAGCCGCCGAAACGGCGCGTGGTCGAGCTGTCGGCCTGGACGAACTTGTCGAACAGGCGCGGCAGGATCTCGGGCGAGATGCCGATGCCGGTGTCGGCCACGTCGATGCGCAGGCCCGAGCCGTCCTCGGCCGAGGCGAAGCGCACGGCGACCGCGCCTTCCAGGGTGAACTTCAGGGCATTGGCGATCAGGTTGCCCAGGATCTGGCGCAGGCGGTCGGAGTCGCCGCGCCACAGGCCCTGCGCCTCGGGAGCGACGGCGACCTCGAAGGCCAGACCCTTGTCGCGGGCCTGGGGCGCGTAGGTCTCGCGGATCGACTGGGCCAGCTGGGCGATGTCGAACGGGCGGTCGGTGATCTCCAGACGCCCCGCCTCGATCTTGGAGAGGTCCAGCACGTCGTTCAGCACGCCCAGCAGCACCGCGCCTGATTCGCGGATCACCTTCAGGCGCTCGCGCTGGGTGTCGCTCATCTTGTCCATGGCCATCAGCTCGGCCATGGCCAGGACGCCGTTCAGCGGCGTGCGGATCTCGTGGCTCATATTGGCCAGGAAGTGCGACTTCAGGACGTTGGCGGCGTTGGCGTCGTCGCGCGCCCTGACCAGTTCGGCCATGGCGCCGCGCAGGTCGTGGTCGTTGGCCTCGAGGCGACAGACCAGGTGGTTGAAGCTGTCGGTCAAGCTCTGGAAGACATCGTCGTCGGCGGTCTGCTCGACGGCCTTGAAGCGGCCCCCGACGGCGGTCTCGTGCATGGCTTCCGACAGGCGCTCCATCGGCCGCGCCAGCCGGCGCGCCAGGCTGTTGGCCAGGAGAATCGCCAGGCCGGCCGCGCCGAAGAACAGGGCGCCGGTCAGGGCCAGATCGCGGGCCAGGATCTGGCCCAGGCCCGGATGCTCGGCCAGCAGCACCAGCGTGCCGACATCCTGCGAGGCGAGCTTGATGGGGCGGGTCAAGGTGTCGGTGTCGGCCGGATTGGCCGCGCCCAGTTGGGCGACGACGCGCCCCTTGGTGTCGGTGATGCGCACGCCCGCCACGCTGGGGGCCTTGGCGACGGCTTCCAGGGCGCGATAGACGCCGACCATGTTGTGATCGGCTAGCGGCGCGGCGGCGCCGGCGGCGGCCATCTCGGCCAGAATCTCGTGATTGGCGCGCGCTTCCTGCCGCGCGACGCTCCATTGCTGCAGCATGAAGCACAGGCATGCGGCCACCAGCGCCAGCACCGTCGTGGCCAACGCCACGCCAGCGATGCGCGCCTGTAGCGGTGCGTGTGTGTACCCGCTATGATTGCGGATGCTGCTCATCCCACGTCCAGGTATTCATCAATGTTGCGACAGTGTGCCGCAAGGTTCCTAACGGTTCGCTTCCAAGGCGAGCGAGGGTGGGGGTTAGTAGCGCGACAAAACAACGCTAAGGCGCATTTTCATGATTGCTTTTGCGTTAACATTCTATTTACCTTTCTTCTTAGTGTTTCGTTAAGGAGGCGGGTTTGGAAAAGGTTTTTGTAGCGCAGCGTGTGGCCAACAAGCTGTATGCGACCGAAGCCGCGGTGGACGCGGCCACGGTGGAAGTCATGGAAATGATGGCCGAGCTGATGCAGGCCCGTAAGGACCTGGGCCTGTCGGCGACGGTTGGGAACGGCGCCAGCGCCAAGTTCGCGGAAGCCGTCCAGGCTCTGGCGATCGCGCGCACGGCGATCGTCGAAGCGCACAGCCAGCTGGACGAGACGCGCCTGCGCGTCGGCATCCGCACGCGGATGGGCGGCTTCATCAAGGAGGATCAACTCCCCCAGCAGATCGGCCTTCGCGAGGCTGTCTAAGTCTCGCCAAAAAGCACATTGCAATAGTTTAATACCTTTGGGTCTCTAATCTACGTTAGAGACCCAAAACATGCTTGCGCACCTGCAACCATTAGTCCTGTTCGGCTGGCTGCTTCTTGCGGTCACGTGCTTCGCCTCGTGGCGATGGGGCGGTCGACCGGAGCGCAGTGGCGCGACGCTGGTGCTGGCGATCACCGTCGGCTTCGCCCTGGCGGGCTACCTGCTCGACAAGGAAGTGACGCGGGCCGTCTACCTGCTTTTGGATGGGATTCTGGCGCTAGGCCTGCTGCTGCTGGCTCTGCGCCACGCGACTCGCTGGCTGGGCGTGGCGGTGCTGCTGCAAGGCGTGCAGTTCAGCCTTCACGCCTATTACCTGGTCGCCGCGCGGCGTTATGACAGCCTCTACGCCCTGGTGAACAACCTGGTCAGCCTGGGCGTGCTGTTCTGCCTTCTGGCCGGCTCGATCCTGGCCTGGCGTTGGCGCAAGACCTCGAGCGTCGCCGCAAAATAATTGCCACGGCCGGACGAAACGTCGCGCGCCTCGCAAAAATCGTCCTTGCAATCTCGCCCGAAACGCGGTTCTTCGCCGGCGGGCCACATCCCCCCAACGGGATGCAGTCCATCTGTAAGGATGGGAGACATCGATATGACGACCCTCGCCAAGCCGGCGATCCGCCCGGCTCGCCCCGAGTTCTCTTCCGGCCCCTGCGCCAAGCGCCCCGGCTGGACCCCCGAAAATCTCAGAAACGCGGTCCTGGGCCGTTCGCACCGCTCGAAGCTGGGCAAGGCGCGCCTGAAGGCCGCCATCGACCAGACGCGCGACGTGCTGGAAGTCCCGGCCGACTTCCTGATCGGCATCGTCGCCGGTTCGGACACCGGCGCGGTCGAGATGGCCATGTGGTCGATGCTCGGCGCCCGTCCCGTGCAACTGATGGCCTTCGAGTCCTTCGGCAAGGACTGGGTCACGGACGTCACCAAGCAACTCAAGCTGCCCGACGTCGAGGTGCTGAGCGCCCCGTACGGCCAGCTGCCCGACACCACCAAGGTCGATCCGGCCAAGGATCTGGTCTTCACCTGGAACGGCACGACCTCGGGCGTGCGCGTGCCCAACGCCGATTTCATCTCGGCCGACCGCGAGGGGATCGTGATCTGCGACGCCACCTCGGCGGCGTTCGCCCAGGAGCTGGACTGGGCCAAGCTCGATGTCGTGACCTTCTCCTGGCAGAAGGCGCTGGGCGGCGAGGGCGCGCACGGGATCCTGATCCTGTCGCCGCGCGCCGTGGCCCGCCTGGAAAGCTACACGCCGGCCTGGCCGATGCCGAAGCTGTTCCGGATGACCAAGAACGGCAAGATCGCCGCCGACATCTTCGAGGGCGCGACGATCAACACGCCGTCGATGCTCTGCGTGGAAGACGCCCTGGACGCCCTGAAGTGGGCCGCCTCGATCGGCGGTCTGGAAGCCATGCAGGGCCGCGCCGACCAGAACCTGGCCGTGCTGGCCGAGTGGGTCGCCAAGACCGACTGGGTCGATTTCCTGGCCGCCACGCCGGAGATTCGGTCGAATACGTCGGTGTGTCTCAAGGTCGTGGACGCCAAAATCAGCGCCCTGCCGGAAGACGCCCAGGCCGACTTCGCCAAGAAGCTGGCCAGCCTGCTCGAGAAGGAGGGCGCGGCCCTCGACATCGGCGGCTATCGCGACGCTCCGGCCGGTCTGCGCATCTGGTGCGGCGCCACGGTGGAAGCCTCGGACCTCGAGGCCCTGACGCCGTGGCTCGACTGGGCCTTCGCCGAAACCAAGGCCGCGGTGCTGCAAGCGGCCTGACGCCGGTGTTCGCCGACCCCATGACGCAGCGGCTGGCCGACTTCGTCGTCGGCCTCGGCATCGATGTCCGCAAGGGCGAGCTGCCCGCCGACACCTTCCTGCCCGGACTGGATATCCGGTTCGGCGGGTTGGTGATCGACGAGGACAGGCTGGCCCATCCCGGCGACATCCTGCACGAGGCCGGTCACATCGCCGTCACCGAACCGGAAAGCCGCAAGGCCGAACGGCTCGATCCCGGCGACGGCGAGGAGTTGGCGACGCTGGCCTGGTCGTGGGCCGCCCTGACCCACCTGGGACTGGACCCGGCCGTCGTCTTCCACGCCGACGGCTACAAGGGCGGTTCGGAGAGCCTGATCGAGAGCTTCCAGCACGGCGCGACCCTTGGTCAGCCGCTGCTGCAGTACTTCGGTCTCACCCTCGAACCGCGCCAGGCCGCCGAACGCGGGGTCGCACCCTTTCCCCACATGCTGCGATGGCTTCGCTGAGCCGCGCGGATTTTCGACACGTATCGCGGCCCGACCGGCCGCCTCCCGATCCAAGGAACAACGCACATGGCTCCTCGCGTCCTCATCGCTGACAAGCTCAGCCCCGCCGCCGTCGACATCTTCAAGAACCGCGGCGTCGACTTCGACATCAAGGTCGGCCTGTCGAAAGACGAGCTGATCGCCGTGATCGGCGACTATGACGGCGTCGCCATCCGCTCGGGCGCCAAGCTCGACAAGGACGTCATCGCCGCCGCCCACAAGCTGCGCGTCATCGCCCGCGCCGGCATCGGCGTCGACAATGTCGACATTCCGGCCGCCACGGCCAAGGGCATCGTCGTGATGAACACGCCCTTCGGCAACTCGATCACCACGGCCGAGCACGCCATCGCCATGATGTTCGCCCTGGCCCGCCAGATCCCCGCCGCCGACGTCTCGACCCAGGCCGGCAAGTGGGAGAAGAACCGCTTCATGGGCGTGGAGCTGTACGCCAAGACCCTGGGCCTGATCGGCGCGGGCAACATCGGCTCGATCGTCGCCGACCGCGCCCTGGGCCTGAAGATGAAGGTCGTGGCCTACGACCCGTTCCTCAGCCCCGAGCGCGCCGTCGAGATGGGCGTCGAGAAGGTCGAGCTGGAAGACCTGCTGGCCCGCGCCGACGTCATCACCCTGCACACCCCGCTGACCGACAAGACCCGCAACATCCTGTCGGCCGAGAACCTGGCCAAGACCAAGAAGGGCGTGCTGATCGTCAACTGCGCCCGCGGTGGCCTGGTCGACGAGGTCGCCCTGCGCGCCCTGCTCGACAGCGGTCATGTCGGCGGCGCCGGCTTCGACGTCTTCGTCACCGAGCCGGCCAAGGAAAACCCGCTGTTCGGCTCGGACAAGGTCGTGGCCACCCCGCACCTGGGCGCCAGCACCTCGGAGGCCCAGGAGAACGTGGCCCTGCAGGTCGCCGAGCAGGTCAGCGACTACCTGCTGACCGGCGCGGTCACCAACGCCCTGAACAGCCCCTCGATCACGGCCGAAGAGGCGCCGAAGCTGAAGCCGTTCGTGGCCCTGGCCGAGAAGATCGGCGCCCTGGCCGGCCAGATGGTCGATTTCGGCATCACCGCGATCGACATCGCCTTCGAGGGCGAGGTCAGCAACCTCAACGTCAAGCCGATGACCTCGGCGGCCCTGGCCGGCGTGCTGAAGCCGATGCTGGCCGAGATCAACATGGTCTCCGCCCCGGCCATCGCCAAGGAGCGCGGCATCACCGTCTCGGAGAGCCGCCAGGAAGTCAGCCCGACCTATGACAGCCTGATGCGCGTGACCATCACCACCGAGAAGGGCAAGCGCAGCTTCGCCGGCACGGTGATCGCCGGCGCCCCGCGCGTCGTCGAGGTCAAGGGCATGGAACTGGACGCGGCCTTCTCGCCGGCCATGCTCTACATCAACAACCTGGACAAGCCGGGCTTCATCGGCGCGCTGGGGATGCTGCTGGGCGAGGCGGGCGTCAACATCGCCACCTTCAACCTGGGCCGCGTCTCGGCCGACGAGGACGCCATCGCGCTGGTGGGCGTCGACCAGGCTCCTGCCGCCGAACTGCTGGCCAAGATCCAGGCCCTGCCGCACGTGAAGGAAGCGCGCGCGCTGACGTTCTAGGCGCTTCGACCTGCCTGTCCCGGATGACCGATCCGGGACAGGACCGGGGCGTCGGGGATGGCCAAGGTTGGCTTCCGCCTTGCATCGCCTGGATGACGCCCCTTTTTGGTTCGATAGGCCGCTCATGTTGTTTCGCAGTCGCAAGATCAACGTCCTGGCCTTCACGATCTTCGTCGCGGCGGCGGCCTTCGCCCTGTGGCGGGCCCTGCTGCCCGACGATGGCGGCATGGGTCTGATCCCCTGGGACAAGGCCAAGCACTTCATCGTCTTCTATGTGCTGACCGCCCTGGCGATCACCGCCTTGCCCGCCAGCCGCTTCTGGCGCATCGGCCTGGTGCTGCTGGCCTTTGGCGGCATGATCGAGGTGCTGCAGGCGTTCGTCGGCCGCGACGCGGCTTGGGGCGACGTGCTGGCCGACGCCTGCGGGATCGCCGCGCTGTTTGGACCGATCATTCTGCGTGACCTGACCGTCAGGCCGTCGCCCACCCCGGCCCAAGCCGCCAAGCTCGAAGTCCAGACGCCCTAGACGCCGAGAGTTCTTGGCCTATCGTCAGACGCCGATTCCGGCGCCGTCATCGCGGCGCGACGGCGTCTCGGGGGCCGAATGCGAAAATCAAACCTCCGCCCGACGGCCTTCGTGCTGGTGTCGACCAACCACGGCTCCCTGCTGGTCAATCGTCACGACTACCGGATCGTCCAGAACGGCGCTTACGGCGTGGGCTACCAACTGTTGGAGACCTCGTCGTTCGACCAGGACGAGGTGGACGCCGCCGTCAGGCTGCTGGAAATGCGCCGGGCTCATTTCGGCGACGGCGTGGTGGCCATCGACTGCGGCGCCAATATCGGCGTCCACACCGTCGAGTGGGCCCAGCTGATGACCGGCTGGGGCAAGGTCATCGCCTTCGAGGCGCAGGAGCGGATCTTCTACGCCCTGGCCGGCAACATCACGCTGAACAATTGCTTCAACGCCCGGGCGATCTGGGCGGCGGTCGGCGCCGAGCGCGGGGTGATCGACGTTCCCGTCCCCGACTACTTCAAGCCCGCCAGCTTCGGCAGTCTCGAGATCCGCCAGACCGAGCGCACCGAATTTATCGGCCAGGAGATCGACTATTCCGCGGAGAACGCCCAGAGCACCCAGATGATGGCGATCGACGATCTGGCTCTCACGCGGCTGGACTTCGTCAAGATCGACATCGAGGGCATGGAGATGGAGGCCCTGCGGGGCGCTCGGCGCACCATCGCGACCTGCAAGCCGATGATGATGATCGAGCGGATCAAGTCCGACGAGTCCGAGCTGCGCGAGTTCCTGATCGGCCTGGGCTACGGCGTCTACTACATGGGCATCAACATCCTGGCCGTTCATCAGGACGATCCGATGTCGGAACAGATCAAGGGGATGGCGGGCGGCTGAGCCCGAGCGTGTTAACCGCCGACGCTTAACCCGCCCTAGGAAAAGGTCAGGTGCTCGGCGCGGAAATAGAACAGCCAGTCCAGCCTCAGGATGTTCTGGATGCGGAAGCTGGGCGGCTCATAGCGCGACACCACGCTGAGGGGCTTGTCGCGGATCTTCAGGATCTCGACCAACAGCACCAGCGACGTGTCGATGGTGGCGATGCGCGCCGCCCGCTCGATCACCGTGCTCCAGTCGAACAGGCTGTAGCCCTCGATCGGCCGGAGGCGGACTTCCTTTTCGGGCGCCTTGTGGGTGAACTGGATCTGGCTGTTGCTGCCATGCTCGTTCAGCAGCGCGTACGGCTCGCCGTCGTCCAGACCCAGAAGCTTGAACAGCGCCTCTTCCTTGGCGAGGTCGCGGCGCAACTCCACATGGTCGGCCCAGTCGGCCATATCCATTCCGGCCACCTGATACTTCAGGTCCATCGTCTGCTCCGGGGCGTAGCGCCAGCTGAAGAACAGCGACAGGAACGTATAGTTCGGCCCCTCGATCGGGCTGAGGGCGATCTTGTCGCTCAGGAACAGCAGCTCGTCGCGGAAGTCGAAGGCCTCGGTGTCGAGGATCGGCGTCTCGATGTTCGCGGGCATGACCAGGGCGTCATAGACCCAGCTGTGCTTCTGCAGGACTGGCATGATCACGCGGCGCCCGGTCGCGGCGTAGGTCTTGGCGATCTTCTGGACGAAGAGCAGATCCCCGACCATGCCGGGCTGAAAGATGAGTACCGGCTTCATGCCGCTCCGCCGAATCGTGAGAGCCCGCAGTTTTGCATAACTTGACCGCCCTGAAGACTTGGTCGCCTCGCGCCGACGTTCGGACCTTCGTCGCGCGCGAACCTAGAAACTGTCCACGCGCACGCTCCACGGCTTGGACACCCCCGCCGCCGCGTCCATGCCGCCGATCACCCAGCGCCGGGTGTCGGCGGGGTCGATGACCGCGTCGATCTCCAGGGCGGCGGCCATGCTGGTCGCCTTGCCGGCCGCGTAGAGCCGCGCCACGAGCTGGTCGTAGAGCGCCTTCTGCTTCACGGGATCGGTCTCGGCTTCCAGCTCCTTGCGGTAGCCCAGCTTGACCGCGCCCTCCAGGCCCATGCCGCCGAACTCGCCGGTCGGCCAGGCGGCGATGAAGGCCGGCGAATGGAAGCTGCCGCCCGCCATGGCCTGGGCGCCGAGGCCGTAGCCCTTGCGGGTCACCACGGTGAAGAGCGGGCTGCGCAGCTTGGCGCCGGCGATGAACTGGCGGCTGACCCGGCGCACGGCGGCGGCGTCCTCGCTGTCGGGACCGACCATGAAGCCGGGCGTGTCGCACAGGCTGAGCACCGGCAGGGCGAAGGCGTCGCACAGCTGCAGGAACCGCGCGGCCTTCTCCGCGCCTTCGCAGTCGATGGCTCCGCCCAGATGCCGCGGATCGTTGGCGATTAGCCCCATCGGCCGGCCCTCGATCCGGATCAGGCCGGTGACCATGCCCGCCGCGAACCCGCCGCGCAGCTCCAGGAACGAACCCTCGTCGACCAGGCCATGGATCAGCGCCCGCACGTCATAGACCCGCAGCCGGTTCTCCGGGATCGCGCCCCGCAGCCGCCGCTGGTCCGGCGCGGTCCAGCTCGGCAGCGCGCCTTGGAAGTAGGACAGCGCCTGCTTGGCCAGCCGGGTGGCGTGGGCCTCGTCGTCGGCCAGGATGTCGATGACGCCATTCTTCCACTGGCGCGCCGACGGCCCGATCTGCTCGGGCCGGAAGACACCCAGGCCGCCGCCCTCGATCATCGCCGGTCCGCCCATGCCCAGATTGCTGTCGCGGGTGGCGATGATGATCTCCGACAGTCCCGCGATGGCGGCGTTGCCGGCGAAGCAGCGGCCGGCGACGATGGCGATCTTGGGAACCAGGCCCGACAGCTGGGCGAAGCTTCTGAACGTCGGCACGTCCAGCCCGGCCACCGCCGTGGTGTCCGTGTCGCCCGGCCGCCCGCCGCCGCCTTCCGCGAACCAGACGACCGGCAGCTTCTGGTCGGCGATGATCGCCATCAGCCGGTCGGACTTCCTGTGGTTCATCGCGCCTTGCGTGCCGGCCAGCACCGTGAAGTCGTAGGCCAGCGCCGCCGTCCGCGCCTTGTCGGGCGGGAAGAGGCCGCCATTGACGGTCCCGACGCCGGTGATCAGCCCGTCGGCGGGCGTGTTGGCGATCAGGTCCTCGGTCGAGCGCCGCCGCTTCTGCGCCGCGATGGCCAGGGCGCCGTACTCCAGGAAACTGCCCGGATCGACCAGGTCGTCGATGTTCTCCCGCGCCGTCCGGTGGCCGGTCTTGCGGCGCTTGGCGACGGCGTCGGGGCGGGCCTCGTCCAGGGTGTGTCGGTGGCGGGCGATCACCTCGGCCAGGTCGGGGCGGATCGCGTCGAGGTCCTCGGCGACGGCTTCGACGGCCTGGTCGCTCGCGACCTCCATCGGCTCCAGGAACACCAGCGGCTGGCCTTCGGCAACGGTGGCGCCGGGCTCGACGGCGATCTTCAGCACCCGCCCGCCGCCGCCGGCGTGTACGAGGTGCTCCATCTTCATCGCCTCCAGCACGGCCAGGGCCTGGCCGGGGCGGACGAGGTCGCCCTCGGCCACCGCGATCGAACCGACCGTGGCCGCGAGCGGCGCGGCGACGGTGACGGCGCCGTCCAAGATCTCGAAGGACCGTGCGGCGCTTTCCTCCGGCAAGTCGGCGACCAGCGCCGCGGCGTGGTCCTCGATGAACCGCGTGGTCGGCCTATCCGGCGCGGCCGCCAGGATCGCCCGCACCAGCGGCCCGGTGGTCGAAACACCGGTGATCTGGAATTCCGCTAGCGCCCGGTCCAGCCGCGCCGAGGCCTCGGCATGGGTCCGCCCGCGCGCGATCACCTTGGCCAGCAGGCTGTCATAGGCCCCGCCGATCGCCGTCCCGGCCGCGACCCCGGCGTCGACCCGCACGCCCGGACCGCCCGGCGGGCTCCAGGCGTCGATCACACCGCTGGACGGCTTGACCAGGCCGTCGGCGGTCAGGGTCTCGGCGTTGATCCGCGCCTGGATCGCGACCCCGAAGGCCGGCGGAACCTCCAGGTCCAGGGGCTTTCCCGCCGCCAGGTCGAACTGCAGCCGCACCAGGTCCAGGCCCGTGACCTCCTCGGTCACCGTGTGCTCGACCTGCAGGCGCGGATTGACCTCGAGGAAGAAGGCCTCACCCCCCACGGAAGGATCGGCGTCGGCGTCGATCAGGAACTCCACGGTCGCCAGGCCGCGATAGCCGGCGCACAGCGTCTCGGCGTGCTTCCACAGAGCGGCCCGCAGCGGAGCGGGCAGGGCGGCCGGGGCGATCTCGACCAGCTTCTGGTTCCGCCGCTGGAGGGAGCAGTCGCGGTCGCCGACCGCCAGCACGCGCCGCCCATCGCCGACGATCTGCACCTCGACATGGCGCGCCCGCTCGATCCGCTTTTCGGCATAGAGTCCGCCGTCCCCGAAGGCCGCGAGGGCTTCCCGCGCGCAGGCCGCGAAGGCGGCGTCCAGCTCGCCGGGGTCCAGCACCGCCCGCATGCCGCGCCCGCCGCCGCCGGCCCGCGCCTTCAGCATGATCGCGCCGTGCTCGGCCTGGAACGCCCGCGCGCCGTCCGGTGAGATCGCCCCCGTCCCCGGGATCAGCGGCACGTTCCGCTCGGCCGCCAGCGCCCGCGCGGCGGCCTTGTCGCCGAAGGTCTCCAGGTGCTCGGGCGAGGGGCCGACGAAGATGATGCCCGCCTCGGCGCACGCCCGCGCCAGGCCAGCGTTTTCCGACAGGAAGCCATAGCCGGGATGCAGGGCGTCGCAGCCCTGCGCCTTGGCCGCCGTCACGATCGCGGCGATGTCGAGATAGGCCCGCGCCCCCGCGCCGGGCAGGGCGACCGCCTGGTCGGCGGCGCCGACATGGGGCGAGCCCGCGTCATCGGTCGCGTAGACCGCCACGCTCGTAAGCCCGGCCTCCGCCGCCGCGCGGGCGATGCGGACGGCGATCTCGCCACGGTTGGCGATCAGGACGCGGGTGAGGGACATGAGGTTTCCTGCGGGGGGGGCTTCATACGGCCGTTTGAGACACTTTGGCCGGTCCCGCCCGACTCTCCAAGGCTTGACTCCGCCGCGCCGCGAGATCAGAACAAAAGTGGAACAAGGAGTATGGAATGGCCGGCTCGCGCGAGGCGCGTCTTGCGGCCCTTAGAGGCCGGATCGCCGCGATCGAAGCGGGGACTCGGACTCCGAATCCCGTCCTGCCGTTCGGCGATCTGGCCATCGACGGCTGCTTTCCAGGCGGCGGCCTGCCGCTGGGCGGCTGGCACGAGGTGACGGGCGCGGGGCTGGAGAGCGAGACCGGGGCGGCCCCCGCCGCCTTCGTCGGCCTGCTGTTGCGGCCCCTCGTGAAGACCGGCGCCATCGTCTGGATCGCCCGGCGCGGCGACCTGTTCGCGCCTGGTCTGTTTGGCCTCGGCTTCCCGACCGAGCGGCTGATCCAGGTTCGCACGCGCGACGAGGCCGAGACCCTGTCGGTGCTGGAGGACGCGCTTTCCACTCAGGGTGTCGCCGCCGCTGTCGGTGAAGCCGAGGCCCCGGACCTGACGGCCGGCCGCCGCCTGCAGCTGGCCTGCGAGAAGCGCGGCGGCTTCGGGGTGGTGCTGCACCGAAGACCTTACGGGGGACGAGCGGGCGCGGGCCAGGCGGTGTCCGGCTCGGCCTCGTTCAGCCGCTGGCGGATCGGGCCATCGCCGACCCCGCCGCCGGCGGACGACATCGGCCTCGGCCCCCCGCGCTGGCGGGTCGAACTGGAACGCTGCCGGGGCGGACGTCCCGGCTCTTGGATCTTGGAAGCACAGGAGGCCGGCCATGGCCCGCATCCTTTCCGTCTGGTGTCCCAACTGGCCGATCACGACGTGGCGCCGGCGGAACCCGGGCTGCGATACGTCGGCTGAAGCCGCGCCTTTCGCCCTGCTGGCCACGGAGGGCGGGACCCGACGCCTCGCCGCCGTCGACGAGACCGCCCGGGCCCTTGGCCTCGGCCCCGGCCAGAAGGCCGCCGACGCCATGGCCCTGGTTCCGAACCTGATGACCTTCGACCACGATCCCGTCGCCGACCGCGTGGCGCTGGAGGCCCTGTGCGACTGGTGCGTGCGCTTCTCGCCGGCCGTGGCGATCGATGGGGCGGACGGCCTATTTCTCGACATCACCGGCACCGACCACCTGTGGGGCGGGGAGCGCGACATGCTGGTCGATCTCGTGGCGCGGTTGGCGCGCTGGGGCGTGCCGGCTCGGGCGGCGATCGCCGACACCGCCGGAGCCGCGTGGGCCCTGGCGCGGTTTGGGGCCCGCGACGGCGACGACCTGGCCATCGCCGCGCCGGGCGAGCAGCGCGCGGCGATCGAGGCCTTGCCCGTCGCGGCCCTGCGCCTGGAGGACGCCGCCGAGGCCCAACTGCCGCGCCTGGGCCTGCACCGTGTCGGGCAGCTCTTCGCCCTGCCCCGCGCCCAGCTGGCCAAGCGCTTCGGCCTGGGCCTGACTCTGCGCCTCGATCAGGCCCTGGGCATGGCGGCCGAGGCCCTGAGCTTCCGCCGCCCGGCCACGCCCTGGTTCGACCGCATGGCCTTCTTCGAGCCGATCAGCGCGCCCGAGGACCTGGCCCGCGTGACCGGCGACGCCCTGGCCTTGATCTGCCAACGGCTGGAGGCCGAGGGGCGCGGGGCCAAGCGCTTCGAGGTCGTGTTCCACCGCCTGGACGGCCAGGCCTATCCGGTCCGCGCGAGCCTGGCCCGCATCGGTCGCGACGCCAAGCGGCTGACCAAGCTGATCGTCCCCAAGCTGGACAAGGTCGACCCCGGCTTCGGCATCGAGGTCGTCACCGTCCACGCCGCCGCCGTCGAGCCCTTGGCGGCGGCGCAGGACCGGCTGGACGCCGAAGCCGGGACCAGCCTCGACGAGACCCTGGCCCCTCTGATCGACCGCCTGGTCAACCGCTTGGGCGAAGCCCGCGTCTGGCGCGCCGATCCGTATGAGAGCCATGTCCCCGAACGCTCGGTCGTCCGCAACGCCCCGCTCGACCCGCCGGCCGCCGCGAAATGGAACCCCGACCGACCGCGCCCGGTGCGGCTGTTCAAGCGGCCCGAGGCGATCACGGCCATCGCCAAGCTGCCGGACGATCCGCCGATGTCGTTCACCTGGCGCGGCCGCGCCCACCGCGTCCGCCGCGCCGAGGGCCCTGAACGCATCGGCCAGGAATGGTGGCGCGCCGGCGTCGGCGAGACCGATACCGGCCCCGGCAAGGTCCGCGACTACTACCGCGTCGAGGATGACGTGGGGGGGCGGTTCTGGATCTATCGCCAAGGCCTGTTTGGCGAGGACGAAGCGCCCAAGTGGTGGATCCATGGGCTGTTCGGATGAGCGCCTACGCCGAGCTCCAGACCACCACCAATTTCTCGTTCCTGCGCGGGGCCTCGCACGCGGAGGAGCTGGCGATCGCGGCCGAGGCGCTGGGCCTCTCGGCCATCGGCGTCACCGACCGCAACAGCCTGGCGGGCGTCGTCCGGGCCTGGACGGCGGTCAAGAAGCGAAACGTCCGTATACTGAGTGGGTGCCGGCTGGACTTCATGGACGGGACGCCCAGTCTTCTCTGCTACCCGACCGACCGCGAGGCGTTCGGCCGGCTGACGCGGCTGCTGACGGTCGGCCAGCGGCGGGCAGGCAAGGGCGAGTGCCACCTCTCCTGGCCGGATTTTCTGGAGCATTCCGATGGCCAGCTGGGCTTGATCCTGCCGCCCGGGACGCTGGACGAGGCTTTCGAACGCGACCTGGCCCGTATGGCCGGCGACCTGCGCGGGCGATCCTGGCTGGCGGCCAGCCGGGCCTACGCCGCCCAGGACCTCAAGCGTCTCTCGCGCCTGGACGACCTGGGCCGGACCGCCGGCGCGCCGATCGTGGCGACCAATGACGTGCTCTATCACGGCCCCGAACGGCGACCGCTGCAGGACGTCATCACCTGCGTGCGCGAGCACTGCACGATCCAGGAGGCGGGCTTCCGGCTGGAGGCCAATGCCGAGCGTCACATCAAGTCGCCGGCCGAGATGGCGCGCCTGTTCGAACGCTGGCCCCGTGCGGTCGAGCGCACGGTCGAGATCGTCGAGCGGATCGGCTTCGACCTCGGCCAGCTCAACGAGGAATATCCGGACGAGCCCGTGCCGGCCGGCAAGACGGCGATGGAGCACCTGAGCGATCTCACCTGGTCCGGCGCGGCCTGGCGCTATCCGGCCGGCGTGCCGGAGAAGGTCGCCAGGCAGCTGAAGGAAGAGCTGCGGCTGATCGCCAAGATGGACTATCCCAACTACTTCATCACCGTGCACGACATCGTGCGCGAGGCCCGTAGCATGGGCATACTGTGCCAGGGGCGCGGGTCGGCGGCCAATTCCTCGGTCTGCTTCTGCCTGGGCGTGACGGCGATCGACCCGACCGAGCACCGGCTGCTGTTCACCCGTTTCATCTCCGAGAACCGCGGCGAGCCGCCGGACATCGACGTCGATTTCGAGCACGAGCGGCGCGAGGAGGTGATGCAGTATGTCTATCGTCGCTATGGTCGGGAATATGCCGCCATCTGCGGGACGGTGATCCACTACCGCCCGCGCAGCGCCATCCGCGATGTCGGCAAGGCCCTGGGCCTGACCGAGGACGTCACCAACCTGCTGGCCGGCACGGTCTGGGGCAGCTGGGGCTCGGGCCTGCCCGAGGAGCATCTGCGCAATGCGGGCCTGGATCCCGAGGCGCCTGAGATCGCCCGCGCGGTGAACCTGGCCACCGAGCTGATGGGCTTCCCGCGCCACCTGTCGCAGCATGTCGGCGGCTTTGTCCTGACCAAGCGGCGGCTGGACGAGACCGTGCCGATCGGCAATGCGGCCATGGCCGACCGCACCTTCATCGAGTGGGACAAGGACGATATCGACAGCCTGAAGCTGATGAAGGTCGACGTGCTGGCCCTGGGCATGCTGACCGCCATCCAGCGCGCTTTCGGCATGTTGCGGGCCGATCATGGCGAGCCGATCGTCGACCTGGCCGATGTCCCGCTCGAGCTGCCCGGCGTCTACGACATGCTGTGCGTGGCCGACAGCGTGGGCATCTTCCAGGTGGAGAGCCGGGCGCAGATGTCGATGCTACCGCGCCTGAAGCCCCGCAGGTTCTACGACCTGGTCATCGAGGTGGCGATCGTCCGACCCGGCCCGATCCAGGGCGACATGGTGCACCCGTACCTGAAGCGGCGGAATGGGATCGAACCCGTGGACATGCCCGCGCCGTCGCCGGAGCATGGCCCCGAAGATGAGCTGAAACAGATCCTCGGCAACACCTACGGTGTGCCGCTGTTCCAGGAACAGGCCATGAGCCTGGCCATCGAGGCGGCCAAGTTCACGCCCGACGAGGCCGACGGCCTGCGCAAGGCCATGGCCACCTTCCGCAACCTGGGCACGCCGGCCGAATATCGCGACAAGTTCGTCGAGGGCATGGTCGCGCGCGGCTACCAGCGCGACTTCGCCGAGCGGTGCTTCAAGCAGATCGAGGGCTTCGGTCACTACGGCTTTCCGGAGAGCCACGCGGCCAGTTTCGCCAAGCTGGTCTACGTCTCGGCCTGGATCAAATGGGCCTGGCCGGACGTGTTCTGCGCGGCCCTGATCAACTCCCAGCCGATGGGCTTCTACCAGCCGGCCCAGCTGGTGCGGGACGCGCGCGAGCATGGGGTGGAGGTGCTGCCGCCGGACATCCTGGCCAGCGACTGGGACTGCACGCTAGAGGCTCGCAAGGTGCCTTCCTCCCCCTTCATGGGGGAGGGGGACCGCGAAGCGGTGGAGGGGGCTCGCCGGTTCAGGCCGCGCGCGGACAAGATCGCCAACGACCAGAACCGCCCCCGCTGGAAGGCCGTCCGCCTGGGGTTCCGCCAGATCAAGGGCCTGAAGGAGAAGGGCGATATCGAACCCCTGCTCAAGGCGAGGGAGGAGGGCGCTCGCACCCCGGGCGAGTTCGCGCAGGGCGGCGTGCCGCAGCGCGCGCTGGAGCTGCTCGCCGAGGCCGACGCCTTCGCCTCGGTCGGGCTCACCCGCCGCGAGGCGCTGTGGGCGGTGAAGGGGCTGAAGGGCGAGCACAAGGCGCCGGTGCGGGCGCCGTTGCTGGCCGGGCTGCCGCTGTTCGAAGACCGTGCGGCGCTGCCGGCCATGGGCCAGCCGCAGGAAGTGGCCGAGGATTACCGCACCACCAGCCTGTCGCTGAAGGACCATCCGGTAAGCTTCTACCGCGCGATGCTGATCCGGCGCGGGGTGATCACGGCCGAGCAACTGCTGACCCTAAAGGACGGCCGCAAGGTGTCGGTGGCGGGGCTCGTCCTGATCCGCCAGCGACCAGGGACGGCCAAGGGCGTGGTGTTCGTGACCCTGGAGGACGAGACGGGCGTGGCCAATGCGGTGGTCTGGAAGGACCGCTTCGAGGCCGACCGCAATGTGGTGATGACCGCCTCGTTCCTGGTCGTCCACGGCCGGGTGCAAAGGGCCGAGAATGTCATCCACGTGGTGGCCGAGGGCTTCACCGACCTGTCGGCGCACCTGTCCACCCTGCGCGACGAGCCGGGCGCGCCGGCCCCGCGCGTGCGCCAGAAGGTGTCCGGAAGGCTGCTACGGAGCCGGGATTTCCACTAGGCCACAGACCCATAAACGGGATTCCCAAAAAGTGGCGGGGCTGATTCAAACCTTCTGAGACGGGAGGTTTGAA